>JBEKAO010000151.1:0-3343 GCA_050015855.1 Opitutaceae bacterium | reverse complement strand
TCCCAGGCCGGCTGCTCGCATCGGGCTTCGAGTTCGGATTTCCCGAATGGCCCGGCGCTGCGGCCAACTTGTGCGCCGACTGGCGGCGCATCCGTTCACGCCGCGGGGAATCGCGCTGAGTCTGCGCCCTGTCCGCCGGCGAGCTGGCCGCAGCCTGCGGCAATGTCGATCCCCCGCCTCTGCCTTACGGTGCTCGGCAGCTCGAATTCGCCGCCGAGAATATGCTGGAAGCGCCTGGCTGCTTCCGAGCGCGACGGCGCCCCCGCGTAGCCCGCCGTCGGATTGAGGGGAATCAGGTTCACCTGGGCGGGCAGCCCCCGCAGGAGCCTTCCGACCGCGCGGGCGTCCTCCGGCGAGTCATTCTTTCCCTCGATCAACGCCCACTCGTAAAACACCCTCCGGCCCGTCGTCTCGCTGTACGTCCGGCAGGCGGCGATCAATTCGTCGAGCGGCCATTTTTTCGCGACGGGAACGAGGGCCAGCCGCCCCTCCTGGGTCGCCGCATGCAGCGACACGGCGAGATGGACGGGCCGCCGTTCGGCGGCAAGCCGCAGGATGCCGGGCACGACGCCCACCGTGCTGAGGGTGATGCGCTCGGCGCCCAGGGCGAGCCCGCTTGGGTCGCGCAGGATGTCCACAGCCTTCATCACCGCCTCGTAGTTTTGCAAGGGCTCGCCCATCCCCATGAGGACGACGTTGCGCAGGCGGTGGGAGCCCCCGGCGGGCGATTCCCCGTTCGATTTTGCGCAGAGACGCCATTCGCGGGCCACGTGCACCGCCTGGGCGACGATTTCGCCGGCGCTCAGCTGGCTTTTGAAGCCCATCTGCCCGGTTGCGCAGAAAACGCATCCCATCGCGCAGCCGGCCTGGCTGCTCACGCAGGCCGTCACCCGGCCCGTGAAGCGCATGAGCACCGTTTCGATCATCCGGTTCCCGTCCAGGCCCAGGAGGAATTTTCGCGTGAAGCCGTCGCTCGACTGGGTCTCCAGCGCAGCCGGCAATGCGCCGACCCGGGTCTCCGCCTCAAGCCTTGCCCGGACGCGCGCGGGAAGATCGGCCATTTTTTCCAGGGAATCGGCGTAGCCCCAGTAAAGGTGATGCCAGATCCGCGCCGCATGGACGGGGCTCTGTCCCCAGGATTCGACGAGTTCGGTCAGCTCCCCCCGGGTGAGTTCGTAAAGGGAAACGCGCACGCCCGTCAGAAAAACGTGTAGTACTTTCCCTCGGCCAGCCGCTGGATCAAAAGTGCCAGCTCAAGCGCGTGGTAATCCCCCCACATCGACGATTCCCCACACGGCACGGAGCGTCCCTTCGGAACATAATCCCAGCCGTTCGGCCGATGATAGACGCTGTGGAGCAGCAGGCCCTGGTGCCGGGGGTCCGTCGATAGATAGGGTTCGGCAAAGAGCGTCCCGGCGATCGTCAGGCCCGCCTGAAAATATTTTCTCCCAGCCGCCCTTGACCCGTTCACCCCGAGCCACCGGCCCAGCCGCAGGAATCCCTGCGCCGCGATGGCCGCCGCCGAACTGTCGACCGGCTCGAACTCGTTGAACGGGTCCGCGTCCTGCCGCGAATAGGCCCCGAGCCTGTGGAGATCCGGGGCCCCGCTGTCCCAGTACGGTATCCCGTCCCGGGCCGAGTAGCCCTCGATATAGTGATCGCTCGCGGCCCTGGCCGTCTCGAGGAACAGGTCGGTGACGGCCCGCCTTCCGCCGACCGGGTCGAGGTCGGTTCCCTTGGCCGTGTCCAGGAACTCCAAGAGCTCGGCAAACCCGCAGATGATCCACGCCGCTCCGCGGGTCCAGGTCGTGAACGGTGAATATCCCTGCTGCGTGCTCGGGCAGCGAAAATGCCCGTCGTTGCGGTTGAAGATCGCCTCATGGGCCACCCGTCCCCGCACGTCGTACCGATCCCGCCCCTGGCCGAAGAACACGTTGAACCGGGCCGTCGTCGCCGCGTGCTCGATCGCTCGGTGAAGGAGGTCGACGGGCCGGTCGCCCTCGCCCATGAGCGCGTGGCCGAGCTGGTGGGCGACGACGAGGGCCCGCATTGAGCGAATCGTATCGGCAAAAAGCGAGTGTGGCCCGTTGAACGAATAGATGTAACCGCAAGGCGCGACACCGGCGGCCCCGGCGATGGAATGCGAGATATCCCATCTCGTTCGGGGCCTTCCCCTCAAGGATCAGGCGGCGCAGGTTGCCGTAGGTCGAGATCGTGTTGAATCCATGGTCGTGGACCCCGACGTTCGAGACACGGGAGGCCATGCACTGGACGGTCCTTTCCCTGCCAAGCCTCAGCGAAGACTCGTCGCCGGTTCCGTCATAATGGAGAAAGGCCATGCCGAACTGGAAGCCCTGCGTCCACTCGGTCCAGCCTCGCGAAGCGTACCGCCCGCGAACCGTGAAGACGGGAGTTCCCTTGGACGGGTCCCACGCAGCCTCGAGCGAACGGATCTTGGCGCCGGCCAGCTCAAATACGCGCGCCACCCTTTTCCGAAGCCCTGCCGGAGTTAAGCGAACGTCGATCTTCATGGAGAAACGGGGGAATCGGCAACTTGTCCGCTCGCCTGCCTCAAAACAAGGGCGAAAGTGGGCGGCCTGGGGCCCGCTCGATTACATCCTTGGCCCGGGCGCGCTTCGGGCTAGGCTTTAAAAAGGGTCGGCAATTCAGGCGAAGTTTCCATGCGACACGATCTGGCCATTTTCATCCGGGCATTCATCCCGCTCTTTGTCGCCATCGACCCGGTGGGTCTGGCCGCCGTTTTCCTCGCCATGGGCCGGGACGTGCCCATTGAGAAGAAGCGCCGGATCGCCCATCAGGCCACTTGGACGGGCGGCGGAGTCGCGCTCCTCTTTCTTTTTCTGGGAACCACGGTTTTCGCGTTGCTGGGCATCACGGAGGGGGACTTCCGGATCGCCGGCGGCTTGATCCTTTTCATAATCGCGGCCCGCGATCTCGTCCAATCCGCGGCCGAGGCGCCCCCAAAGCTGGCCGACGATTTCGGCATCGTCCCCCTGGGGGTGCCCCTGATCGCCGGGCCCGCCGCGATCACGACCCTGCTGCTCCTCGATCAAACGCTGGGCCTTGCGCCGACCCTGGCCGCACTCGCCGCCAATCTGGTCATCGTGGTCCTGGCCTTCGCCCTAAGCGACCGCCTGGCCCGGTTGATCGGCGCAACCGGCCTGCGCGCGATTTCAAAGATCATTTCCCTCCTCCTCGCGGCAATCGCCGTGAATATGATCCGGCGCGGCTGGTTCGGCTGAGGGCCGATAGATTCCATTGCCACCGCTCGTTTGAGTTCAATAGAAGGAATTCCTCCACGGCCGCCGGATCCGACATCGGT
>JBEKAO010000150.1:0-2623 GCA_050015855.1 Opitutaceae bacterium | reverse complement strand
TGCTGCCAGAACTCCACCGGATGCAGGTGGGGCATCTGCAGCTCGATCGCCCCCGCCCGCTCCATCTCCTCCCGGCAGATCTGCGACAGGCGCCGGACGACCCGAAGGCCCAGCGGGAGATAGGTGTAAAGTCCGCCGCTCAGCTTTCGGACCAGCCCGGCCCGGATCAGCAGGCGATGGGATGCGATTTCGGCGTCGGCCGGACTCTCCTTGAGTGTCGGAATGAAGTACTGGGACCAGAGTATCATCGAGCCGGCCAAAGAAACAGCACCGCTCCAAAGGGGCAACGGTAAATGTCCCCTTTGGCCTGCGGCTCAGGGCTTCTTCTGGGCGCCATACAAAGGACCGACGCGGTGTTTTTTCAGCAGCAGCTCGGCGACACGGAGGATCCGCTTGTTGCGAACGAGATAATTGTCGCGCACATTCGACAGCCACCGGCGGCTGGAAACGCCCAGGCTGTATTTCAATGTCGGCCTCCGCGGCTGCCTCGGGTGCGGGCGGTAAATGACCCTTGCGGCCACTTCCTCGCCCGCCCTGGCCGCAGCCGAATAGCGCAGCCAACCGGACTGCACCTCGAACGGCACGGGTTTCCCGTCGACCAGAACGGCTTCGACGGAACCGTCGGATTCGGGCTTCTCGACCGCGAATGCCAGGTCGGACCCCGCCAGATTCCGATGCCGGAATTCGGGGACATAATGGCGGAGCGACCACCGGCCCTCGGAATCCCGGCGCACCAGGTGACTCGACAGAATGGCGGAGCCCAGGGGCATCCACTTGGGCGCCGGGGAAATTCGAGCAACATTGCGGACGAACGTCTCGAGCAATCCAAACCCGTCTTCGAAGAACTGATGGTGCGCTTCGGCCAGGACCGGCTTTTGAAAGAGCGCATAAAATGCATAACCGAAAACATCGTCGGGGAAGTGGCGGAGGAATATGGGAAACCGCTCGTAGCGGACAACCGCGACGTCGAGAAAATCGCGGAGCGCGAGCGGCGCCTTGGCCCAGTCCACCGCCCAATTTGTCGTGTTAACCCCGGCCGCAAAGCCGCAATTCTTTAGCGCACCGGCGGCTTCGATGGAATACCGGCCTTGCGGAAAGACCATGACCTTGTCGAACGGCATCCCGGTCCGGCTTTGGTGCCGTTCCATCCGGTCGATTGCGCACGCGCTGGTTCCCTCCAGCCATGCCCCGTCGGTGCTTGAGTATTCCGCGGGCCCATGATCGCAACCGTGGATGGCGATGGAAAAGTTCCCCGGGGCGGACCGGAGAAGGCGGACGACGCCGGAGTCGCTGCGGCGATGGTTGAACGGGATGAAAGCTACCGTCAGGGCGGATCCTGTCCGCCGCAATTCCGCCAAAAGGGCTTCGTATCGGATAAAACCGTACCGTTTCTTGAGATACGGGTCGTCAACAATGAGATTGGCTCCGACGGTTGGCGCCGTCCAGCAATACGAGCCGAAGATTCCGCGGAAGAATACGGAGAGGGAGACGAGCTGGGCAAACCAGGCGCGGATCGCCGAGTGCGGGGTCAATGGGGTGTCGATGTCGACCAGGGCTTCCTCCGCCAAAAGGAAGACCGCTCCCCTGCCTCGCGGCACCGAGACGAAGTAGGGATCTTTCTCGGCGGAGACATGAACTCGGGCGGCGCCGAATCCGGTCCCCGCCACAAAGACCGGCTGCGCAGCCGCGGCGATCGTATAGGACATGCCGGAAACAGGGTACGGCCCGCCGGGAAGATTGTCGTGAACGTTGAACCGGCGCTCCCGTGCCGGAAGAGTCGCGATCCCGGAGAGCGCCCCGGCGGTAAGCTGCTTCAACTCGGGCGACTCGCCGGTTTCCGGAGAGAATCCGTAGACCAGGAGGAATGGGGCGTTCTCAACAAGCTGATCGAACCAGCTGCGGCCGGTGAAGGTTCGGAGGGTGCTGAAGCTCAAGGCGATCGCCCGCGCACCGGCAGAACCGGCAATTGGCACTGGGGCGGAGGCGTCTGTCTCGGATCTCAGCGTGACCACCTCGGCGCGCAACCCCAGGAAATCGGCGAACCTGCCCAGGCCCCCGTCTGAAGGGGCCGATGGCTCGGACGATAGGATCTGCAGAACGGGATCGATGGTCATCGACGCTCAAACGATGCAAACGCGAACCCCGCCCTATGCAACAAGGATGATTGCCAACCCGGCCTTCGTTTCCGAAAACATAGCCCAGGTCCGATGCCAGCTTACCGCAAACCGTGGCCGATGAAGTGGATCGTCGTCGCGATGATCCTGTTCATCGTGCCGTACACCTACCTCACGCTCCATTTCCGGAAGCCGGGGCCGGGTTACGAGCCTTACAAGGACGCCCGGGAGAAAACGATGATCGCCCGTGCGGGCTTCCGCCGCGTTTCGCTCTCCGCGGTCCAAGTGGCCTCGGCGCACATGACGATTGAGGTGGAGCCGCCCGCCGTCATTTCCGCATCGCCCGGAGGCCTTCCCCGCGAACTGGAGTCGTTCCAGATCGTCCCGCCGATCATCCCGGCGGCGATCGGCGCGGTATCGGCGAGCGCGACCTTCGACGCCTCAAAACCGTACCCGATCCGCTTCGTTTGCGCCGCCGCCAATCTTCAGCAGGTCCTTTCCGGCGCCCG
>JBEKAO010000149.1:0-2911 GCA_050015855.1 Opitutaceae bacterium | reverse complement strand
CTTTACGATCCTCACTCGAACTACTTCTCGGCAGCGGACTTCGAGGAATTCGGAATCCAGATGAAGCTTCAGCTTGTCGGGATAGGCGCGGTCCTCCAATCGAAGGACGATTTTTGCACCATCGAGGAACTCGTGCCCGGAGGCCCCGCCGACCTCGGCCACCAGCTCAAGCCCGGCGACAGGATTATCGCCGTCGCGCAGGACAACCAGGAGCCGGTCGACATCATCGGCCTCCAGCTTCGCAAGGTCGTCGCGATGATCCGCGGCAAGAAGGGAAGCCGGGTTCACCTCACGGTGGAGCCGTCCGGCTCCACGGACGCCTCCGCCCGCAAGCAGATCGTGATCACGCGCGACGTCGTCAAGCTCGACTCCGCCCGCGCCCACGCAGGGCTTTTCCAGGTGCCCGGAGCCGACGGAAAGGCGGTGCCGATCGGCGTCATCACCCTTCCGGAATTCTACGGGCCGGCGGATGAGGCCCCGCCTGGCGCCGACAAGAGCAGCGCATCGGAGGATGTCTCCGCGCTGATCACCCAGCTGAAGGCCGCCGGGGCAAGGGGAATGGTGCTCGATCTGAGGGGGAACGGCGGCGGCTACCTGGGCGAGGCGATCAACGTCGCCGGCCTGTTCATTCCAAAGGGCCCGGTCGTCCAGGTGGTCGACAGCGAGGGGCGCAAGCAGGTGGACAGCAGCGAGAGCGACAGGGTCGCCTACGAAGGCCCCATGGCCGTCCTGACGGACCGCTTCAGCGCCTCCGCATCGGAGATCGTCGCCGGGGCCCTTCAAAACTACGGCCGCGCCGTCGTGATCGGGGACAGTTCGACCCACGGAAAGGGAACGGTCCAGGAGGTCATCGAAATGAGGAGTTTCCCCGATCTCGCCCTGGCTCCGGACAAGACGGGGGCCGCAAAGATCACGACCCAGAAATTCTACCTCCCCAACGGCTCGTCCACGCAGCTCAAGGGGGTTGTCGCGGACATCGCCCTCCCGTCGGTTGACGATGTGCTCCCGATCGGGGAGTCGAGCCTGCCGCACGCCCTGATCTGGGACCGGAAGCCGAGCGCGAAGAGCTTCACCGGCCATCCGCTCGACCCCAGGTTTCTCGGGCTGCTGCGCGAGCTGAGTCTCGCGCGGCAGTCGAAGCTGCCCGAGTTCGCCTACCTGAAAAAGGATGTCGACTGGTTCAGCGCCCGCACGGAGGAGAAGCTGGTCCCCCTGAACATCGAAGTGCGCGAAAAACAGAAGGCGGAGGACGACGCCTTCCTGAAGGGGATAAAGGCGGAACGCGATGAATTGGCCAAATCCGACTATCCCCACACCGAGTTCTGGGTCGCGCCCCGGCCGCCGCCCAGGATCAAGGCGCCCAAGGCCGGCGACGACGCCTCCGTTGTCAATCCCGACGACGACGATGAGGACCCCTCGCTGCTCGGGGACGAGGACGAGCCGTACAAGAAGATGGATGTGGATCTTCGCGAGGCGCTGCGCGTCGTGGACGATGCGATCAGCCTGGGCCAGGACCACTCGTATTGGGTCAGCGACCACGCTCCGCTGACGGTCGCGAGCAAGAGCTGAGCCGGGCCGCGCGGTGGGATGTGATCGCCAAGGCGGGCTTCGGGCGCCAGGCTCGTGCCGCCTTGAGCAATTCACGTCCGCCATTGCCGAAGCCCGCGATCATGGCCGTGACCCCGGGCAGCCCGGCCGCCCGCGGCATGCGCCGCCGGCCTTCGGCCTTCCGGCTGCTGGCCTTCGCCGCCCTCGCGGCCCTGCCCGCCGGGTGCGCCCACTCCCCGCGCAACGTTCCGCTCGCCCGGATCGACGGGGCGGCGGGCTACCGCTCCCAACCCGTTCCCAACAAGCCGGATGGCACGGGGCTGATGGTCGCACTGTTTTTTTCGGGAGGCGGCACCCGCGCGGCGGCGTTATCCTACGGCGTCCTCCGCGAGCTCGCCGCGACGTCCGTGGCGGGAGGCCGCCGGATGCTCGATGAGGTGACCACGATCAACGCGGTTTCGGGCGGAAGTTTCACCGCGGCCTATTACTGCCTGTACGGCGATCGCATCTTCGCCGACTACGAGCGGCTTTTCCTCAAGCGCGACGTCGAGGACGCCCTCGTTCATCGCTGCTTCTCGCCCCTCAACAGCATCCGCCTTGCATCGCCCCATTTCGGCCGCAGCGATCTCGCGGCCGAATTCTACGACGAGCTCCTTTTCCACGGCGCGACCTTTGGCGACCTCGCAACGATCGGATCGCCCCGCCCGTTCCTGGTGATCAACGCGACGGACATTTCCACCGGCGCCCCGCTGCAATTCACCCAGGATCAGTTCGACCTGATCGGGTCCGACCTCAGCCGCTTCCCGATTTCCCGCGCCGTGGCGGCCTCCTCCGCCGTGCCGGTGCTGCTCACGCCCATCACCCTGAGGAATTACGCGGGCAGCGTGCCGCCGGCCGGGCCCGTCCCGGTCCGGCCGTCGGGCGGTTCGTCGCGCAGCTACCTCGACGCCGCGAAGCATCCGTACATCTACCTGATGGACGGCGGCCTTTCGGATAATCTTTCCCTGCGCAACCTGCTGGACGAGGTGACCCTCTCCGGAGGCTGGGAGCCGGTCCTGGAGCGCGTGCACAGGCGGGGAGTCACGAAACTGGCGATCATCGTCGTCGACGCGACCGTCGAGGATTCGCAGGGCGGCGCACTTGCGGGCGAGAAACCCGACTCCAAGTCGGTCATCCGGACCCTCAGCGACTCGTCCATCAACCGCACGAAAAAGGAGACGATCGCGATGGTCGAAGGCACCCTGGCCCTCTGGCAGGCGCAGCTGGCCGGGCGGGGCGCCCAATCCGGCGGGCAGCCGAAGATCTATTTCATCCGCGTCGATTTCCGCTCGGTTGCGGATCCCGCCGAGCGCGCCTTCTTCGA
>JBEKAO010000148.1:0-3651 GCA_050015855.1 Opitutaceae bacterium | reverse complement strand
CGGCAGGAAGCCCGGATTGTCTTCACCAATGCGTTGAAGCTCGCATCCTCCGGATAGAAGGTCACCGAGTAGTGCGGGCTGTCGTAGGGAGTCCGGTCGTACGGCGCTCCCCGCCCGGTCGAGTATCCGCCCCGTTCGCCCCCCGCCCGGGGTCCGCCCCGCGCGTCGCGCAGATCCGGACGGCCCCTGCGCTCCCCTGAATACTCGCGCCGCTGCGGCGCGCCGGATTCCGCCTCGGCGCCCCCCTTGCGCGGTTCCTCGCGCGGCGCGTCGGGCCCGCCCTCGGGCCTGCGGAACGCCCGCCGATCGCGCCGGTCGTCGGGCCGCGGGCGCGCATCGGTCCTGTCGCGCTTATCCTGCGCACCGCCCTTGTCCTGGGTCCATTGTGTTCCGAAGCTGAAACCTTGCAGCTGGCTCAGATCGATCTTGTTGAACCCCGGAGGCGGGGACTCCTTGGGAGGATTGTCGTCCATGAATTCCTGAAAGCGGGCGCGGGCCCGCGAGAGATTGCTGGTGTGTTTCGCATTGACGCGATAGGCCGTACAATCCCCGCGCCTGCCGCAAGGGGCAAGCGATTTCAGCCCCTTTCGCAAGCCTCATTAGAAGAATTGCATAGTCGGTCCGGCCGGGGCTTAATGCCACCCCAATATTCCTGATGTCCGAACCGGAGCCCGTTGTTTACACGATTTCAGGCTGGAAACGGCTGCTGCTCTGGCCGCTCGGGCTGCTCCTGCGGGCCTGGGGTGGCACGCTGCGTCTCGAAATCTCCGCGGCTGACCGGGCGGCGTTCGAAAGAAGCGACCGGCCGATCGCATTTGTCCTCTGGCATAACCGCCTCTTTCTGACGCCCGAGTTCCATCGGCGATACCGGGCCCATCGCCCCGTTTACGGCCTGGTGAGCGCGAGCAAGGACGGAGCCTGGCTTGCAGCGCTTTATTCGACCGTGGGCATGGGGGCCGTTCGCGGATCGAGCAGCCGGCTGGGCCGGGAAGGCGCCGACGGGCTCGTCGAGGCGCTCCGCGCCGGCCACGACGTCGGAATCACCCCCGACGGCCCGCTCGGTCCCTGCTATACGCTGAAGCCGGGGGCCCTCGTGGTCGCGCGCAGGGCCGAGGCGCCCATATTGATCGTGGGCGCCCAGTTTTTCGCGGCCTGGCGGCTGCGCAGTTGGGATGGATTCTACGTGCCCCG
Organism: Opitutaceae bacterium; assembly: GCA_050015855.1. Taxonomy (GTDB): domain Bacteria; phylum Verrucomicrobiota; class Verrucomicrobiia; order Opitutales; family Opitutaceae; genus Palsa-1447. Next base: position 2,460 of record JBEKAO010000148.1, on the reverse strand, counting down.
GCCCTTCTCCAGGGTCCGGGTGCGCTGCGAGGAAATATCCGCAGACACCGCTGGCGGTGGCGATCCGGCCGGCCGGATCGCCGCGCGTCTCCGGGAAATAAACCCGGACTAGCCTCCGCCGTTCAGAACTCCGGCGTGACGGTAACCTTCGTGCCGGGCTTGGCCACGAAGTCCTCGCCCGTGCTCCACGTCGCGTCGTTCAGAAGGAGCTTGAACACCACCGGCTGCTTCGCACCCAGGATGGAAATCGTCCATTCGTCGGGACCGACATTGTCGAGCAGCAGACCCCGGTTCCAGCCAAGGCCGGGGCCCTCGCCGCGCAAATACAACGCGTTTCCGAAGCCGACGTCGATTTTTGCGGTGATGACCGTCGCGGCCGGGCCCTCCGGCGCCTTTGGGGCGGAAGGAGCCGTTGCGGCCGATTGAGGAAGAGGGGCGGGAGCTTCAACCCGGCCGGGCGGCGGAGCCAGCGGTTTTGAGCGCGTCGCCGCTTTCGCAAGCGGCGTTGCTCCGAACTTTCTGGGTTCGGGTGAGGCGGCTTTTGGAGCCAGTTTTGAGGAGGCAGCAGGCGCGGCCGCTGGGGCGGGCGACGGCGCTAACTTGTTTGTTTTTTTCATGTCGAACTGTGGTTGACGGGTGGTCTTTTGTCCCCGGTGAAGGCACCTATAAAACATTTGCGCCGCAGGATCGCAAGCCCCGTCCGGTTTATTCAGCCATGGTTGCGGCGGCCATGCCATTCCCGGCAAAAATTAATAATGTAACCCGTTCGTCACGCGGCGGACGAGGATCTCTTCCAGCGGCGGTATGCCTGGGCAGTGAACGAGTGTTCGATCCTCTCCAACCCGCCCAAGTTTCCGCTGAAAACCAGGTCGCCGCCGCTCTTGCCGCCTCCGGGTCCCAGATCGATGATCCAATCCGCCAACCGGATGACGTCGAGATTGTGCTCGATCACGATCAGGGTGTTTCCTGAGTCCCTCAGCCGGAAGAGGAGATCCATCAGCCGCTGGATGTCCACCCAGTGCAGCCCGGTCGTCGGTTCATCGAGAATATACAGGTTGGCGCCCTGCTGCCGGCGGCTGAGTTCGAGCGACAGCTTCAGGCGCTGGGCCTCGCCTCCGGAGAGCGTCGTCGCCGACTGTCCGAGGGTCAGGTAGCCCAGGCCCACGGCGTCGAGGGTCGAAAGCTTGTAGGCGTCGGCCATGAACTGCATGTCGAGCTTGATGACGCCGTCCCCCTGGCACCGCTCGCACCGCCCGCCGCGGACGTTGAATGAAAAGCGGCTCGCCTTGTACCCGCGGACCTTCGCCAGCGGCACCTGGGCGAACAGGTCGCGCAAAACATCGAGCAGACCCACGAAGGTGGCCGGATTCGACCGCGGGCTGCGGCCGATGGGCTCCTGGTCGACGCGGACGAGCTTCTCGAAGAATTCGAGGTTTTCGATGTGCCTGTGCCGGCCGGGCACGATCTTCGCCCCGTTCAGCCGCCGGGCCGCCGCCGCGGCGAGGACATCGTTGACGAGGCTGCTCTTGCCGGAGCCCGAGACGCCGGTCACGCACGTGAGGAGGCCGACGGGAAACCGGACGTCGATCCCGCGCAGGTTATGCTCCCTCGCCTCCCGGACGGTCAGCCAGGTCCCGTCGGGGGATTTCGCGGCGGCATTCCTTGTCACCTCCATTTTCCGCGCGAGGAAGGGGCCCGTAACCGACTCCTTTGCGGGCCGGGCGGCGCATTCCCCCGGAGTGCCCTGAAACAGGAGGTGTCCGCCCTCCATTCCGGCCCCGGGGCCGAGCTCGAGTATCTCGTCTGCGGCCCGGAGCGTTTCCTCGTCGTGCTCGACCACGATGACCGTGTTTCCCCGGTCCCTGAGCGCCCGGAGCTGCGACAGCAGCCGGTCGTTGTCGTGCGGATGCAGCCCGATGCTCGGCTCGTCGAGGACGTAGATCACCCCGATGAGGCCCATTCCAAGCTGCGTCGCCAGCCTGACGCGCTGCGCCTCTCCGCCCGAAAGGGTCGAGTAGTCCCGGTCAAGCGTCAGGTAGCCGAGGCCCGTTTCCAGAAGAAAATGAAGCCTTTGCTCGATCCCGAACACGACGTCGTGGAGCGGATCGTCCGCTCCGCGCGCGGCGACGAGCGCGCGGGCGGCCTCATGCGCCGCAGCGACGTCGAGCGAGAGGAATTGGGGAAACGACAGTTCCGCCCCGTTGACCGGCACGCTCACCGCGCTGCTCCGGGCGTTCAGGCGGCTGCCGTGGCACTCGGGGCACTCGCCGCTGACCATGAATGTCGTCAGCCGCGCCTGGAATCCCTCGCTTTCGGTCAGCCGAAAGCTTGCGTCCAGATCGGCGATCACGCCGGGGAACACCTGCGCCTTCGGCTCCCTCATCCGGCGAAGCTTGAATGCGAAAAGCCTTTCCCCCGCGCCGTGCAGGATGCTCTCCCGGGTCCCTTCGGGGAGGTCCT
>JBEKAO010000147.1:0-2647 GCA_050015855.1 Opitutaceae bacterium | reverse complement strand
GAATGAAATTCAATACTGGCGGTCTGAGGTCTTACTTTAAATGAGGTCTTACTTTAGATCGGCGCCCGCGGCCGCGAGCAGGCGGTCCAAGCCCGAGCGGACCGAACGCGAGTCCGGGCCCTCGACCAGCAGCCTGAGCAGCGGCTCGGTTCCCGAATAGCGGACAAGGACCCGGCCGGCGGCGCCAAATTCCGCCTCCACCTCCCGGATCGCCGCCGAAAGGCCCGCCAGCTCGCGGAGCGGCCTTTTCCCGCGGACGACGAGGGCGGCCGTTGCCTGGGGAAACTTCGTGATCCTGCGGCGAAGCACCGAAAGCGGCTGGCCTGTGTCGAGCATGGCCTCGATGAGCTTTAGCGCGGCAACCAACCCGTCGCCCGTCGGACTTATCTCCGAGAAAACAATGTGCCCGGAGGACTCTCCGCCGAGCGTGGCCCCCTCCGCCCGCATGCCCTCGATCACGTAACGGTCGCCGACGGGCGTGCGGACCACCCGCCCGCCCGCCGCCCTCACGGCCGCGTCCAGGCCGAGATTGCTTTGAACGGTGGTGACAAGAGTCCTTGCCGCCAGTTTCCCGCGCTCGAGAGCCCGGGTGGCCAGGATGCCCATCATCTCATCGCCATCCAATAGATCGCCCCGCTCGTCGCACACAACGCAGCGGTCGCCGTCGCCGTCGTGGGCGACGCCGATGCGCGCCCCGCCGGCCCGGACTTTCCCGCACAGAAGCTCCGGATGCTCGCTTCCGACCCCTGCGTTGATGTTGCTTCCATCCGGAGCGTTTCCGATCCCCACGAGGTCGGCCCCAAGCTCCCGAAAGGCAGCCGCGCTGGTCGCGCACGTCGCGCCGTTCGCGGTGTCGAGCGCCATCCGCCATCCCTTGAGCGCCCCGCCGGGAAGCAGCGCGCGCGCCGCCGAAACGTACTCCGCCGCGCAATCGCGCGCCCGGGAGAAGCCCCGGCCGCCCGCATCCGCCATGTCCGGCAGGCTTTCCTCAATCTCGGACTCCTCCGCGTCGGCGAGTTTCCGGCCTCCGCTGGCGAACAGCTTGAATCCGTTGTCCGAGGCCGGATTGTGCGACGCCGTGACCACGATGCCCATAGCCGCGCCCGACCTTTGGACCGCCCTCGCGATCGCCGGGCTGGGCAGAACGCCTAGCGAAACCGGAAGCCAGCCCGCCGATGCCAGGCCATGCGCGATCGCATCGGCCAGAGGCTCCCCGGAACGCCGGGTGTCCCAGCCTATGAGGATTTCCTGCGAGGGCCTGGCTGGCCCGTCCCGCTGCCCACCCGGGGGCTGTGTCACCAGCCAGCGTCCGACCGCGATTCCGAAGCGCCTTGCGAACGCTTCGTTGATGACGGGTCCACCAAATGGGCCGCGTATTCCGTCGGTTCCAAAATAAATGCGATTCATTTTCCCTGGAAGAAGTTCCTGGTCGCCTCGATTTTGCGGCGGACGTCTCCTCCGAGGAGAAGCTCGCGCGCGGGCTCGATGCCCTCTTTCACGTTTGGACGGCGGCCGCAAACCCACATCGCAAGGGCGGCATTGAGAACGATCGTGTCGACCAGCCCGCGCGGCCCCTTGCCGGAGAGGACGGCTTCCACGATCGCGAGGTTCTGCTCCAAATCGCCTCCGAGCAGGTCGGCGAAGGGCGCCGAGGCGAGGCCGAAGTCCTCCGCGCGCCAGCGGGCGTCGATCTTCCGCAGCCGGCCCACCCCGCAGACATGGTTTGACGTGGCGGTTGTCAGTTCATCGATCCCGCGCTCCGCGCCGATTTCGCCGTAGACGACGAGGCCCGCCTCCGTGCCGAGTTCACCCAGGGCGGCCGCCAGCCGCGGCACCCAGGCCGGCGCATAGACGCCGAGCACAATGTGGGCGGGGCGCCCGGGATTCAGCAGGGGGCCGAGAATATTGAATACCGTCCTCTGTCCCTTTGCGGCGAGGGATTTTCGCACCGGGTTGATGTGCTTGAACGCCGGATGGTAGGCCGGGGCGAAAAAGTACGCAAAACCCAGATTCTCCAAGGAAGCGCGAATCAGATCCGGCGGCGCCTCGATCCGGACCCCGAGCCCCGCCATCAGGTCGGCGCTTCCGCAGCGCGAGGTGATTCCGCGGTTCCCATGCTTCATCGCGACGATTCCGGCGCAGGCGACCACCAGCACGACGAGCGAGGAAACGTTGAAGCCTCCCGCGTGGTCGCCGCCGGTCCCGACCAGATCGATCGCACCCTTTGCCCACGCCCCGACCCCGGGGTCGACCGACCGCAGGCGGAACTCTTTCGCGAATGCCGCAACCTCCCCGACCGTTTCGCCCTTGATCGCCAGAGCCGTCAGAAACGCCGCCTTGGCGCCGTCGGAAACCTCGGCCGAAGACAGAGCCTCCGCAGCGACAGCGACTTCCTCCGGCAGCAGGGAGTGGCGGTCCGCGAGCCGTTCGGTGAGGTCTTCAAGACTGGGCATGCGTTTCTCTAGACACAGGCGTAACCGGTTCTTCGCAACCCAATTTACGGGATGACGCTTGACCCGCTTCATCCCCGGCCTTTAATCGGTCACCTTTAATCGCTATCCGCAGGCGTGCGCGTCCAGCGCACGCAGTCAAAATCGATCTCGCCCATGGCCAATCCGAAACGCAAACAGTCCAAGCGCCGCAGCGC
>JBEKAO010000146.1:0-2668 GCA_050015855.1 Opitutaceae bacterium | reverse complement strand
GCGCCGGATTTCACGCACTGCCTGAGCGTCGAAATCCGCAACGCCCCGGTGGGGAAACCCTTCCAGTTGCGCATCGATTCGGACCTCCTGCAGGAGCCGCTGCTTTTGACCCAGAACGCCCCGTCGGGCCGGTTCACCCTCAATCCGGACATCCCGTGGAATTTCGACGTCCTCCGCCAGGTCGGCCAGCTCAAGCTGGAGACATTCGTCATCACGGTGACGGCGGGGGAAAAGGCGACGGCCCAGGCGACCCTGGTCTGCAGCGTGCATCCCGTCAACGAGGTGGTTTCCCGGGTGCTCGACCCGGAGACGGGCCAGTGGCAGGACACGAGCATCTGTTTCGCGGCATTCGTGAACGAGGACCACCCGTGGATCGGGCCGCTTCTGAGGGAGGCGTCGACGCGCGGAAACCTGGAGCGTTTCACGGGCTACGAGTTTGGGGAGAGGTCGGTGGTCGAACAGGTCGAGGCGATCTGGGAGGCGCTTGCGGCCCGCCGGCTGACGTATTCCGACCTGGCCACAACCAGCGGCGGCGTACCCGGCGTCGCATCCCAGTATGTGCGCTTTCTCGATCAATCCGTCCGCGAGCAGGGCGCGAATTGCGTCGACGCCTCGGTGCTGATGGCGTCCATATTCCGGCGGATCGGGCTGCGGCCGGTGCTCTTTTTCGCGCCGGGCCATTGTTTCGTCGCGGTCTATGACGCGGCGCAGGGGGGGCAATTGATCCCGATCGAGACGACGATGCTGGGGACGTCGCCCTTCACGGCGGCGCTCAGGGACGGCGGCAGGGAGCTGGCGGCCGACACGCCGAATCTCAATTCACCGGGCTATTCCGCGGTGGACATCGCCCTGGCCCGCCAGGCGGGCGTCAAGCCGATCGAGTACGAGGAGACGCCGTGAGCCCGGTGCCCGGGGCCCCGGCCGTGCGGCTGGCCGCCGCCGTCCTGATCTCGCTCCGCCTGGCGGGAACCCTCGTCCTGTCGGGGCTGAACCGGGCCGAGGTTAGGCGCCATGCGGACCGGCCTCCGGAGGCCGTGAGCGCGATCATGGACGGTCCGACCTACGCCCGGGCGGTCGCCTACACGCTGGCCAAATCCCGCTTCGGCGCATTTTCCGAGATCTTCGACGCCGTGATCCTGGCGGCGGTCCTCTTCAGCGGAATCCTGCCGGCCCTCTTCGGGCGGGTCTCGTCCCTGGGGGCGCCCGGGGCGGCATGGACCGGCGCCGCGTTTCTCCTCTCGGCCGGAATCCTTCTCGCCGCGGCGTCGCTCCCGCTCGACCTGTGGGAGCAGTTCCGCCTGGAGGCCCGGTTCGGCTTCAACCGGACGAGCTTGCGCGTATGGCTGGGCGACCAGCTGAAGCACCTTGCGCTATCGCTCGCGATCGGCTTCCCGCTGCTGTGGGCGCTCCTGTCGATCGTGCGGTGGGCAGGGGCGGCCTGGTGGATCTGGGGCTTCGCCCTCGTTTTTTCATTCCAACTGGCGATGACCGTCGCCTATCCGCTCTTCATCCTGCCGCTGTTCAACCGGCTGGACCCGCTGCCGGACGGGCCCCTGCGCGAGCGGCTCCTCGCCCTCGGCGAGCGGACGGGATTCCGCGCCGCCGCGATCCAGGTCATGGACGGCAGCCGCAGGTCGGCCCATTCGAACGCCTACTTCACGGGATTCGGCCGGTTTCGCCGCATCGTTTTGTTCGACACGCTGATCGCCCAGCTTGCGCCGGCCGAGCTCGAGGCGGTGCTGGCCCACGAGATCGGGCACTACCGCTGCGGCCACATCCCGCAGCGCCTCGCCCTCTCGGGTGGGGCTCTCGCCTGCGCCTTCGCCCTCGTCGCCTGGCTCGCCGGGACGCCGTGGTTCAATCCCGCCTTCGGCCTTCCGGCCGGGGCCCTCGCCCCGTCCTTCCTCCTGGCCGGGCTCCTGGGCGGACTCGCCGCATTCTGGCTGTCCCCGCTCTCCAACCTTTTGTCGCGGCACCACGAATACCAGGCCGACGCATTCGCGCGGGGCGCGACCGGCGGGCCGGAGGCGATCGTCGGAGCCCTGCGCAAGCTCGCGGAGAAGAACCTGAGCAACCTGACCCCTCATCCGTGGTTCAGCGCATTTTACTATTCCCATCCGACTCCGGTCGAACGGGAGAGGGCGCTCGCCTGAAGAGCGGCCGCCCGGCCGTTTCACCAGCGGGCGTAGTAGCCCTTCTCAAGCCCCTTGGCGAATTCGACCAAAAGCCTGACGCAGTGCTCCGTGTCCTCGAGATCCACGACCTCGCCCGGGGTGTGCATGTAGCGCAGCGGGATGCTGAGGAGGCCGGTCGCGACGCCTGAGCGGGCGATCTGCATCGCGCGCGCGTCGGTGCCGGTCGGCCGCGGATCGCCCTCGAATTGATGCGGAATCCCGAGCTTCCGGGCCGCCCTGACGAGGCGCTCGCACACCTTTGGATTGATGTTCGGGCCACGGCAGATGATCGGTCCGCCGCCGAGCTTGGTCTCGCCGTATTTGCGGTTGTCGCAGTCCGGGTGGTCGGTCGCGTGCCCGACGTCGACGGCGATCGCGATGTGGGGATCGACCGCGTAGCCCGAGGCGGTCGCGCCCCGGACGCCGACCTCCTCCTGCACGGTGCCGACGGCGACGATCTTCGCCGCGGGCCTCTTCCTTTCCCTGGACAGGCG
>JBEKAO010000145.1:0-2675 GCA_050015855.1 Opitutaceae bacterium | reverse complement strand
CCGGTCGGCCCCATCGGAATTCTCTGCATCCGCCGCTCGATCGCGGAGGGCCGGCGCGCGGGGCTGGCGACCGGGCTGGGCGCGGCGACCGCGGATGCCGCCTACGGATGCATCGCGGGATTCGGGGTCACGGCCGTTTCCGGATTCCTGGTCGGCGAGCGGCTTTGGCTCAATGCCGTCGGAGGCCTCTTCCTGTGCTACCTCGGAATTCGCACGTTTATGAGCAAACCCTCCGAACGGACCGCGGAAATGCGCGAAACGGGATTGTTTTCGGCGTATCTGTCCACGTTTGTCCTCACCCTGGCCAATCCGATGACTATCCTTTCCTTTGTGGCGATTTTCGCGGGCCTTGGGCTTGGGTCGTCTCCGGATTATCTTTCCGCAGGCATCCTGGTCGCCGGGGTCTTTTGCGGCTCCGCCATTTGGTGGCTGATCCTGAGCGGCGGTGTCGGATCATTCAGGTCGCAGGTGACCCCGGGATGGATGCGCGCCGTGAATCGGATTTCAGGGGGAATAATCCTCGCCTTCGGGCTCTATTCCCTCTGTGCGCTCCTGCGCCCTTGAGTCCTCAACCGGCAAAACTCGTCAGGAGGTCCGCGTAGATTTTGGCGGCTGAAACCAGGGCGCGCACGGAGGCCCGCTCATCGACGGCGTGGATGTCCATCCCGCCGGGCCCGTAGCCGACGGTCGGGATCCCGAGCTCATGCGCGAAGAAATGCATGTCGTTGAATCCGGTCGTCACGCTGAAGACCGTCGGGGTCTTGCGGACGCGCCGCACGCTCGAGGCCATTGCGGCGAAGAACGGCCCTTTTGGCGCGCGAAAGCAGGCGAAGTTTTCCGAGACCTTCCGAACGGTGATGCGGCACCCGGGGATCTTCCGGGCGGCGGCGGCGAGGAAATTGCGCAGTTCTCGCTCGGCCGCCGCATGGCTCTCGACCGACAGGACGCGCCGGTCGATCGAGAAAGCGCCATAGGCGGGCACAGTGTTGATCTTGGCCCCTTCGCCGCAGTTGAAAACGCCGCCGACGTTGATGGTCGGCCGCATCGTCTTTCCCGCGGGCGTGACAAAGGTCGTCCGCGCAAGCACCTTCTTGTAATCCGCAAGGGCGCCCACGAGGCGGGACATCTTTTCGAGCGCATTGACGCCGTGCTCCGGCGTGGAGCCATGCGCGGCGCGGCCGTGCACGGCGACCTCCAGCCAGATGACTCCATTGTGGCCGCAGCATATCGCGCCGCCTTCGCCGCCTTCCATGACTACCGCGAAATCCGGGCGAATCGGGGCGTGGTGAACGAGCCAGGAGGTGCCGAGAAGGGAATCGGTCTCCTCGTCGGCCGTAAAGGAGACCTCGACGTTGGTCCGGGGTGTTGCGCCCGTCGCCCGGAGCGCCCGCAAGGCAAGGATGAGGCTCGCGATCGATCCTTTCATGTCCGCCGTTCCGCGGCCATAGATCCAGCCTCCGGCGACTTTCCCGCTGAAGGGCCCGCCATGGCTCCAGTGTCCCGAGACCGGCACGACATCGTAATGGGCGTTGAAATGGACGGTCCTGCGGGCGCCTCGCACGCGCCAGTTTCCGAGGACATTGTAGCGGGGGTAGCCGTGCTGCCCGGCCGGGAGGGAACGCATCAGAAGCGGCCTGGGAATCGCGAAGCGCCGGGCCTGCAGGCCGGTGGCCTCCAGCTCGGCGCACAGGCGGCGCGTGATCGCATCGTAATGCTCGCCCGGAGGATTCACGGTCGCCATCCCGACAATTTGCCGGAGAAACTTCAGCAGGTCGCCGGCATGACGGTCGATATAGGCGGCGGTGGACATCATGGGTGAGGGAAAAAGGCTGGAACCCGGCACAAAGAAAGCAACACTGTGCCGCGCACCGAAATATGACCCTGGCGGACATGAGAAAGGACTATTCCCTGGCGGGCCTGTCCGAGAAGGACCTGGCGCGGGACCCTTTCCGCCAGTTCGAGAAGTGGTTCCAGGAGGCAGAGGGCGCGAAGATTCCGGAGCCCAATGCGATGATCCTTTCGACCGCCGGCCGGGATGGCCGCCCGTCGTCGAGGACCGTGCTCCTCAAGGGGCTCGACGGCAGGGGGTTCGTTTTTTACTCCAACTACGAGAGCCGCAAGGGCCGCGAGCTCGAAGTCAATCCGACCGCAGCCCTTTTGTTCCCATGGACAGGTCTCGAGCGCCAGGTTATCGCGGAAGGACCGGTTTCAAAAATCCCTCGCGAGGAAAGCGAGGCGTATTTCCACAGCAGGCCCCGCCCGAGCCAGCTCGCCGCATGGGCATCGCACCAGAGCGCGATCGTGTCGGCGCGGGCCGCGCTCGACGAGAGCCTCAAGGCCGTGGAGGGCAAATACCAGGGCCGCGAGGTTCCCATTCCGCCGAACTGGGGCGGATACCGGCTGGCTCCCGAAACGGTCGAATTCTGGCAGGGCAGGCGCAGCCGAATGCACGACCGGCTGCGGTATCGCCGCATAAAGGACGGCTGGACGGTGGAGCGCCTCTCGCCGTGACCGTCGCCCGTGTCTTCTGAACGGCCCATAATCTATCTGATCCGCCATGCCGACGCCCTTGACGGGGACGTCGACGCCGAGCGGCCATTGAGCCCCAAGGGATTCCGGCAGATCAAGCACATGGCGCGGTTCCTGAATGAGTCGAAGGCCCTGGATCTTCGCGA
>JBEKAO010000144.1:0-2725 GCA_050015855.1 Opitutaceae bacterium | reverse complement strand
GAATGCGAAAAGCCTTTCCCCCGCGCCGTGCAGGATGCTCTCCCGGGTCCCTTCGGGGAGGTCCTTCCAGGGGATGTCCGCGTCGAAGGGAAGCTGCTCGGCGAGCTGCCTCAGAAGGGCGTTGTGCTTTATGATGAGGTTCTTGCCGCCGATCCGCCAGGGCTTGATCGCGCCCTCGCGAACGGATTTTTCCGGGTCCGGAACGACCAGCTCGGGCGCAAAACGCAGTTTCCGGCCGAGGCCGCCGCAGGTCGGACAGGCGCCCTCGCTATGATTGAACGAGAAATGGCGCGGCGTCAGCCGCTCGAATATATCGCCGCATACCTCGCAAGCGAGCGACTGGCTCAGGCGGATCTCCCTCCACGGGGCGGCGGGCCTGCCCTCCGAATCCAACGCCGATTCCGGATCGCCGGAGGCCGCACCCCGGGCGAGCACGATCGCCCGGTCCCGGCCCTCGCGAAAGGCCAATTCAAGCGAATCGGCGAGCCGCGCGCGCTGGTCGGCCGCGGCCACCAGCCGGTCCACGACCAGATCCACGTCGATCAAGGCCGTCCCCGCCGGAATCAGGTGGGGCTCGTCCAAGCCGTGGATCTCCCCATTGATCCGCACCCGCTGGAAACCGCGCTGGCGAAGGCGCGGAAGCTCGTCCCGGAGGACACTCGGCCTCGCCCGAAGGGCCGGAGCCAGGAGCATGACGCGCTCGCCCGCACATTCGTTCATCACCCGCGCCACATTGTCGTCCAGCGAACGCTGGACGACGCGGCCCCCGTCCTTCGGGCAGCGCGCAACCCCCGCCAGCGCCCAAAGAAGCCGGGCATAGTCCGCGATTTCGGTCGCGGTCGCGATCGTGCTTCGCGGCGAACTTCCCCCGGTCCTCTGTTCGATCGCCACGACCGGCGACAACCCGTGGATGAAGTCCACGTCGGGGCGCTTCAGCTGGTCTAGAACCTGCCGGGCCTGGGTCGAAAGGCTCTCCATGTACTTGCGGTGGCCCTCGGCGTACAGGGTGTCGAAAACCAGCGAGGACTTGCCCGATCCGCTCGGCCCGGTGATCACGACGAACCTTCCCCGGGGAAGCCGGACATCGAGATTCTTCAGGTTGTGCTCGCGCGCCCCCTTGATGTGGATGTGGGTTGCTGCCTCCATGGCCGGAACACGCAAACTAACAGCCTGTCTTCAATTTGCCAACGGTCATTTGAGGCCGAGTTCGCGCCACGGCCGCGATTTTTGTCGTGGATCCGGACTTTTTCGGTTGGCTTTCCAGCTTGCGAGTCGAAATAGCCCATATCCAGCGATGAGATTTTCCCGCCCAATCCACTGCCTCCTTCTGGGGAGCCTGTCGGCAAGCGCTTTTGCGCGTGCCGCCCCTTTGGCCGGCCTGGGCGACAAGGAATCGCTTACCTACAAGGTCGCTTGGGCCATCCTTCCCGGAATCGGCGAAATCACCGTCAACGCCCATGCGACGAGCGGCGCCGGCGCCACCGCCCTTTTGAGCGTCGTCACCCACACGGAAACCCGCGGGATCGCGCGACTGCTCCTTCCCTTCGAGGCGAAGGCCGAATCGCTGTTTGACCCTCCGACGGGCCGCCTCCTCGCTCTCGAGGAGTCCAGCGCGATGCGCAGCAAAACCGACTCCCACACGGTGACCTTTTCCTATGCGGACGAGACGGCGACCTATTCCGACGGCGCCCACCCCGCCGAGAAGCGGATCCTTCCGATGCCCGAAGGGCTTCCGACCGACCTGATCACCTGCCTCGTCCAGGCGCGCACCTGGGGCCTGCGACCGGGAGAAACGCACGACGCGCTGGTTCTATTCGAGGACGATTTTTACGTGGTGACGGTCCATGCGACCGGATTCGAGGTCGTGCCGACACCGATGGGCACGTACATGACGGTCGTTCTCGAGCCGCGGATGGACAAGAGCCCGCCTAAGGGAATGTTCAAGCGCGGATCGAAAGTGAAGGTGTGGATATCCCAGGATTCGCGGCACCTGCCCGTGCAATTCAAGGTCGATTTCAAGGTGGGGTCCGGCGTCGCGACCTTGGTTGCTTACCATCCTCCGGTCGCTTCGGCGCCGCTGGCTCCCCGGTCCTGAGACACGAAAACGAACCGACGGGAATCGGCGCGTTTAGGAGCCTCGGACCGACGACCGCGTCAAACTTTTTTACAGCGCTCAATTACCACTGCAAGAAATTGACAGGTAATAGAATAGCTTGTTTCTGACGGATTGGCGGGTGTTGGGAATGCTTACGGTTTTTCGATGATGGAATGCACTTATATAGGCAATAAGTGTATCTAATCATACAATTATTTCTGTAACGCCTTGTCTAATAATCCGTGCCAAGCGTCGTGGGTAAAATTACGTACGTTTTCCGGCTTTGGTTTGGCTGATGCTCCATAACACGAGCAAGCAATCAACCTGCCCATAATCTGAATTATGGGAACGTCCCCTCGTTCGACTCAGTAAACCGACACCCACGGATTTTCCGTCGCGGAGCGTTAGTGCCGCGAAACCCCAAAACCAAAAACGACATTCATGAACACGAAATATGCGGCACTATTGCTGAGTTTCACCGCACTGGGATTGTTGTCAGCGCGGGCCGACACAACCACGGTCTATTCAAACACCGACTTTTCCACCATGGCCTCTTACGATGGCACCTATGTGCCTGGCTCTCCTGGATATGAGGACTTAAGCTTTGCCTCTCCAGATGTCGATGCAGTC
>JBEKAO010000143.1:0-2731 GCA_050015855.1 Opitutaceae bacterium | reverse complement strand
TGGACGGTGGCGTCGAGCCGTAGACCGTGTTGCAGCCGGTGCTGGCGCCCATCATCATGACCGACATTCCGTCGGCCCGCCTGCCGTCGACCGATTGCAGGTCCTTGTGGTTGAAGGCGTCCTGCTCGATGACCGCTGCGAGGCCCCCGATGATCTGCTCATCGGAGATCGCCCCGTGCTTCGACTCGTAGTCGGCGATTCGCTTCGCGGTGTCGGCCTCGTTTTCACCGCCGAGGCCAGCGATGGCGTGCGCGAAGGTCCTCCGGAACAGATTGTACTCGGCCTCGCTTCGCGCCTTGAGGGCGGCGAGCCTGGCGGGCCCCTCGGACTTCAGGCGCGCGACCTTGCCCCTAAGGCGGTCGGCCTTCCGGTGGTAGATCGGCCGCATGTAGGCCTCGGTCACGCTGGCCACGCCGCGCAGGATGCTCTTCTCCCCGCAGCCGGCGCAGGCGCCGTCGCCCGAGACGAGGGCCTCATAGTTGCGGCGGACCATCAGGTGGTTGCGAAGCGCCGCCTCGCGGGAGCCGGCCGCGTCCTGGTCGTTGTAAAGGCCGAGGTATTTCTGCGGCGTGTCCGGCAGCAGGCGCGAGAATGTCTGTGCGGTCGTGTGCACCGCGTTCAAGTCCTCGGTCTCGCGGGTCATCCGCAGGGCGTCGTGATCGCCGCAGACCTGCACGCACTCGCCGCAGCCCTTGCACAGGTCGCTGACGAAAATCGAGAAGAGCCCCCCGGCCCCCGGGGTCTTCTGCTCGAGCGAGCGGAAGATCGCCGGAACGTTTCCGTAGGCGAGCGGCAGGCGGTCGATGATGCCGGTGAATTCGTCCTTCGCCTTGGCGGAAATTTCCGGAAGGGCGGCGACCTCCTCCTTTATGATGTCCTTGAAGGGCAGCTTGGCCCGGGCCTTCACCGCCTCGTTCATCCGCGAGCGGGCGCGCTGCTCGAGGCCGGGCAGGGCCGCCCCAAACTTCAGGCGCTCCTGGCGGTCCGAGACGTAGTTGTTGACGGCGGTCTTCAGGACGGTCGTCACCTCCTGGGCCATGTTGGGCAGGGCGGTGTCCGGGCAGGCCGTGATGCACTCCATGCACTGGGTGCAGTTTTCCGCTATGTAAACGGGGGTTTCCCGCCGGGCGACGTACTTTGACTGCGTGGCGCCCGAGCCCGCTCCTATGACGCCCAGGGAGGCCAGGGCTCCGGCCGGCTGGTGATAGCCGTATCCGGCGCGGTACTCGGAATCGAACTTGGCCAGCGTCTGGAACGGCGCCCGCGCCGGCTGGGCCGCGGGCATGGGAATTCCGCCGCCCATGTTGCCGCATCCCGCCGTGGGAATGAAGTTATGCTCGCCAAGGGGCGCGATGGCCGGATTGCGCATCGATGAGCGGTCGGGGTCGTCGGCCCGGCCGATCTTGATCTCCTGCACGCGCGTGAAGCCCTCGGTCATCACGGTCATGTTCGAGGCGACGACCGACGCTCCGAAGCGGCCGAACTTCTTCTCGTACTGCTTGTGGACGACCTTGTGGAACTGGTCCTCGGAGACTCCAAAATTCTGCAGGAAGGGCGAGACGCGGAAAAATGCCCCGAGGAACGAATTGCCCTGCATCCGAAGCTGGAGTTCGGCCTGGTCGGTCGCCTTGCGCGCGATGTCGAAGCCGGGCAGGATGAAGACCCGGATCCCGTTGCTCTGGACGAACTGGCGGTACCGCGCCGGGATGCGCTGCCAGGCGACCTCGGGCGTGTCGCTCGACTCCCACACGAGGGAGCCCCCCTTCTTCAGGCCCTCGAGCGGGTTCGTGTGCGTGAACGCCTTGGGATCGCAGCAGAGGACGACATCGACGTGGTTCAGCTCGCAATTCACCTTGATCCTCTTGGGAGCGACCGTGAGGTAGTAATTGGTGGGCGCCCCCTTCTTCTCCGAGCCGTACTTCGGATTCGCCATCACGTGGATCTTCTCCACGAGCTGTCCGTCGGCTTCGTAGGTCGGGTTCGCCTCCGAGATGAATTTGCCGAAGTCCCCGATGATCGAGCCGAGGTTCTTCCCGGTCGTGATCATGCCCCAGCCGCCGATCGAATGGAAGCGGACGGCGATCGCCTTGTCGGGAAGAAGCGAGGGAGTGTCCTTGCTTATGACGGCGTACGGGTGGTCGACGCCGAGGACGAAGAATGACTCGCCGTCGGCCGCGCCGCGCCCGTCGGCGCGCCTGGTCTGCCCGGCCGAGAACTCGTAGGCTCCGAGCGTGTGCTCCGGCCTGAAGTCGCGGGAACCTATGCCGTAGGCTCCGCGGAACAGGCGCGGTGTTTCGGCGGGGAGGAGGGCCGGGAGGGGGCCGCCGAACTGGGTCGATTCGTTGGCCTTGCCCAGGGCCACCCGGATGTCGCGTGCGAGCGGGTTGTCGCCGGCCATGCCCTCGTCCGTGCGCTCGAGAATGATGACATTCTTTTTTCCCCGCAGGGCGTTGATGATCGCGGCCTCGGGGAACGGCCGGATCACGTTGACGTGAATCGAACCGACCCGCGCATTGCGCTGCTCGCGGAGATAATCGCAGGCGGCCTCGATGTTCTCGGCGGCGCAGCCGAGGGAAACGAAGACGGTCTCCGCGTCCTCGGTCCTGTACTCGGTGATGAGACCGTAGAATCGCCCGGTGAGCCGGCCGAATTCCGAATAGGCGTGCTCGAGGAACCCGAGGATTGGCTCGTTGAAATTGTTCCGGCGGGCGACGACGCCGTTCATGTGGTG
>JBEKAO010000142.1:0-2780 GCA_050015855.1 Opitutaceae bacterium | reverse complement strand
AGGTCGAAATTGTCGTGATGCACTCCCATGCTGACGAAAAACTTCGCCCCGGCCTTTCGGTAAAGCCCCAGCAGGTAGTCCGGATCGAAGTTCTCGGCCTTCCAGGTCGGGATTACGTCCTTATAGCCGGACTTCGAGGGGTGCCCGTAGGCCTTAAGGTGATGGTTGTACTGCCGGTGGCCCTGGATGTACATGTTCCGGGCGTACCAGTCTCCCATCTCGGGGGCGGACTGCGGACCCCAGTGCGCCCAGATGCCGAACTTCGCGTCGCGAAACCACTCCGGGCACCGGTACTGCCTGAGGGACTCCCGGGTCGGCTCAAACGGTCCGGGCGCAATCGGGTAATCGGTCGCGGCGGCCGCAAACGCGCGGGAACGCCAAAGGGGAGCCGTCAGTCCTGCGCCGGCCGCGACGGCGGTGGTCCGGATGAAGTCGCGCCGGGAGAATGGAGTCTTCACGGCGGGCTCAGGGCGCGATTTCGGCGAGCGCGACCTTCGCGGCCAGGTGGTCGGGGCTCGCTTGCAGGGCGAGCATGAACTCCTGCCTGGCCTTCTGCTCATCGGATAGCCCGAGCTCGCCCAGGCCGATGATGCAGTGTGCATCGCCGACTTTTGCGCGCTCTGCGGAGCTTGCCATCCCCTGGATCTCCGGCGCGCCAGCCAGCGCCTGCATGCCGGAATCGACGAGCTGCTGGAAGATCGCCTTGGCGCGATCCGCCTCGCCCAGCTTCAGAAGGGACATCGCCTGGTAGTAGGTGCCTGCCTGCGCCACCCGCACGCCCGCCCCGAGCGGGGCGGTGGGGCGGCCCCCGCGCCTGCCTCCGCCGCGCGCGGGCCCAGCGCCGGCTGGATCCGCCGCCGGTTTGGCCGATTCGCTCCAGGCTTCCCGCGCCTTGTCCTTGTCTCCCAGGAGGTCAAATGCAACGCCGGTCCAGTACCCGATCTCGCTCCGGCGGGCCTGGGCCGCGCCGGCGGTCGCTTCGGCGATATTGTCGGGGAATGTCCCGGCCGCCTGGAAGGCTTCCAGGGCATCCTTGTACCGCCTGGCGGCCAGAGCCTGCCGGCCGCGGCCGAGCATGGCGTTCACCCACGAATCGCCCACGCTTTGCCCCGCGCCGCCTTCCCAGGCGCGGAAGAGCCGGGACTTTATGAGGGCAGCCGCCTCGTCGTACCTGCCTGCGAAGACATCCAGGTTGATTTCGCGCGCGATGATTTCGTCGCGGTTGAGCGACGGTTTGTTCTGCTCGATCAGCGACAGGCGTTTCTCCGGCGGAAGCCCGTCCTCCTCGTACATCCGGTCGAGTTCCGCGAAGATCGTCGCATTGCCGCCGAATTGCGCGCCCTTTTCCAGGGTGGCGAGGATCTTTTCCCGCGGCGCGTTCTGCTGCCGGTAGACCATCGCCAGGTTTTGGTAGACGACCGGGAAATCAGCGCCGGCGGCGGCGGACTTCTCCCACAGCTCGACCGCGCGCTGCGGCTGCCAGTCGTACAGCAGGTTCCCCAGGTAATAGGGGGCCCGTGCGTCCGCGGGGTTGGCGGCCATCGCCTGTTCGAGCACCTCGATCACCTCGCGCTGGAACGGGAAAACGTAATCGGTGGGCGCCTTGACGGCGAGCCGGAGGTACTCGGCCGCCTTCTGCGGCTGATCCATCTTGCCCGCGAAATAGCCCAGGTAGTAATAGGCGAGCGGCGAGACTTTGGACTTGTCCGGGGCGGCCGCGATCGTCTGCCCGAGGATCGCCGAGCCGTCCTTCCACAGGCCTGCGTTCATGTACTCAGCGGCTGTCTCCAGGCCGGTGTTCGGAAAGTCCCTCAATGCGATGGCCAGCTTCCCGGCGGCCTCGGGATCGCCCGCCAGCCAGCCTTCGGCCATGGCCCGGACATCCAGCGGATCGATCCTATGGAAGGCTGGCGCCAGGGCCAGGGCCTCCCCGGGCCGGCCTTCCGCGCGGAGCAGCGCGGATTTCAGGGCCAGTGCTCGGATATTCAGCGCGTTCGCGTCCAGCGAGCTGTCGGCGAACCGCAGCGCCGCGTCCGTGTCGCCCCTCATGGAGGCGATCTGGGCGACTTCGAAGTAGCCCGGCGATCGCCAGGCGGCGCTCCAGGTCGACTTGTAGAAATTGGCAAAAGCCTCGTCGACCTTGCCCTGCGCCCTGAGCGCCAGGCCCAGGTAATAGAAGGGTTCGCCATCCTTTGGGGAGGTGTATCCGGCGGTCGCCCGCTCCAGCGCCCTGCGCAGGAGCTTCTCGGCATCGGCGTAGCGGGCCTTCTTGAAATAGTCGATCGCCAGGGCGGTGTTCACGCGGACGTCCCCCGGATCGCGCCTGAGCGCCTCCTCCCAGTAGGGCTCGGGGTAGAGGTTTGGATCGCGGAACTGCTCGATGCGCAGGCCGGTGAGGTAGAGTTCGTCGTTCGTCTTGATGTCCGCGGGTTGCGGATAATCGGGGACGCCCTTCGGCATCGGCACGTTCGGAAGCTTGATGGGGGAATAGGACACCAACTCCCTGCCGTTGACGGAAATGGCCGCCCGCAGGTCGTGCTCGTCCGCGCCTGCGGGGATGGGCACCTCCCTGGTGAACGGCTTGCCGGGGTCGATCGCAACCTGCTCCGACAGCAGCACCGTGTCCTTGAGCTTGAGGGACACCTCCGCGGACGGATGGGCGGAGGTCGTGAAGAAGCCGACGCTGGCCTTGCCGTCCTTCACCTCGAGGTTGACGGCCGCGTCGATGTTGGCGTTTTTCACGCCGTCGATGTCGCGGAACGGATACCAGTATTGCGTCC
>JBEKAO010000141.1:0-2819 GCA_050015855.1 Opitutaceae bacterium | reverse complement strand
TGGTCGGCAGCGGCAAGCTCTATCGCCGGAAGGGGAGGGGGGGATGAAGAGAGACGGAGGGGGAGCGACGGACTGACGCCGTTCCCAACACGCAGCAGCGGAGTTTCCCCACCCTTCCGGCCGCGCCCTCCCCAGGGAGGGCTGCCGGTTTCGACGGAGCGGAACCCGGACCAATTCGGAGAGAAACCATGACCCGAACAGAGCAATCCCCATTCGATCGGTGCGGCGCAAGTGATTGATCTGGCACGAAGGGAACTCCGCTCGGTCGGTTCCAGTATTATCCACCTATGCGTGCCAGGAGGCCGTTTCCCTAGTTTTAGCCATAGGCCGGATTGGCGTCATTGCATTGTGCATTCCAATGCTCAGCCCCTCGGCTGGCCTTCGGGGTCCGCCCACATCGGCATTGAGCAGACACGCCGGCCGTCCTCATCGGCCGTTGCCGTCTTCTGGCACTTCGCCCAGGCTTCCGCGACATTATTAGCGCGCACCATGCCGACCAGAGCGGTTTCGGCATCCGGCCCGGCTTGATGGATCGCGCCGGCCAATGCGCCCGCGGCGCTTAAAGCGGAGGTATGCCCGGCCTGCCAGCCTGCGCCATACCCGGCCAGTCCGACCCCGAGTGCCAGTGCGACCGCGAACCCGCCAAAGGTCAGAGCGGTCTTGAGGGTGACGGATCGGCTCCACGTCCGGATGTTCTTCGTCGTAAGCTTCGTCAGCTCCGTTGCCAAGCTCTCAACAATGCCGATCCGCCGAGTTTCAAGCGCCTGTTCGCCTTGTGCGATCGTATCCGCAAGCTGGCGGTCAAGCCTGTCGCTGGCGCTGCGGAAATAGCTGACGGCCTGATCGTGCAGCCGCCATTGCAGGCCGAGTGATGCAGACAAAGTCTTGATGAGCGGTAGTGTCGGGTCATTCTTGATCCCGCCGAGTTGGATGCCGCGCTCCATCTCGGCCTGCATTCGCTCGATATCGTGACCGAGTTCGACGCTGCTTTGCGAGAGGTCGGGCGCTTCGACGCCCGCGCTCATGGAAGCCACGTTTTGATTCCGGCGAAATTGGCGTCCATAGCCTGGAGCCAGTTCAGCACGCGTGACCGGTCGAACGGGCCGAGAGGCGTCCTGCCCTGGCCGAGCTCGCCTTTGGCGGCATCGCGGAAGTGAAGGCGGCGTATTTCGACCTGTTGGGCGGGCAGCAGCTTGGGCATCCAGATCGGAACCGCACCGCGCTTTACCGCCGCCAGGAACACGCTATGACGGAGGATGCGGGCGAAGGCGTTAAGTGGCGGATCTCCAACCTCGGCCATCGCCTCATTGAGAACGATTGCCGTGGCCGTCGGCTTGAAGCCCAGGCCCTCCATCGTCGCGAGGGGAGACAGGTCCTCTTCCTGCGGGCCGACCGTGTAGAACAACACGATCGCAAACCCATGGGCCTCGAACATCTCGACCAAATCGGGGAGCTCGGTGACCAAACGACGCAGCGTCGTGTCACCGCCGCCCAGGTCTACCAGCAATGACAACCCGTGCTGCAAAGCATGTTGCAGCAGCTTGTCGAGCCATTTCAGAGAGAGCGCAGGGTCCGACGCCTCGGGGGGACGGGCAACATTGTCGATGTACTGGGAGAACGTGTCGTTGGTCGGGTCCATGTCCGCCAAGAGCAGCGTGGTCCCGGCCAGGATCGCGGCTTCGGCCGACCAGCGGATGCCGGTTGTCTTGCCGGTTTTGCCTCGGCCGATCCAGAAGATGATCTTCCTTTTGTCGGACAGGTCTATGCCGGACATGGCCTCGATCGAGCTTGCCGCATTCTTGCTGGCGCCAAGGATTTCCAGCTCAGGGCCGCTATCATCGTCGGCTGCGAAGTTGAAGGCCGGCGCGGGGGTTGGGCGCCTGGCAGGAGCGGGTTCACCGTCTTCGCGTAGAGGCGTGATGTTTGAAGGCTTGTCGATTGTCGGGGCTGCCATTTTCTAAATCCTTGTGAGTGGGAATCATTTTCTGCCGGTGAACCTGGCGAGAACTGCATCCACGTCGATTGTCGGGGAAGGGGCTGCAACGGGCTGTTTCTTGGGCGGGGGAAGCGCCTCCGGCGGCTTCCTCCCGCTGTGTCCGATCAGGGTTGCCGGTTTGAACTCCGGCTCTTCGTCCTGGATCGGAAAGTCTGTCTCGGCTGGTGGCAGCGAAACGAGGGCTGGCGAGGGCCGGGGAGGGGCCTGTTGCTGGACCGGCGGCACCACGGGCGCGACCGTGTTTGAAAGGGCTTTGCCCTGCGGCGGGGCGCTCTTCGCGCGGGCGGCAACTCTGGCCTCAGAGGCCTTCTTGCGGAGAATAGCGGCCGAGATCGGCTCACCCGTGCGATAGGTGATCCCAGCCAAGTGCATGGCCCGGCCGATATCCGCCCAGGACCAGCCATCCTCCACAAGCCGGCTCAATTCGCCTGACCTGCCTTCACGGCGGTTAAGCCAAGTCATCACGCGGTCGCCTGCGCGCCAGTCCCGCCCGAAGATGCCGGCCTGTTCCTCCAGTTCATCGCGGTCTCGCGGGCGCTTTTCCGGAGACCCGAGTTTGGTTGGCTGCCGACTGGATAAGTCGTGTGAGAGAGTGGCCTTTTTCACAGGTTGTGTCACCCTTTATGTCTCCGCTTATGTCTCCGCTTTCGTTCCCTGACAGCGTTCCCGGTTATGTTCCCTGTTATGCTCCCGGATACAAGGGGCCTGGCATGTGAGCGGGAATAGGCAATCTCTTACAGACCAAGTCATGCTAGACGCATGTTTCTTTCAGCCGTCGCCGTGCCGGACAGGCGCGCGTCGCACCGGTTTTCCGGGGATTATC
>JBEKAO010000140.1:0-2826 GCA_050015855.1 Opitutaceae bacterium | reverse complement strand
CGGCGATGTTCGGACTGCTCTATGCGACGGACAAGGGGGGCTTCGGCCCGCTGCAGGCCTACAACATCATGTTCCTGCACTCGCCGCAAAGCGCGATCCTGAGCGCGGTGATCTTCAACGCGCTGATCATCGTCGCCCTGATCCCCCTGGCCCTGCGGGGCGTCAAGTACCGGCCGCTCGGAGCGAAGGTGATTCTCCAGAAGAACATGCTCATCTATGGAATCGGCGGAATCATCCTGCCGTTTATCTTCATCAAGCTGATCGACCTGATTCTCGTCGCCGTCCATCTGGCGCCGTGATTCCTCCAACTTCGCACATCCGAAAGGGAACACAATGAAGCTCATCATTCAATCAATCCGGCAGACCCTGGTTTGGATGGTCATCACCGGCGTCCTCTATCCCCTGGCGATGACCGTGTGCTGTCAGCTGGCCTTCCCGCATCAGGCCAACGGAAGCCTGATAGAACGAGACGGAAAGATCGTCGGCTCGGAACTCATGGCCCAGCAGTTCACGGGCGCAAAATACTTCTGGCCGAGGCCGTCGGCGGCCTCCTACGGGACGGGTCCAACGGGCCTCAACGCCAGCAGCGGGAGCAATTTCGGGCCGACGAGCGCGCAGCTCCAGACCAACGTCCGGACCAACGCCAAGGCGCTGCGCGATGCGGGCAAGCTGCCCGCCGACGCGCCGGTGCCCGCGGACCTGGTCTATGCCTCCGCGAGCGGAGTCGACCCGCACATCAGCCCGGAGGCCGCGAGATTTCAGATCTCCCGCGTCGCCGGCGCGCGCGGGATGAGCGAAGACCGGGTGAGGGCTCTCGTGGAGAGCTCCATTGAGCCGCCGCAGTGGGGCTTCCTCGGGGAGCCCCGGGTCAACGTGCTTCTCCTGAACCTCGCCCTGGATGCGGCGGACGCGAAAAAGTCCTGACGAATCCTCCGTCTTTGCCTTGCCCTTTGCCGCGGAAAAACCCCAACCATGATGAATGCACGGTTTCAGGCATCCTTCAGGGATTTCGGCATGAAGGCCCGCCGGCTGCTGCTTCCGATCGATCTCGCGAAGTGCCCGCCGGAAATTTTTCCGTTCGCCAACGATCTCGTCCCGCCGTTCAAGGGAGAGATCGTCCTGCTCAATGTCCTCGATCGGCGGACGAATGCGATTCCATTCCGGGGAAGCGGGAGCAACTTTCGCCGCGCGGAGCTGCTGCTGGGGCGCGTCGCGGGCGAATTTGTCCGCCCCTCCGTCGAGGCGTCGGCTCGCGTGCGAATCGGAGCCCCCTGCGAGGAGATCCTGGCCGAAGCCACGGCCAATGACGTGGATCTCATCCTTCTGCCGACTTTCACCCCGTCCATCTGGCGAAGGTGGCTCGGCCCGAGATGCGCCGAGACGGCGCGCAACCTGATCACGGAGGCGTCCTGCCGGGTCCTCGTCGTCGAGGTGCGGACGCATTTCAACTGTTATCGCCGCTGGCCGGGAGAGGAGCCCGAAACCCGATGGGCGGCGTGACCCAAAACGATATCGCCGGCGCGCCAGGCGCAGCGCCCCCCTTGGCGGAGGTTTCCTGCTGCCGGGACGTCCCCATGGCCCGCGGCGGGTTTGAACCCTCCACCGAGCCCCTGCTCAATCCGGGAAAGGTATTGGACGGCCGGTTTCTGATCCAAGAGGCGATCGGCCGCAGCCGCATGGCGACCATCTACCGCGCTGAAGACATGCTCCACGAGCGGCGGATCGTGGCGGTCAAGCTGCCCCTGCGAATCGTCGAGAGCGATCCGGTCTGCTTCACGCGCTTTCGACACGAGGAGGAAATCGGCCTCAGGCTCCACCATCCCCTCCTTCTGAAGTTCTATTCCGTGACCGGCGCGAAATCCCGCCCGTACCTGGCGACCGAATTCCTGGAAGGCTGCACGCTTGACCACATCGGGCGCGGAACCCGTCCCCTTCCCGAAGGCGATTCGCTGAGGATCGTCGGCCTGGTCTGCGACGCCCTGGGCTACATGCACGAAAAGGGCGTGATCCACCGCGACATCAAGCCCGCGAACATCATGATCTGCCGCGACGGGACGCTGCGGGTGATGGATTTCGGCCTCGCCTCCCCGCCCATTCGCCAGCGGAACGTCCTGGCCAAGCTGACCTCGATCTTCGGCACCGCCGAATACATGGCGCCGGAGCAGGTCGAAAACGGACCGATCGATGAGCGCACCGACATCTACGGCCTGGGCGCGATCCTCTATGAGCTTTTGACAGGGTCGGTCCCGTTCAAGAACGAAGACCCGTGGCAATCGGCCTTCCAGCGGACGACGGGCGACCCGGTCGCGCCGCGAGTGTTGAACCCCGCAATCTCGCCGCAAGCCGAGGAGATCGTGCTTCACGCCCTGCAGCGCAAACCCGACGATCGGTACCCCAGCATGGCCGCCTTCAAGGCGGATCTCAGCGCGCCGGATCGAGTGACGGTGACCGGCTACTGCCAGCGGCTCCGCCCTCCCCGGTGGAAACTGAGCTTCCAGGGGACGCCTGTTCTCGCAGGCTCATTGATCGGCATCGGGGTCCTTGTGTCTCTTGTGCTACTGTTTCTGTTTCTGCGATTTGGGATGACTGGTCGATAGTTTCGCGTTTTTCGCGGCGGATTCTGTTGATGGCTTTTTGATGGTTAATCGGCCCTCTTTTACTGGTGCCATGCCCTCATAAGACTTATGATTACGCCATGAGCCCCTCGGTGGATTATCACCATCTTCCGGGCGTTCCGAGCAACCAACCCGGCCCTCGGCGCCTGGAAGCCTTTCCCCGCTACTCCGTGTACGTCGCGATAGCGATTGCCGCCTTCATTGCCGGCAT
>JBEKAO010000139.1:0-2858 GCA_050015855.1 Opitutaceae bacterium | reverse complement strand
CCGCTCACGAGATTGTCGGTGAGGTCGCGCAGGTAGTCCGTGAAATCGACATGGGCGAGGTCCTGGGACTGGTAGAGCTTTTCGTGGACCAGGGCCATGGAGGCGATCCTGCGCTGCGATTCGACAAACCGGGCGCGCGATGCGTCGTCCTGGAGGTAGTCGAGCTGGAGGTTGAGCAGGCTCGATACGATCTGGAGATTGTTTTTCACCCGGTGGTGAATCTCCTTCAGCATCAGTTCCTTTTCCTCGAGGGAGTTCTTGATTCGCTCCTCCGACTGGAGGCGGTCGGTGATGTCCCTGCAGACGCCGACCCGGCCTCCGCCCTCGATTGCCGCGAGCGACACCTCTTCGGTGAATTCCGAGCCGTCCCGCCGAAGGCCCGTGACCCGGCCGCGCCAGCGGCCGTTCCTTGCCAGGGCCGGAAGGATCTCCTGTTCGAAGCGGGAAATCTCGGATGGAGGATAGAGCAGCTTCCAGGGCTTCCCGAGAAGCTCGGCCTGATCCTGGTAGCCGAACATCGCCAGCTTCGTGGAGTTGAGATGGCTGAAGCATCCCGCCCGGTCGTAGATTGCGACACCGTCGATCGCGGCTTCCACGGCCGCCTGCTGGTTCCTCAGCGCCTCCTCGGCGGTCTTGCGCTCGCTGATATCGTAAAGCGTGCCGGCCGTGCCGACGATTTGGTCGTGCTCGTCGAGGGCCAGCTTTGCGAACACCTCGATCCAGAGGTAGCCGCCGGACTTCGTCAGGTAGCGCACCTCGTGCCGGCAGTAATCCTTTTTGCGCTCGATCAGGGGCCCGAAGAGCCGGTTGTTGCGCTCGCGATCATCCGGATGCACGTATTGGAGGAAGGATGTGCCCAGGCTCTCGACGACGGGGAAGCCGGTGATCTCCGTCCAGGCGGGGTTGAGGTAGGTCCAAAGGCCGGCCGTATCGGTCTGGAACACCACCTCCTTGAGGTTCCCCAGGACGAATCGGTGCTGCTTCTCGCTCTTGCTGAGCGTTTCCTCGGCTTTCTTCTGATCGGAGATGTCGCTCAGGGTGCCGAAGGCGCCGCTGATGCGGCCCTTGTCATCGCGCTCGAATTCCATGTCCACCAGGCCCCATCGCTCGGCGCCGTTCCTGTCCCGATAGGGCAGTTCGGCCCGGTACCCCTGGCCTTTGGCGCACATGCTCGTGAACCGAACCCAGGACTCGTCGCGATGCTCCGGGGCAACGAAATCCGCGTACCTCTGGCCCAGGCTCGCCTCGACAGTGCGGCCGGTGATCTTGCTCCAGGATTTGTTCAGGTAGGTGAGGCGCCCGGTCGAATCCAGCCGAAACACGACCTCGTGCATTCGTTCCACCAGGGAGCGGTATTTTTCCTCGCTCAGGCGCAGGGTGGCCTTCGCTTTTCTTAATTTGCGTGTCTCCGACGCCTGGCTGGATATCATCTGCCGCAGCTTGAGCTGCGCGACCACATGCCGGCCGAGCGTGGACAGCGCCGACTTTTGCAACGGGGTCAGCCGGCGGGGGACCGTATCGGCGACGCAGAGGGTGCCGATCGTGACCCCGGATCCGGCCAAGAGCGGGGCTCCGGCGTAGAATCTCAGGAAGGGGGCTTCGGCGACCAGCGGATTGTCGCGAAAGCGGGCATCGCACCAGGTGTCCTCGACTTCGAGAAGTTCGCCGCCCCGGTCGAGCGCATGCGCGCAGATCGCGACATCGCGCGGCGTCTCGCAGATATCCAGCCCCACGCGGGCTTTGAACCATTGGCGGTCGAAATCGACCAGGCTGATCATGGAAAATGGCACGCCGCAAATGTTCGCCGCCAATTGCGCGATTTCGTCGAACGCCGGCTCGGGCGGCGTGTCGAGAATCCTGAGCCCGCGCAGGGCCTTCAGGCGCTGCATCTCATTGGCAGGCAAGGGGGCGATCATGGGAGAACGGGATTGGGAACCGTCGAAAACTGGAGATCGGACGGTCCATCAACACCTTATCGGCTCAATTGCGCGGGAGTTGCGCATTTATATTGATGGGATTGGATTGGAAATCTTGTGTCAGCCTCCAGCCGCCCGCCAAGTGAAGCGCATCGCACTCAACGCCATACTCTGCCTTGGATTCATCATGCCGGGCGCAAGTGTCATTCGCGCCGCGGGCGGGCCCGAGCCGCTATGGGCGTATGGATATCTCACGCCTCCGGCGCCCGGCGACGAGGCGGCGTCCCAGGCGGTGCGCCCCACCTCCCGACAACTGTTGGCGACCGAGCCGGCCGAGGATCAGACCCGATTGAGGCATGTCTTGGGGAGTTCCGCGGCTTATTCGAGAGTCGACATCCGCGACGGCGGAAACGTGGCAGACTGGTTTCCCGGCGATCATCCGCCGATGTCGAATGTGATGACCCACGGACCCGCGAGGCTGGGCAAGACCTCCTGGGGGTGCGCCTATTGTCATCTGCCCACGGGGAAGGGCCGCCCGGAGAACGCCCCGGTGGCGGGACTGCCGGTGGCGTATCTCCTCCGCCAGCTCGAAGACTTCAGGAATGACGCGCGCACGTCGGCGGATCGAAGAAAGCCGAACACTCCCATGATGGCCGGGCTCGCGAAGGCCATGAGCGACGAGGAAATGAAGGAGGCGGCGGAGTATTTCTCGGCGATGAAGTGGACTCCGTGGACGCGGGTCATCGAAACCGACTTGGTGCCAAGGACGCGGCTTCAGGGAAACCTGTTCATTGCGACGGAACAGGCCAGGACGGAGCCGATAGCGGGGCGAATCATTGAAGTGCCCGAAGACGAGGAACAGTCCGAGGTGCTGCGCAATCCCCGCTCGGGCTTCATCGCTTACGTGCCCGTGGGCAGCATCGAGAAGGGCGAAGGCCTCGT
>JBEKAO010000138.1:0-2942 GCA_050015855.1 Opitutaceae bacterium | reverse complement strand
GGCACGACCCAGCGAGGCAGTTACGCGGTCGTGGTTTCAAATGCGAACGGTTCGGTGACCTCTTCTGCCGCGGCCGTGACGGTCAACGTCGGCTCGTCCCTGTACAATATTTCCTCGCGGGCCTACCTGGGCTCAGGTCCCGACCAGAATATCGTGGCCGGATTTTACACCAACGGATCGGGCTCGAAGAACGTTGTTCTGGGCGGCATCGGCCCGGATTTGGCGGTGATTGACCCGGCACTGAGCGGACTGACCCTCAATAACCCAAAATTGACGCTGTTTAACGGAAACGGCACGGCCCTCTTCACCAATACCGGATGGGGCAACAGCCAGTCTGTGATCAACGCCCTGGCCAGCGTATACGCCCCTCCGTTGCCGGCCAATTCCAACGATACGGTGATCTACGATCCCGTTCCGGCCGGTACAGGGGTCGGCTATACGGCGGAAGTGGACGGATTGAGCAATGGCACCGGGATCGCGCTCGTCGAGGTCTACGACTACGACGCCTATACCGGCACGCCCGCCTCGAACCTGATCAACATCTCGACGCGCGCGTTCGTGGGAACGGGCAACGACGTGCTGGTCGCCGGATTCTGGACGATCGGCAGCACTTCCCAAACCGTGCTCATCCGCGCGGTCGGACCGGGATTGTCTGCGAACAATTCGGCGTTGAACGGCCTGACTTTGGTCACGCCCACGCTGACCCTGTATGACTCAACAGGAGCCGTTATCGCGACCAACACCGGGTGGGGCAACGCCCCGACCCGGGGCAATTCGTCGGTCGCCGCGGGGATCCAGCCCGCGACCACCGCGATCATGAACAGCGTCTACGCCTCTCCCATAGCGCCAGGTTCCACGGACTGCGCAATGGTCGTCACCCTTCCCGCCAACGCCGGCTACACGGCCCAGGTGAACGGCGTCAATTCAACGACCGGCGTCGCCCTCGTCGAGGTTTACAACGTTCCCTAGAGGCTAAATACCCACGGCTTCGAAAAACTCCGCGCAGGCCTGGCGCGCGGCGGAGGCGCGGGATCTGAGGATCGAATCGGGCGGGGGTGCGGCGGACTGGAGGAGGGCGAACACCCCGCCGGGGTGGTCGGCCGGGCCGAGGGTCGGGTATCCGAACTCTTTGGCCACGCCCTGCAGCTTTTCATTCGTCGTGATGACGACGGCGCGCGAACCGGCCCAGGCTCCGGCGAGAGTCGCGTGGTAGCGCGACGTGAGGAGCCATTCGCCGCTCGGCCAGCGATCGAGGACCCGGGCCAATTCCCGGCCCGGGTCATCGGCCGGCCTGAGGCTCCACCGGCTGCGGTCCGCTTCGGGCAGGCTTTTGAAAAGCTCGCGCTCTGCCCCGGGCAGCGCGCGCGCCTCCTGGGCGAGCCAGATCCGCTCGCGGGCGGGCAATCGATCGAGCGCCGCGAGGGCGGCGCCCATCGCGGGCCAGCCGGCATAATCGAAGTTGAGGACGGCTGTCAGCCGGCCGGTAGCGGCCGGTGGAGGCCGGTGGGCCTCGAAGAGCAGGTGCGCCAGATCGGCCGCGGCCCGCACGCGGCCGGCAGCGCCCGCAAGGCCGGAGAGCGGCTCGACCGCGGCGGCGTCGCGGGTCCAGATCGCCTGCGCCCGCCGCGCAGCGGCGCGCAATTCGGGATTGGCAAGTCCTGCGCGGTCCTGGCTTCCGACGCAGAGAAAATACATCGGCTTTCCCGCCGATTCGCACCAGCGCCGCTCCTTGGCGAGATGGTCGGCAAACCAGGACGAGACCCCGGCTTGCCAGGGAGAGCCCCCGAGCCCGAGCCATGCGTCACAGCTTTCAATGCAGCTGCGACGGGTCGCATCATCGTACCCCTGCCAGCCAACCGCGGGAAACCGGCGCGCCAGCGGCTCGATGGGGTGGGGCACGCAGCAGGTCAATTTCACGGTTCGGGGGCCCAGGGCCGCGAGGAAGCCGGCCAGCATGAAATCGTCGCCGAGATTGCCGGCGCCGTAGAAATGATGGCCGAGATGGACCCTTTTCAACCGCTTAGTACGCGAGCGTGACCTGGATGTCGCCCTTGTCGTGGTTTGGCTGGGAAATCGTGGTATTCAGGATCTGCCAGCCAAAATCGGCCGACAGGCTGAAATTGCTCGCGAGAGTCGTGCGGATTCCGGCGCCGGCGCTCATGATCGGGTCGAGGGCCGCCATCGCCGCGTACGGGTGCTTTTCCGACACGCGGGCGTAATCCCAAAAGAGGAGAGGGCGGGTCTCCAGGGGCCTGGTTCTCTTCGGGAGCACCGGCAGATGCCAGCTCCAGAGGGGCCCCCTGAGCTCCTCATTCACCACCCAGCCCTGGTCGCCGGAAAAGATGCGCTCGTTGTAGCCACGGACCGTGGCCGTGCCGCCCACCGTGAGTTCCTCGCTTCCCTGCAAATTGGTCGTCGAGACCTGGAGTTGTCCGCGCGAAATCCACTGAAAGTCGTCCGGAAGCACCGTGACACGCTGGGCGACGAGGCCGGCGTAGACGTACTCCGCGCTCCGTCCGGTCGAAGCGTAGCCGTACTCATCGTTCGTGTCCCGCGAATTGATGCCCCCCGGGCTGTAATCTCCGTTCGCCGCAAAGGTCCACGAGCCCAGCGAATCGCGGTGAACGGCGGTCACGCCGACCGTGGCCTGGGCCACGTCATAGGTGGCCACCGGCGCGACAAAGCTGAAGAATTCCAGGTTGGTGTTGACCTGCTTGTAGTCGAGCCCGGCGGACAGCTCGAGCGCCCATTTGCCCAGCTTCATCGGAGCGACGTACTTCAGATCGGCGACCTCGTTGTGGCCCTCTTCGTTGAAGCCCCGGATGCCGTAAAGGCTGGTCGGCCTGACCACGAAATAGTCCGCGTCAAAAACGATATAATTCCGCCAGGGCAGCGGAATCCGGTAATCGAGCGTGTGAACCTGGTAGAGGTGGCTGTCGTCC
>JBEKAO010000137.1:0-2960 GCA_050015855.1 Opitutaceae bacterium | reverse complement strand
CCGCTGATCATGCGGCCGGGACAGGCCTACCGCCTGGTCGTCAATTTCGACCCGGACATCGCCCACACGGAGGGCTAAAGCCTTGCTCTTCCGCCGCGTCATTCCGTGCCTGGATGTGACCGACGGCCGCGTCGTCAAGGGAGTCCGGTTTACGGAGCTTCGCGACGCCGGCGATCCCGTCGAGTGCGCCCGGGCCTACGACGCCCAGGGGGCCGATGAGCTCGTCTTCCTGGACATCACCGCCTCGAGCGACGGTCGGCGCATCATGCGCGACGTCGTCGCCGCGACCGCTGAGCAGTGCTTCATGCCCCTGACCGTGGGAGGCGGCCTGCGCTCGGGGGCCGACATCGAGGCCATGCTTCGCGCCGGGGCGGACAAGGTGTCGCTGAATACGGCCGCGATCCTGCGTCCGGAACTCATCCGCGAGGCCTCCGGGCGCTTCGGCGCGCAGTGCATCGTCCTCGCGATCGACGCCCGGAGGGAGCCCGGAGAGCGGGCCTGGTGGCGCGTCTTCACCCATGGCGGCCGAAGACCCACCGAACTCGACGCCGTCGAATGGGCCGTGCGCGGGGTCGGGCTCGGGGCCGGCGAGATCCTGCTCACCAGCATGGACCGGGACGGCACCAAGGCCGGCTACGACCTCGAACTCACCCGCGCGGTCAGCGAGGCCGTTCCCGTGCCCGTGATCGCGAGCGGCGGGGCCGGCAAGCCCGGCCATTTTGCGGATGTCCTCGGCGAAGGCCGCGCAAGCGCCGTCCTGGCGGCATCGCTTTTCCACTTTGGCACCTTCACGATCCCCGAGGTGAAGGAATACCTCGATTCCCGCGGGATACCCGTGCGGCTTCTGAAAGGCCGCTAGGTCCCGGCCCGCTCGCCCGGAGCCCCGACCAGCACCGCCAGCTGCCTTTGGATCGCGACGAAGAATTCCGGGGTCATCTCCCCCGCCGGCACCTCGAACAGCCGCTTCGTCGGCATGTGCTCGAGGATGTTCCTGTCGCCGTCGGAACTTCGCCCGCGGGACCGCAGGACCCGCTTGCGCTCGAGCATCAGGGCCAGGAACTGCACCAGCCGCGCCGTCTCCGGCGTCTGCTCGGTCGTCGGGTCGGCAAGCGTCAGGAAAAGGTTCTCGGCGGTGAGCTTCAAGGCCCTGTCCGCGTCGCCCTCCCTGGCCCTGGGCCTGAAAACGTGCACCCAGCGGCACGCCAGGACGCCCTCGGGCGCAAACCCGTCCGCGCTGCCCGCGATCACATCGAAGCGCCGGACCTCGAGCGAAGGCAGCCGCACGAGGAAGCTCACGACCCGATCCCCGTCCTCGAAGCGCCTTTGCGTCACGAAGCAGGACGCGGCGAGCGGCTGAAGGTTGAAGGCCGCCCCCGCCTCCGGCGGCGCCGGGAGGCGCCCTGAGTGCGTCGTGCGGTTTTCCTCAGCGGGCGGCGAAGTATCCTTGTGTGAATCCAATTCCATCGGCTATCTTGTTTACTTCGAGCCCGCATCGACGCTAGCAAATTGTAATCCGAATGAACGGACGCCTCATCGCCATCGGCGACATCCACGGATGCCATCTGGAATTCGCCGAAATGCTCGAGCGCCTCGAGCTCGCCCGCGACGACCGGCTCGTCCTCCTTGGCGACCTCGTCAACCGCGGGCCCGACAGCTGCAAGGTGATCGACCTTGCCCAGAAGCACAAGGCGACATCGCTGCTCGGAAACCATGAGCTGCGGCTCCTGAAATACCGCCGCACGGGCGACCTGAAGTATGCGAAGGAGCACGATCTCGAGACCTTCGAAAAGCTGCGCCCCGCCGACTGGGCCTACATCGAGGAGATGCCCCTCACCTTTGAGGAGCCCGAGCTCAACATGGTGTTCGTCCACGGGGGGTTCCTGCCCGGGGAGCCGTGGCAGAAGCAGCCGGCGGAAGTCGTCACCCGGATCCAGGTCATCGATCGCAACGGCAAGCCGACCAAGCGCTCGGAGGCTCCGGACGCGCCGTCGTGGGCCGACCTTTGGAACGGGCCGCCATTCGTCGTCTACGGCCACACCCCCCTGGATGAGATTTATAAGCTCAAGTGGTCCGTCGGGATAGATACCGGTTGCGTCCAGGGGGGAGCCCTGACCGCGTACATCCTCCCGGAGAGGCGTTTCGAGCAGGTCAAGGCCCGGCAGCGGTATTTCCCATGAACGATCACTCGTCCGTTCGAGAACTCAAGGCCGCCCCGGCGGCGGCCGGCCGGCCCTTCCTCTCCCTTCTGGTCGTCCGGCGGATCGCGGCGAAAACGGCCGCAAACGGAAATCCGTTCCTCAATGTCGAGCTGGGCGACCGCACGGGATCCTTTTCCTGCAACGTCTTCAGCGACAGCCCCGCGTTCGACGTGCTCAAGGGCTCGGCCGAAGGATCGATCGCGCGAATAGAGGGAAAAACCGACAGCTATCAGGGCCGGTTTTCTCCGAAGCTAACCCGGGCGGCGATCGTGCCGGAAGCCGAACTGGCCCCGGGAGAAACGATCGAGAGCCTGGTCGAGCGCTCACCCGAGGATCCCGAGGCCATGTGGGCCGAGCTGCAGGGTTTCATCGCCGGCATCGGCCACGCCGAACTCAGGGCCGCCGTCCAGGCGGCATTCGACGACATGGGCGAGAGTTTCCGCTCGGCGCCCGCCGCGATCTCGATGCATCATGCCTACAGGCACGGTTTGCTCGAGCACACGCTGCGCATGGCGCGCGCGGCCCGCGCCCTCCTGCCGCTTTATCCCGAGATCGATCCCGACCTGGCCGTCGCGGGGATCCTCCTCCACGACGCCGGCAAGACGATCGAATACGAGGGAAAGATCGCCGCCAGAAGGAGCCGCCGGGGAGTCCTGCAGGGGCACGTGGTGCTCGGATACCAGCTCGTGCGCAAGGCCGGGCTCAAGGTGAAGCTCGATCCCGACCGGCTCGAGCGGCTCGAACACATCATCCTGAGCCACC
>JBEKAO010000136.1:0-2987 GCA_050015855.1 Opitutaceae bacterium | reverse complement strand
AACCGCTGGCGGCGCAGGGACGGCTTCGAGCCGATCTCCGACGACATCCGCACCCTGGAGTTCGCCGAAACGCTGGGGGTGGGCTCGACGCGGACGCAAAACGCGAAGCTGATCACCGTGCCGTTCTGACGGGGCCCTGCCCCTCTCCCGAAATTACCGCTTGTCTTGGGGGCGCCGTGGACCCTTTTTGTTAGCAGGATGACCCCCGCCGCCTACCTGCCCTTCCTGATCCAGGCCGTCCTTGCCGCGCTCATCGCGGGGGGAGTCGTCGCAGCGAGCCAATTGCTCGGGCAGCGCGCAATGGGGTCCAGGATCAAGGACAGCGCGTACGAGTGCGGCATCGCCGGTGGGGGGATCGCGCACGCGCGCTTTCCGGTGAAGTTTTTCGTGACGGCGCTTTTGTTCATGCTTTTCGACCTCGAGGTCGTGATCCTCATCCCGCTGAGCTTCGTCTACCGCGATTTCCTTTCCCGCCACGTTGCGATCTTCTGGCCCGTCCTGTTCTTCATCGGCGTCCTGGTCCTGGGATTGTTTTATGAAATCAAGAAGGGAGCGCTCGAGTGGGAGAGGTGATCCGGCGGGCCGGGGGCCCGGCGGGCGGCGGCTGTCTTCCCCGCGGCGGGGTGATTTTCAATGCGGCTCGATAAAGTCATAGCCCGGAGCCGGGTCATCGATTTGCGCAGCGTCGACCTCGAGGGTTCGCTCGACGAGCTCGTCGGGGTCGCGGTCGCCAAGTTTCCCGACCTGAAGCGCGAGGCCCTCCTGAAGGGGCTCCTGGCGCGCGAGAGCACGATGACCACGTATCTCGGCCTGGGCGTCGCGCTGCCGCACGTGCGGGTGAAGATGCCCCGGCGGTACGTTCTCGCGATCGGACGCAGCCGGGCCGGGGTCCGCCATGACGGCTCGCTCGCCGACGAGCCGGTGCGGCTGATCGTGATGCTGATCGCCGGGGACAAGGCGCGCGACTACCTGCAGGTGCTCGCGGCCATCGCGCGGCAGGTGCGGGAGCCCGAGCTTGTCGAGAGCCTGGTCAACGCCCCGGATCTGGACGCCCTCTTTGAGCGGCTGGTCGGCGGATTTGGCGGGCTGCGCCCGGTGCAGGTGCAGCAGAACCGCATCAACCGGCTGATGTTCCGCGAAGCCGAGACCGTGGCGCGCGGCGCCGGATGCGGGGCGATCATGGTCTTTGGCGACACCTTCGTCGGCGGGATCGAGCACGGGGCGGTCCGCTCGAAGCTGAAGACCATCCTCGTCACGCGGACGCCGATCGAGGCGATTGAGGGCGAGCGGGAGTTCGCCGAGGCGATCCAGGTGCGCTCGTTCTCGAGCCAGCGCCTGGCGCAGCTGCGCAGCGCCCTCCTGGTCGCGCTCACCAGGGGGGTGATCGCCTTCGCGGACCGGGTCTGCTGCATCGGCGGCATGACCGGCAGCAATCAGTTCGACACCCTTGTCGTCGTGGACATCGAGCGGGAGTTCCAGAGCCTGCTCACCGGCTCGACGTCGGACCTCCTGCCGGCGGACGTCAAGCCGGAGGTGCTCGAGCGGGTCGTCGCGGTGGCGACGGAGCTGGCCGTCGAGGGGAGGGAGGGGCGCCCGGTCGGGTGCATGTTCGTTGTCGGCGACACGGTCAAGGTCACGGAGCTGACCAAGCCCCTCGTCCTGAATCCATTCTTCGGTTACAAGGAGGAGGACCGGAACATCCTGAACCCGTTCATGGATGAGACCGTGAAGGAGTTCTCGTCGATCGACGGCGCGTTCATCATCCGGGGCGACGGCGTCGTCGAATCGGCCGGGAGCCTGGTCCAGGCGACCGACAGCGACCACAACCTGCCGAGCGGTCTCGGCAGCCGCCACGCCGCGGCTGCTGCGATCAGCGTCGCGGCCGACTGCATCTCGCTCGTCGTATCCTCAAGCACCGGACAGGTGACCCTGTTCCGCCGCGGGGTGATGCTGCCGTTGACGGAAAAGCGGCGGTAGCGCCAGCGTTTCGCGGAATGCCGTCCGATTGGGGTTGCAGGCGGGCCGGGCTTCGATTTCGTTTAACCCTCAACCCATTTTACCCATGCAAGAACTCGTCATCCTTGAGTGCACCGAAGCGAAGAAAGAAGGAAAACAGGTTTCCCGTTACCTGACAACGCGTAACAAAAAAACGGTGACCGAGCGCATCGAGAAGAAGAAGTACAATCCCCATCTCAAGCGCCACACCCTCCATAAGGAGATCAAGTCCTAGCAGCCTGTTAGGCGTGCTTGGCGTCACCCAGGGATTGGGGCCCCGGTTTGGCCCCCGGGGCGCTTCCGGCCTGCTGCGCGGCGATCTGCTGGCGGCGGGCGGCCCTCCAGCCCTCCCGGTGCTTCCGGATCCAGTCCAGAAGCGCCCGCTCGAAGCCGATGTCGTAGCCAAGGCGCTCGGATTCCAGCCACTTGTGTTTGAGGATCTCCTCCCGCTCGGCCAGGAATTCCTGGTACAGGCTGGACTGCTTCACGAAGTCACGCGACGAAACATCTGGCTCTTTTGGCGTCGGTGTCATGCGGCGGGATAAGAATATGAGATGGACGGGGCTGGGTCTGTCAATGCCGACAAATTTGCCAAATTGTTACTTTTGCGCCGGGGAGGGTTTTGCAAGGCGCGCCATGAGGGCTTCGGCGATCGATCGGAAGACCGCCGCCGCGGCGCTGCCGGGGGCGCTGACGACGATCGGCTCGCCGCGGTCGCCGCCCTCGCGGATCTCGGGCAGAAGGGGGACCTGGCCGATCAGGGTCGTTCCCAGCCTCTCCGCCGTGATCAGCCCGCCGCCCTCGCCGAACAGGGCGTGCTTTTTTCCCGCCGAATCGATGAAGTGACTCATGTTCTCGGCGACGCCGAGGATGGGCACGTTCACTTTCTGGAACATGAGCCCGCCCTTTCGCGCCACATTGGCCGAGGCCGGCTGGGGGGTGGTCACGATGATGGCGCCGTCGAGCGGAAGGGTCTGCACGATGGACAATTG
>JBEKAO010000135.1:0-2991 GCA_050015855.1 Opitutaceae bacterium | reverse complement strand
GCACCCGGATCGGGTTGCCGCCTCCGACTCCCACCGAACCGACCCTTACCTCGCCCGTCGGCCGGCGGATCGTGCGAAATCGGGACGCACAGTAGCTCACGCTTACTTGCCTGCGGCCTCGGCCGCGTGGTCCTCCTGCACGTCCCGGGCCCACCGGCGCACGTCGGAGATGCTCACGTAGACGAACATGAAGAGGATCAGGGCGAAAAAGACGCTCTGCGTCGTCATCACGAAGTTCGCCGGCAGCGCGCGCCCGCGGAGCCTGGCGACCGTGGCGAAGACCATGTGGCCGCCGTCGAGGACGGGAACGGGCAGGAGATTGAAGACGGCCAGGCTCACGTTGATCATGACCGTGAAAAGAAGGACCTCGCGGATGTCCACGTCGGCGGCGGAACTGAGCATGTGCACGATTCCGATCGGCCCGGACAGCTTCGACAGGCCCACGTCCGAGCGCGGATTGAGGAGGGTCGCGAGCGTCTGGAAAGCGAGCGACAATTGGTCGCGGACCAGGGCGTACGGCGAGGTGTGGACGAGGGTGATTCCCGGGTCGAACAAAAGGCCGAAGTCGGAGCCGGGCTTCTCATTCGGCCGCGCCCCGATTGCGAGCACCGTGTCGGCGCCGCCGCGGCGCACGCGGACCCCGATAGCCTTTGCGCGGTTGGCGTCGATGTAATCGCCGAACGCGGAAAGATTCTGCATCGAGACTCCGTCGAGGCTGAGCACCTGGTCGCCCGCGAGGAATCCCGCCAGGGCCGCCGGGCTTCCGGCGGCCACCTCGTGGACGAGAAGATCCATCGCAGGCAGAAAGCCGACCTTTCGCACCTTGTCGTCCCCCGCGAGGATCGGAAGCACCGTGACGTCCATGCTGCGCCCGTCGCGGTTGATCTTGAGGATCGTTTTTGGCCGCCCCGCGGCATCCCGGCCTGAGCCGAGTGTCAGGGCGTTCCTCACTCCGACCCAATCCGATACCTTCGACCCGTCGATCTCCTCGATGACGTCGCCCGTGCGCAGGCCCGCCTGGAAGGCGGGGCTTGCGGCCGTGGTGCCGTCGGGAAGGTCGATCGTCGGGGTCACATAGCCGATGCGGGTGGTGGCGATTTCCTTGCTCTCGGGTATGCCCGCCAGCCAAAGGACGCAGGCCAGGACAAAGGCAAAGAGAACGTTGAACACCGCCCCCGAAACGAAAACGATCAACTTCGAAACGTAGTCGACCGGCGGGAGCCGGACCGCCTCGGCCTCGCTTTTGCCTTCTATGGGCCCGAGATCGGCCAACTGGGGCAGGAGCACGTACCCGCCAAGGGGTATCCAGCCCACTCGGTATTCCACTCCATCCTTTCCGCGCCAGGACCAGATTGCGGAGCCGAAGCAGATCGAAAACCGCTCCACATGAACCCCGCGGCGCCTGGCCGCCAGGAAGTGCCCGAGTTCATGAACGAAGATGGACCCGCCAAAGAACAGGATGACGAGGAGGATGGACCAGGCGTGGCCGAAGACGGAGTGGATGAAATCGGGAGACATTCGGGTCTACGATCTTATCATGGAGAGACGCCGCGCAGCCGTGCGCCGCGCCTCCGCGTCCGCCTCGATCACGGCGGCAAGGTTTTGGGGTTCAAAATTGCTCACTTCCGCCAGACAGTCGTCGACCAAACCGGAAATCGCAAGAAAAGGGATCCTTCCGCCGAGGAACGCGCCCACGGCCACCTCATTCGCAGCATTGAACACGGCCGGAGCTATCCCACCGGCCAGCATGGCGTTACGACCCAACCGGAGCATGGGGAAGCGGGATTCATCGACGGGCCGGAATTCAAGCGAAACCAGCCGGGAAAAGTCGAGCGGAGATTCGACGCCGGGCCACCGGCCCGGGTGCAGCAGGGCGTGCTGGATGGGAAAGGTCATCGACGGGGGGCAGAGCTGTGCGAGCATGGCCCCGTCGTTGAAGCCGACGATGCAATGGACGATGCTCTGCGGGTGGATGATCGCGCTTATCCGCCCGGGATCGACTTCAAAAAGCCATTGTGCTTCAATGAGTTCCAATCCCTTGTTGGCGAGCGTCGCCGAATCGACGGTGACCTTGGGCCCCATGGACCAGTTGGGATGACGGAGTGCGTCGGCCGGGGTGGCCTGGGCGAGCCGCGCCAGGGGCCAGTCCCGAAACGCTCCGCCGCTGGCCGTGAGGATGATTTGGCGGACCCCCGAAACCGGATGGCCTTCAATGCATTGGAACACGGCATTGTGCTCGCTATCGACGGGAATGAGTTTGGCCCGGCTCGCTTTCGCTGCCGCGACCACAAACCGGCCGGCCAGGACGAGGATCTCCTTGCTCGCAAGGGCGAGCTCCTTGCCGGCGGCCAGCGCCGCCAGCGCGGGTTCGAGGCCCGTCGTGCCCACCACGGCCACAAGGACCGAGTCCGCCTCGGGCAGGCGGGCGAGTTCCACGAGGCCCTCCATCCCGGAAAGAATCCGCGTACCGGCGGGAAAATCGCCCGACCGGCGGGCCTCCGCCGCGGCTTTTTCGTCGAAGATCGCCGCATGGCGAACGCCAAACTCGCGGGCGATCGCGGCCAGGCCCTTTGCGTTTGAGCGGGCGGCGATCGCGACCAATTCCAGGCGGTCCCGATGTGCGGCAATCACGCGAAGCGTGTTCGCGCCGATCGAGCCCGTCGCGCCCAGGAGGACGACGCGCTTTCGGGGCAGGTCGTTGCCGGGAGGATTCTCCATGGGGGTCGGAAAAGGCCGCACTTCCGCGAGGTGCATGGTCACGGCTTACCTTAGCCCGAGGAGAAAATAGCCGACGGGTGCCGCCAGCACCAGGCTGTCGCTTATGTCGAAGATTCCGCCGATCCCGGGAATCGCGCTGCCGGAGTCCTTGATCGCCGCATTGCGCTTGAGGATCGACTCGATCAGGTCCGAAACGATTGCAACGGTGGCGACCGGCACCGCCACAAGCGCCGCGCGGGCCGGCGTCAGGCACGCTCCGATCAGGGAGCTTCC
>JBEKAO010000134.1:0-4758 GCA_050015855.1 Opitutaceae bacterium | reverse complement strand
GGTCGCGTTTTTGTTCCAAACGCCGCCACAAATCACGTTTTTTCAAGACTTGCCTCGAACGCAACGGAGAACATGGCCCGCGATCACACCCCGAGGCGATCCAATATCGGTCGCCTGATCGCCTGTTATGTGGGCCGTGCGGAATGGCATCCACCGCCTGCGCCATTGCGCTTGGCGCGCGCATAGTTTTTATCCGGGCCGGCGAAAGACGGCACCGATCTGGACTGGTCTGAGCACTTCTCCTTGAAACACGGTATCCACATACCGGCCGCCGCGCCAAATCTCTATCAGTTGGCGGCGTATGATCCGGTCAGCTTGCACAACAGGTTGATGAGCATCATTTCGTCAATGGAACCAGCGGCCGCGCTGGCGATGCGCGGGTCTGCGACGACCACCGCGAGGCATTGGGCGCGAGAGACGGCAACGTTAATCCGGTTGCGGTCGAGAATGAAGGCAAGCCCGCGAGTGCCGTATTCGCCATAGCTGGAACAGAGGGAAAGAACGCAGACGGGGGCTTGCTGCCCTTGAAACTTATCCACGCTGCCGACGCGGGCGGCAACTGGGAGAGCGGCCTGAAGAGCGCGGACTTGGGCATTGTAGGGGGCGATGAAAAGAAAGTCCTCGATCGCCAGCGGCCTTGTGATGCCATGCTTGTCGGTAAAGGGGCGTCCCATCAGCTCGCCGTAGATCACCATGATCCGTTCAACTTCCTTGTCGCTCTGCTGGATGTCTCCATCGTGCTCGACGCCGCTGAAGACAATCCCGGCCTCCCGGCTGATGAGGCCGTTGGCGCCTGGCGGGACAATGATCTTCTGCCTGGCGCAGTCGGGATGTGAACCGAGCCGGCCCTCGTAAATGCTCTCCGAGATGAAGCGGCAGACCGACGGGTGCATCCGGTGCGATTCGCCAAGAAAAAGCCCGTGGTCCGGTGGCACCACGGCGTGGAAGACGGGCGAATCGGGCCGGCTGGCGTTCGTGTCCTTGAGAGCGTATTGCAGGGCGGAGAGCCCGGCATCGCCGGGATGGGAGCCCTGCACGGGTTGCTCAAGCTGCATCTGGTCACCGAGGAGGACAAGGTTCTTCGCGCACCGCGCCATGGCGACGGCGTTGGCCAGAGACACCTGGCCGGCTTCATCGATGAAAAGGAAATCGAGGGCGCCTTCCCATTCGGGCCGGGCAAAGAGCCAGGCCGTTCCACCTACGGCGCCACCCGTGTAAGCAGAATACGCGTCGCCGGTGTCTTTGATGAATTTCACGCCGGGGTTGGACGAAAACAACAGCCCTTCGACGTCACCACCGACCTTGATTCCACGAAGAAGGCCACCGCCCTCCCTGGCTGCGTCGCCGCAGGCAATGAGAAGATTCACCACCGCTTTGTGGCTGTTGGAGGCGATGCCGACCTTCCTGCCCCCGGCGAGAAGCGCGGTGATTACACGCGAGGCTGTGTGGGTCTTGCCGGTTCCTGGCGGGCCTTGGACCACAAGGCATCCACCGGCCATCAAGCGGGTAATGCGGATGGCGGCGTCGCCTGCGGACTCGCCGACGTTTTGCAGCAACGTCGCGGGTGGCACTCGATTCAAGAGTGCCGCCACCGGCGCGTGGAGGCTTTTTGACAAGTGCCGGGCGGCAACCTCGTTCAACGCCGCCTGGATCGCCGCCGCCGGCACATACTCATCGGGAAAGCACCCCTGAATTTCTCGGTCAACGCTTTGTTGCCAATCTTGAGTTGCAGTTCGCCCTTGGACGCATCAAGCCTCGCCAGTGTGAATTTCGCCTCCAGGTTGTGGGTAAACATCACCTTGGACTTGTCGCCCGCGGCAAGTTTGCATTCCTGCGACGGATCGAAGCGGTAGGTTTGCACGGACGATTGTCTTTCGGGCACCGGAGACCCTGCGGCCTGGACGCCTTCGATGCAGCCGGGGTCGTCGCGGAGATCCTCGGGCGTAGCCACGGCGCGGTCAAACATCCGCCACCACATGGGCTTTTCTTCCCGGCGGTGAAAGTCAATCAAGTCAGCAAGAACCACCGCGACCGGGTCGCCCTGCTTGCGGAGTTTTGTCGCGGTGTCCTGCCTCGCGATGACCTGCGGCGGCAACACCGGCGGCGCCGCCGGGGTGGAGACAGAACCTGGGCGTGCAGCGGTGATCTTGTGTTCACCAGCCAACTTGCGCAACCACTGCAACAGCTCCGCCGTGGATTTGCAATCGTCCTCGTTGTAGTCTCGGATGCCCTTGAGGATGGGGCTGATGTTCCAATCGCGGGCCTGCTTGCTCTCGATCCAGCGGGCGTATTGAACGATGGACTCGGCGGCCGTGGCGACCTCGGTGGCGCGTTTCGGTCGGTAAATGCGCTCGACTGTCTTGATGGAGTAGCTGTCCTCGCCGATGCGCACACCGTGACGGACGATTTGGTAGAGATCCACGAACACCTTGTTCCGGAGAAGCTCGTCCACCTCCTCCTGACGGGTGTCGTGGCGGGTGCTCAACCGCCGAACAGCACTAACCTCGTAGGCGGCGTAATGGTAGATGTGCATCCCGGGGTTATGTTTCCACCGATTGAATACCCAGTCCACGAAACCCTCGAACGCGAGCTTCTCTTCGTCGCGGTCGTGCGCCCACCAGTCCGCGAAGTTGAATATACCCGGCTGCACGTTCCGCGAGCCGACACCAAACAGGTATTCCAGTCCCCCGGACACCAACGGGTAGCCCTCCATGTCGAAAAAAACATCGGCCGGATGATCCGGGGGAAGGGCAGCGAGACCCACGGCTTCGCCGTTGACGCCGATGTGGGGCAAGACTTCGTATCGCGGTGTGGCATCTGGGTCCTCGATCCGATCGGCGCGCGTCTGGCACTGAAGACGAGCCTGGACGACGAGTTTTTCCAACGAGTCGCCGGAGAGTTTGTGAACCGACTTGCCCGAGGCTGCGGCAAGTCCCGCCACCGTTGCAATGCCGGCCGTTTTCAGCTTCTTGATTTGGCCCACACTGATTCCGGCGACCCGCACGATGTGGTCGGTGTCGTTGAAGAACTTCTCCGCGTAGGAGGTCCAGCGGCCGTGGTCCGCTCGCGGGAGGGGCTCCGGGCGTTCCGCCATTTTCCCGGTGAAGCTGTCGTGCATGGCGAGGAAGCTCCCCATAATACGGTGGTAGTAGTGGATGAAGTCCTCGACGCGGAATTCAACCCTGTCCTTGCTGCCGAGAATAATGCCGAATTTTTGGGGCATCCGCTCGCCGGTCGCGGCGGCCAGCATTTCCGAGTAGCAGCAAAGCTGAATGGCGTAATACGGCCTGGGCGAGCGGGCGAGCTTGGTGTCCCAAACCTGATACCTCCCGGACGCGTCGAGCGTGAGAAAGTCTGCGAAGCCGGTGAAACGCCCGTTTTCCAGGGCAGCTTGGTAAATAATCGGGGCTTTTGCACGGATGGCCGCAAGCGTCATTTTCCGGGCGGCGGCGCGATCGTTTTTCGGAATCTCGACCGGGCTGGCGGCCGATGACTTGAATTCATCGAGCACCGTGCGCTCGTGCTGATCGCCCGTCTGCGCGATAAGTTTCTCATCTGCGGTTGGCTCGTCCGGAGTGACCGCACCCGGATTCTCCAAGTGGTAGCGATCCATCCATGATGCGAACGGGGAGGCCAGATAACGGACGAGGTCGCTGGGCGAGAAAAGCAAATGGCCGGAGTCCTTTTGCATAGCATTTGGTCAATAGTTCATAGGGCGTGTGTGGGCGGCAGCCAATCGGCCGGGTTCGGGAGAATGACGGGGACGAAATCGTCTCCCTGTGCAATTAACCGTATCAGACCGCGCGGCAAACACCCTGCGAACGCGCCGGATGTCCTCAGACGTGGAGGATGGCTGGGCGTCGGGAGCATTGCTCCCGCGAGCAGATCCATATCCGCCGCGAGATGACCTCCAAAGGTCACCGGCAGCGCCGGCACTATCCGTCACGGTAGGGTCTTCATGCACGACAGGACCATTATGCACAGCGGGGGCCGGGGTTCAACTACGGCCACCCGCCAGGACCCGGGCTTTGGTCTTGATCTTCGGTCCGGTTCTCCGTGATCTCGGCTCGGCAGAAACGAGGCAGATTTCCCGCCTGTCGCCGATGATGAGCATGATGCCGGGCAGTGCTTCAGCATGCATGTGGCTCGTGAGCCATCCGTAAGCCCGCAGATCGTCGGAGCTGGGATGGATGGAGGCGCCTCGCGGGTGGGAGTGCCATTCCCCGACGTAGCTGATCTGGCCCAGGGTGAGCCTCTTTGCTTCCTGGACCTTGGCGGCCAGGCCTTCACACCCCCGGATGTAGGAGGTCGGCCACTCGGTGCTGTCGGGAGGAGAGGGCAGGACGTCCACGACGGAACACGCTTGGTGGTAGGTGTCGAATGCGCCAAGCAAGACTCCCCCGGTTTCATTGGGCAATCTGGCGTCTCTGAGCCTGGCCAGCTTCTCCAAGAGCCAGCCATCCATGCGAATGACCCAGTCCCCAAACCGAAGGGTTTTGGCCTCCAAGACCTTGGGTTCAATCAGGCTTGTGAGGCCGCGTTCGTCGGCGCGATAAATCCTCAGCGCCGCGCCGGCATCCTCCCTCATCTGTTTGATCGCCTTGCTGGCGATTGCCGCCCATAGCGCGGTGTCGTCCTGCGCCATTTCCGTGCTGATGTCGCGACAGGAATTTCCATAGCGGATGCGGGCGTCTTTGGGCTGCAGGCTGTCTGCGAGCGCAGGCTCGTTCAGAACCGCCCGGTAGTGCAGCATCTCCA
>JBEKAO010000133.1:0-3115 GCA_050015855.1 Opitutaceae bacterium | reverse complement strand
AGTTTCCAAAGCGGTTCATTTACGGAAGCGAGAATGCGCACAGCTATGCCGCGTGGACGGCCGTGCGGGACAATCCGTCGATAGGCGGCCAATTCCTGTGGACGGGCATCGATTATCTGGGCGAGGCCAACCTCTGGCCGGATCGCGCCAGCTCCGCCGGGCTCCTCGATCTTTGCGGGTTTGTGAAGCCCATGGGCCGGTTCCGCCAGAGCTTGTGGAGCGCCCAACCCGTCATCTATTTGTGCGCCGCGGAGAGCGGGCGCGCAGGCAGGCGCGGCAACGAGTTCATCGGCAAGGAGAGCTGGAACTGGCCGGACAAGGCAATGGTGAGCGTATTCTGTTACACGAACTGCCCGGAGGTGACCCTGTCCCTGAACGGCTCGCCCGTGGGCACCAAGCGCCTTGGCGAAGCGGTCGATGGCGTTCTGAGCTGGGAGGTGCCCTTTGTCTCCGGGGTGCTCGAGGCCACCGGGCGCAAGGACGGCCTCGCTTGCGAGTTTGCGCTGATAACGGCGGGGCCCGCGAGCCGGGTTGAGTTGCGCCCCTACTCGGGCCGTCTT
This sequence comes from Opitutaceae bacterium, assembly GCA_050015855.1. Taxonomy (GTDB): domain Bacteria; phylum Verrucomicrobiota; class Verrucomicrobiia; order Opitutales; family Opitutaceae; genus Palsa-1447. Next base: position 2,555 of record JBEKAO010000133.1, on the reverse strand, counting down.
CGCGCGGATGGCAAGGATGTGGCCCAGGTGGAATATGACGTCGTGGATGCGCAGGGCGTGCGCGTTCCGGACGCCGGACAGGAACTGACCTTTGAAGTCGGAGGCCCGGCGCAAATCGTTGGATTGGGAAACGGGAACATCGCCGACAGCGAGCCGGTGAAGGGCCCGTCCCATCGAGCGTACGAAGGTCGCGGATTGGCGATCGTGCAGAGCTCCACCAACCCGGGCACGATTACGCTGAGGGCGTCCGCGCCTGGATTGCAGCCCGCAACCCTGACTCTGGAGAGCGGCGGGCCAATGTCTCGCAATTAGACCCAAAGGGCTGGATTAAGGAAATTGCGGCCGGCGGCCGCGCCATTCCTTCAACCCGCCTTCCCGGTTATTGATGCATTTTTGATGTGAATTGCCCCAGCATTTACTAACGGGGCGACCGGGAATCACATATTCTGGCGCCGTTCAAGAAACGGCGCCATGAAATCAATCGAAATAATCCAGATCGTTCTCTTTTTCGGCTTGGGAATCGCCCTGACTCCGGTTGTCGGCCGGTTCATGGCCAAGGTCTTCAAGGGGGAAAGGACCTTCCTTCATCCGCTCCTCTTCCCCATCGAAGGGCTCGTCTATCGGCTTACCGGCGTCGATCCGAACGAGGAGATGTCCTGGCTGAGGTATCTTTGGGGGGTCGTGGCCATGGCCTGCGTCGGCTTCGCCACTCTCATGGCGATGATGATGACCCAGAAGTGGCTTCCGTTCAATCCAAACGGCCTGGACAACGTCTCCTGGCATCTGGCCTTCAACACCGCGTGGAGCTTCACGTGCAACGCCGATTGGCAGTCCTATTCCGGCGAATCGACGATGAGCAACCTGACGCAGACGCTCGGACTGTCCGTGCACCAGTTCCTGAGCGGCGCAATCGGACTCGCGGTCCTGGTGGCGGTGGGACGCGCCCTTGCGCGGGCGACGGTCAGGACGATCGGCAACTTCTGGGTCGATCTGACGCGCTGCACCCTTTACATCGTGATTCCGCTCTCGGTTCTTTGGGCGATCCCGCTCGCCTGGCAGGGCGTCCCTCAGACCTGGAAGGCCTATCCGAACGCGACGCTCGTCGAATCCTACACGGCGCAGGTCCAGAAAACCGACGACAAGGGGCAGCCCGTGACGACTTCGGTGCCGAAGCTGGACGACAAGGGCAAGCCCGTGGTCGGGCCGGATGGAAAGCCGGCCATGGTCGACCAGCCGGTCATGGTGGACCAGAAAGTCGAGACACAACCCCTGCCCGTCGGCCCGGTCGCCTCCTTCGAGTCGTGCAAGCAGCTTTTCACAAACGGCGGCGGCTGGTACGGCGTCAATAGCGCGCATCCCTACGAAAATCCCACGCCCCTCTCCGGATTCCTCGAGATGCTGGCCATCATCGTCGTGCCGATGGCCCAGGTCTTCATGTTCGGACTCTTGATCGGAAACAAGCGCCATGCCTGGTGCCTGTTTTCGGTCATGCTCGCCTTGTATCTGCTGTCTTTCGCAGTGGCCTGGTATGCCGAGGCACAGCCGAATCCCGTCACCGACAACATCGTGCCCCACATGGAGGGCAAGGAGCAGCGGTTTGGCGTGATGAATAGCGTGCTGTGGGGCGTATCCTGCACCGCCATCGACAACGGCTCCGTGAATTCAATGCACGACAGCTGGATGCCGGTCGCGGGGCTGATGCCGATGTGGAACATCCTGATCGGCGAAATCATGTTCGGAGGAATCGGCTGCGGAGTGTACTGCATGCTCTTCCACGTCCTGATCACCGTCTTCATCGCCGGCCTGATGATCGGACGAACCCCGGAATACCTCGGCAAGAAGCTCGGGGCGTGGGAGGCGACCTGGTCCGTGATTGGCGTGCTCGGGCCGAACGCCGCCTGCCTGATCCCGACCGCGATTTGCGTCATCCTGCCCGCGGGAATCGCCAGCATGAACAACGCCGGCCCGCACGGGCTGAGCGAGGTGCTCTACGCTTACGGCGAGGCCGCGAACAACAACGGAAGCGCCTTCGCCGGCCTGAACGCGAACGTGCCCCTTTACGACGTCCTGCTCGGCATCTCGATCATCATCGGGCGCTTTGCGCCGATCGTCGCCGCGCTCGCGATCGTCGGCCGTCTCGCATCAAAGAAGACCGTGGAGGCCTCCGCCGGAACGCTGCCGGTGCACGGCTGGACCTTCGGCCTCACGCTGACCGGCGTCATCGTCGTCGTGGCGGCGCTCACCTTCTTCCCGGCGCTTTGCCTCGGGCCGCTGCTCGAGCACGGCCTAATGGCCGCCGGACGCGCGTTCTGAACCCGGCCAATAACCTGATCCATGAGCTCAACAACATTCAAAGTCGAATACTCGTCGCTCGTCCGCCAGGCGGTGATCGGCGCATTCAAAAAGTTGAACCCGGTCGACGAGATCAAGAATCTCGTCATGTTCGTCGTTTGGCTCGGCTCCGTCGCGACCACGATCTGGCTGTTCTTCGATTTCTCGAGCTTCAACCTCCAGATCTGCCTCTGGCTGTGGTTCACCTGCCTCTTCGCGAATTT
>JBEKAO010000132.1:0-3285 GCA_050015855.1 Opitutaceae bacterium | reverse complement strand
GCTTGCGCCTTCGCACTCGCCGGCCGCTTCGCGACCGAGTCGCCCCATAGCGCCAGATCGCTGCGATAAAGCCAGTTGCGCTGCGCGGTCGCGGCGCCCAGCGCGACAGCAACCAGGGCCACCGCTCCCGTCCATGCCGAAGGAGGGATGCGGGCGAGGGCCGGCCATCTCCGCCCGGCTCCCCCCAACCACGCTGCGATCGCGGCGATTATCGCGGCGAGCGGCAGGTACATCCGATACTCGACCGCAAACTGGATCGTGCCGGGCATCACGCTCGTCGGCGCGAGGATCATCCAGCAACAAGCGGGGCAGAAGGCCCAGCGCCGGCCCCGGGCGACGCCCACGAATGTGACGATCCCCGCGGCGAGCAGAACAGGGCCCAGGAGGAAGGCCGAAACCCAGTATGGAAATGTCGGCGGGCCGTATTCGAAAACGAGCGGATGGGGCCAAATCGCAAGGCCCGCATAGCGGGTCAGCGCCTCGATCTGGGTGAACCAATAGTGGAACGCGGACATCCCGAGATTGAATCCCGAGGTGTTTCCGCGATTTCCACCCGTGCTGGCGACAAAAAGCGCCAACGGGATCCAGGTCGCAGCCAGGCTGAGGTAATAAGCCTTCCTGGCCCGCCATGCCGCCCGCCATCCCGGGGAGACAAAGGTGCGGTCATAAATGAAGACCGCCAAGGGGGCGGAGACCATGACCTCCTTTGTGCCCATGCCAAGAAGGCAGGCCAGGACCGAAAGCGCCGCCCAAGCCCGCGTGGCACCGCCACCCCGCGGCGCCCTCCCCGGACCGGCGGCGGAGCCCCCTTTCCCCGCAAAACGAATGAAGCAATACAGGGTCAGCAGATAGAACAGCGCCATCAGCGATTCCGCGCGCTGCACAATGTAAGTGACCGCCTCTGTCGTGAGCGGATGGACGGCCCAGACAAGGGCCGCCGCCGCGGCCAGGCGTGTCCGGCCGAGCGTCCTGCGTACGATTCCGAAGAGCGCCAGCGCCGCCAGAACATGGATCAGCAGGTTGACCGCATGATAGCTCCAGGGGGAGAAGCCGCTCAGCGCATGGTTCAAAGCCAGGCTAAAATTCAGGATCGGCCGGCCGCTGACGGTCAGGGATCCGCGCGGCGGCCAAAGCGGACCCGGCAGGGGCCAAAGCCGGAGCAGCGTCGGGTTGTTGTCCCGGATCGCCGGAAAATCGTCGAATTGGAACTTCCCGAAGAAGCTGTCCGCGTACGCGGCCGACGCCGCGAGCGCGATCAATCCAGCGCCGATCCAGGCCTGTCGCTTCTCGGTGGCTGTCGGATCGGTCGGCATTCGGATTCGGGTCGGAAATCCAGCGTATTGGCTGGCTGACAAGGCTCAAACCATAAAGGACCCGCCTTCGCCAGTTGGGCCACGGGCCGGTTGCTATCGACCTTCCGAATCGGAAGGTCGCCACGCCGAAGCCCGAAGGGCGTAGGCGGGCAAATCGGGCCACAGCCACCCGCCTTCGCCCGTTGGGCTACGGCGCGGTTGCTATCGGATTCCGATAGCAAAAACGGCGACCGCATAATCCGCGGTCGCCGTCGCTCAGTTTCCACCCAACCGAAATCCGGTTGGAGAAGATGGCCGGGCGCCTTCCTTAAAAGCTGAAGCGCGCGGTCAGGGACCACTGCCTCGGCGGAATGATGCGCCAGGTGTAAGGAGTGCCGTCGAGGTTGTACGCGATCGGCAGGATGTAGCCGTTCGAGGTCAGGTCCACGCAGTTGAGCTGAATCGTGGATTTGATCTTCCCGTTGTCCCACGGCAGCTTGAAGGCGTAGGACACCCAGGCATCGACGTGGAGCTGCGCGGGAGTGTAGATGGGCTTCGTGATGTCGTTCGCCGCAACCTGACCCGAGGAGTTCAGGAGAGACGCCTGCGTGGCGCCGTAGTAGCCTTCGATCGTCGAACTCATCCACCGGAGACCGCCGCCAACTCCAAGATTCTTGAGCGGCCCGCTCGTGAAGTTGTAGTTGGTGAGGAAGTTCCAGGTATATGGGGTCAATTCCGGTACGTCGTCGCCCTGCGCCGCTTCTTCAACCGCGATCGGGACGGTAACGACGCTATTGTAGTAATCTCCCACAGTGCTCGGCCCGCCGCCGGGTCCACCGGTGTCGGACGTGTTGCCGTCGTAGCCGTAGGAATTCCAGAAGTTGCCGAGGTAGGCGATCGCGGTAGAGCCGTTCCCAACCCAGTTCGTGTAAACGCCCGAGTACGCGGCGGGTGCCGAGGCCGTCGTCCAGATCGGCATTCGGACGGCTTGGTAGGCCTTCGCCTGCAGATCGACAGCGGAGATCTGGGCGGACTGGCGGGAACCGGTGAACTTCATCGTCCAGTTCGGCAGGGGGTTGTAGGTCAGCTCCAGATCGTAGCCGGCGGCAGAGTAGGTATTGGTCGCCTCTCCGTTATAGAAGCCGCCTGTCAGGGGCGCCCCGCCGCTCTCGAGGTAGGTTTGGGCGAGTCCTGTCAGCGAAGCCATGGTCGCATATTCGGCCGTGGTCAGGGGGAAGGTCGCCTGGTTTCCGAACTGCGTCGAGGTCGGGTTCTCGCCGGATTCCAGCTCCACGATGTCCGTCGCCCAGTTCTTCATCTCGTTTTGGTCGATGTACAACTCGCGGTCGGTGAGCGTCTGAGACACACCCGTGATGTTGTTCTGGTTGTTGCTCCTGAACCAGGTCATGCGCATGTACAGCTTCTTGTCGGGCGTCGCGATTTCCAGGCCATAGTCCTTTTCCGTGCCCTGCGGCTTCCCGAGCGGGTTGCCAAGCAGATCGGTGTAGGACGCGGTCGGAGGATTGAAATTGTCCGCCTTGTTGAACGTCATTCCGAGGGTGCGCAGGACTCCGGCAATGATATTGCCATTATTGGCCGCCGCGTCGATCGCGGACCAGTTTTCAAACGGCTTGAATACAAAGCCTTCGCTGTAGGTGTTGCCGCCGATCTCACCCAGGGTCTCCATCGCCAATTGGCTGGTGCCAGCCGCGTATACGCCTGCGTACGAGGTGGGATTCCACGGGCCCAAATCATATTTGAGTGCGGGGTTTGGGGTGCCGTTGATATCGGCGACCAAGCCCGCATTGTTGGTCGTGGCAGTCGGCACGCCGTTGATGACCGCATTATAGATGGTCGCGGCGCCGCGATTCTTGACCTTGTCGTCGTTGAGTCCGAGCGAACCGATGATGCGGTCATTCCAGAAAAAGCTCTGCCAGTAGTAGGTCTTTTGGTCCTGGACGTTCTCGGTGATCTGGTAGCCGTTGAACGCAGG
>JBEKAO010000131.1:0-3366 GCA_050015855.1 Opitutaceae bacterium | reverse complement strand
GGCACGGTGATCAGCTTCGCGTTTTGCGTCCGCGTCGAGCCCACCCCCAGCGTTTCGGCGAACTCCAGGGTGCGGATGTCGTCGGAGATCGGCTCGAAGCCGTCCCTGCGCCGCCAGCGGTTCATCCTCTCGCGCATCAGGGCGTCCATCATGACCGGGTCGGTGCTGAGCCACACGTACGGCTCGGAAGCCGTGTAAAGCGAATTGAAGAACGGCCCCCCGATGTACTGGTAGGCCTCCAGGCTCGCGATCGTGAAGATCCACGTCTCCCGCAGCTCGGGGATCGCGCTCATCTCGGCGACGGCGGCCGGGGCGTTCGCCGGCGAGCGGAAGAACCGCGCCGTGTTCGAGGCGTTCCATAGGGTCGCGTTGACCAGGGCGCCGTTGACGCCCAGGACCACGTGGTCGGTGTAGACCGGGAGGTTGATCCAGAAGTCCGCGTCGAGAAAAAGGGGCGTGGCGAGGAAGCTCTTGCGGTCCTCGTCGGTCGTCGAGGAGTTGGCGTAATCGCGCGTCTGCTGCTGGGCGACGATGGGGTCGAACCGCTCGGGCAGCGGGCTGTCGTAGAACCAGACCGGGTCGTAGTAGCGCCCCGACTCGAGGACGTAGACGGGATTGCCCTCGAAGGGAGTCTTGCCCGTTACGAGCGAGGGAAGGTACCCCGTCATGCGCAGGCGCATCTGGTTCAAGCCCACCAGAAAGATGTTCCTGTTCTCGTAGCCGCGCCGCTCGAGCGCCTCGATGACCGCCTGCACGAGCGGGATCGGCGTGGCCAGCCCCGGGCCGGAGTCGGAATAGATCTTCAACCCCACCCTCTTCTTCGCCCGCGGCGCCAGCTTGTGCCCGGTCGAACGCTCGTAGCTTGAAATCAGCGCCTCGACCGCGCGGTCGTAGTTGGACTTGTCGAAGTCCGACAGCCGGACCTGCCAAACCGGCTCCTTCGGGGCTTGCGGCCGGATGGGCGCCCCGGGGGCGCCGAGTTGCTGGCCAAACGAGGGCCCTGCGATCGCGGCCAGGGCCGCTCCAAAAAGAAGGATGCGTGGGAAACGGGTCATGACGGTAGGTTTGTCGCCCAGGGCCGGGCAATGTTTCATCGGAATGGGTTCGGACTGGCGCAAGGGGTGAACTTGACAGTACCCCCAACCGGTTGAAAGTGCATTCTTGAACAGCCGATAGCTGCCCGGGCGCTACATGCCAGTAATCAAACCTACCTGCCTCCGCGACTTGAAGTTGCGCATCAACATCGCGGACGTCGTCTCGCGAACCGTGACCCTGCGCCGCTCCGGGAGCCGGCTGAAGGGCCTCTGCCCCTTCCACAACGAAAAAACCCCGTCCTTTCACGTCAATCCGGACCGGGGGAGCTTCAAGTGCTTCGGATGCGGCAAGTCCGGCGACATCATCGAATTCGTCCGCGAGACGGAGCAGCTCGGCTTCACGGAGGCCGTCGAGGCCCTGGGCCAGCGCTTTGGCATCGTGATCGAGTACGAGGAGGGGGCCGGTCCCACCCGCGAGGAGCGTTCGCTGCGGCAGGAATTGTACGACATTCATGAGCAGGCGGCGGATTTCTACCACGAGGTCTTCAAGGGCGGCACCGCGGCCGGGGGCGCCATGCGGGAGTATTGGGCCGTGCAGCGCCGCTTTCCGCCGGAACTGGCGGTCGAGTTCAAGGTCGGGGCGGCCCCCGCCGACGACGGGGGGCTCTCGGCCCGGCTCTGGAAGCGCAATTACTCCGAGGAGGCGGTGAGGCAGTGCGGACTGTTTTTCGTGCGCGAGGGGGCGCTTTTTTCCCCGGGAGCCCTGCGGCCCCGCTTCCGCGGCCGGCTGATGATCCCGATCCGCGACTACCAGGGCCGCGTCGTCGCATTCACCGCGCGCCAGACCGGCCTCACGCCGCAGGACGACCCCGCGCGCGAGGCAAAATACGTCAATTCGCCGGAAACTCCCATCTTCACGAAGGGCCAGCTCCTCTTCAACCTCGACCGCGCGCGAACTGCCGTCGGCGAAGGCCACCCGTTCCTCATGGTCGAGGGCCAGCTCGACGCCATGCGCTGCTGGCAGGTCGGCGTGAAGACGGCCGTGGCTCCGCAGGGCACGGCGATCACCGAGGGCCAGCTTGCCTTGATCCGCCGCTACCACCCGCAGATCGACTGCTTCTTCGACAGCGATGCGGCCGGCCAGAAGGCGGCGCTGCGGCTCTTGCCGATGGCCATAAAGTCCGGGATCGAGGTGCGGTTCCTGGCTCTCGCCGGCGCGGAGAAGATCGACCCCGACCTGCTCTTCCTGGAGCGGGGTGCCGCCGCCTATGACGAGCTTCGCAAGGGCGCGATGAGCGCGATGGGCTTCGCCTGCCGCGCCCTCCTTCCCGGCGGGGTAGGCGTTTCGCCCGAACAAAAGAACCGCGCCGCAAACGCGGTCCTCGAGATCATCCTTGCGGCCGAAAGCGAGGTCGCCCGTTCCGAGTACCTGACCGAAGCGGCAGCTCACCTGGAGCTGCCGCCAATGGCCCTCGCCAGGGACTTTGAAAGGCTGGCGAGGCGAGGCGACCGCCAGGTGCGGCGAGCCGGGGAATCCGCCGGGGTTCCAGGCAAGGGCGGAGGCGCCGATCGGCTGGCGGGTTCCCCGGGCCGGGGGGCCACGCCCGAATCGGACCTGCTCCTCCTCTGCCTGCATTGCGAGGCGCTCGGAAAACCCCTCAGCACCGCCTTTCCCCACGAGTGGATCGACACCCGCCAGCCGGCCGGACTTCTTCTCAACCGCTTCCTGGCCGAGTTCGAGCAGGGAAGCTGGCCGGGTCGCGACCATCTCGACGAACTGTTGGAAACTCAGGAGCAGAAGTCACTTGTCGCGTCGCTCCTGTTCGATCCCCCGGCGTTTGACGACCCGGTCAAGGTGGCCCGGGAGGGGCTTTCCCAAATGCGCGCCCGGGCGCTGGAGCCGCGTTTGCGCGAGATAGAACTTGCATTAGCCAAGACCCAGGTCGACAGTAAGAATGACGCAATTTCTCTGCTAAAAGAGAGCCTCGAACTGCAACGCCAACTGCGCCAGCCGCTGGTGCTGAATGTTGCAGGGTGAGGGATTTTGTCGTTTCTCACCACTTTTTCCGAAGCACCCCATCTACATGCCGCGCAAGCAAAAGCCAGCCACCGATCAGTCAGAGGCCGTCGAGGAGGTCGTCGCGAGCCAGCCGGCTCCGGCGCCCGCCGAGGCCCCGGAATTGCCCGAGGGCGTCGAGGCGGTCGCCCCCGGCGGCATCAACGAAAAGATCCGCCAGCTCATCCGGCTGTCCAAGGAGCAGGGGTACCTGACCTTCGACGACATCAACGAGGCCCTCCCCGAGTCGGTCGAAAACCAGGAGGAAATCGACAA
>JBEKAO010000130.1:0-3381 GCA_050015855.1 Opitutaceae bacterium | reverse complement strand
ATTCGATCTGGTTGCGCACGATCGCCAGCAACCGGGGATTGTCCCAGGGTTTGGTGACGAAATCCCTGGCGCCGCGCCGCATCGCCTCCACGGCCACATCCACGCTCGCCCAGGCGGTCATCACGACCACCGGCAGCGTGCCGTCGAGCGACTGGACTTTCGCCAGCAGATCGAGGCCCTCCTGCCCGCTGGTCGTGTCGCGGGCATAGTTGAGGTCCATCAGCAATAGGGCGTAGTCGCGGGACTCGATCGCCTTGATCACCGCCACCGGCGACTTGACGGCCTCGGTCTGATAGCCTTCGCCCTTCAACAAAAGGCGCAGGGCTTCGATGATGTCCGGCTGGTCGTCGGCGATCAGAATGCGCGGAGAGGGCTCCTGGGGCATGTCGAAGGGATAGCCATGGGGGCGCGGGGTGACGAGAGTCAAAATACCGCGGCCCCATTGCCCGGGTCACTTGTCCTCCGCGACTGCGATGTGATTGCGGACCAGCGTCATCCCGAGTTGCTCGTCATAGATTGCGACGGCCTGGCGCTCGGAAAACCGGGCGTTGGCCAGGCTGTCCTCAACCTGGGCCAAACTGGTCTGATCCTGGACCACGGCCAACGGGGTGCTCGTCCCCACCGCCAGCTTCTTTTCCTCGCCGGCGAGCGCCTGATTCGCGAGATCGTAGGCGGCCTGGTCGGCGACCACCCGATCGTGCGCGGTCTTGATTTGGCTGGCGGCATTCGCGACGCTGACCGCGATCTGCGCCTCAAGGTCCTTGAGGGACGCTTCCGATTGCTCCAGCGTGAGGCGCGCGGCGCGGGCCAGGCCCCGGGCGCTGGCATTGGTGATTGGGATGGACAGGTTGATCCCGATTGCGGAGGACGGAACATCGCGGTTGGCAACCATCTGCCGGCTCGCTGCAAAGGTGCTGGCCAAGCCGTTGTAACCGTAGCTGCCGATGAGATTGACTTGCGGCAGAAGGCCATTGCGTGCGGCCGCGGAATTGGCGCGATTGATCGTTATGCCCAGGCGCGCAGCCTGGTAGTCGGGCCTTCGATTCAGCGCCTCCTGATAATCCCGCGCCGGATTCACGGTCACCGCGGGCACGGGGGGAGCTCCGACAAGCAAAAGATGCCCATCTGGGGGAAAGGATTTTTCCCCCATCAATTCCCGCAGCTGGTTATCCGTGGCGCGCACGGTGTTTTCCGCTTCCAGGATTCCCTCTTCGCGCGATGCGACCTGGGCGCGGGCCGTGATGACATCGCTTTGGGATCCCGAGCCCGCCTTCAGCCGCTGCAGGCTTTCCGTCAGGAGGGTCGCGCCGAGCTCGCGATAGCGCCGCGCGATCCGGAGATTGTCATTTGCGAGCACGAGCTCGTTGTAAGTTACGATCACGTTTGTGACCGTATCGATCATTGTCTGGCGGTATTGCCATTCGGATATCGAGCGGTTGGCTCTCGCGACGCGAACACTCACAAGGTTTGCGGCGAATCCGAATCCGCGCAGCAATGGCTGCGTTAGGTTGACCCCGCCAAAGGTCATGTAATCGCCGGCGAAGTTATTATACGGCCCGCGTTCATTCGCCGCAGTGCCTCCTATTGAGTAAGTGAGTCCGGTGGGGACCGCGCCGGTCAGCGAAAGGCTATAAGTGTCCGAATCGACCAGGGTGGGTGGCAAAGGACCCGGAATGCTCGGATAGCCGTAGCTGCGGGTGTAGCTGCGGCCAAAATTGAGCGCGGGATCGAATTGGCCGAGGGCTGCGAGCACATTGGCCCGGGCGATCTCGGGCGCATAGGCCTCGACCTGGATGTCCGGATTGTTTTGAAGCGCGCGGCGGACGGCTTCGTCAATGGTGAGGGTAGGGCCGGTTTCCGGTGCCGCCGGCGGGGCCCCAAACGCCGATAGGGCGGCGGACAGCAGGGTGGCGCCGATGACGCCCCTGCGTCTGCGGATCGGTGTCATGAGGCGATCATTCCGTCAGCCAGTCGAAGGACCCGGGTGCCGAAAGCGGCATTGTCGCTGGAGTGGGTCACTTGGACGATCGTCACGCCATCGTCCTCATTCAATCGCCGAAAAAGCTGCATGATCTCGCGGCCCTGGTCGGAGTGCAGATTGCCCGTCGGCTCATCGGCCAGGATCAGGGCCGGGCGCGCGACCAGGGCGCGGGCCACGCCCACCAGTTGCTGCTGGCCCCCCGAGAGCTGGGAGGGGTAAAGATCCTTCTTCCCGACAATCCGAAACCGGTCCAGCAGATCGCAGACTATGCCTTCGCGGTCCTTTTTCGGGACGTTTCGATACGACAGCGGTATCTCGAGATTCTCGTATACGGTCAGGTCGTCGATCAGATGATAACTTTGGAACACGAATCCTGTGTTCTTCTTCTGCAGGTCAAAGCGGGCCTTCTTGTCGAGCTGGTGCACGGCTTCCTTGGCAAACCAGTATTCCCCGGTCCAGGCGGCGTCATGGAGCCCCAGGATGTGCAGGAGCGTGGACTTTCCCGACCCGGACGGGCCCATGATCGAGAGAAAGTCGCCCTCGTTGATTTCAAGGTTGATATCTCGGAGAGCGAAATAGGGTCCGCCTTTAAGAGGATAGACGCGGCTGACGTTGCGGAGCTGGATCATCAGGCGCTTTATCGCAGGGGACATGCCAGCCAGAGGTTAATCCATTTTTCATTGTCTGGTAACAGGTTGCAGTTCCACGGCAATCCAGCCCGGGGCCGAATTGTTCGGAAGCGAAACCCGGCCGTCCCAAAAATGGGATTGATTACTCTGTATGGGAGCATATCGGGATCGAGCCGCAACGTCTCTGCATTGCGGGTACATTGAATAGCTCATTGCCTTGAGCCGGGGGCAACGCTCCGCCGCTTCGAGGGGCCTCGGCGCCGCACTTATAATAGCCCCAAACCACCAGAAGAGATACTAGAACGGAACCTCTTCGCCTGGACCGTGACCGTCCGCAGCAGCTTCTTCAATTGCCGGTGCTTCAACTTTTTTAGCCGTCTCTGTCGGCAAAGTCAGCTCGATCTGCTTTCCCGCCTCGTGATACCATAGTTCGCGAATCTTAGCGTCGCCGCTCCATGGAGTGGGCGCCGCGTCACGTACTCTGAAGGTCGTGGGCAAATTGACAGAATTGCCGAAGACCAGCGCGTGCTGCTTTGGCAAAGAGGGAAGGCGCTTCAAGACAGCCTCGGAAATAAACGGAGTCATCTGCCGGATGTGCATCAGGTCGTCCGGATTTTGAATCCTATGGACGACGAAATTGGAGCACTGCGAAAGCACTGTCTTGGAAAGCTCGCTTGGTCGTTGGGACGCGACCTGGAGGAACAGTCCGTATTTTCTCCCCTCCTTTGCGATCCGCTCAAAAATGCGGTTTGCGTCTACAGCATACCGCGA
>JBEKAO010000129.1:0-3439 GCA_050015855.1 Opitutaceae bacterium | reverse complement strand
CGCGTACGGAGCCGACCTTCTGAGCGCGCATCCGGAGATTCTCGAGGAGGTCTTCAGGCCGGAGATGCTCCGGCGGCAAAAGGACCCGGACGATCTCGCGGCGGAGCTGGCCAAAGGGACGCCCGCCGGACAGCCGGCCTTTGCGCAGTGGCTATGGCTTTACGTGCGGGCCGAGGAGCTGCGCTACACGATCGGCGAACTGCTCGGGTTCGCGACCCGCGTCGAGGTCGAATCCGCGCTGACGCGGCTCGCCGATGCCGTCCTGGCCAGGCTCTGCGCCGGGACGGACCTGCTCATCGTCGCCCTCGGGAAATACGGCGGGTGCGAGCTGGCGCCCGGTTCGGACCTCGACCTTTTGATCGTGGCCCCGGAAGGAACCGAGGCCTCGGCCGCCGCCGAGGTCGAAAGGATTCGGGCCATTTTGCATCCGGGCGGCCCGCTCGGCCCCACGTTCGCGGTCGATTTGCGGCTCCGTCCGCACGGCGACGCGGGGCCGATTGTGACGACCCTTCCCTCGCTTCGCGCGTATCATGCGGGCGCAGCCCAAACCTGGGAGCGGCAGGTGCTCCTGCGCGCCCGCAGTATCTGCGGCCCTGCCGGCTTGGCGGCCGAATTCCAAGACTGGGCGCTGCAGCGGGCGTACGAAGGGGGGCTCTCCGACGCGGATCGTCTCGCAATCTGGGCCATGCGCGCCCGAATCGAAAGGGAGCGCGATGTCGTCACGCCTCCGGAAAGGGCCTTCAAGACCGGCGCCGGCGGGCTTGTCGACATTGAGTTCCTGGCGCAAACGCTTCAGCTCGAACAGGGAGGGTCCCGCCCCGCCCTGCGCCAAACCGGGACGCGGCAGGCGATCCAGGCCTGCGAAACGGAGGGCCTGCTGGCGCCCGCCGATGCCCGGACGCTGTTGGACAATTTCGAATTCCTGAAGGGCCTCGAATTCGTGATCCGGCGCGACGCCCATCAGGGCGTGTCGATCCTGGGAGAGACGCCGGCCGACCGGGCTCCGGCCGCGTTTTGGCTCGGATTCAGGGACGAATCCGTGTTCTGGAACGGGCACGTGCGCCGGCTGCGCGAGACCCGCCGCATCGTAAATCGTGCCTGCCGCCTTGAATCTCTGCCCTTTGCGTGAAACAATTGGTCCTCCATACCCGTCCAACAGACATCCAATGATGCCCACCGCCGCCTTCCGCCGATCCCGGCTTGCGATTCTTTCGCTCGTCCTTGCGTCCTGTGTTTCGATCCTCACCGCGGCGGATCGCACCTTTGTCACGTCGCCCACCCTCGCGACTGAAGCGGCCACGCTCGTCCAGTTGTTCAAAAACGCCCACTTCAACCGGGCGAACGTCCATCTGAGCGATTATGGCGAAGTGATTCCCGACTACATGGCCGTCTGGGACGGCCAGCACATGTTCTTCCTCGAGAGCGACAAGAACGCGTTCATGAAAAAGTACAACGGTGCGACCGTGTACGAGCAGGTCAGCCAGGGGGACATCGACGCCGCGTACGAAATCTACAATCTCTATTCGGATCGCGTCGAGGCGCGCATCAACTGGATTTTCAACGAGCTGAAAAAGCCGATGAACTTGGACGAAAACGAGACCTTCGCCCGCGACAGGTCAAAGTCCGAGTGGCCGGCCACGGCGGCCGATTCCGACACTCTCTGGCGACTCCGCCTGAAGTACGAGATCATCGAGGAGCTTTTGGCGTCCAAGGCAAAACCTGCAGTGACGCCAAATCTCAAGCCGAAGGACGGCGAGGCGGCCCCAACCGGCACCATGACCATCAGGGGAATTCCGGAAGCCGGCAATGCGGCCTCTGGCGCCGTCGACAACGCGGCAAGTCCGCCGGAACAGGCGAAAGACAAGGCGGAAGTTTCGGCCAAGCCGGTCGTGACCGCCGATCCGGTCACCGCGGCAACGGAGGTCGTGCGCAAGCGCTACGAGCGCCTGCTCAAGAACATGAGCGACATCGAGGGGGGCGATCTTGCCGAGGCCTACCTGACGAGCATTGCGGCCCTTTACGACCCCCACTCGAACTACTTCTCGGCCGCGGACTACGAGGAATTCGGAATCCAGATGAAGCTTCAGCTGGTCGGGATAGGCGCGGTCCTCCAGCTGAAGGACGATTTTTGCACCATCGAGGAACTCGTGCCTGGCGGCCCCGCCGACCTCGGCCACCAGCTCAAGCCCGGCGACAGGATAATCGCCGTCTCGCAGGACAACCAGGAGCCGGTCGACATCATCGGGCTCCAGCTTCGCAAGGTCGTCGCGATGATCCGCGGCAAAAAGGGAAGCCGGGTTCACCTCACGGTGGAGCCGTCCGGCTCCACGGACGCCTCCGCCCGCAAGCAGATCGTGATCACGCGCGATGTCGTCAAGCTCGACTCCGCCCGCGCCCATGCGGGCCTTTTCCAGGTGCCCGGGGCCGACGGAAAGACGGTGCCGGTCGGAGTGATCACTCTTCCGGAATTCTACGGGCCTGCGGATGAGGCCCCGGCTGGCGCTGACAAAAGCAGCGCCTCGGAGGACGTCTCGGCGCTGATCAGCCAGCTGAAGGCCGCCGGTGTAAGGGGAATGGTGCTCGACCTGAGGGGAAACGGCGGCGGCTACCTGGGCGAGGCGATCAACGTGGCCGGCCTGTTCATTCCAAAGGGTCCGGTCGTCCAGGTGGTCGACAGCGAGGGCCGCAAGCAGGTGGACAGCAGCGAGAGCGACAAGGTCGCCTACGAAGGCCCGATGGCCGTCCTGACGGATCGTTTCAGCGCCTCCGCCTCGGAGATCGTCGCCGGCGCCCTTCAAAACTACGGCCGCGCCGTCGTGATCGGGGACAGTTCGACCCACGGCAAGGGAACCGTCCAGGAGGTCATCGAAATGAGGAATTTCCCCGATCTCGCCCTTGCTCCGGACAAGACGGGGGCCGCAAAGATAACGACCCAGAAATTCTACCTGCCCAACGGCTCGTCCACCCAGCTCAAGGGCGTTGTCGCGGACATCGCCCTCCCGTCGGTTGACGATGCGCTCCCGATCGGGGAGTCGAGCCTGCCGCACGCCCTGATCTGGGACCGGAAGCCGAGCGCGAAGAGCTTCACCGGCCAGCCGCTCGATCCCAAGTTTCTCGGATTGCTGCGCGAGTTGAGCCTCGCGCGGCAGTCGAAGCTGCCCGAATTCGCCTACCTGAAAAAGGATGTCGACTGGTACAGCGCCCGCACGGAGGAGAAGCTCATCCCCTTGAACATCGACGTGCGCGAAAAACAGAAGGCGGACGACGACGCCTTCATCAAGGGAATAAAGGCGGAACGCGAGGAATTGGCGAAGTCCGACTATCCCCACACCGAGTTTTGGGTCGCGCCCAGGCCGGCGCCCAGGATCAAGGCGCCCAAGGCGGGCGACGACGCCTCCGTTGCGAATCCTGACGACGACGATGAGGACGCCACCCTGCT
>JBEKAO010000128.1:0-6374 GCA_050015855.1 Opitutaceae bacterium | reverse complement strand
CTGCGGTTCCCGCGGCGCCGGTCACACCGGCCACCCCAGCCGCCCCGGCGGTTCCGGCCGCTCCCGCCGCTCCCGCCGCTTCAGAGTCCCCGCACGATGAAGACCGGACTCCCAAGTCCGGGGACGAACCGCCACCCAATTTGCCGCAGGAATATGGCGGTGAATTCCATTCCGATATCTAGCCCCCGTTAAATGAAGGGGCCCGGAGTTTGAAACTCCGGGCCCCGTTTATTTCTGGCTTACTATTTAAGGATCAGCTTAGCGGCCGCTAAGCCATTTGAAGCTGATCTTGTACTCCAAAGCCAAGATGCCGATCAGCGCCAGTACAGCGCCGAATCCGACAAGATGGTCTGCCCGGTCTTCGTTGATGGGTATACCAATCGAAAGCAAGAAGGCGGTCAGGGCGATTAAGCCGGGGATGACCGCATTTCTCATTATGTTTACCTTTGCCATGTTTGTTTTCCTTTCGTTTCGGTTTACCGTCCCCCCACTAGCGGGTTCGTAGGAAGTATACGGCACTCCTGCGATAGATGAAGTTGTGTTTTACTATAAATATGATAGTTTCTGTCTATGGAACTGCAGCAACTTCGGTACTTCACAGCCGTCTCCGATCTCGGAAATTTCACCCGGGCATCGGCCCGGTGCAATGTAACTCAACCAACTTTAAGTCAGCAGATTATAAATCTTGAAAAGGAGCTCGGTCACAAGCTTTTCCATCGCCTGGGACGCCGCGCCGTCCTGACGGAAGCGGGGACAGCCTTTCTCGAGCGAACGCGGCGAATTCTTCTCGAAGTGGAGAATGCCACGAAGGAATTGAGCGATTCGCCGTCCCTCGAACGCCAGATTTCCGTGGGCGCTATACAAACGCTTGCTCCATACATACTTCCAGCATTGATCGAAAGGTGCAAGAAGCGCTATCCTTATCTTCAAGTTCATATACATGAAGATTTTAGGACAACCCTGACCGCCGAGATACTCGAGGGGGAATTGGACCTGGCGCTACTGTCCCTCCCGGTCAGGGACGACCCGAGGCTCCACGTGGAATCCCTCCTTCATGAGCCCCTGCTCCTGGCTGTCGCCAAGGACCACCCATTGGCGGCCCGGCCGAGAGTGACCGCCGCCGATCTCGCCAACGAAAGTTTCATCATGACCGGGACCGCGAGTTCGCTGACCCAGCAGGTCAAGAGCTTCTTTGGGGACAACCACTTCGAACCAAAGATCGGGCACAGGTGCTCCCAGGTGCAGACCGTCAAGGCCCTCGTCGCCATCGGAGCGGGCGTCTCCATCCTGCCCCGGATAGCGCGGTCGCCAGCGGACGACGAATCGCTTGTCTATATCAATCTCGCCGACGCCAAGCCGTCCCGGGAGATCGCCGTCGTGCGCCATATGCAGCGGTTCCAGAGCCGGGGCGCGGAGCAGTTCCTGAGCGTCGTGCGCGAGCGCGCCGGCGAACTCGTTTCTCCATAGGCAAAATCGCAGGCGTTTACGTTTGCCGGAAACTCACGGATGGATAATCGTTGATGGCATGATCGACCTCATAAAGAAAACACTTCTGGCGAGCGTCGGCGCCGCCGTTGTCACCAAGGAAAAACTCGAGAAGACGATTGATGAGTACGTGCGGGAGGGAAAGCTCTCCGCGGGCGACGCGAAAATCATGGCCGAGAAGATCGTCGAGCAGGGCCGCCGCGAGTTTGACGAGGCCTGCGCCAAGCTCGGCTCCAAGCTCCGCGACGTGACCGCCCACGCGGACGAGGCGACGACCGCGAAGCTCGCCGCCCTCGAGAAGCGGGTGCGCGTTCTTGAGGAAAGGCTCACTCCGCCCGAGACCCGCGCCGGTGAGCCGTGAAGCCGTTCCACCTCGTCAGCCACGCCGTTCGCGCGAAGGAGATCGTCGGCGTTCTGGCGCGGCACGGCTTCGCTGACCTGCTCGACCAGTTCGATCTTCCGATCGGACTGCGCGAGCGCCTGGTCAGGAACCCAAGCCCCGAGCGCACCCAATGGGAGCGCGTGCGGCTCGCGCTGGAGGATCTCGGGCCGGCCTTCGTGAAGTTCGGGCAGCTGATGAGCATGCGGCCGGACGCCCTCCCCGCCCCGCTCATCCTGGAGCTGCGCAAGCTGCAAAACGAGGTGAAGCCCGTCCCGTACCCGGAGATTCAACCGGTGCTGGCCGGCGAACTGCCGGGCGACATCGGCGCGATCTTCAGCGAGTTCGACGAGACGCCCGTCGCCTCGGCCTCGCTGGCCCAGGTGTACTACGCCCGGCTTCGCGCCGACGGGCGCAATGTCGCGGTCAAGGTCCAGCGGCCCAACATCGCGCGGACGGTCCAGATCGACCTTGAGTTTGCCGGATGGTTCATCGGGCAGCTCCACCAGCGGATGTCGGGCCTCCAGCCCTACGACCTGCCGGCCGTGTTCGCCGAGGTGAAACAGGGAATCCGCCGGGAGCTGGATTTCGAAAACGAGGCGAGAAACCAGCAGTATTTCAGCACGCTGAACCCCTTCCCCGAGCTCGTCTTTGCGCCCGCCGTCATCACCGAGCTGTCGGGCTCCCGCGTGATCGTCATGGAGCGCGTGGATGGAAGGCCGGTCCTGCGGGACGCCACGCCGCCCGAACTCGGGCGCATCCTCGCGGGGGCGGGCGCCCGCTCCATGGTCCACCAGATCCTGATCGCGGGTTTTTTCCACGCCGACCCGCACGCCGGGAACGTGCTGGTCACCTCGGACGGCCGCCTCTGCTTCCTCGACTGGGGGCTGGCGGGCCACCTCACCCGGCGCCTGCGCTACGCGCTGGCCGACTTCTGGATGGCCGCCGTCGACCAGGACGCCGACGGCGTCGTGCAGATCGCGACCCGGCTGGCGCCCACGGACGCGCGGCTGGACCAGCGCGTCATGGAAAAGGAAGTGACCCTCGCCCTGCGCGAGGAGCTCAATTTCGCGATCGGGCGCCAGCAGCTCGGCCGCGCGATGCTGAGGCTGCTGTTCATATTCGGCCGCAACGGCATCCCCCTGTCGCGCGACTACTCCCTCATGGCAAAGGCGGTCCTGGCGATCGAGGAGATCGGCCGCGCGCTCGACCCGCAGTTCGACCTGCGGGAGCACGCCGGACCCATCCTGCGCGACCTTTACCGCGAGCGTTCAAGCCCGCGCACCCTCATCCGGCACGCGCGCGATTTCATCCGGTCGAGCTTCACGACCCTGCAGGACCTGCCCGAGGAGCTCCACCGGCTCGTCCGGCGGCTCGAGCACGACAACCTGACGATCAACCTCCAGGGCACGATCGTCGGCTCCCTGATCATCGGCTCCTCGATGATCGTCAATTCGCGCATGCCGCCGCTGGTGCACGGCTACTCCCTCCTGGGGATCAGCGGCTACCTTCTTTCGGCGACCCTCGGACTGTACGTCATCTGGGACATCATCCGCCACGGGAGGCACCGCTAGCGCCGGACCAGCACCAGGCTTTGCTGATCGCTGTTAGCGACCGCGTCATACCACTTTTTCATCCGCGGATAATCCGCGACGGTCACGGTCATCAAATTGGACGAGAAATCCCGCTCGGCGCTCAGCAGCCGCTTCCCCGGGTCGTAGGCCAGCTGCACGCGGTAGGACAGCAGGTCGCCGGGCATCGTGACGGGCGCCGCCTTGTCCTCAAGATCGTAGCCGGGCGGCAAAGCCAGCGTAAGCCGGTCGCCCTCCTGCCGGCGGTACGGGAAGTGGACGATGTTGTGGCGTTCAGCGGAGGCAAAGGGCGAATCCTGATGCGCGCGAAAAACGAGGGGCGTGAATATCATCCGGTTGCCCGTCAGGACCGCGAATCCGGGCCAGCGAATCCGGTACGACGCCTCGACCGGCTTGTACGGATCGTCCGCGTTTTCGAGCCCCGTGATCGCCAGTCCGGCGCCGGAATACACCCGAGCGAGCACGGCCCGGACCATCCTTGCCTGCTGCTCGCGGCTTCGGCCGCGGAGAACGGTGCGGATGGCGTCCGCGTCGTGGCCCCGGAACACCAGCTTGCACTCCCCCCTGAGAGTTCCGTCCCCGTCCAGGCGGAAATCTCCGCTGTTTTCGATTCGGGAGCGTTCGGCGGGCGAAAGCGGCACCGGGATGAAGTGCTGCCTGTTGTCGTCGAGCGCGAGAAGCCCGCCCTGCCCGGTCAACTCCCAGGGCAGCGTGTCGAACGCCAGGGACTGGATTCCGTTGGGCAGCGAGAAATGCCAGCCGTCGGAAAGATGAAGCGCCGCGCACCGCTCTGGAAGCAGCGCGCCGGCAACGGTGTCCATGCTGAATGCGGCCGTGCGCCGGTTGGGCAGCATCAGCACATCCGCCTCGATGCCCGCCGCCCGGTACAGGCTCACGGCCAGCCACAGGAAATCGGAGCTCAGCAGCTTCGGCGGATCGGCCTTTTCGAACCCGATGACATCGTCCATCGGAACGATATCCGCGTAACTGACCATGAAGCTCCTGCCCTTCCCCTCCCGGCGCAGGAAGCGGGCATGGAGATCCCGCACGTAATCATGGATGCGGCGCGCCTTTTCCCAGTCGGAGGACGCGCCACGCGCGAGGTCGGCCGCAAGCTTCCTCACATTTTGCGTCTCATCGATGTGATCCTCCGAATGCCAGCGCTCGATCATGGCGGCCGCCGCCCACGGCTGGCCGCTTTCAATGTGCCGGCTGCCCGCCACCGTCTTGACGGTCCGCGGCTGGGTCCAGGTGTAGCAACTGACCACGGTCGTCGAATAATACGGAGGGCTGCCCGAGAACGGCTCGTTGCGAAGCGAAGGGAGATCGCTCGCGGTCACCAGGATTGCGCCTGAATGCCGGTCTTCCGTCATTTTCGCGTTCCCGGGATTGAAGATGAACAGGTTGTTCCGGTAGATGCTCCTGTCCGATGGCGGGCTTTGGCGGTACTCGAGCCGGCGGACCGGCACGGATTCAACCTGCAGCGGGCGGAACGTGGCCGCCTTGGGATACATCTCGCGCACCCGCAGCCTGAACTCGAGGACGGACCCGGGGGCCGCTCCGCCCACCGCAAGGAACTTCTCCTTCACCTCGAGCCCCTCGGACCCGAAGATGCGATGCAGGGCTGAATCCGACGGCGCATCCCTGACGACCGTACGCTCGAGAACCGCATCGGGCCCGAATTCCCTGACTTCTCCGCCAGGCAGCGTCAGCCGGGCGCTCATTTCCGAATCGCGGAGCTCGGTTCCGTCCAGGGAGACGGAAGGCAGGGCCAGGTGGAGGATCCGTCCGGCCCTTTCCGGATCGAAAATCTTGAATCGCTCGTATTCGGTGATCGTGCGCTCTTCCGGATAATCCTTTTCGTCGACGTCGATCTTCCAAAGGATCATCTCGGCCGGCGCGTCCGCCTCGATTGCGGGCCTCGCGGCGGACAGTTCGTCGGCCGTGGCCTTCCGCCAGGCGTCCATCGCGATCGTCCGGCCCGGTCCGAGGGCAAGGAGCAGGGCGATCCAGCGCGCGGGGAGTTCCCCGGCGCGGCGATGCGCGGGCGGCGGCGGGTGGCGGTTCTCGGTGTCCATGGCGCGGGCGGGCCCAGGATTGCGGGACTCGCCCGGGCGAGACAAGCCCCGTTGCTCAACCCGTCTCCACCGACAGCAGGAAGTAAAAGTCGCTGCCCGCGCCGGGGCGGCTCGAGCAGCCGATCGAACCTCCGTGGGCGAGCACGATCTCGCGGGCGATCGCCAGGCCCAGTCCGGCGCCCTTCCTGGACTGGCCCGGAACCCGGTAGAACTTCTCGAAAATCCGCCCGAGGCTTTCCTGGGGGATGCCGGGACCCTGGTCGCGAATCCCGAAGCGCAGGTAGCCCGCGTCGGCCGGCTCCGCATAGAGGGTCACAACCCCGCCTTCCGGCGAGTACTTCACCGCGTTTGATAGCAGGTTGATGAAAACATGGCGAATCCGATCGGGATCGACGGAAACCCTCGCCAGGCCGGGGGGAGGCCTCACCTCGATTTGCAGGCCCTGGGCTTCTGCGATCGGGCGGATCTCGCGCGCCATGTCCTCCAGAAGCCCCGCCACCGGCACGGGCGTGCGGCTGAGCCGGGCCACGCCGCCCTCCAGGCGGGCGAGGTCGAGCAGGTCGTCGAGTATCCGGAGTAGGCGATCGGCCTCGTCCCGGGCCGTTTCGAGGAGCTCCCGCTGGCCGGGCGCCAGCTCCCCGAGGTTTTTCTCCAGGAGCAGATAGACGGCCATCCGAAGGCTCGTGAGCGGAGTCTTGAGTTCATGGCTCACCGTGCCGACAAGGTTGCTCTTCGCATCGTCCATCAGCCGGAACTTGGTCACATCCTGCAAAAAGACGGCCGCGCCGCCGAAGCCGGTCAGGCTGTCGCCGATCGCGAGGATGCGCGGGAGATAGTGCC
>JBEKAO010000127.1:0-3456 GCA_050015855.1 Opitutaceae bacterium | reverse complement strand
ATCCGGAAGCGGCGGCCAGGCAGGTCCGCGAAGTCGCGCCGTCGTTCGACCAGTCCAACATGGCCGACATTTTCGCGGCCCTGACGATCGGCCTGCGCGACTATGCTCAAAAAAGCGGCTTCGGCCGGGCGCTGGTCGCGCTGTCCGGGGGAATCGATTCGGCCGTCGTCGGCGCGGTCGCCGCCTCGGCCCTGGGGCCCGAAAACGTCACGGCCGTGTCGCTGCCGTCCGCCATCTCGTCGTCCCATTCCAGGGAGGATGCAAAATCGCTGGCTGAAAACCTCGGCCTTCCGTTCGTGACGATCCCGATATCGGAGCCCGTGGCGTCCTGCGAGACCGCGCTGAAGCCCGTGTTTGCCGGGCGAAAACCGGATGTGACCGAGGAAAACATCCAGGCGCGGATCCGCGGCGTCCTTTTGATGGCGCTCTCGAACAAGTTCGGGTCGCTGCTTCTCACAACCGGAAACAAGAGCGAACTTGCCGTCGGATACTGCACCCTGTACGGCGACATGTGCGGCGGCCTCGCCATCATCGCCGACCTGTACAAGACGCAGGTCTACGCGCTTGCGAACTGGATCAATGAGGACGCCCGCAAGGCGGGCCGCAAACCCCCGATTCCCCAAAGGTCGATCGACAAGCCTCCGAGCGCCGAGCTGAGCCCGGGCCAGACCGACCAGGACACCCTGCCGCCCTATCCGCTCCTCGATCCGATCCTCAAGGGGTACATCGAGGAGGGCCTGTCCCGCGGCGACCTGATCGGACGGGGCTACGCGGAGGCCGTCGTAAACGAAATCGTGCGCAAGGTCGATTTGAACGAGTACAAGCGCAAGCAGGCCGCCCCCTGCCTCAAGATCGCGCCGCTGGCATTCGGAATGGGTCGCAGGATACCGATCGTCCAGAAATACGTCAATTAAGCGCCCATGACCGCATCGGAGCAACTGTTCGCCCGCGCGCTGAAGCTGATCCCGGGCGGGGTCAACTCCCCGGTCCGCGCATTTCGCTCGGTCGGGGGCGCGCCGTTCTTCGTGAAGGCGGCGCACGGGGCGATGCTCACGACCGCGGACGACCGGCATCTCATCGATTTCGTCTGCACCTGGGGACCCGCGATTCACGGCCATGACCATCCGCGAATCCGGGAGGCGATCGCGCGGGCCCTGGACAACGGCACGAGCTTCGGCACTCCCAATCCCTACGAAGTCGAGATGGCCGAGCTGATCGTGCGGTTTGTGCCCTCGATCAAGAAGGTGCGCATGTGCAACAGCGGGACGGAGGCGACGATGTCGGCGATCCGGCTCGCCCGCGGCTTCACGGGCAGGGACAAGATCGTCAAATTCTCCGGCTGCTACCACGGGCACTCCGATTCGCTCCTGATCAAGGCCGGCTCGGGCGCCCTCACCCACGGTTTCCCGGACAGCGCCGGCGTTCCGGCCGCCTTCGCCCAGGAGACGATCATCGTCCCCTACAACGATCCCGCCGGGGTGGACGCCGTGTTTGCGGCAAACCCGGGGAAGATCGCCTGCATCATCGTCGAGCCCTACATCGGCAACCTGGGCCTGATCAAGGCGGAGCCGGGCTTCCTGCGGCACTTGCAGGACTCCTGCGCCAGGGAGGGCGCCGTCCTGATCTTCGACGAAGTCATGACCGGATTCCGCCTCGCAAAGGGGGGAGTGCAGGAGATTGAAAAAATCACCCCGGACCTCACCACACTCGGCAAGATCATCGGTGGAGGGCTGCCCGTCGGCGCATTCGGCGGACGCGCCGAGATCATGGACCTCCTTGCGCCCGTTGGGCCCGTATATCAGGCGGGCACCCTCAGCGGCAATCCGCTGGCCCTAGCCGCGGGCATTGCCTCTCTGCGCCTCCTTGAGGAAACCGATCCGTACGCCCGCCTCAATGCGCTGGGATCGCAAATAAGGGATGCCGTTTTGTCGGAGGCCTGCGTCCTGGGCCTGCCGGTCCAGGTGCCGCAGGTCGGTTCGATGTTTTCGATCTTCTTCAACCCCAATCCGGTAAGGGATTACGATTCGGCCATCGCGTCCGACTCCGCGGCCTACCGGCGGTTCTTTCACGCCTGCCTCGAGCGCGGCGTCTACCTGCCCCCCAGCGCATTCGAGACCGCCTTCCTAAGCACCGCCCACGCCGGCCCCACCATCGACCAAGCCTGCGACGTCCTCACATCCTCGCTGAAGCGACTCTGATTTCACGCTACGCTGCGGATATCTTGGTGGCGGAGCGTTTTGACAGGGATGGCCCCGAAAGAGGCGTTGCGGAGCCTCATGTCCGCCTCCGTGGGCCAGGACGGGCTGGGATCCCGCCTGGCCCGGCTTGGCGGATACTCTGGGTTTCGGCGGAGCTCCGCCTCGCTCGGGGCCATCCCTGCCAAAACGCACCACTAACTCGAAACTTGATGGAATGGCGCATGCTTGCATTCTGTGGTATTCTTCTTCTTTCACTAAAGCTTAAGCCGCCCTAATCCTATCGCAAATCGACCACATTTCTCTGTCAGCAGTTCGCCCTGTCCCGGAATCCATATCTCTTTCCTTACATGAGCCAATCCGTTCCCGCCGCGCTGGTGCCCGCAGCGAAAACCGCCGCTACCGGCGTCAAGCCGCGCTATCCCGGCGTTCGCGTCACATGCAACGGCAACCAACTCGTCGCCCAGTACGTCGAGACCCGGATAACGGAAGGGGGCGTTTTCTATCCGATTACCCCCTCGACGGAGGGCGGGGAGCTTTACCAACAGTCTTTCGCCCAAGGGGAACTGGATGTGTGGGGCCAGCAGAAAGTCGCCATCGAAACGGAGGGCGAGCACTCCGCGCAGGGCGGCGCAACCGCGTTTGCGGTCACCGGGCGGCGGACGGTCAATTTCACCTCCGGGCAGGGCATCGCCTACGCGATGGAGCAGTACTATCACGCGCCCGGGAAGCTCTCGACGATGGTCCTCGAAGTCGGGGCCCGCGCCCTGACGAAGCAGGCGCTCAACGTCCATTGCGGGCACGATGATTTCTATGCCGCGCTGGACACCGGCTGGACCATGCTCGTCGCCAGGGATGCCCAGCAGGCCGCCGACCAGGCGGTCATCCTGCGGAAAGTGAACGAGTTGTCCCTGAATCCGGGGATGAACATCCAGGATGGTATGCTCACCACCCATTCGGAGCGCACGTATCTTGCGCCGGAGTCCGAGCTTTTGCGGGAGTTCCTCGGAGCGCCCGACGACCAGATAGACTGCCCAACTCCCGCG
Source organism: Opitutaceae bacterium (assembly GCA_050015855.1). GTDB lineage: Bacteria > Verrucomicrobiota > Verrucomicrobiia > Opitutales > Opitutaceae > Palsa-1447. The sequence continues at coordinate 215 of JBEKAO010000127.1, read as the reverse complement.
CAGATCGAACTGTTCGGCAAGCGCAGGCGCCGGGTGCCCCAGATGATCGACCTGAAGAATCCCGTCCTCCTCGGTCCGGTCGAGAACCAGGAGCACCACATGAACGGCGTCGTCGCCCGCCGGAACAATTTCAACGAGCCAATCCTCGGGTTCCTCGAGCACGCCTATTCGGAATTCGGCCGGCTCACCGGGCGATTCTACGGTCTCATCACCGA
>JBEKAO010000126.1:0-3495 GCA_050015855.1 Opitutaceae bacterium | reverse complement strand
AAAACAGGGCGCCCTCCGCCCCCGGCGGCGCCAGGGCCGGGAGATCCTTTGCGAGCCCGTCGCTCAGATCGATCATCGAGCGGACTTCGCTCCTGCGCGCAAACCAGGCGCCCTCGGCTAGGCGCGGCTGGAACCGAAGATGATGCCCGCTTTCCAAACTGGCCCCGAGCCGTCCGGTGACGTAGATCCAGTCGCCGATGCGGGCGCCCTTGCGCGTGAGGATCCGCGGACCGGCGGCTTCGCCGAGCAGGGTGAGGATTGCGGCAAAGCCGTCGGACTGGGCTATGTCGCCTCCGACGATCGGAACCCGGTGGCGCCGGGCGGCGGCGGCCATGCCCCGGTAGAATCCCTCGAGCCAGTCGAGCTTCACGCCGGGGGCGAGGGTCAGCGCGACGACGGCCGCCGCCGGCTTTGCGCCCATCGCCGCCAGATCGCTCAGGTTGCGCTTGAGCAGCTTCGCTCCGGCCTCCGCGGGCCGATCGCGATCGTCGAAATGCCGCCCATAGACGACGGAATCGACGGTGAGGAGCTGGGTTTTCCGGGAAGGCCGGAGGACCGCGCAATCGTCGCCGATGCCGCGGGGCGGCGGCGGAGACGAGCGGCCGAGCCACCCGCGCAGGGCGTCGATCAATCCCGCCTCGCCCAGCGAGGCGACCGAGCGAGCGGCCTGTCGGGTGAACGGGTTCATGGATTCGAGCGCCGCCCAGCCTATGACGCCACGCCGGCGAGGACGAGCGCGATCATGTTCAGGTTGAAGAGCGCGTGCGCGACGATCGTCGTCCCGATCGTTCCCGTGCGCTCGTAGGCGAGCGAAAAGATGACGCCGAGGACAAGCAGGGATGGAAAGAACGAAAGGCTCCCGTGGGCCGCGCCAAAAAGGGCGGCCGGCAGAAGGAGGGCGAGCGCCCGGGCCGTGCGCGGGCCAAGCCAGGGCCGCTTGTCCGGCGACTCCGCCGCGAGCGTCTCCGCGAGCCTGGGAAGGCACGTTCGCAGAAATCGGAAGATGCTCGCGCGAAACAGCACTTCCTCCATGACCGGCGCCACGAGGACGGCGAGAACGATGAGCAGATTGAGGGCGGGGCCGGAACGGGTGTTGAGAAGAAGCTCCACCATGTCCTGCTTTTGGACCGGCACTCCGAGCCAGCCCAAGATCGCCTGCCATGCCAGGCTCACGAGGTTGATGACGGGCACCGAGACGGCAAAGGTGGCCGCGCCGGACAAAAGCGCGTGGCCGAGCCTTCCGGGCATCCTGGGCCGCCATTTGCATACGACGGCGTAAAAGAAGGCGGCGCCCGCCAGAAGGCCGGCGTCCTGCGCCGCGGTGGCGATCAGGATCCGCATGTCGGAATCGGCGGAGGAGCGCCGCATTCCCCAGTCCGTCGCGAGCTCGATGAAAAACGCGGCGAGGACCGCGAGCACGAGAAAGAGGAGGAAATCGAGCGCCGGCAGGTTCCAATCCGGAAGGGCCGTCGCGGGCCGCCGCTTCCTGACGAATTGCCTGAAGACCAGGGTGCACAGGATCGCCGCCCCGGCCAGATTGACGGCGATCTCCCCTGCAATCGCTAGATTCGTAAGGTCCAAGGCGGCGGGGTGCGGCGCTCAGGCGAGGATTCGCCCGCCGTCGAATACGACGCGGCCGTCGACGATCGTCGTTTTGACCCGTCCCGTGAGCGTCCGGCCGTCCCAGGGCGAATTGCGCGACTTGCTGAAGCCCTTGCGGGCGTCGTAGCGCCATGGCTCATCCGGATCGAAAATGCAGATGTCGGCCGCGGCGCCGGGGGAGAGCGCGCCCGCGGGGAGCCCGAGGATTCCGGCCGGCCGCCGCGTCATCAGGTCGACGACGCGCGCCAGGCTGAAGCGGCTCTTCCGGACAAGGACCTCCAGGGCGATTGCGAGCGCCGTCTCGAGGCCGATGATTCCATTCGGGGCGAAGTCGAACTCCCGGTCCTTTTCATAATCGGTGTGGGGGGCGTGGTCGGTGGATATGCAATCGAGCGTGCCGTCGCGAAGGCCCGCGATGACCGCCCTGCGGTCCTCCTCGGTGCGGAGCGGGGGGTTCATCTTGAAATTCGTGTCGTAGCCGCGGAGTTCCCCGTCCGTGAGCGCGAAATGATGCGGAGTCGCCTCGGCGGTGATCCGCAGGCCGTCCGCCTTGTTGTGGCGGATCAGCTCGATCGCGTACTTCGAGGTGATGTGCTGCAGGTGGATGTGCGCCCCGGTGTATTTCGAGATGATGATGTTCCGGGCGACGATCAGGTCCTCGGCGGCGTTCGGCCAGCCGCACAGCCCGAGGCGCGTGGACACGTTTCCCTCGTTCATGGCCGCCCCGCGGGTCATCGACTGGTCCTGGCAATGGTCCATGATCGGCAGCGCGAACATGGCCGCGTATTCGGCGGCCCGGCGCATGAGCTCGTTCGACTGCACGCACTCGCCGTCGTCGGTGATTGCGACGACGCCCGCGCGCTTGAGGGAGCCGATCGGCGCCAGCGCCTGGCCCTTCTGGCCCGCGGTGATGCAGCCGGTCGGCAGCACCTTCACGACGGCGTCGCGGGCCACGGCATCCTTGATGAACTGGATCGTGCCGGCGTTGTCGGCGGGCGGCGAGGTGTTCGGCATGCACACGACCGTCGTGAATCCCCCGGCGGCCGCCGCGTGCGAGCCGGTCAGGATCGTCTCCTTGTGCGTCATCCCGGGCTCGCGGAAGTGGACATGAATGTCGACGAGACCCGGGCAGGCCACGCGCCCCCGGGCGTCGATCCTCCTGGCCCGCTTTTTCACGGCTGCCGGAAGGGAGGGCACGATCCGTCCGTCCCGGACGAATAGGCTCCCGGTCTTGTCGCGCCGGGAGGCGGGATCAATCACGCGGGCGTTTGCTATCCAGAGGGCTGGCATGGTAGGGGGTCATTCGGCGCCCGCGACCGCCTGCTCGAGGCTGCCGCCGGAACACAGGTAAAGGACGGCCATCCGCACAGCGAGCCCGTTGGCGACCTGCTCGAGGATGACGCTTCTCGTTCCGTCGGCCAGTTCGCTGTCGATCTCGACGCCCCGATTGATCGGCCCGGGGTGCATGATGATCGCCTTGGGATTCAGCCACGCGGCGCGCGCCTGATTGAGGCCGAACATGCTCGTGTACTCGCCGAGGGAGGGAAAATGGCTGCTCGCCTGCCGCTCGTGCTGGATTCTCAGGAGCATGACGACCTCCGCGTCGGCAAGGGCCGACTTGAGGTCGTGGGACACCGTGACCCCGAGCGATGTGAACCAGTGCGGCACGAGGGTCGAGGGCCCGACCAGGGTCACGGCCGCCCCCATCTTTGTCAGCGCGTGGATGTTCGAGCGGGCGACCCGGCTGAAGAGGATGTCGCCCAGGATGACCACCTTCCGGCCCTTGAGCCCGCCCAGGTGCTCCTTCATGGTGAAGGTGTCGAGCAGGCCCTGCGTCGGATGCTCGTGGGCGCCGTCCCCGGCGTTGATGACGGGAATGTCGAGGATCTTCGA
>JBEKAO010000125.1:0-3553 GCA_050015855.1 Opitutaceae bacterium | reverse complement strand
GCCCAGTTCCTGCGCGCGCAACGCCTGGAAAGCATAGGCGCCCTGGCAAGCGGGATCGCCCACGACCTCAACAACGTGTTCTCGCCGGTGATGATGGCCACGGAATTGCTCGGCGAGACGATTCACGATCCTCATCACCGGCACGTCCTGGACGTCATATCCCAGGCGTCCAAGCGCGGCGCCGCCATGGTCCGCCAAGTGCTGACGTTCGCCCGCGGAACGGACGGCGAGCGCATGCCGGTCTCGATTCGCCATTTGGCCACGGAGGTGGAAAGGTTGATCGCTGACACGTTCCCGCGCTCCATCAGCATCCGGTGCCAATACGGGAAGGACTCACCCACCGTCTTCGGCGATCCGACGCAGCTTCACCAAGTCCTGATGAATCTTTGCGTGAACGCCCGCGACGCGATGCCCGAAGGCGGGGACCTCACGATCGGCGTCGGCGTCGCGCAGGTCGATTCCGACCTTGCGAACCGGCATGAACCGGCCGCTCCCGGGCGCTATGCGGTTCTGACGGTGGCCGACACCGGCTCGGGCATGCCTCCCGAGGTTTGCCGGAAAATATTCGAGCCCTTCTTCACAACCAAGGAATTGGGAAAGGGGACGGGCCTCGGTCTGTCCACCGTGATTTCCATCGCCCGCAATCACCACGGATTCGTCGATTTCGAGACCGCGGTCGGCGTCGGGACCGCCTTCAAGGTCTACCTTCCGCTCCTCGCCGAGGAAGAGGCGGAAGGCAAGGCTGCGAAGGCCTCCGCGCCGCCCCTGGGGCACGGGGAGTGCATCCTCCTCGTGGAGGACGAGCGGGCGATGAAGGAAATAACCAGGACTGCCCTGGAAAACTACGGCTACCGGGTCCTGACGGCGGACAACGGCGCGGAGGCGATCTCAATCTACGCGCGCAACCCACATACGATCGACCTGGTTGTCACCGACCTGGCCATGCCCCTGGTCGACGGCCGCGTGATGATCCGGGTGCTCAGACAGATGAACCCGAAGGTGCGCCTGCTTGTCATCAGTGGAACCGACAGCGCCTCCGCCGCATACGGTTCGGCGGAGAGCGACCAGGCGCCATTCCTCGCCAAGCCCTTCACCAAGGAATCCCTGCTGACAGCCCTGCACCGGGAGCTGCATGTGACAAACGGCGTCCCCCAGGATGCCTACGCCATCTGAGGAGCCGCTCCCCGGAGAGCGGCTCGCGTCATTCCCATTGTGAAGATACCGCGCTGAGGGCTACTTTGGCGCGGCTCCGGCCTGCCCCGCCTGTCCGGGCGCACCCAGGACCGCGGCGAGGTTTGTGCGGGCCTCGGCGTAATCCGGCTTGAGCCGCAGGGCCTCTTCAAAATGGGAAACCGACTCCCCGGGACGGCCCGAGTCGGCCAATGCCATGCCGAGATTGTTCTGGGCCTCCGGAAACGCGGGCTTCAGCCGAAGCGCCTCCTCAAATTGGGCGATCGCCTGCGGGAGCGAGCCGTTCTCGGCCAGTGCAAGGCCCAGGTCGTTTCGGGTTTCAGCGTCGGAGGGATCGATGCGCAGCGCCGTTTCATATTCGGAGACGGCCTCGGATGTCCGGCCCTGAATTTCCAAAAGATTGGCGAGGTTGGTAAGCGCTTCCGAGAAGTCCGGCTTGATTCGCACGGCTTCCCTGTATTGTTCGACCGCCTCCGGGACATGGCCCTCCCCCCGAAGAGCGTTCCCCAGGTTGAAGTGCGCCTCCGGATAATCCGGCCTTAGCCTGAGCGCCTCCTCGTACTCAATGACCGCATCCGGTGCGCGTCCGGCGCGCGCGAGGGCCCGGCCCAGGTCGTAATGGACCTCGGGCACATCGGGCTTCAGCCGCAGGGCTTCATTGCCCTGCGCGATGGCCTCCTTCAACTCGCCGGCGTCGGCCAAAATCAGCGCCAGGTTGGCCCGGGCAAGCCAGCTGTCCGGGTTTCTCGCCAGGGTCGCCTCGTACAATGTGCGGCTATCGCGATACATCCCGCATTGCCGCCAGGTAAGGAACGCCATGCAGGCGACAACGGCCGCCGCCGCGATCGCAGGGAATCTCGACTTGCCCGCAGCTTGCCAAGACGCCCACCCAGCCGCCGCAACCGCCACAACGCCGGCCAAGGCAAGGTGCGTGTAGTGATCCGCCACCAACGAATACTTCATGAACTATACGTCCGTAAATCCCATGACCGGTACGAGCATTGCGCAGAAATAAGCCCACGCAAAAAGGAGCGGCCGGAGCCGGCCGCTTCGGCGGCGCCAGAGAAACCAGGTCAAGCCGACCCCGGCCAAAGGCCCGATCCACCAGGCAAGGTCGCCGGCGTCGACCTTCCACTGGGGATAGAAGAAAACCAGGTTGATCGGAAGCAGGCTCTTGCAGAGGTAAAACCAAATGACGTTTCCGGCGTCGAGCAGACGCTCCCCCACCCCGGCCTTCCTGATCGCCTCAGCCGCGCCGTGCCGCTGAAACCAAATGTCGACGCAGACGAAGACCCCAGCGACCGCAAAAAAGGGAAGCACCGTCGCAAGATCGCGCTTCGAAATTTTCCGCGTCCAGGCAATGATGCCCAGCAGCACAACCGGCAGGGGCGCCAGCGAACCTTTGCTGAGCATCCCGAGCGCGAATGCGACCAAGCTCAGCGCGTAAACGAGCCAGCTGCCTTTGGACTTCTCTTGCCCTGGCGAGGGCGGCGCCCGCGCCGCGGGAGCGGCTTCAGCTCCCAGGAAAAACAATATGGATAACAGAAAAAACAGCATCGCCATCAGGTTCTTCCGCTGGGTGATCCAGGCGACCGATTCGACGTTGAGGGGATGAACGGCGAAGAGAAGCGCCGCAAGGTAGGCGCCGGGCATGCGCAAACGCACCAGGACCCTCCAGAGGAGCAGGGCATCGGCGATGTGAAGGACCAGATTGGTGGCGTGATAGCCCAGGGCGTGCATTCCCCAAAGCCGCCATTCCAGCCAGAGCGTCGTCGACGTCATCGGCCAGTAGTCAGGCGCTTCCCGAGTAAACCAAAATCGGCGCAGGCCATCCGCCGCCTTGATAAGCTTGTTTGCCGTCAGGAAAGTGTCGTCGTCCCAGATGAACCCCGCGCGGAATGTCGGCCAATAGGCCGCCACGGTCACGGCAATAAGCAACGCACCCAGAAACCACAATCCACGCTTGGGATCGGGAATAATGTTGGGCGCAGTCCGTTTCATCCGCATCTCATTGGATCGCTCATGGCCGGGACTCTTTAATGCCGGCCAGGATTTGCCGCGCCGCTTGATTCCCGGGCTGAAGCCGCAGGACCGTCTCAAGGTGCGCCCGAGCCTCGTTGTTGCGTCCCGTCGTCTTGAGGAGGGCCATGGCGAGGCGCAAATGGATCGCCGCAAAGTCCGGTTTCAGGCGCAGCGCCTCTTCATACTGGGCGATCGCGTCATTCATCCGCCCCGGCATCATCTGCAGGGCGACCCCCAGATTGCTATGCGCCTCGGCATAGTCCGGGTTTATCCGCAGCGCCTTTTCGTACTGGGCGATGGCTTCCGCAGTCCGGCCCTCCGGGATCAGGGCGTTTCCGAG
>JBEKAO010000124.1:0-3555 GCA_050015855.1 Opitutaceae bacterium | reverse complement strand
TCGCGCAGCTACCTCGACGCCGCGAAGCATCCGTACATCTACCTGATGGACGGCGGCCTTTCGGATAATCTTTCCCTGCGCAACCTGCTGGACGAGGTGACCCTCTCCGGAGGCTGGGAGCCCGTCCTCGAACGCGTGCACAAGCGGGGAGTCACGAAACTGGCGATCATCGTCGTCGATGCGACCGTTGATGACTCGCAGGGCGCCGCCCTCGCGGGCGAGAAGCCCGACACCAAGTCGGTCATCCGGACCCTCAGCAACTCGTCCATCAACCGCACGAAAAAGGAGACGATCGCGATGGTTGAGGGCACACTGGCGCTCTGGCAGGCGCAGCTGGCCGGGCGGGGCGCCCAATCCGGCGGACAGCCGAAGATCTATTTCATCCGCGTCGATTTCCGCTCGGTTGCGGATCCCGCCGAGCGCGCCTTCTTCGAATCGATTCCGACGAGCCTCAACCTCCCCCCGGACACGGTCGACCGGCTCGTCCGCGGCGGGGAACGGCTCCTGCGCGAATCGCCGGCCTACCGGACGCTGCTGGGGGACGCGATGCCGGGCCTGCCGGCGGTGCCGGCGCCCGGTTCAACCCGGATTAACCCCGGGATTCAGCCAGGCCAGGACATACCGGTCGCGCCCCGATAGGTCGCGGATGGATTCGGTGCCGGACCAACCGTACTCCGCGGCGATTCCGCGGATGAGGGCATGCTGGTCCGCCCCGGTTTCCAGGGCGAGCAGGCCTCCGGGGGCGAGATGGCCCGGCGCCCCGCGAAGGATTGCCCGAATGTCGCCGATTCCATCCTCGCCGGATACGAGGGCTGACGCCGGCTCGTGGTCTCTCACTTCCATCGCGGAACTGGCCAGCTCCGACTGGGAAAGATAGGGCGGATTGGCGACCGCAAGGTCAAACCGGGCGCCGGGCGGAATGGCCCCGAACCAATCGGACTTGAAAAACGACACCCGGCCGTCCAGTCCCGCCGCAACCGCGTTCTCGCGCGCCAGACCCAGGGCTTCCTCGCTCGAGTCGATCGCCGTCACGGCGGCCGCCGGCCACTTCATGGCCAGGGCGAGGGCGATGGCCCCGGTTCCCGTGCCCAGGTCGAGGACGCTCTTCGGAGGGGAATCGGCGCGCCGCCCGACGATTGTTTCGACAAGAAACTCGGTCTCGGGCCGGGGGATCAGCGCCCGCCGGTCCACCTTCAGCTTGAGACCGAAAAACTCGACGCAGCCGATCAGGTGCTGGAGCGGCTCCCGCTGTCCGCGCCTCCTGACCAGGGACCGGATTTTTTCGACTTCGGCATTGGACAGGGACCTTTCGAACTGCAGGTAGAGCTGCATTCGCGGCAGCCCGAGCGCATGGCCCACGAGCAGCTCCGCGTTGAGCCGGGGCGATTCGATGCCCTTGCCGCCGAAGAAATCAGCCGTTTTCCTTACGATTTCAAGGACGGTCAGCATCGCGGGTGGCGCGCGAAAGCCTGGCGGCTTCCGCCACGTAGCGGACGGCCAGCGTTTCGTTCGTAGCGGAACGCGCCAGCGTTTCGCAGCTTTATCTTCCGGACGATCATTCGTCTCCGGGCGCCGCGCGGGCCGGCGCATACGCGCGCCCCGTCAGCGCAGCGACCCGCTCTTCGTGATCCGCCTTCTGCAGGGCCGTTATGACCGGGCCCAGCGCCCCCTCCATGATCTGGGGCAGGCTGTGGAGCGTCAGGCCGATCCGGTGGTCGGTCAGCCGGTTTTGCGGGAAATTATACGTCCGGATCCGCTCGCTCCGGTCGCCCGAGCCGATCTGGCTGCGGCGCTCCGCGGCGTACTTGGCATGCTCCTCGTCCTCCCGAAGCTTGAGAAGCCGCGAACGCAGGACGGTCAGCGCCCGCGCCTTGTTCTTGATCTGGGAGCGCTCGTCGGCGCACTGGACGATGAGCCCGGTCGGCTTGTGGAGCACCTGGACCGCCGAGTCGGTCGTGTTCACCCCCTGCCCCCCCGGGCCGCTCGCCCGGCTCACCGTGATCTCGAGTTCCGCAGGGTCGATCTGCACGTCCACCTCCTCGGCCTCGGGCAGGACGGCAACGGTCACCGTGGAGGTGTGGATGCGCCCGCTGGCCTCCGTCACCGGGACGCGCTGGACGCGATGGACGCCGCTTTCAAACTTGAGCTGCTTGTACACGTCCGTTCCCAAGACGAGGAAAATCACCTCCTTGAAGCCGCCCCGCTCGGACACGCTGCTGCTCATCGGCTGGACCTTCCATCCCTGGCCGTCGGCAAACCTTTGATACATGCGCGCGAGCTCGGCCGCGAAAAGCGCGGCCTCCTCGCCCCCGGTTCCCGCGCGAATCTCCATGACCGTGTTGCGCGAGTCCGTCGGATCGGGCGGCATCATCGCCAGGAGCACCGCCTGCCGGAGCGCTTCCAGGCGCCGGTCGAGCTCGGGCAGCTCGGCCTGCGCCAGCTCGCGCATGGCCGGGTCGGCGGCCGCATCCCCTGCCAGATCCCTCGCGTCCCTCTCCTCCGCCTCGAGCTTGACGCATCGGTCGTAGTCTTCCGTCAGCTTCAGGAGCTTCTGGTGCTCCCGGGTGACGTCGGCGGCCCGCCTCGGGTTTGAGTAAAACGATGGCGAGGCCATCTGCGCGGCCAGTTCCTCGAGGCGGCGCCGGAATGGCACGATGTCGGGGAGTTTTTCCATGCGCAGATGACGAATAGATGCGCCCCCCCGCCTCTGTGGCAAGCTTCGCCCGAGCGGGGTACGTATTGGCAGGGAGGGTCCTGAGCGAGGCGGAGCTCGCCGAAGCCCAGCATGCCCGCCAAGCCGGGCCAGGCGGGATCCCAACCCGTCCTGGCCCCGGAGGCGGGCAGAAGGCTCGCAACGCCTCGCTCAGGCCAATACGTACCCCTACAACGAGTTCAAAAGAGTCTCGCGCAATTGGGCCGGGAAGGTTCTAATGACGGGCTCTAGATGGCCACGCAGCTTTTCACCCAAAACATCGTCGCCTGCATTTGGGATTTCGACAAGACACTGATTCCCGGGTACATGCAGCATGTCCTCTTCCGCCGGTATCACGTAGACGAGGCCACGTTTTGGGCCGAGACCAACGCCCTGGTCGAGCAGTACCACAGGCGGGGCTACCGCCTCTCGAGCGAAATCGGCTATCTCAATCACCTTTTGACCTACGTCCTCGCGGGGCGGATGGCGGGGCTGAACAACAAGGTTCTTTTCTCGGTCGGCGCCGAAATCGAGTTTTATCCGGGCCTGCCCGATTTCTTCAAGCGCACCAAGGGCTGGGTCCTGGAGAAGCCCGAATTCAAGAAGCACGAGATCCAGATCGAGCATTATATCGTGAGCACCGGGCTCGCGAGGATGATCCAGGGCAGCGCGGTCGCCCCGTTTGTCGATGGTATATGGGGCTGCGAGTTCATCGAGAGCCCGCTGCAGCCCGGGTTCCTCCGCCAAAAGGAGCTGGAAATCTCGGCGGAGGCGGAAATCTCCCAGATCGGAATGGTGATCGACAATACGACCAAGACCCGGGCCCTGTTCGAGATCAACAAGGGCACGAACAAAAACCCCGC
>JBEKAO010000123.1:0-6058 GCA_050015855.1 Opitutaceae bacterium | reverse complement strand
GTCGCGAACACGGGGGCGAAGACGGTGTTGAAGGCGTTGATCAGGGTCTGGCTCCCGCCCCAGGCCGTGTTGAGGCCGAGCTGCCCGCCCGCGTTGTTGAAGGTCAGCTGCGGGCTGACGAGCGTCAGGCCGGCGTAGGCCGAGTTGGTCGCAAGAAACGGTCCGTCGCCCCGGAGCAGGATGTTCTTGTTGCCGGTTCCCTCGATGTAGAACCCGGCGTCGAGATCCTGGTTGGGACCGCTGCCCACATAGCCCCTGGTGGAGATGTTGAACAGGTACGAACTGACGTTGACCGTCACCGACGCGGGAGAGGAGGTCACAGGACCATTCGCGTTGGAGACGACCACTGTATAGCTGCCCGCCTGCGTCGTGCCGATGTTTGCCAGAGTCAGCGTGGCAGTCACCGCGTTTGTGATGTTTGTCCCGTTGAACTGCCACTGGTAGCCCGTGGCGCCCGTGGCGGTGACGCTGAGGGTCGGGTTGGCTCCAGCATTGACGGTTTGGGGAGCCGGCTGGACCGTGATGACAGGCAGCTGGCCGCTCGCAGTCACCATGACGTTCGCCGGGCTCGAAGTCACCGAGCCGGAGGAATTGCTCACGACGACGGTGTAATTCCCGGCCTGGTTCAGCGCTATGCCCGTGATGGAAAGCGTGCTGGTTTGCGACCCGGAAATATCGCCGCCGTCGGATAGATTGCTGTTGTTGAACTGCCACCGGTAGGAAAGGCCGACCCCGTTCGCCGTGACCTGGAGGGTCACATTGTCTCCCGCGCTCGTCGAAACGCCCTGGGGTTGGTACATGATCTGGGGCGGCTGCGCCGTATTGTACGGAACGCCCATGCGGATCATGTTACTGTTCGTATCCGCAACGTAGATGACGCTTCCGCCGCTGTTGGCGGCGATACCCGCGGGCGAGTTGAACCACGCGTTCACGCCGGTCCCGTTGAGCGCGCCGGGCTGGCCATCCTCGCCCGCCAGCGTGCTCACCGTGCCAGCCGCGGAAATTTCCCGGACCAGGTCCGCGGTGTCCGTCATGAAAATGTCGCCCGCCGAGTCGAGCGCGATTCCATACGGGTGGTTCAGGACCGCACCGGATACCGAGCCGTCGACGACGCCGGGATTGCCGAACTGGCCGGCGAAAGTCGTCACCACACCGCCCGAGGCGATCTTGCGAATGGTGTTGCCCTGGTAATCGGCGACGTAGACATTGCCGGATCCGTCGACGGCCACGCCCGTCGGATACGAGAACTGCGCGCCGGTCCCGGTGCCGTTTGTTCCCCCGGACGCGCCGACGGAGCCCGCGTAGACGCTCACGGAGCCGCCGGTCGTGACCTTTCGGATGACATAGTTGCCGGTGTCCGCGACATAAAGGCTGCCGGACGTGGGGTCAAAGACGATGCCGACCGGCTGTTTCAGACCGGCGGATGCGGGCACAAGGGTGCTGGAAGTGCCGGATGAGATTACCACCTTGCGGACCGTGCCGTAGGTGTAGTCGGTGACGTAAAGATTCCCGGATCCATCCAGCGCTATCCCCCGGATCGATCCAAACTCGGCTCCCGAGCCCGTCCCGTCCAGGTTTCCGGCCACATTTGGATTGCCCGCCAGCAAGGTCACGACACCGCCGGAGGTGATCTTGCGAATGACGTAGTTGGCGCTGTCCGCCACATAGACGTTTCCGCTCGCGTCGGCGGCGACTCCGTACGGCGCGTTGAACTGGGCCGCTGTCCCCGTCCCGTTCTGATATCCGGCGAAAACAAAGCCGGCTCCCGCGAGGGTGCTGATTGTATAGGGGGAGGAATAGACCGGCTGGGCCGATGCGGTCAGGGCGCCCGCCAGGCCGATGAAGGCGGCCATGAGCCCGCCGAGGAAGCGCCTGCCGCGAATCGTGGAATCACCGCCTGAGGGGGATAAATGGAATCTCATAGGATTGAATGAAATTGTAACACGAAAGGGTTGTATTGACCACGCCAGCGGCCCGCTGTGCCCGTTTCAACCCACAAAATGAACCGAAGGTCGAACAATTTCTCTTTCCCTGCGCCGGCTTACGCGCTTCCTTTCACCTCCAGCCCATGCAGAAAGCTTTCGTAACCGGCGCAGCAGGATTCATCGGCTCGAATCTTGTCGATCGCCTGCTGGGCGACGGCGTTGCGGTCGTAGGCTGGGACAATTTCTCGACGGGACAGGAGCGCTTCCTGGAGTGCGCCCTGCGAAATCCCCGGTTTGCGCTCGCGCGCGGCGACAATCTGGACGCCGATTCGCTCGCCGCGTCAATGCGTGGCTGCGACATCGTCTTCCACCTGGCGGCAAATGCGGACGTTCGATTCGGGACCAATCATCCGAGAAGGGACCTCGAGCAGAACACGATCGCCACGTTCAACGTGCTGGAGGCGGCGCGATCGAACGGAATCAGGCGCCTGGCCTTTTCGTCGACGGGTTCCGTGTACGGCGAAGCCGCGGTCATCCCCACGCCGGAGGACGCGCCGTTCCCGGTGCAGACCTCCCTGTACGGGGCCTCGAAGGTCGCGGGCGAGGGAATGATCGCCGCGTACGGGGAGGGCTTTGGCATTGAAAGCTACATCTTCCGGTTCGTCTCCATCCTCGGGGAGCGCTACACGCACGGGCACGTTTTCGATTTTTACGAACAGCTGACACTCCATCCCGGCCGGCTGCGGATCCTGGGCGATGGCACGCAGAAGAAAAGCTACCTGTACGTCCAGGACTGCATCGATGCGATTCTCCACGTCATTCGCCGGGGCACGGCAAGGGATGCGCCGCACCATACTCAGATTTATAATCTCGGTACGCCCGAATTCGTCCGGGTGAAGGACAGCGTGAGGACGATCTGCGAGGCGCTCCGCCTTCATCCCGAATTGGAGTACGCCGGAGGCGACCGGGGATGGATCGGCGACAATCCCTTCATCTTCCTCGACACGGCGAAGATCGCGGCCGCCGGCTGGAAACCCAGGCTCACGATCGAGCAGGGGATCGTGAAAACGCTCCGATGGCTCGAAGCCAACCGATGGGTCTACGAGGCCCGGGCGGGCAAATGAAACCTTTCGGCCGATCCCGATGAATATTGTGATCACCGGCAGTTCGACTGGCATCGGCCGGGCTTTGGCCGAACGCCTGCTGGCGGGCGGCCACCAGGTTTGGGGGCTCGCCAGATCCGGCCAATCCGATTTCGCGGAGAAAATCGGCGGAGCATTTCGCTGCACGGTGTGCGACATCGCGGATTGGGCCCAGGTCGAGCGCGCGGCGGCCGAAGTCGGCGCCGCCTGGAAGTTCGCGGACGGGCTCGTCGCATGCGCCGGGGTCCAGGGCGAGGTCGGCCGGACGGTGACCGCCGATCCCGGGCGCTGGGACGCGACCGTGCGGTCCAATCTCGAGGGCGCATTTCACGCGATCCGGGCGTTTCACTCCCTTCTTGAGCGCTCCCCCCGCCGGGCAAAAAGCCCAGGCCGAACTTTTCGGCCTACGGGGCGGCAAAGACGGCGATCGTGCGCTTGGTCGAAACGATTGCCGAGGAGGAGAAGGACCGGCCGCTCGACATCAACGCGGTCGCCCCGGGCGCGATCAATACGCGCCTCACGGACGAAATTCTCGCCAAGGGGCCCCGGGTGGCCGGCGAAGCCGAGTACAACGCTGCCCTAAGGCAGAAGGCCCAAGGCGGCCAGTCGTTGGAGAAGGCGCTCGGGCTCGTCGAATGGCTCCTTTCGCCTGCGAGCGACGGAGTCTCGGGCCGGCTCATCAGCGCGCAATGGGATCCCTGGCCGATCCCCGACCGGAAGAAAAGCGAGCTGGCCGGAAGCGACCTTTACACGCTTCGCCGGATCGTCCCCGAAGACCGGATCAGGAAAGGGAATTAGCCGCGGGCGGCGAATGCCCCCGGTGGCGGAACACCCGGTAATTGAGGATCAGGATCACGACGACGGTCGACGGCGGCACGGCGAAGAAGTTCGCCCACATGATTCCCATGCCGACCGTGTGGAGGCAGAACCTGAACACGGTGCTTTGTATCAGCCATCCGATTACGACGGTGCCCGCGTACTCCAGCAGCTGCCGCCCCGAATCCCGCCTCTCGCTCCTGAGCGCCCAAAACCGGTTCAGGGAATAGTGGGTCGCGACACTGCATCCATACGCCCAGGAGAAGGCGTTCAGGGGCGCGAGGAAGCGCTTCAGCACCCAGAGGACGCCGGCCTGGACGCCAAACGCGGTCGCGCCGACGGCCAGGGACTTGAAAAACCGTACTTGCGTCTGCCGACTGGGAAGCAAGCGTTTGCGCATCGCCCAAGACCGAATGAATCAATCCGAGCAATCGCAAATACAATTTGCCCAGATCGGTTGCGGCCTGATCGGAAAGAAGCGGGCCGCCGCCCTGGCGAAAATCCCCGGCGCGGCGCTCCGATGCGCATGCGACGCCGACCCGGCGCGCGCGGCCGAGCTCGCGCTGACGGTCCCCGGCTGCAGGGCCGCGGCGGACATCGGGGCCGTCCTCGCCGACAAGGGCGTCCGCGCGGTCATCGTCTCCACGCCCAATTCCGCGCTCGCACCGGCCGCACTCGAGGCGGTCCGCGCGGGCCGGCACGTTCTCATCGAAAAGCCGGGCGCCCTGAGGGCGTCGGAACTCCGCGAATTGCAGGGCGAGGCGCGGAAGGCGGGCGTCCTAGTCCGGGTGAGCTACAACCACCGGTTTCATCCAGCCCTGCAAAAAGCGCACGAACTCGTGGCGGCGGGGGCGCTCGGGGCCCTCATGTTCGTGCGGGGCCGCTACGGCCACGGGGGGCGCAAGGGCTACGATCGCGAGTGGCGGGCGGATCCGGCGCTGTCCGGCGGGGGCGAACTCATCGACCAGGGCGTCCACCTGATCGATCTCGCGGGCTGGTTTCTCGGGGAATTCGCCACCGTGGAGGGGCACGCGGACACCTGCTACTGGGACATGAAGGTCGACGACAACGCCTTCCTCTGCCTGAGGACGGCGGCCGGACGGACTGCCTGGCTCCACGCGAGCTGCACCGAATGGAAGAACCTGTTCTCGTTCGAGATCTACGGGCGCGACGGCAAGCTTTCGATCGACGGGCTCGGGGGCAGCTACGGGGTGGAGCGGCTGTCCTATTACAGGATGCTGCCGGAAATGGGGCCGCCCGAGACGACGGTCTGGGAGTACCCGCGCGGCGACGATTCGTGGCGGCTCGAAACCCTCGAATTCATGGACGACATCCGACTGGGGCGGGAACCCGTGCCCGGCCTCGCCGAGGCGATCCGCGTCCTCGACATTGTCGAGCGCATTTACAAGAAGGGCCCCCTCCCATGATCATCACGCGTTCCCCCCTGCGCGTCTCCCTCGGCGGAGGCGGCACCGATCTCGCATCCTACTACCGGGAGTTCGGCGGATTCCTGGTCGCCGCGGCGATCGACAAATACGTCTACATCACCCACCACCGGACGTTTCAGCGCGAGATCATCATCAAGTATTCGAAGCTCGAGCGCGTGACCGACGTGGAGCAGATCGAGCATCCGATCGTCCGCGAGGCGCTGAAGCTCACCGGGGTCGTCGATCCACAGATCGAGCTGACATCGATGGCGGACATCCCCGGCGGAACGGGCCTCGGTTCGTCGGGCAGCTTCACGACGGCGCTTTTGAAGGCGCTCCACGCCTACCGAAAGCATCCGATCTCCCCGGCCGAGCTTGCCGAAGAGGCCTGCGCAATCGAGATCGACAAGCTGGGGGAGCCGATAGGAAAGCAGGACCAGTACATCGCGGCGGTCGGGGGAATCACGGCCTTCACCTTTCACCGCGACGGCCGCGTCGAATACCATCCCGCGAGGATATCGGAGGAGACCCTGTTCAACCTGGAGGACAACCTGCTCCTGTTCTTCACGGGCTATTCGCGAAGCGCCTCCTCGATCCTGAAGGACCAGAACGACCGATCCAGGCAAAACGACAAGGAGATGCTCGAGAACCTGCACTTCACGAAGGAAATCGGCCGCAAATCGCTCGAGGCGCTCGAAGGCGGAAACCTGGAGGATTTTGCGCTATTGATGGACGTCCACTGGCGGCA
>JBEKAO010000122.1:0-3608 GCA_050015855.1 Opitutaceae bacterium | reverse complement strand
GCCGCGGCTTGAAACAGCCTGAAAGCGGACGAGCGGAAGGTCTCGGTCAGGTCGACAAGCTCGAGTCCGAAGCGCATGTCGGGCTTGTCCACGCCAAATCGATTCATCGCGTCGACAAATGCGATTCGCGGAAAGGGAGTCGGTATGTCCGCGCCCAGGATGTCCTTCCACACCTTCCTCAGCATGCCCTCGAACAGCGCGTAAATGTCCTCCCGGCTGACGAAGGACGCCTCGACGTCGACCTGGGTGAACTCCATCTGCCGGTCGGCGCGCAGGTCCTCGTCGCGGAAGCAGCGCGCGATCTGAAAATAGCGCTCCACGCCGGCCACCATCAGGATCTGCTTGAACTGCTGGGGCGATTGCGAAAGCGCGTAGAATTGTCCCGGGTGTATCCGGGAGGGCACCAGGTACTCGCGGGCGCCCTCCGGCGTGCTCTTGAAAAGGGCCGGAGTCTCCACCTCGATGAAGTCCTGCGCGTCGAAATAGTCGCGAATCGACTTCACGGTCCTGTGGCGGACGACGAGATTCTTCCTCATCTTCGGCCGGCGCAGATCCAGGTAGCGGTAGGTGAGGCGGAGGTCCTCGTTCACCTTGTCCCCGCCCGCATCATCGAGCGGAAACGGCGGGGTCTCCGCGACGTTCAGAACCTCGAGGCTGGACGCGTCCACCTCGACTTCCCCGGTGGGCAATTCCGGGTTGTCCGTGCCGGCGGGCCGCCGTTCCACCTTGCCCGAAACGGATATCACCGACTCCGGCCTGAGGCGGGAGGCCCGCTCGCTCAGGCCGGCCTGCTCCTGGGGGTCGAATTTGACCTGGGTGAGCCCGTGCCGGTCGCGCAAATCGACGAAAATGATCCCGCCCAGATCGCGCACCGTGTCCACCCACCCCGACAGGGACACGCTTGCGCCGAGATCGGCTTTGGTGAGCTGGGCACAATGGTGGGTACGCGGCATGAACCGAGGATCAAAGCGTCTTGGGCGCCCGGGGATCAAACAAAAAGACTGAAGACCTCAGACCTCCAGTATTGAATTCCATTCAATACTGGAGGTCTGAGGTCGTTTTGAATTCTCGCCGACTTGAACGTAAGCTGGTTCAGGAAACGATCAGGCTCTCGCCGGTCATCTCCCTTGGCTTCGGGAGACCCATGAGCTGGAGGAGGGTCGGCGCGATGTCGGCGAGGCGCCCCCCCGTACGCATGCGCGTCCGGCCGGCCGCGTAGCCCTCGCCGACGACGAAGACCTCGACCTGGTTCAGGGTATGCGAGGTGTGCGGGGCGTTGTGCACGGGGTCCCACATTTGCTCGCAATTCCCATGGTCGGCGCAAATGACGGCCCGGCCCTTCATTTGCCCGAGGGCTGCGATGAGTTCTCCCACCCCGCGGTCGGTGACCTCGACGGCCTTGATCGCAGCCGGAAGGGAGCCCGTGTGGCCGACCATGTCGGGATTGGCATAGTTCACGACGATCAGTCCGTATTTTCCGGAGAGTATCGCGGCCTTCGCCACCCGGGTGACCTCGGCCGCTGACATTTCCGGCTGAAGGTCGTAGGTCGGGACTTTCGGGCTCGGCGGGCATGCGCGCTCCTCGCCCGGAAATGGATCGGACCGGTAGTTGTTGAAGAAAAAGGTCACGTGCGGATTCTTCTCGGTCTCGGCGCAGCGAAACTGCGCGATGCCCGCGTCGCTCACGACCTGGCCCAGGATGTTTTTCAGCTTCTCCGGCTTGGGCAGAATCACATGCACGGGCAGCCCGGTCTCGTACTCGGTCATGGTGGCGTAGTACAGGTTGAGCTTGGGGCCGCGGTCGAAGCCCTTGAAATCGTCGAGCACGAAGGCCTTCGTGATCTCCCGCGGCCGGTCGCCGCGGTAGTTGTAAAAAACGACCGAGTCGCCGTCCCCGATTGCACCGATCGGGCGGCCGTCGGAGCCGACAACCCAGGAGGGCACGATGAATTCGTCCCCCTTTTGGGAGTCATTTGCAGGATGGTCGTAGTAGCCCTGCACCGCCGCCCCGGCGCTGGGCGCCGAGGCCTCGGCCTTTTTCCCCGTCAGCATCGCGTAGGCCTTGCTCACGCGGTCCCACCGGTTGTCCCGGTCCATGCTCCAGAACCGGCCGCAGACGGAGGCGATCCTCCCCACCCCGATCGTCCGGCACCGGTCCTCAACCTGGCGGACGTACCTCAGGCCGCTCGTCGGAGGCGTGTCCCGGCCATCCGTAAAAGCATGGATGAACACATGGTCCGCGGGTAGGCCGTCCTCCTTCGCCTGCCGGAGGATACCGTAAAGGTGCTCGAGCATGCCGTGAACGCCCGCGTCGGACACGATGCCCATGAGGTGCAGATGGGACCCGCGGGCCTTCACATTATCGACCGCGGCGCGCCAGACCGGATTGGCGGCGAGCCTTCTCTCCGTGAAAAGCTTGTTCAGCCGGACCAGTTCCTGATCGACGATCCGGCCAGCCCCGATGTTCTCATGGCCCACCTCGCTGTTGCCCATGACCCCTGCGGGCAATCCGACATCCTCGCCGCAGGCGTTGATCAGGGTGTGCGGATAGAGCGCATGAAGGCGGTCGTCACAGGGTTTCTGCGCCAAATGCACGGCATTGAATGCATTTTGCTCCGGATGGGGATTCTTTCCCCAGCCATCGCGGATGATTAGGAGGACGGGCTGACAGGGTGCGCTCATGAAAATGGGGTGTCATCCTACGGGAGCCGCAGGGCGAAGATAAACCTGAAAAACTCCGTTAAGTCTCCCGCCGGGCGCCGAAAGGCGGGAGCGCCGGCCGAAACTGGCAAAAAACCTGCTACCATTCCCCCGTGACCCTGATAATTCGAGACCAATTGGTGAATCCGCCGACCTGGTTCGCGTCGTTCCGGGATCTGACGCTGTACTGCAACATCTTCCTGCACGACGACGTGGTCATCGAGTCCGACGACATCGACACCTACTACCGCTGGATCAAGCCCCGCGGCGGAATGGATTTCGTCGAGGACTTCGTCCGTCCGGGGGCGGAGGACGGAGTGCACCTGGACCTTGACCACAACTATCCCCGCACCGTCGTGACGGACCGGATCGCGCCCGAGAACCTGCACCGGCTGATCAGCAAGATTCAATTCTGCCGCGGCCTCGCTGCGTAAGACGTCGCGTAAAGACCTCAGACCGCCAGTATTGAATAAAATTCAATACTGGCGGTCTGAGGTCCTGTTCCGGGCGAGGTCTTCTCTTGGCGGTTTGACATCGGGCCAAAACTGCCGACCAATCGCCTTGCATGTCCAAGCGCGCGGTTCTGCTCGTCAATCTCGGTTCACCCGCCTCCACCTCCGTGGCGGACGTCAGGCGGTACCTGCGCGAGTTCCTCGGCGACGAGCGGGTCCTGGACATGGCCGCACCCCTGCGCTGGCTCCTTCTCGAAGGCATCATCCTGCGCACCCGGCCGAAAAAATCGGCCCATGCGTACGCCACGGTCTGGACCAAGGAGGGCTCGCCCCTCATAGCGACTTCGCAAGCCGTTCGAAGCAAGCTGGCGTCGGCCCTGGGCCCGGACATCCCCGTCGCCCTGGCCATGCGGTACGGCCAGCCGTCGATCGCGAGCGTCCTCCGGCAGATGGCCG
>JBEKAO010000121.1:0-3610 GCA_050015855.1 Opitutaceae bacterium | reverse complement strand
ATCCTCTGGTTCGGTTCCGCTCAGACCGCCGCCCAGATGGCGGAAGCCCGCGTTCCCGTATGCGCAGATAATCGCAGTCACATCAGGCCGATGTATTCCCCGGCGTCGTTTCGCGGGTGCGACTCGCCCGAGAGCCCGAATCGCTCGTAAAACGCTTCCTCGTCCTGGCCGGTCGCGTCCCGGTCGAAGAGCCTATTCTTTGCCTCCCACACGGCGTCGAGCGCCTGCTCTAATTCGTCTTCGAGAATAGCCCGATCCGCGTCCTCCAATGTCGCGCTCTGTAACTTGTCGGCCAAGGCTTCGGCAAGAAGCTGCCGCCGCCGCAGGGTGCGTCCTTCGGGATCGTCGTCGTCGAACATCTCCGCAGATAACGCGGGGAGGCGTCGCCGCTCAGCCGGTCCACGCCGCATCCCACGGCTCAATCCGCACGGCACCGTCCAAATCCTCGAAGGGTATCCTCCGGCCCACCGCCGCGTAATAGCTTTGGCTGCGATAACGCTCAATGAAGGCGTGCTTCTCCCGAATCGCCGCCGCCATTCCCACGATCGGCTCCGGGAAACTGGGAAATCCATCCGGGCTTATGACGGCAAATTCCCGGGCGTCGTCCACGCCATCACAGGGGGCTTCCGGCGGAATACCCGCTGCCTCGTCGCTCACCCAGAGCCACGCCTGAACATAGGCCCCGCCGTCATCCCCCATCGAAACCACCGCATCGTCATCGACCTCGACTTCCCCGTCACGGGCGAGGCTCTCCGCTCCCTGCTGGTAGGCCCGGACGGCCTGCGGGTCGCATCCCGCACCCGTCCGCTCGGCCAGCATCTTGAGGCAGGCGCCGGCCCTTTCGCGCGCCGGATGCGTTTGCAGCAGGGCCGCCATCTCGGCTAGGTCGGCGCGACCGAGAAGAGCGGAATGAATGGGGGCAAATGCGGATATGTCCATGTCAGGAGATAACGACGGAGCCATTCACGCGGCTTTCCTCCGCCGCGTCCGTTTCGGGTTCGCGCCGATGTCCGGCGCCTCGATCTCCCCGCCGTCCCCATCCTCGCTGTCCATGTAGCGGTAGTATCCCGACCACCCGAGAGTTGCCGCCGCGCCTACCTCCGCCGAAATCGTAAACGAAACCGACCAACCCTCGGTGCCATTGTCGCTCAGGCTCTCCGTCTCCGGCTCAACGAAAGCGTGATAGATCGCCTTCGCCATTTCGTGGAAGTCGGCGCGGACAAGATCGGCGTCTTCGCCTAATCCCCGGCTCCGCAAAGCCTCCCATCCCTTCCGGGCCATCGCGGTCCAATCGCCATCCTCCAACTTTGCTTCGGTCCCGTCGGGCCGAGTGAGCTTCACCTCGTGGCTCCAGCAGTCGCCATCGCTCCCAAACTCGAACTCCGCCGAGATTTCCGCGACTCCTAACTCCTTCGCGGCGGCGAGGAGCGTGCCAAACACCTCCGGGTTCTCGAACGTCCCCTCGATCGGCTCGCTGCTGTGGTCGGTGTTGTAGTGCACGGCATACTCGATCCTCCGCTCCGCGACCACAAACTCCGCCGACCCGCCGCCGCCCTCGTTGTTCACCCAGTCGCCGATATTGCCGTCAATGAAGTGATAGAAGTAATCCTCGGCCAACCCCTCCAGCCGACGGACTCCCGAGTCGTCCGCCTTCAGCTTCTCCAAGCTGTACTCAGGATAGAGAAGGTAGTGCCGCGCCACCGCAAGCCGCCACATCTCCTCGATGTTCTCTGGGCTCGGCTTTCCGCGCTTGCCGTAGCTCAATTCGACCTGATCGACCGCTCCGCTGTCCCCGCCGCCGCTAAAGGAGAGGTCCGCCCGCGTGACGCCGAGCGAGGCGAAAAGGTCGATCAAGAACGCGGCACAGTATTCGGCTTCGGTGAATTGCGTGTTGGGCATGAGAGCAGATAATCAGCCGCCCTTGCGCACCAATTCGTCGTAGATCGCCTCCGTCGGCGTCTCCGTCTGCCGAACGTGCATCCACGGTTCGGCCCGGATCGTCCGCAGCCAGTCCAAGGCCGACGGAATCCGCCCATTGAAATCCTCGCGGACGTGCTGTTCGCCGATCAGGCGCACCGGGATGGGACGCCCGTCCCTGCTCAGGAGCGTCACCCCGAAAATCTGCTCGGCGAGGAAAATCCCCTCGCTATGATGGCGGAGCGCCCGGTGCCGGAAGTCCGCCGAGATCGCCTTCGTCGCATCGAACCAGTTGTGGAGCGGCAGATAGTCCTCCGGCTTGCCGCCGAACCTCCGGGCTGAAGAGACCGCATGGATGTAGGAGTGGGCCATGCTCGCAGATAGCGGGGGCCGTGCGTCACGCCGCCTGAAACGCCTCCACCGCGAATTTGTCGCCCGCCACGATCTTCGCCAGCTTCGCCAGATGGCGGCTCTCCAGCATGGCCGCCTTCGTCTTGGGCATGGCTGCGAGTGAACGGGCGAGAAAAAGGGCGAACTCCGCGTGCCCGCCGATCCCTTCAACCTCGTGCAACCGCAGCGCGTAGCGCAGCGCCTGTTCGGTCAAGTCAGCGGTCTTCACGCAAAGGTTGACGATCCCACCGCAAAGAAGCGAAAGCCGGTCGATTTCCTTCGGAATCGGCGCTTTCGCCGGATCGTCCAAAACCGCGTAGGCGTCCGGAATTTTGCCCGCGTGCGCCAAGAACCCGGCAAAGTCGGTCCCGGCCTTTTCCCCCACCTGGCCGCAGATCATGGCCAATGTGAGGCCCTCGTCCGTTACCCGCTCAATCTCCTCCAAATCGGCCCCGAGCCGCGCCCAAGTCGCCGGGCAGCCGAAGGTGAGGGCCGTCCGGTTGGCCGGATCAAAGTTGCTGAAATGGGGCGCGTAGGCCGGGACTCCCAAAAAGGCGGGCACCCGCGCATCGACCCCATGATTGAGCGCCCAGTCCCGCCACGCCCCCAAGTCGGCCCGCACGGTGAACCACTGGAAGCGCCGCCGCATCGCCATGTGCATGTCCCGCCCCGCCGACAGCGAACTCGCCGGATTGCCGTCCGCCACGATGAACACGTTGTCCCTCAAGGTCAGGCTCCCCACCGCCCGTTCCGCGATCAACCGGTAGAGGGTCGGCGTCACCGAAAGGTCGGCGGCGGCATTGAGTTCGTTCAAGTAAAGCCACACCGGCCCGCCATCCGGATTGTGCTCCTGCGACAGGTCCGCCATGAGCGCCATCGGCGCAAATCCCGTCACCGTCTTTCCGCTCTTGTCCTGATAGGTGTAGGGCAGGCCCGCCAGATCGAGCCGGTCAAGAAGGCTCGCCACCAAGACGACGAGCTTGGCCTTCGCCTCACCCGCAAGGCCAGTAATGACCTCCGTCTTGCCGACTCCCGGCGTGGACAATAGGAACACGCTGCGCCGCTTGGCGGCGGCGATCCGCAGGACCGCAGGCAGATCGCGGAGCGTGATCGCCGTGCCAACTTCAATCGCTTTTGAGACCGGAGCACTCATGTTCGTAGATAACGCTCAAGCGAAGGCGTGCGCCGGGACCCAGACGATTTCGCCAAACGGCACCTCCCGTGCGGCAACCTCCTTTTCCGATTCTCCATACACCGCCCAAATCACCGGGAATTCCGGCACGAAATCGGGCATCGCCCCAAA
>JBEKAO010000120.1:0-4211 GCA_050015855.1 Opitutaceae bacterium | reverse complement strand
GCGCTGCACCTCGAGCGGCTCGAACAGGCGAAGCTTCGCGATCACCGGAAGCTGGGAAGGGATCTCAAGCTCTTCGTCATCGACGACGACGTCGGCCAGGGGCTGATCCTCTGGACGCCCGCCGGATCGGTCATCCGCCAGGAGCTGCAGAATTTCATCAGCGAGGAGCTGCGAAAGCAGGGCTACCAGCAGGTCTTCACCCCGCACATCGGGAAGCTCGCCCTGTACAAGACCTCGGGCCACTTCCCCTATTACAAGGAATCGCAGTTCTCCCCCCTGGTCGAGAACGAGTCGCTGGCAGGGATCCTCCACGAAGGCTGCTCCTGCGCCGAGATGGTCGCCCGGCTGGACGCGGTCTCCGGCCATTTCCGAGCCGAGATCAACCGGCGCACGGGCCGCGAGACTGTCCCCTTGGACCGGGTGAAGCCGGACGACCTCCTTCTGGACGGCTTCCTGCTGAAGCCGATGAACTGCCCGCACCACATCAAGATCTTCGCCTCCCAGCCCAGGTCCTACCGCGACCTTCCCGTCCGCCTTGCCGAGTTCGGCACGGTCTATCGCTGGGAGCAGTCCGGCGAGCTCAACGGAATGACCCGCGTGCGCGGCTTCACCCAGGACGACGCGCATCTTTTCTGCACGGAGGAGCAGGTCGCGGCGGAGCTGCTGGGATGCCTTTCGCTCGTGAAGATCGTCCTGACGACGCTCGGCATGGCCGATTACCGCGTCCGCGTCGGCCTCCGCGATCCGGATTCGAACAAGTACATCGGGGACCCGGCCAACTGGGACAAGGCCGAGGCGGCCTGCCGCTCCGCGGCGCAGACCCTCGGGGTGTTCTTTGCCGAGGAGCCCGGCGAGGCGGCCTTCTACGGGCCGAAGATCGACTTCGTCGTTCGGGACGTGATCGGGCGCGAGTGGCAGCTGGGCACCGTCCAGGTGGATTACAACCTGCCGGTCCGCTTCGATCTTTCGTATGTCGGGGCGGACAACCAGGCGCACCGGCCCGTCATGATCCACCGCGCCCCGTTCGGCTCGATGGAGCGCTTCTGCGGGGTGCTGATCGAGCATTTCGGCGGGGATTTTCCCGTGTGGCTCGCCCCCGAGCAGGTGCGCCTGGTGCCCGTGAGCGACAAGGCGGCCGACTACGGCCGGAGCCTGCTCGCGCAGCTCAAGGCGGCCGGCGCCCGCGCCTCCCTCGACGAGCACAGCGACAAGCTCGGGGCGAAGATCAGGCGGGCGGAGCTCGAAAAAATCCCCTACACGCTCGTTCTCGGGCCGAAGGAGGCGGAGAGCCAGTCGGTGAGCGTCCGCTCGCGGGCCCGCGGCGACGAGGGGTCAACGCCCTTCGCCTCATTCCTGGAAAAACTGTCGACCGAGGCGAGAACCCGGGCCCTGCCGCAAAAGAAGTAGCGTTTCGCGGGAAGAGGACTAATCGACGTAGCCTTCCTCGCCGTGTTCGATCGTGTCCAGGCCCTGCCGCTCGACGTCGGGCGCCGGCCGGAGGCCGATGATCGCCTTCAAGGCATACCCGATGACCATGGTCGCAGTGATCGCCAGAATCAGCGTCACGCAAATGGCCTTTGCCTGGGACGTCCATTGGACATGACGGGCGATCGCATCCGCAAGGCCGTTCTGCCTCGCGTTGTCGTTTGCGGCGCTCAGGTTGGGGTTCACAGCGGCCGTCGCGAGGAGGCCCGTCAGAAGGGCCCCGAGGGTGCCCCCGACCGCGTGGACGCCGAACGTGTCAAGGGCGTCATCATAGCCGAACCGGGCCTTCACGGTCGTCACGAAGAAGTAAGGGATGGCCGCCGCGCAGACCCCGATGATGACCGCGCCGGTCGGGCTCACGAATCCGCAGGCCGGCGTTATCACGACGAGTCCGGCAACGGCACCCGAGCAAAAGCCGAGGATCGAGGCATGGCCACGGAGGACCTTCTCCATCATGCCCCAGGTGAACGACGCGACTGCGGTCGCGAGGGTGGTCGTCGTGAACGCGTTGGCCGCGATCCCGTCCGCGCCCACCGCTGATCCCGCGTTGAAGCCGTACCATCCGACCCAGAGCATGCCGGTGCCGACCATGCAGAGCACCATGCTGTGCGGCGTCATCTTCTCGCGACCGAACCCGATTCTCGGCCCCAGGATCAGGCAGAGGATCAGCGCCGACCAGCCCGAACTCATGTGCACGACCGTTCCTCCGGCAAAATCGATCGCGGAGATGGCGGCCTTGGCGTTCCCGGGGCCGTTCATCAGCCCGGTCGCGCCCCAGACCATGTGGGCCAGGGGAAAGTAGACCGCAAACATCCAGAAGGTCACGAAAAGCAGGATCGCGCTGAACTTCATGCGCTCGGCGATCGCCCCGACGATCAGGGCCGGCGTGATGATCGCGAACATGAGCTGGTACATCGCATAGACATTCTGCGACACCCAGAAGCCGTAGTCCGGGTTCGGGGCCGAGGTCACCCCGCGCAGGAACGCGTACTCGGTTCCGCCGTAGATCCCGCTTCCGAAGCTCCTCCCGAAGACGAGGCTATATCCGATGATCCACCACAAAATCGTCACGAGGCCCGCGATTCCCAGGCACTGGCCGAGGACCGAAAGGACGTTCTTGCGGCGCACCAGCCCGCCGTAGAACAGGGCGAGGCCGGGCAGCGTCATGAAAAGGACGAGGGCCGCGCTCGTCATCATCCACCCGTTGTGGCCCGGCCCTGGGACGCCCGCGAGCGCGCGGCCCGGATCGCCGTTTTTCACATAGGCCTCGAGCGCCGTCAGGCGCTCCTCGGTCGTCGGTGCCTGCTGGGCCAGGGCGGCGGAAGCCGCGGCGCCGAGGCCGGCGAAAAACGCCAGGGACGCCAGGATTGCGGTGCGTGCGCGCATGGAATGCGTCTTCTTCATAGGAGGGGTTGGAAATCAAAACAAACGGACCGCGGTTCTTCGTCCCACGATCGCGTTTCACACTTTGGGTTTTCTCATGCCCTGACAATCCCGGATTCGAGCACGTTCCGGATCGAACGCGCCTTGCGCATGGAAACGCGCCCGGCGTCAGATGGCGGACTCGCCGCGCTCGTCGGTGCGGATGCGGACAACCTCTTCGAGCGGAACGACAAACACCTTGCCGTCGCCGATCTTGCCCGTCTTCGCCGACTTGACGATCGCATCGACGGCTTTCCCGGCCATGTCGTCGGAGATTGCGATCTCGATCTTCACCTTGGGAAGAAAATCCACGGTATACTCGCTTCCGCGGTAGATTTCCGTATGGCCCTTCTGGCGGCCGAATCCCTTCACCTCGGTAACGGTCATGCCTTCGATGCCGACTTCGGAAAGGGCCTCTTTCACTTCCTCCAACTTGAAGGGCTTGATGACAGCGATGATTAGTTTCATGCGATGATTATCGGTGGTGAATCGACTGGATCGGGATGCTAGCTGCCCGCGGCTGATTAAGCAAGACCTGTGCTGGGCGTCAGCCGGGCGTGATCGTGGCTATATGGCCGTCACCGGCGTCGGGCTGCCCGCCATGAGATCCTGGCCCTTCTGGGTCTTCGGAAAGGCGATCACGTCGCGGATGCTGGTCGTGCCGCACAGAAGCGCCACGATTCGATCCAGGCCAAAGGCGATTCCTCCGTGCGGCGGGGCGCCGTAGGTGAATGCCCGAAGCATGTAGCCAAATCGGCTTTCGACGACGTCGCGGGGGATCTTGAGCACGTCCTCGAAGACCTTCTTCTGCAGCGCCGGCTGGTGGATTCGGATCGAGCCGCCGCCAAGCTCCATCCCGTTCAAGACGACGTCGTAATGCTGCCCGCGGACCTTTTCCGGCGCCGAGTCGAGGAGCGCCGCGTCCTCGGGCACGGGGGAGGTGAAGGGGTGGTGTGTCGCCAGGTAGCGCTGTTCGGCCTCATCGAAGGTCATCAGCGGAAAATCGATGACCCAGATGAACTTCCAGTCATCCGGGCGGATTTCCATCTTGCCCCGCTTTTGGAGAAGCGCGGCGACCTCAAGGCGGAGGCGCCCGAGGATCGCGCATGCCTTCTCCCACGGGGCGGCCGCAAAAAAGACGATGTCGCCCTCCGCAATGCCCAGTTTCTGCGCAAGGACGGTCTTTTCCGCCTCCGAGAAGAACTTCATGATCGGCGACTTCCACTCGCCGCCCTCGAGCTTGATGAAGGCCAGCCCCTTTGCGCCGAGCGATTTCGCGACATCCTCCAGGTTCTTAAGCTCCC
>JBEKAO010000119.1:0-3638 GCA_050015855.1 Opitutaceae bacterium | reverse complement strand
CTGGAGTTCGCGATGAAAGTGGGGACGAGCCGCTTGGCCCACTATTGGCCAAAGCCCGCTACCGAGGCTAAGAGCGAGGCTTGGCGGGCCGACCCTGAACTTGTGGGGGCGGTCGAACGGCGGCTTTTGCCGCTCCTGCCTCCGCCTGGGCCGAAGGCCGACGAGGAATTCGCGGCGGCCGCAGCCCTTTGGCTGGCGCTGGGCCCCTTGCGGGACTTCGAGGCGGCCAATGTTCTGCCGCTCTTTCCCTTTTCGACGATCTATCCGAATGGTTACGTGCCGCGCGGGTACCGCGTCCGCATTCGGCCCGAAAGTTTGAGCCCACTCGGGGGCAGCTACCTCACGCTGGCCGCGGCCGGCCTTTCCCCGTACATTGCCGAGCCGTTCAACGCCTACTGCGAAAGCCGGCAAGCGTTGCTCAAGGCGTGGATGGACGATGTGCCGGCGCTGGCGGTCGCGAAATGGGGGGAGCCGGATCCGCGTGGAGTTGCGGAGCCGCCGCCAGTCGGAGCCGTCGCAGAGTCTGCGCAAGATTGATCCGGGCTGGAGAATAGTTGGGATCGAGGCTCAATGCCGCGAGGTATTCGATCACGGCGGCGGGTGCACGTCCGGTCTCATAATACGCGACGCCGAGGTTGAAGTGCGAAACCGTGTCGCCAGGATTCAGGCGAATGGCGGTCGCGTACTGCCGAATTGCTCCGGCGGTGTCGCCCAGCGACAGGAGCGCGTTGGCGAGATTGCAGTGGGAGGACGACGCGTCGGCTTTGAGGCGGATTGCCTCCTCCGCTTCGCGCCGCGCCGAGGGAAAGTTCCGGGCCGAGAAGAACGCGGCGGAGAGATTGTCGTGCGCACAGGGGTTGGACGGGAGTTTCTGGACCGTGTCGCCCCAAAGTGAAATTGACGTCCGGTAGTCGAGGTTCCGGCGAAAGGTGAGGAAGCCAAGGACGATGGCGGCGGCGACGAACGCAGGGAGAGCCCGTCGTCCCGCGATTCGGTGCGCCCCCATAACCGCCAGTACCATGATTGGCACGAGGGCAACGTACATCCGATGTTCGGCCATCGTTTGCCGGATCCCGGGAACGAGCGAGGTGGGAGCCAGGATTGCAAAGAACCAAATGCCCAGGAATCCGGCCGCGGGCGCGTGGGCTAGCAACCAAAGGGTTGCGGCCAGGAGGAAGGCGACGGCGAGTGCGAAGGGAAACGCGGGCCAGAAATCGAACCACTGGACGTAATAATCGAAAACGAGCGGATGTGGCCAGACGGCAAGCCGAAGGTACCGGATGATCGCAACCGTTTCGGCGAGCCAATAGCGGCCGACGCTAACGGGGAGGCCAAAGCCCGCCGTGCCGCCTCGGTTGGAGGTCCCGATGATAAGGACGGCAAGGAGAAGCCATGTGCCGGAGAGGGCTGCATAATACCCTCTGCGCCTGCGCCAGGCTTCGCCCAGGCTGCCCGCGACAAAGGTTCGATCATAGAGGAGAACGATGACGGGCGCCGACGCCATCACTTCCTTGGTCGCCATGCCGAGGAAGCACGCGAGCCACGATAGAATGAACCATATCCGTTTCCGCGTCTCGTTGCCGCGGATGAAGCAATAGAGGGTCTGCAGGTAAAAGAGTCCCATGAGGGATTCAGCGCGTTGAACGATGTAGGTCACCGACTCGGTTTGAAGCGGATGGAGCGTCCAGAGAGCTGAGATCGCGAGGGCGAGGAGCTTGGCTGAAGTTCCGAATCCGCCAGGAATCGCCTGCGGGCGCCACCGCTCGATCGTCCGGCGGGTAAGCCCAAAAAGCGTGAGCCCGGCCAACAGGTGGATCGCGAGATTGACCAGATGATAACCCCAGACCGTGTTGCCGCCAGCGGCGGTATTGAGCGCCAGGGTCAGGTTGACGATCGGTCGGCCGCTGACCGTGGCGCCATCATCGGGCGGAGAAAGGACTCGCCAGAGGGCGAAGAGACGGTGGAGCGAGGGGTTTTGGGGGATCGAGAGAAGATCGTCGAAGACGAACGGACCGCGGAAACTATCGGAATAGGCGATCGCTCCGGCCCCAATAAGGACCGCCCCGCATATTGCGATCGATCGGCTTTCCGTCCACGCATGCAAAGTTCACAGGTTCGTCAGATAGTAGTACACATCGACGTAGCCGTTTGTGGCTCCGGTGCCGTCGGCCGCATAGACGACCGGCCCCTTCGTCTGGGCGGCCGTGGCGGGCGTATTGGCGGTATTCTGGATCAGCGGCTGCCCATCGACATCGAGGGCGAGCGTGTAGGCGTCGGCGTCGGGCACGTTCTTGAGGATCAGGTAGGCGACTCGGCTGCCGTTCGCGATGAGGGTTGAGCCGTCGCCGTTTAGGTTGAATGCGCACGCCGCCGCGTTGGTCCCGAGGCTTGGGATTGTGGCGCCGTCGCTGATACCAACCTCTGCCCGGCTCACGGTCGTGAAGTTGGCCGTGGCGGCTGCCGCGTTGGAATACTGTTCGGTGCTCGCGGACCAGATGAGCTGGGTGGCCCCTGGTCCGGAGGTTGCGTTCTGAACGCCGATCCTAAGATTGATCGGCCTCTCCAACGCTCCCTCCGTGAGGAGCATGTTGTCCAGCGTGGCCGCCGGTCCGGCCGCCGCGGTGTTGGCCGCCGTGTTGACGAATTCGGCGGCAGGCAGCGTGCCGGCGGTTGTTTCGGTGACCGGTAATGTGCCGAGGTTGCCTGGCTTGCTGAGATACTGGGTGATCGCGCTCTTCAGGACGGAGGCTGTCCCCTCCGCATTGCGAACGCGCCCGTTTTGCAGGACTTTGCTGATCGCGGGAACACCGATGGCGATGATCGCGGCGATGACCGCGAGGACAGCGAGGATTTCGACGAGCGTGAATCCGCTGGTCGCGGATCGGTCGCCGCGGGGCGAGTTGACGGAATTGGAGTGCGGGTTGGGGTTCATGGAAGTTCTCCTCTGGAGATTGTAGCAACCCGCCGGGGACCCCCGGCTTTAGGCCGCTTGTACGATTGGCGTTGCGGGGGGTGTCGACGCGGGTTCATCCGCCGGCTCCGCCAGGGCGGCAAACACCTCCTCCATGGTGGTGAGCCCGAGGGCAGCCTTTCGGACGCCGTCCTCGAAGAGCGTGCGGTAGCCGCGGTGTCGCACTGCGGCGAGAAGTTCGGAGGGGGCGGCGCCGCTTGCGATCAGGGTCTCCAGTCCGGCAAGCGGGAAAACCTCGATGATCGCGATTCGGCCGCGGTGGCCACGGCCATGGCAGACGGGGCAATCGCGGCCGGGCGTAGCCATGCAGAATTGCAGCCGATCGGGACCGATGCCTTCGGCTTCAAGGAGTTCTTTGAAGCGGGCCTGGTAGGTCTCGCGCCGCGGGTGCGGCTTCCGGCAATGAGGGCATGGGCGCCGGACCAGCCGCTGGCCGATAACCCCCTTCAGGGCCGAGGCGAGCATGAGGGGGTCCAGTCCGAGGTCGCTCAGCCGCTCGATCGTTCCCAGTCCGCTACGCGTGTGCACCGTGCTGAAGCAAAGGTGTCCGGTCAGGGAGGCCCGCAGCGTGATCTCGGCCGTTTCCTTGTCGCGGATTTCGCCCACCATGATGACGTCGGGGTCATGCCGCAGGACACGCCGGAGCAATTCGCCGAATGTACGACCG
>JBEKAO010000118.1:0-3702 GCA_050015855.1 Opitutaceae bacterium | reverse complement strand
CACCCTCGCGCGGCTTTGCATGATCGTGCAAAAGACCGGCGTAATCGCGCAATTGTGGGAGGCGCCCGACGCAATTTCCGCCTGCGGGATGATCGTCGCCGCAGAGCAAGCGGCTCTGCGCGGTCACCAACCGGACAAGATGGGAGCGTGACGGACGGGGCCGCGAAACCGGCCGGAGGCGAGGCCTTCTTCAAAGATTCTTTGTCACCCAGGGGGTGGCTTTTGCTACTCCTATAGCAAATGCACTTTTCCCGTCCCTTGACCTCCAGCGGCAGAACGGACGTCGAACTTGTCGGGGATTCCCTGGCCGGCGATCGAAATGC
The DNA here is from genome assembly GCA_050015855.1 of Opitutaceae bacterium. Lineage (GTDB taxonomy): Bacteria > Verrucomicrobiota > Verrucomicrobiia > Opitutales > Opitutaceae > Palsa-1447. The sequence continues at coordinate 3,379 of JBEKAO010000118.1, read as the reverse complement.
CTTTGAGGAAATCGTAGGCCGCTATCAGACGCTGGTCTGCTCGCTGGCCTACAGCGCGACCGGCGACCTTGCCAGGAGCGAGGATCTTGCCCAGGACACTTTCCTTGCGGCTTGGCGCCAGCTGCGGGAGTTGAGAGAGCCGGAAAAACTGCGCGCCTGGATCTGCGGGATAGTCCGCAACCGCATTCACGACTCGGTTCGCAGCCAGAGCCGGGAGCCGGTTGACAGGGCCGCGACACTGGATCAAGCCGCCGAAATGGCCGCGCCCGAGGCGCAGCCCTCGGAACAGGCTGCCAGCCGGGATGAGACGGCAATCATGTGGCGGGCCCTGGAGCAGATTCCCGAAGCCTACCGCGAACCGCTGATCCTTTTCCACAGGGAGAACCAGTCGGTCGAACGGGTCGCCGAATCGCTGGAACTGAGCGAAGACACGGTGAAACAGCGGCTGGTGCGCGGGCGCAAGATGCTCCAGTCCGAAGTTGAGAAGGTGGTGGAGGGCGCGCTGCGGCGCACAGCTCCGGGACGCGCGTTTACTTCAAGCGTCATGGGGACATTGCCCGCCACCGCGGCGATGAAGGCGGCAGCGGGCGGAGCCGCGGCGGCCAAGGGCGCCGTCGGCGGGGGCATGCTCGGGGTTATCACGGCCATCATGACCTCGCCCATCGCCCCGATCGCGATTGTCTGGCTGGGTCGCAAACTGAGACTGGCCGCGGAGAAGCGCTCGCCGTCGGCCGAGGAGCGTGAACTGAGGAAACAGTCGCGCCGCGAATTCACCGTGGGGATCCTCGCAATGGCCGCGTACATGGAAGTGTGGATGACGTGGTACAAGCACGTGACGGCGGCAGGCCATCATCCCCCTCCTTGGTATGCGCCTCTCTTTGCCTTGGTGGTAGTTGCTTTTTTCCCGATTCTCTGGGCTCGGCAGCACAGGATCAAACGCCGCATTTGGGATGTTTGGGCAAGAACCGGGACGGCTCCTGCGCGGTTGAGATTCGAGTTTCGCAGCCGCCGGGCCTTGTTCGGGTGGCCGCTCCTGCATGTGCGGATCGGGTCCAATCCCGCTGCGGCGGAAAACCGGACTCCGGTGAAGGCGTGGGTCGCGGTCGGCGATATCGCCCACGGCATATTCTTTGCATGTGGGAACGTTGCGATCGCTCCCTTCAGCATCGGGATGTTCGGCATGGGACTCGTATGTGTTGGCGTGTTCTCCGCTGGAGGGCTGGCCCTGGGCGTGACCTCCATGGGCCTCTTGGGTTTGGGTTTTTTTGCCTTTGGGTGGATGGCAAAGGGCGTAATCGCATTCGGGGTTCGGGCGGCTTACGGCTTGCAGGCATACGCCCGAACCTATGCCGGTTTTCCGACAAGGTCTAAAGGGGCGGCGGCGCATGCGCTCCACGCCAACGATGCGGCCGCCGGGGATTTTTTTGACCATGACCGATTTTTTTCGTGGACTAGAATCGGTCGTCAGGAATTCGAGCATTTGTTAATAATGCTCCTGTGCGCGGCCATTGTCTGCGGCACCGTGGAGATTTGCTGGAATATCTGGCGGCAGCGGCAATCGGGCAGATGAGTCGGCGCTCTGCCGAGAGCATGGGCTGTGCGAGCAGACATTCTGCCATTGGCGCAAACGCTCGCGCGCCGGCGCGGTCCTATGGGGTGTGAATGCCGGATCCGATCCCCTTCATTTTCGTCACCTGAGAAGATTCTTTGTAAGGGAATCCCCCCTAACGCTACTAATATAGGTGACCAATGGAGCCCGGCCAATCATTCGAATCGCAGTTCATCAGCTGGCTCCGCGAGCATCGCAACATTCTGCTCAAGGTTGCGGGATCATTTGCGTCCGAGACTGCGGAACAGGCTGATTTATTTCAAGACATGGCAATAGAGCTCTGGCGTTCCATGCCGAATTTCAAGGGGCAATCGAAACCATCAACCTGGATCTATCGCTTGTGTCTTAACACCGCGCTGACTTGGCAGCGCTCGGAACAGAAGCGACGCCAGTCGCATTCGCCATTGGACCTTATACCTGAACTGAGCTGCAGCTCGCCGCTGCCCGGGCGTCTGCAGGAGGAAGCCGAAATTATGCAAAGACTTTATCAGGCGGTCCGGGCATTGCCGGTCGCCGAGCGATCCTTGGTGGTCCTGCTGCTTGACGGGCTGAGCTACAGGGAAATCAGCGAGATCACGGGCTTGACCGAGAACCACGTCGGCGTGGCCCTGACCCGGACACGAAAGAAATTGAGCGAATATTTAAAGGAGGTGCGCCGTGAGATTTGAAGACCTGCAGGAGAAATGGGGAAATCAGTTTGCGAAATCGTCTCGAGGGGCCGATTCACAAATCGAGATTGAATTATTGGAACGGATTCGCCGAAGCGAGCGGCGCTTTCGTCACGTTGCGATCTTGCTGGCGTTACGGGATCTCGTGTGGTTCTCCCTCGTCGTCTGGATTCTGGGGAACATACTGGACCCTAGCGGCCAGCATCTGTTTCTGCCGATTGATCGGGAGCACCGGACGATCTTGCAAATTGGAATCGGTCTTATGATCGCCATCACCCTCGCGGTGATAACATATGGTTTTCCTCGGGCGCGGGTGACTCCTTCCACCGCCACCATCGCGGCGATAGAATCCAGTCTTCATCGGAGGCGGACGACTCCTTCCACCGCCGGGGGCGGTACCGCCCTGCCAGAACGTTTCCGTAGTCACGTACGCCGATTCGACATGATGATCCTTTGGCGGGACCTGCGTGTACTGGCGCGGGGCATCTTCGCTGTTTCTGTGGCGGTCATACTGGCTTGGCGCGCCAAGCACTACAGCGCTTTTGTGTGGATGGCTGCCGTTCTTTTTACGACGTCAACCGTCTCGTTCCTGACTTATCGCATCAGAACACGTGCCAAAAGGCCGGCCGTGGACGACACCTTGCTTGGAACGCTCACCCTCTCGATTTATGAGACGCGCCGCCAAGTTCAGCTGCTCGACAATCTTTGGTGGTACATCGCGCCCCTAATTTTGGGATTCCTTTTGCTGGGCCCCGTATGGAATTCGCTGGTCGGCGGAGGTGTGCGGCTGAAGGCGATTGTCCTCGGATTGGCACTGGTGACGCTTGGCTGGATCGTTTGGCGACTAAGCCGGTGGTCGGCCCGGCATGAGCTGCGTCGGCGGCTCGAGCACTTGGAGAAACTGAAATCCGAACTCTCAATCGATCCCGCGTCCGGCCAGCCATGAATTTCCCTTTGCATCTTGAATCCGGGCTTCCTGCAGGCGCCGGCGGCGCGGAGTCTCGACGGAAGCTTGACCGGGGCAGCCCGCTTCTAAATTCTCACACTTTTCGCTGCTCCAGCTGATATAACCATCGGAACCCAATGAAAACCACCCTGACCC
>JBEKAO010000117.1:0-3755 GCA_050015855.1 Opitutaceae bacterium | reverse complement strand
CGACACCATCCTAGGAGGGTCACCCGAATCGTCCATAGGGGCGACTGGAGGGCACGAGTGAAACAGGCACTAAAGCGCGACAAGCCCTAGCCTGTTAGATTGACGAGAATTCCGAATGGTAACTTTGCAGTAGAAGTTCGCATTCGCGCTCGCCCCGCCCAATGCGAACTTTGGGCGCAAACGTCGCATTGGAACCCAACGTGGGCGTCGGCAGAGTCCCGTTATCTACGGGCATGGAAAACGAAACGCTGTTGGCCACCCTTCGCTTCCACGCCGACCGCGTGGAGCTTGCCGCCGAGGCCCTTGACCGGGCGCTCGTCGAAGCCTGCCAGGAGGTCGAATTCGCGCTGCGCCGGGCCGGACTGACGGAGGCGAAATTGACGGCTCCCGTCCCGTATGTCGGCCCGGAGGGCGACTATCACGCCCAATTGGAGGCGGTCCGGGTGGACGCGGAGGGCGGGCTCGTCTTCGTGGACGATTGCGGCGAGACGGTGGACGCCCAATCGGTGGGCTCCGAAGCCTTGAAGGCGGCGCTGGGGCTGATCGACCTGCGGGCTGCCGTGGCGGTGGCGTGAAAGGCGGCTATGAGCACGAAGGATTCCGCCCGGATAGAAGCCCTTTGGGAGAAGCTCCCGCACCTGCCGCTTGGGCAGGTGCCGGACGACCTGCCGGAGAAGGAGCCGCTCCTTTACCGGCGAATCGTCGCCAAGCGGGCGATCCTGGCCGGCTACGAGGCGGGCGAACCGCCCGCGCAATTGATCTCCGACCTCCTGGCGGACCTGCGGCACCTGTGCGACGGCCTGGGGTTGGATTTTGGGGAGTTGGACCGCCTGGCCTTCCGGCACTACGCGACGGAGCGGGTTCAAGCGATGGAACGCGGTTATCTGCGTTCATGAAACTGGAAGACTTTCCCGAAATCATGGCCCTCCGGGCCGACTTCGCGATTGAGGCGGGGTTCTTGGACATCGTGCGCAAACCCCTGAATGAGGCGCTCCGGGTGCAGGTTGGTCGGATGACGGACATGGCCGGCAGGCCGGTCGATTTCGACCTGTTGAATGCCCGGAAGGCCCGTTACGAACTGCCCCGCTACATGGGCTATTATTACGCGGCGACCTGCGCTTTCGTGACCGATGGGGGGAATCAGGCTTCGGTCCGGTATTTTGGGCTCTTCCTCGACATGCTGAACCGGGTCAAAAGCGCGGCGGCGCGCGCCGGGTTGTCGGACGGTTTCTCGAACCCCATCGTTCTCTCCGATGACGCCTTCGAGGCCGAACCGGGCTCCATCCTGGTCCACGACACGGCGGGCGGACGGTGCCGTTTGGCGCCCTTCCAGGCGGGGTTGGAGTTTCTGAGAACGCAGGGGCGTTCCTGACCGCGGGCCGGCCCCGGCAGGCTTGGGGGCCCCAGCAGGATACTCCGGTCCAGCGGACCCGAAAATGGCCTCCCTTCGGCTATTTTGCGAAGCGCGGTGGTCAAACCGGGGCTCTCTTTCCGGCTTTTTTGAACGCCGGTGGTCGCCCTTCCGGAGTCTCCCCCCCTGATGGATCGAACCGCAGTGGTAAAAAAACGGCTTCCCCCCCCTCCTTTGCGAACGCCTGTGGTCCCTGCAACGGCCGGTTGCTACCATCTAGAGGTATGAAAGCCCCTTCGCTCAAGGCCTCTCCGGCGGCGGCAATTGAGCCCGCTCAAGCCCTCGCCTCGATCAAAATCTCGGCCGCCACGAGGGCGCTGCTGGACTCCTTGGCCGAGCAGCTGAAGCCCGATTCGATGGACGATTTGATCGGGTTTCTCGCGCGCCATTTCGCCTCTTCCAACCACCTGAGCCGGTTCGCCGACCTGCGGGAGTTCAGCCTGATGCTGGACCGGCTGAACGCGGTTATCCTTTTCCTGGCGACCGCTAACCTCGAGCTCGGCCAGCACCTGCGGCGGATGGAGGCCGGCCACTACCGGCGCCTAGCCCAACACGCCGATGATTTGGTCGGTCTGCACGATCGGCTGATGGCCATGAAAGATGCCCCTAACCGGGCGCCCAGTCCCTAAAATCTTATGTCCCTCGAAACGCAGCTAGCCCCTCGGCCCTTCGTCGTCACGGTCGCCTTGCCCCCGGCCGACGCCGGCCTCTTCACGGCCGTCGCCCAGGCCAAGGGAACTACGAACGATGAAACCGCGACATTTTGCGTTTCCTTTTGCCTGCAACTTCTGGCTTCCGAATTGCCGTCGCTTTCGGCCGGAAGGTCATTGCAGGATGACCTGGAGCACGTGCTCCTGAACCTGTCGGCCGAGAAGAAGCGGGGCAGCCTGCTTTTGGCCGGCGCGGAGAAGATCCTGCGCGAGGCGGCGGCGCTTCGCGAACAGGTGGCGCGGCAGACCGCGACGCGGCCATGAATCTTTACACGATGGTCCAGGCCTCCCATGGCAGCCGCGTGCGGCGGGCGGGGATCGTTCGCCGCAGAAAGAGCCTGAATTCGGCGAACCGACTCTCTCAGTTTCTCGGCGCCTATGCCGACGAGACGGCCAAGGAGGGCTACATCGCTCCCGAGGACGTGAACGCCGGCAGCGAGGAGGAGTATCTGCGGGAAATCGCGGCCGGCCGGGCGCCGCTGCGGCCCGAGATCGATTTCTTGCCGTCGCGGGCGAAGATCAATGTCTTCGGCCGGGCTTCGCGGCCGGACATTTTTCGGGACCACCGGATCGAGGATCTGTCGGACGGCGAACGTCTCCGGTTTCTGCGGGATTGGTGGACCGCGGACACGGCGAACCTCCCCACCAAGGCGCACCATGTCGTCTTCACGCTCGATCCCCGGCTGGCCGCGGCGATGGGCCAGGCCGGCGTTTCGGCCGACTCGTTTCTCGTCACAGCCGTCGGCAATGCGTTCAAGGAATTCGAGTCGCGGTTTTATCCGGGCGATCTTCTGGCCTACATGGTGGCCCTCCATCACGACCGGGCGCATATTCACGCCCACGTCCTCGTCCACCCGCTGACCCAGAGCGGGGCGAAGGTCAATTTGAGCGTTCTTCGGCGCTACAAAGTTGGAGACGCGCATGTGGATGTGCCCTGCCAGCAGGTTCTGAAGGATGCCTTCGAACACGAGGCTCAGCTTGCGTGCGACCGGTACCTCCCAAAAGCGGAGCCGAGCCTGGTCCACGACCGCGAGTTGAAGGAGGAATCAGCTGAGGAGCTTTTGCTGATCGCCCGCGCCGCCCTGGAACCGGATGTCAAAGTGGGCGGAAAGATCAGCCTGGGGGAACTCGTCAGGACCCGGGAAATCTTCCTCGGCGATCCCCAGTATCCTGCGCTGATCCGCCAGGGACGCAGCGCGGAGGCGCACCTGATCGCGGAGGACATCGCGAGCGGGCGGTGTTATGAACTGGGGCATAATTTCGGCGCGATCTCCGACAGGCTCTCGAAGGCGCAGTCCGAATCGGCCGCGCAGGCCCGGACAGCGCTCGGGATTTTCTCGGTTGCCCTGGAAAAGACCTCGACCATCTTCGTGGAGGGCATCGGCGCGGTGCTTCCGCGCGGCGAGGCTGTCGACGACCGGAATATGCGGGGCTTGCCCAAGTCTTTGTTCGCCGATGTCCGCGCCCGCGCGCGGCGCCACAAGGAATTAAACGAGGAGAACGAACGCTTGGGTCAGGAGACGGCGCTTCTTCGGGCAAGCCTTTTGAAGGAGGACAACACCGAGAAGGAATGCGCGATCGCCGCCGCTCACACGGTCCTGCGCGTCCTCGAGGCGCTCGCTCCCACCTTGGGC
>JBEKAO010000116.1:0-3780 GCA_050015855.1 Opitutaceae bacterium | reverse complement strand
GCTGACGGTAAAGGCGCGTTTTGAGAGGGAGAGCCTCGAAAGAGGCTGTGCTCGCCGAGACCCGGAAAGCCCGCCAAACCCGGCCAGGCGGGATCCCAGCCCGTCCTGGCCCCAGAGGCGGGCCGGCAGGCTCGCAACGCCTCTTTCGAGGCTCTCCCTCTCAAAACGCGCCTCTGACTCCGCCGGTCTGCCCCTTGCGACATCAGGTCGGCTCGGGAATGGGGACCAGAGGTTTTCGAATGACGCAGACGGATTGCCCGAGGTTTCCCATATTCGAGACCTTGTGGCCGTTCTCGAAGGCCAGTTCCCCGTCGATTGGAATGTGGGGTTTGTCGCCATCGAAGAATCGGGCCGCCAGAAGGCCGGCATTGTGGGCGAATGCCTCGAGCGCATCGCGGCTCAGGAACTGGTTCGGGATCCTCTGAGGAGTCCGGTCCTTTGCGTCATTCCTGAAGATCGCCCAGTGACTCCGGATCCTGAACTCCAGGAACGAACACACGAGGATGCCGCCGGGCTTCAGGACGCGCCTGGCTTCCAGGATATATCGCCACGTCTCATCGTGCGGGATGTGCGTGAATACGGAGAAAAAGCAGGCGAGGTCGGCCGATTCGTCGGGCCACGGGATGACCTGGCCGTCCGTCCTGACAAAATTCCAGTCGGGCCGGCCGCAAACGGCCCGCGCGTGGTCGAGAAGGGTGGGAAGGACGTCGGTGCCGAGGTAGGGGCCCGAAAGCCAGCGGCTAAGCTGGCTGGATAGCCTGCCGCTCCCGCAGCCGACGTCGACAACCGCCCACTGCGGTTGAAGCCCGAGTTCCCGGAGTAGGGCAAATTCCAGCTTGCCGACGGTTTCGAAATCGCCGCCGACGGCGGCCGCGGGCGCGCCGTCCTTGCCGCCAAGCGAATTCCACAGATGCTCGTATTGAAAATTGCCCATGGCGTGAAATAAGACTGGGCGCCTCAAATCCGCCAACCGCGGCGCATCCACCTTCGCAGGAGGGTGCTGTCGATCTGGGCGCGGCGCATGCTCGCAACGAGCTCCTCGCGGGTGGCGGCTCGGCCCAGGCTGCGCTCGCGCAACCGATCCATTTCCGGGACGCCCAATTCATCCATCCGCGCCTGGCTCTTTTGGTTTGGGTGCAGCCGAAAGATCCCGAGAAACCATGGCAGCCGGGCGATTCGGGCGCCCGCCGCGGTGAATCGCAGGAGGAGGTCCCAGTCGACGGCAAACTGAAACGAGCGATCCACACCTCCCACGCGATCCCATATTCGCTTCCGCCAAAAGAGGGACTCCTGGGGAATCAGGTCCTGAAGCCGCAGGTCGTCGCAGGACCTTCGCGGAGCGAACCAACGGCCGACTTCGCGTCCGGCCTCGTCGACGAGGACGCGGTGGCCGTAGACGACATCGACGGACGGGTGCCTGGCGAAATACTCGGCGGCAAACCGGAGGGCCCCGGGCATGAGCGCATCGTCCGAATTGAGGTAGCCCATGGCGTCGTCCGGCCCCGCCTCCATATGGGCGAATCCGCGGGCGATCGCATCCGCCTGGCCGCTGTCGGGCTCGCTCGCCCAATGCTTGAGCTGCGGCGAAAGGCTCCGCAGGATTTCGACGCTGCCGTCGGTCGAACCGCCGTCCTGCACGATCATGTCCAGGCGCACCCCCTCCTGGCTGAGGACGCTGCGAATGGCCGACTTTAGAAAAGCGGCCTGCTGGAGCGAGGGTGTGACGATCGTGAACTTGGGCAGGCGCCCCGCTTCCAACCGGGGCTTCGGGAAGCGCTCGGGCAGGATCGCCCGGGGCGCGTGGTGCGGGGCCAGCCGCAGCGGATGTTCACCCTCCTTTTCCTCGAGCCGGGCGGATACATAGCCCTGCTCGGCCGGAGTCAGGCGGCTCCAGGCCCGGGACAGTCCGAGGATCGCCTCGACCCGGAACCGGGCCATCCGAAATGGATGGAAAGCTGCTTCCGCCCACGCGGTCGAAAGACTCAGCGACTGGAATTCGGTCCAACCCTGTCCGTCCACGTCCGCTTCCAGCCGGATCCGGTTCAACCCCGGCGACAGGCGGACGCAGAGGCGGAAGCCGGACTCCGCGCTCGAAGGAGGACCCGAAAGAGCCGCCTGCACGTCCGGCCGGGGCAATCCCGAAATGGCGGCCAGAATTCGACGGCCGAGCCGGATCCTCACTCCCCGTATCTTCCGTCCGCCGGAGTCAAAGCACCAACCGCGGACGCAGACCCCGGGCGAAGCGCCTGTTTCGGCGCTCGGCTCGTCGATCCACGAACGCAACCCGGTCACATTGGGCTAGAGTTTGAAGCCGGCCTCCGCCGCGTCCTTGGCGAATGTTTTCACCGTGTCGAGGGACATGGCTTCGAGGCCGATTCCGAAAAGCTTGGCCGCCTTCGCGAGGATGTCGTGGGGGACGGTGATGATCGCGCAACCAGCGGCCTCCGCCTGGAAAATATTGAGCACCTCCCGGGTGCTCGCCCAGAGCAGTTCCGCCTTGGGACGGTCCTTCAAAAGCCCGAGGTACCCGCGCATGAGCGGCACGGGGTCGACGCCCGTGTCCGCTATGCGGCCAGCGAACACCGACACGATCGAGGGAACCTCCGGATTGAGGGCCTCGGCCACGCCGCGGACCTGGGCCTCGGTGAACAAGGCGGTGACGTTCAGCTTCACCCCCTGCCTCGAAAGTTCGCCGATCAAGGGCAGGGACGATTCGCCGCGGGAATTTGTGATCGGTATCTTCGTATAAACGTTCCTGCCCCAGGCGGAGATCTTGAGGCCCTGCCGCTTCATCTCGGCGAATTCGTCGGTGAAGACCTCGAACGAGATGGGCTTTGCGACAACCGTCTTCAGGATGTCCTTCGCGAAGGCCTCATAGTCATGGATGCCCGCTTTTTTCATCAAGGACGGGTTTGTCGTCAGTCCCTTGATGTAGGGCTTTGCGTACAGATCGAGGATGCCGGCCTTGTCGGCCCCGTCCGCGTAGAGCTGTATCCTGAGGTCGTTGAGGGATTTCATTCGGTTTGGACCCGGCATAGATGTTTGGTCTTAGGCGGGGCGCAAGAGGAAATGCGCACGGTCACGCCTTTGCCCCAAGAATCGCATCGACGGCCTCGCCAAACGACTGGACGGTAAAATCCGGCGGGGCCGGCAGTTCCTCGGCATAGCCGAAATCGATGAGCACCGTGCGAACCCCCGCGCGCCGGCCGCATTCGACGTCGCGCCAGCGATCCCCGACCATCCAGGACCGGGCGAGGTCCAGGTTCAGCTCCGCCGCGGCGTCGAGGAGCATTCCGGGCTCGGGCTTTCTCCGCCGGGCCGGCCCCTTCCCGGAGTCAAAGGACACCTCGATCCGGTCGATCTCGGGCACGAGCGAACGCAGGCGCTCGTGCATGGCCTCCACGACGGGGCGGGGCAGGGTTCCGCGGCCGACGTCCGGCTGGTTTGTGGCCACGACCAGGGTGAAGCCGGCCTCCTTGAGCCTCCGGCAGCCGTCTTGCGCCCCTGCAACAAGCCGGAAATCTTCCAGCGCCGCCGGGGCGTACGGTTTTCCGCCGCGGATGGCCTGGACGTTCAGCGTGCCGTCGCGGTCGAGAAAGACGGCGGGGCGGCCTACCTCTTGGCGACCGATTCCCATTTGGTCTGGTTAAGCTTCAGGTCGGGGTGCGACACGAACAGGTGCCAGACGACCGCCTGGAAGGCCTCCGAATGGGGCGTCACGCTGGCCGGATTGACGGTCGGCACGATCACGCGCGCGTCGGCCACCTTTGCCGTGTACCC
>JBEKAO010000115.1:0-3810 GCA_050015855.1 Opitutaceae bacterium | reverse complement strand
CGGTTAATGTGGGAGCAGCGCCTGAAGAGCCGCGTGCGGTGGCACAGTCTGCCATAAAGGCTTTTCAGGACGGGGATGCCCCGACGCTGGGAAAAGTGGCGCACCCGGAGCTCAAGAGAAGGCTTAGGACTGCCCGCTTATTGAAGTTTTACCTTGAAATGAAGAAAATCGATACGGGCTTCTTGAGCACGGCCCCTGAATCGAAAGTGGTAGAGCTATTCTGCGAAGCGCATCGTGCCATTGTGCCGCCACGCGATAGTCGTTTGGACTACTTTGACTACTACATGTCCACCGTGGTCCATGGCGACTTTGCAATTGTCACGTTTGATTCTGGCTGGAAGACGAGGGCAGAGCATCCGGTGGAAAATCATTTGCAGAACGAGGTGATCTTAGAGAAAGACGGAGGCGACTGGAAATTCCTTTGGTCGCCGGGGGTGTCGCTCCATGTCGATCTCGAATGGGATCCGAGAGATGATTTGCCCAAGTGAGGAAGTGTCCATTGGTTCGGCCAGGAACAGCTGCGCAGTGAAACCGTCTACCGCATCTTTCTCGAATCGACCTCCTTCTGGAGTTTCGTGAGGCTCAAGTGAGGATGAGACTTAGACCGAATTCCTGGAGACGCGCGGTCGCCTGTGTCTGCCTCGGATGGCTAATGGGTATCGCGTCGACGCTCGCGATGATTGCGTACGATCGCCACTGCCTAGCATTGGGCATCCGATCCGACCCCAGAGTCGATTCGGCCGAGGCGGTCGTGAACACATTTCCCGTCCTCGTCGCGATTATTGCCTCCGGAAATGCCCACGCACCGAGCGAGATCGTTGGCTACACCGCCATGGCAATTCAGTGGACCGCGGTAGGGTTCGTGTTTTTCGTGGTTTCCCTGTGGTTTGGAACTTGGCGGAATCGGGGCTCGGCTGATACTGGGGAGAAGCGGTGAAAAGATTATGTATCGTCGCCGTGGCTTTAGGCACTATCGCAGTTATGGCTGATCCCAGTCACACCTGTATCCGGAAGCCATCGATTGCTGGAACCGGGGTTGGAATCAGCAAGATGCTCCGGGCCTTGCGAAGATGTTCGACGCCATCCAAGCTAAACAGCAGCGTGATCCCCAAGTTCGCGGCCGCGATTTAACGGCGTCGATGAACAGGAAGCTCGCCCGCGCGGCCAACCACGTCCTGAAGAGCGAGACGGGAGCCATTTATCTCAGAGAGGAGTTTCCCAATATCGGCCAGCTGGCCCACTATGGGCCGGATGCAGGCGCCTGGTATGCGAGCGCGGCGCAGTATGCGATATTGGATCCCGTCAATCCCGCCAATCCGAACGCAACCAGTGCCTCCGGATGGGATCTTCTTAGCAACAGTGCTAACGGGCTGTTCACCCACACCACGACCCAGCTCGATAGTAGGAGTTTGGCCGCATATTCGAACCTCGTTTGGGAGGTCACTCCGGATCTTGCCTTTTCCGGAGGGGCGCGGGCGACGAAGGAGGGGCGCATTGCCTCCGGAAGCGCTTCGATCACGGAAGAAGGGTACGCCCCTGAGTTGGACCCGGTCTCCGTGAACAATGTGCAACTGGGCGGCTTCGCAAGCGACGCGAGTGGAAACCTGTTGGCGGGGAAGAACAGCGCCGCACAGCTCGCGCTGGCGGACTTCGCAGCCCAGAAGTACTTCGGCGCGACCAATTATGCCGCGCTCACCTCGGCCCAGGAGCTCCAGCTTGCGACCGCAAAGGCCATCCGCCAGGCTCGAATCGGGGCCATCTACACTCAAACAACCGCCCAGGGTTACAATGCAACCCTGCCGGATCTCGAACTCGGCTCGACATACCGGCTGAACGAGTCGCAGTCCGTTTACGCCTCATGGGCGCATGGCGAGAAGGCGGGGGTGTCGCAGCTTGTCGGCGGCACGATTCTCGGAGGCAAGTCGGTCCCGGTCGGCACCGAGACATCCGATGCCTATGACGTGGGCCTCAAGTCGCTCTTCTTCAATAACACGCTCATCCTGGACGTGACCTTCTACCTGCAGGATATCAAGAACTACATCCAGAACGGAGAGGTGTACGACCCCGTCCAGACACAGTTGAACAACAACGGGACGATTTCCTACCTGGCGGCGCTCGAGAACGTGCCCAAAGTGCAGACCAAGGGCTCGGAGGTAAACCTGTCTTACTCCGGCATCCGGCACACGGTCTTCAAGTTCACCGGCGCATACACGGATGCTGTCTACAAGAGCTTCCCGTATGCTGCCGATCCATGGGAACTGAGCGGGAATCCCGCCCAAGTCTACACCAATATGACCGGACACGCGCTGGCGGGTGCGCCGAGGTTCAGCGGCAACGCGCTCCTTGACTACACATACCCGATCGGGGCGTGGCAGTGGCATGCAAACGTCAATTACAACTTCTCGACGAGCTACTATTCCGACACAAGCCTGTCGCGATACCTGATCGCCAAGTCAGTAGGCGTGACAGATGTCAATTGGGGCATCGGCAAAAGGAACGGGAGATTCGATGTCAGTATTCTGGTGAAGAACGCGTTCAACGTGGACGACGGCCTGCCTCTCTCTGATCAAACCCCGATCGCGTGGAAGCCCAAGGTTCCCCGGTGGGCGGGCATCGTCTTCAGGGGAGCGGTGTTTTGAGCCTGTAGGCATTTGCCGTTGAAATCGGGTGAGATTCCGCCGAGTGTCGCCGCCGACCGCCACGGCTGGCGGCGACATGAGGAAAACGCGCCCCCTGCTCCGATGAGGCTCTCCCTTGCAGTCCTTTCGATAGTGCTCGCTGCCGGATGCAGAGCGGTGCCGGACCGGGTCAATCCGTCAGGTGCTGCACCCGCACCAGGCGTTGTCGATACTGGCAGCCTTCGACGGGCGTTGGATGCGCTTGGTTCCGCTCCGTGCAATTGCGGATTTGGGCGTTGATGAGGGCGCTCGCAGGTTTCGCGCTGTGTCTCGCTTGCGCCTCGGTCCGCGTGAGCGGATCCGGCGCCCCGCCAACAGACCCGCGGCTCGGCGCCCCGTTCGCAAAGCGGGAACGCGCCGTGCTCGGGTCGGAGAGTGCCGGCGTTGTGGTGATTGAATTCTCCAGCTTCAAGTGCACTCACTGCCGTGCGTTCCATGAGGCGGTTTTTCCGCAGTTGCGGGAGCGGTACATCGACACGGGCAAAGTGCAGTGGGTGATCATCAACGCCTCAAACGAGGCCGACGACCGGTCTTCGCCGGTTTTCCTGGTCGCGCGCGGCGCCCTGCGACAGGGACGGTACTGGGAGATGGTCGACAGCCTTTATCAGGTCGGCTTGCGCCCGCCGAACTTCCTCGCGGAGCTGATCGCGAGCAGTCCGCGGATCTATCGCGGTGGCCTGGAAGCGAGCCTGCGCGATCCGTCGGTGCGCGAGGCGGTCGCAACCGATTTCTCCGAGTACACCGAGCTCGGGATCCGCGGCACGCCGACTTTTCTGTTGAGAAAATTGCGCCGCGACGGGCGGTGGGCCCGGGCGATTCTCGAGGATGCCCAGCCCCTCGACTATTTCCAGCGGGTCCTGGACGGCTTGCTGAAAGGGCCTTGACCATGGGCGCCATTCTTCCAGCGCTCGCGCGCGCGGTCCGGGCGGCCCGATTCTGGCGATTGGTCGCCGTGTTCCTGGCATCGGTGGCGGCCGGTCTGATCAGCGATTGGTTCCGCACGGAGCAGCGGCTCGTGTTTCCCCGGCCGCCGCCGGTGTTCGTCCCCATGGAGCCCGGCCGATGAACAGCGAGCTGGGAGTCTCCGGCCGGAGAAGCGGGCGCGCCCGCGCCGCTGTGCGCTGGACGCTCG
>JBEKAO010000114.1:0-4209 GCA_050015855.1 Opitutaceae bacterium | reverse complement strand
GGGCGCCCGGCTCGACACATATGCAGCATCCGAAAGTCCATCTGGTGCGCTACGCGGACGACTTTATTGTCACCGGGACCTCGAAAGAGCTCCTGGAAAACGAAGTTCGTCCTGTAATCGAAGGCTTCCTCCGCGAACGGGGTCTCACCCTGTCAGCGGAAAAGACGACGGTCACGCACATCAATGATGGCTTCGACTTCCTCGGGCAAAACATCCGCAAGTTTGGCGGCAAACTGCTGATCCGTCCGTCGAAGAAAAACACTCAAGCGTTCCTAGATAAGGTCCGCACCATCGTCCGTGAAAACCGCTCCATTGCTCAAGATCGGCTGATATGGCAACTCAACCCCGTGATCCGGGGCTGGGTCAGCTATCATCGGCACATCACTGCGACGCGGGCGTTTGATCGGGTCGATTATGCGATCTGGAAAGTACTGTGGTTTTGGGCTAAACGTCGGCATCGGCACAAGCCACGCCAATGGGTCGCCAGTCGCTACTGGCACATGATTGGCGAGCGCACTTGGACCTTCGCTGCACGTCTTGAGGGCGATCGGATGTTAGCAAAAACTGAATGGGTTAGGCTGGCATATGCCGCCGAGACCAAGATCCGTCGTCACCTCAAGATCCAAGCGAAAGCCAATCCGTTCGATCGTGAGTGGAACGGATACTTTGAGGAACGTGCGGTCCTCAAACGTTACGGCCTGCAAACCCAGAAGTCCGGTAAAACTGTCGTGAATACCGGCCCCGAACTCTCGGGGCTTTAATGACGGCTTGAGCCGGATGACGGGAAACTGTCCAGTCCGGTTCTGAGGGGAGGGCGTCGCCAATAATAGCGCGCCCTTACCCGACTATCCCAACTATGTCGAGAAGCACGACGGAGTCGTTTGGCTGGGCTGCTGGGCCCATGCCCGTCGCAAATTTAACGAAGCGCAGACCGAGTCGCCGAAGGCCGCTCGGGTCGTCCTCAAGCTGATCGCGAGGATGTACCGGTTGGAGCGCCAATGGGACGAGGCCGGCATCAAGGATCCAGTCGAACGCGCAGCCCGGCGCTCCGTCAACTTCAAGCGCACGCTGGACTGGCTGCACCGCATCGCGGCGGCTCTGCGCGAGCGAGTCAGGCCGCAGTCGCTGCTCGGAAAAGCCTGCGATTACCTGATCGGCCACTGGGAGCCTCTCACCGCGCACGTCCGTTACGGGCAGACCCGCCTCGACAATAACCTGGTCGAGAATGCCATCCGACCGTCGGCGGTGGGAAAAAAGAACTGGCTGTTTATAGGCCACCCCGACGCCGGGCAGCGATCGGCCGTCATTTACTCGATTGTAGTGTCTTGCCAGCGCCACGGCCACGATCCGCTCGCCTATCTGCGCGACGTCCTCACCAGGCTTCCAGCCCTGACCAACCAGTTTGACCTGGATGCACTCACTCCGGTCAACTGGAAGCCGGCCTAACTCGATTTTGTTCGTCACGATTGGGACACCCAAATCGTCACGAGCTAAGGGTCACATATCGTCACGAACAACTGCTCAGCGTGGGGCACCCGGTCGGACGCTTACGGTTATCCTAAGCCCATGCCTTTTAGAGCACGCTAGGCCATCGGCAACATGGCGGCCTCGATATCGGTGCCACCTCCGAATGACCGCGCGGGGTTCGTCCACAGCGCGAACCTCACCGTGTTTTTGCGCGTCCTGGTCACAACCGGAACCGGAAACACTTCCGGGCGCTTCATTTCATCATTCCTCATTTTTTACAGCCATAGCTGCCGGTCGAAAGGGAAGCGAACGGAGTATCAGTCCAGCGGCAAGTCGGGGAATCAAGTTCCTCCCTCACGACCAACTCATCAAGCCGAGCCACTGGCCGAACCTGGCGGTTGAAATAAATCGACTTCCCAGACGGGATTCCAGCTAGGCCTTCGAAGGCCTCTTGATTGCCCGGAGCATGGAAATCATCACAATCACAGCCCCCAGAAATACTCCGGCAAACGCGGCCAATCTGACTTTGCCATGGTACGGCCCCGTCTTGTCGCCCATGTTGACCAGCAAAACGGCCAAAACCGTCATCAGCGGGGTTAGCGCAATGACGACTTGCTTTCGCCTATTCGGCTGAACGTTTTTGGGGGCGTCCACGGCTGGAAGGTCGGCAAGATTGCCTCGAATCGTCAAGCGGAGAAATCTTTGCGCCCATTCGGCTCCGCCTGCGAGATACCCAGAGCGAGCAACTCAATCGACGTCTATGCCTTTTCCGCCCTCGCGCTTGTCGAGGCTCCGGAATGCAAACATGGTCTCGCTGCCGATGATGCCCTCGCTCTTCAGCAGGTGGTCCGTGATGACCGTCTCGATCATGTCGATTGAATCGGACTTGATGATCACCAGCAGGTCGTACCTTCCCGAAATCGAGTAGACGTCGGTGACTGCGGAAATATCCAGAAGCTTCTCCGCGGTTCCGGTGATCTTCTTGGGGTCAATCTTGAGGAGGATGATTGCGGTCGGCATGGAGCGTATTGTTATCCCGGACAAGGATGATGGCGATCCTGATTTGCCGGACCGCAAGGAGGATCCAGCCTATGCGCGGGCGGGAATATGGGCGCGACCCGCGGGCAGTCAGGCCCTGGCGCTGGGCTGGCGGCTTTCCTTCTTGCGGTACAGCTCGGCGTCGGCCGCCGCCATCAGTTCCTCGATGCTCTTGGGGCCATTGGAGTCGAAGAATGCGAGGCCGGCGCTCGCCTCCAGCTTGAACTCCGAGCCGGCGCCATTGCGCTCGGACAGGGCGGTCTCCAGGGCGTCGACCGCGCTCCTGGCCGCGTTTGGCGCCCTCTCGATCCCCATTGCCACGAATTCGTCGCCGCCGAAGCGCACCAGCAGGGCATCCTTTGCAAAGATTCTGCGCAGATTCGAGGCGAATTCGACAATCGCCTCGTCGCCCTTCTGGTGCCCCAGGTCGTCGTTGATCTTCTTCAACCGGTCGAGGTCGAAAAAGCAGAGATAGCCGCGAACGCCCGGCTTTTGCGCGCGCTGCAGAATGTCCGCATGAAGTGCATTGAAGCCCCGGCGGTTGTACAATCCGGTCAGCTCGTCGAGAACCGCGAGTTGCCGGATCGTCCGCTGCAGACCGTGGCGCTCGATCGCGTACCCGATCGCGCGGTCGAGCATGAGGTAGTTGAAATCCCCCTTTACGAGGAAGTCCTGGGCGCCGAGCTTGATCGCCTTGAAGCCGGTCTCCTGGTCTGCCGTCGCGGTCAGGACGACGATGGGGGTGTCCGGGGAATCGGCGAGCACCGCCCGCAGGGTGTCCATCGCGCTGCTGTCGGGCAGATTCAAGTCCAGGAGCACGGCGTCGAACTCCTCGGCACGGAGCGTCGCTATCGCCTCCGTCAGCGTGCGGCGATGCGTGAGCGCGTAATTGTGAAACGGAGCTTTCGCAAGCATCTGCCCGGTGATGCGGGCAACCAACTGCTCGTCCTCGATCAGGAGAACGCGGGTCGAACTGGGAGTCATGCCTGTGGCGGGCGGCGAACGGCCGCCCGCTTGAGTTCGAGCTCGAATGGACGGCTAGTTCTCGCCGCGGCCCCCGATCCCCTTGGTCGAGGACGGCAGCTTCGAAGCCTCCATTTTCGGGCGGAGGGCGCGGGTGGCCTTTCCGGCCAGCCACATCTCCGAATTGCCGAGGGCGTGAAGCTCCTTGCCGAGCGCCGCCTGATAGTTGGGGGCGCCGCAGGCCGAAAGGACCCGGGCGCATTCCTTGCCTGTGGCAACCCGGCTGTAGAGCTCCCTGAAGACCGGCATGACGGCCTTCTTGAACTTGGGCTTCCAGTCGAGGGCGCCCCGCTGGGCCGTGGCGGAGCAGTTGGAGTACATCCAGTCCATTCCGTTTTCGCCGACCAGGCGGATCAGGCTCTCGGTGAGTTCCTCGACCGTCTCGTTGAAGGCCTCGCTCGGGGTGTGCCCGTGTTTGCGCAAAACCTCGTACTGGGCTTCCATCACGCCGGCCAGGGCGCCCATGAGCACGCCCCGTTCGCCGGTCAGGTCGCTGAAGACCTCCTGCTTGAAGGTCGTGGGGAACAGGTAGCCCGAGCCGATTGCGATTCCGACCGCGATGCAGCGCTCCCGGGCCCTGCCCGTGTAATCCTGCTCGACGGCAAAGCTGGAATTGATTCCCGCCCCGGAGAGAAAGTTGCGGCGCACCGAGGTGCCCGAGCCCTTCGGGGCGACCATGAT
>JBEKAO010000113.1:0-4308 GCA_050015855.1 Opitutaceae bacterium | reverse complement strand
GACGACGATCAATCTGGGAACGGTGCGCACGGGCACGGTGGTCAATTCCACCACGGTTCCGGCCCTCGGCCTGTCGATCCAAAACGTGGCGCCGACCACCGGCGGATACACTGAAAATCTCGGAGCCTCCTTTGGGGCGGTGAGCTCCGGCTTGGCCGGGTCGGGCAGCCCCATAAACGGGCTGGCCGTCGGGAACACCAGCAACGCGATGGCGCTCACTTTCACGGCCGGAGCGGCTGGAACCTACAACGGCTCGGCGGTCGTCAATTTCCAGACTCAGGCGATCAATGCCAGCGGTTTGGCCAACGCGGGGATCGGATCCCAGACGGTCGACGTCGACGCCATCGTCAACGCGCTCGCCGACGGGGTTGTCCAGCAGAACGGCGGCACCTACAGCTTCAGCGGCGGAGCCAACTCGGGCACCCTCAATTTCGGTGCGATCACGCAGGGCAGCGGTACGGTGGGCGACGCACTGGAGCTGTTGAACGATGTAACCGGGGACGCCGATATGCTCACCGGCGGCTATTCGCCGGCCCTTGTCGGGCCCTTCAGCTACACCCCCGGCAACGGCGCCACCTTCACTTTGGGCGACATGCAGGCGTCGGACTTCGATATCTCGTTCAACACCGATTATTCGCCCACCGGGTTCTTCTCCGAAACGCTGACGATCGACGAGAACAGCTACAATGCCGCCCAGGGCGCCATGGTGCTGACGCCGTACGATCTGACGATCGAGGGCACCATCAACCCGGTCGGTGTCAGCAACGGTGTGCCCGACTCGAGCGCCACCTGGCTGCTGTTGGGCCTGGGGCTGGCGAGCCTGGTCCTGGTTCGCCGCCGGGCTGTCATTTGATCCTTGGATTGTTCGCAGGCCGCCCCGAGAGGGACGGCACGGCGGATCAGCGTTGAGGGGTTCTCGCGCCTCTTCGGCGAATGCCTGAGTCCTGACAGGATATGGATTGATGTTCGGTTGGGGCGGTATGGAGTAGTCATCCCATGTTGCCAGCCAAAGGGCAGCCAGCCCGAAGTACTTCGGAAGGATTCCCTGCCCCGGGAGGCGCTTCCGCCGGGCACGCGGATTGGCAGGGGTTGGTCGGCGGAGCCATTCTCGCGGCCTGCGCGATCGCGGCCTATTGCCGGACTTTTTCCGTCCCGCTGCTTCTCGACGATCTTCCGTCGATCGCGGAAAACCCGTCCATCCGCCACTGGAGCAGCGCATTGTGGCCCCCGGTCAATTCGACCACGTGCGGGCGGCCCGTCCTGAATCTTTCCCTTGCGGTGAACTACGCCATCAGTGGGACGGCATTGTGGAGTTATCACCTCGCGAACCTGGCGATCCACGCGCTGGCCGGTTTGACCCTGTTTGGAATCATCCGGCGAATGCTGGCGCCACAGAGGGTTCCAAATGCGAATCTCGTCGCCTTCTCGGCCGCACTTTTCTGGACGCTGCACCCCCTGCAAACGGAGGCGGTGACCTATGTCGTCCAGCGCGCGGAGTCGCTCATGGGGCTATTCTACCTGCTCACGGTGTACGGTTTCATCCGGTACGCGGAGGAGCAGTCCACGGCCGGACCGATTGGCGGCGCCCCGGCAAAGAAGGCGGCGGGGCCCGGCCTTTGGGCGGCGCTGTCGGTCCTGGCCTGCATTCTTGGCATGGCGACCAAGGAGGTGATGGCCTCGGCGCCGTTGATGGTGCTTCTTTACGACCGGACATTTCTCGCCGGGAGCTTTCGCGAGGCCTGGCGGCGTCGCTGGAGGGTGTACGCCGGGCTGGCGGCGACTTGGCTGATCCCCGCCATTCTGGTCCCCTCCACCCACGGCCGCAACGGCACCGCCGGATTTGGCAGCGGAGTCTCCTGGTGGGGCTATGCGCTGACGCAGTTTCCGTCGATCGTGCGCTACCTAAGGCTATCGGTTTGGCCGCACCCGCTGGTTTTCGACTACGGGACGGAGTGGGTGAGGGTTTCCTGGGCGATTCTGCTGCCGGCGGCGGTCGTGCTCGGACTGGCCGGGGCGTCGGCCTGGGCCCTTTTTCGCCCGGGCCTTTTCTGGAGATCCCTCGGTTTCGCGGGAGTCTGGTTCTTCGCGATTCTTGCGCCCACGAGCCTGATTCCCGGCAACAGGCAGACGGCCGCCGAGCACCGGATGTACCTGGCGCTGATTCCCGTGGCCGTGCTTGGCGCCATCGGAATTTACCGGTGGCTGGGCCGCGCCGCCCTGCCGGTGAGCCTGGCCCTGGGCGCATTGCTGTTTGGGCTCACCGTTCAGAGGAACGAGCAGTACCGGAGCGAGATCGACCTTTGGCGAGATACGGTCGCCGAAAAGCCCGGCAATCCGTGGGCGCACAACAGCCTGGGGGTTGCCTTGGAGAGAATTCCGGGGCGGCTGAATGAGGCGATCGTCCAGTGGAAGGAGGCGCTGCGCCTCAAGCCGGATCTTGCCGAGGCGCACAACGATCTCGGAAACGCCCTGGGCGTCGAGGGCCGGATCCCGGAGGCGATCGCCCAGTATGAGGAAGCGCTGCGCGTGATTCCGAATGTCGCCGAGGTGCACAATAACCTGGGCTACCTTTTATCCAGCCAACCCGGGCGGCGGACCGACGCGATCGCCCAGTATGAGGAGGCGCTGCGCCTGAAGCCGGACTTCGCCAAGGCGCATCTCAATCTCGGAAACGCCCTGATCCCGGAGGGCCGGACCCAGGAGGCCATCGCCCAGTACGAAGCGGCGCTGCGGGTAGATCCGGACTATGCCGAGGCGCATAGCAACCTGGGGGTCGCCCTGCAGATGATGCCTGGCAGGATTAATGACGCGATCGCCCAGTATAAGGAGGCGCTTCGCCTGAAACCGGACTATGCCGAGGCGCATGGCAACCTGGGGGTCGCCCTGGAGACGATTCCAGGGCGGATGAATGACGCGATCGCCCAGTATGAGGAGGCGCTTCGCCTGAATCCGGACTTTGCGGCGATCCATCTGCGAATCGCCATGGCCCTGCTCAAGTCGACCGGACGCGGCAATGAGGCTCGGGCGCACCTGGAAACGGTCCTGAGGCTTCAGCCCGGGAATCAGGCGGCCCGGCAAGTCCTGGAGAGCATTCAAGCGTCCCGGCCATGAGCAATCCAAGGGGGTGCCGGATGATCAGATGGCGTAGGCATCCTGGGGTATGCTGCTTGTTATGTGCAGCTCCCGGTGCAGGGCCGCCAGCAGGGATTCTTTGGTGAAGGGCTTGGCGAGGAAAGGCGTCTGCTCGCTCTCCGCCGAATTGGATAGGGTGGAGGCGCTGTCGGATCCACTGATGACAAGGAGGCGCACCTTCGGATTCATCTGCCTGAGCACCCGGATCATCACGCGGCCGTCGACCAGGGGCATCCCCAGGTCCGTGACAACGAGGTCGATCGTATGGGGGTTGCGCGCGTAGATTGAGATCGCCTCCGCGCCGTTGTCCGCCGTCAGGACCCGGTAGCCGTAGTTTTCCAGGGCCGTCCTCGTTATTTCCTTCATCGCCCGCTCGTCCTCCACGAGGAGAATGCACTCCCCGTGCCCCAGGGGCGGCGCGGAGGTCTTCGCAGCCTTGCCTTCCGCCTCTTCCTCGGCGAGGAGCGGCAGGTGGACCTTGAAGGCGGTTCCGGCGCCGACCGCGGTCTCGAAATCGACGAATCCGTGATGGTTGCGGGCGATGGAAAGCACGGTGGACAGGCCCAGGCCCGTCCCCTTTCCCAATTCCTTGGTCGTGAAGAAGGGCTCGAAGATCTTCCGGCAGACCTCGGGAGGCATGCCCGAGCCGGTGTCGGCCACCGTCAGCACCGCGTAGCGCCCGGGCGCGGCCGGTGCGTGGCGGCCCGCGAGGTCGGAATCGACCTGCGCGACGCCGACGCCGATCGTGAGGTCACCGCCCTCGGGCATCGCGTCGCGGGCGTTCACGCACAGATTCATCAGGACCTGGTGAAGCTGGGTCGGATCGCCGAAGACGGTGGGCGCGTCCTTCCCGTAGTTGCACCGGATGCTGATGGAGCGCGGGAACGTGTCCGAGATCAACCTTTCCACTTCCGTGGCCAGATGGCGCAGCGCGACCGGCATGCGCTCGCCGTCCGTTCCGCGGGCGAACGTAAGAACCTGGCGGACCATGGCTGCGCCGCGCTTGGACGCCTGGGAGATGACGTCCAGGACGTGGCGGTGGTGCGGGTCGTGGATCGTCTCGCCGAGCAATTCCGTGGCCATCATCACCGGCGAGAACACGTTGTTGAGGTCGTGGGCGATCCCGCTTGCCAGGGCGCCTATGCTTTCCAGGCGTTGCGCGCGCAGGAACTGGGC
>JBEKAO010000112.1:0-4417 GCA_050015855.1 Opitutaceae bacterium | reverse complement strand
CTTTCGCTCCGTGGCCAGGCGCACGGCCTCCACCTCCTTCTGGCGCGAGATATTGCGCGCGATCATCGAATACGCCGCGGGCTGCCCGTCGTCGTCGCGGTGAAGGATGATGAGCTGCGATACCGGCACTTCGCGCCCCTGGGAATCCAGCAGCGCGCTCTCGCCGGCCCAAATCCCGATTCCCTGAACCACACCGACGGCCTCCTCCATGATTTTTTTCAACGCCAATTGAGGGCGCCCGTCGTGGGCGCGTAAATGGCTCGCGGAAGCAAGGTCGTGAACGCCGATGAGGCGCTGAAAAGCGGGGTTCAGATAGAGCGGACGAAATTCGAGGTCGGCCGTTGCGATGAAATCCGACGACGCCTCGATGATGTTGAGGAGGCGGTTCTTCTCCGCTTCGGCCGCCTTGCGCTCCGTCATGTCGAGATGCGTGCCCGCGATTCGCAGCGGGGCTCCATCCGGCGCCCGCTCGATCACCGCGCCGCGCGCATGGATCCATTTCCACCCGCCCTGCCGCATCTGGACACGGTAATCCGCCTCGTAATAGGGACTGTCTCCCGCCAGATGGCCGTCAAGCAGGGCGGTGACCCGCCGCCTGTCGTCGGGGTGAACGCGCCCCTCCCACGAGCCCCGATCGGTGGGGATATCCTCAATGCGATACCCGAGCATCTCCGCGTAGGACTCGTCGTACTGGATCTGGCCCGTTTTCAGGTCTACGTTCCAAAGCCCGAGCCTTGCCCCGACGAGCACCTGCGCGAGATACTGCTGGCTTCGCGCGAGCGTTTGCTCGGCCTGGTCCCGGAGCGAGACCATCGTCCCGAGCCCCAATCCGACGGCGGCGACGGCGATCGACAACAGAAGAAAACTGACGCCGACCTCCGGCGACGCGCCGCCGATGCACATTCCGATATAAGTGCCGAGATTGATTCCCAGGACCGCCACGGCGGCGCCCGGAAGGCCGTGGCTAAGGACGATCCAGGCCAGCGGCACGAAAAAGAGCGGGTAAAGATTGAGCCTGCGCACGGGCTCCCAAGCGACGACCGCGTACAGCACGGCCAGAAAAGCCGCGGCCTGCGCCAGCGTCTCCCACTTTGAAGGACGGTCTCCCGTCCTGTCCGGGCGCCGGCGCCCGGGGACGATCCATGGTCCGATGAAAATCACGGCGGCCGGAACGATCGCGAGGATGCTCCCCACGGCGCCGGCCCACCGGAAGGCGATTTCCGTCAAAATCTGCGTCGAGACCGGCCACGGATCCGTCTTGGCGGCCAGCGTCTCGACGATCACCGCGGGAAGCGGCGCGGCGATTGAAACGGCCAACAGGAGGATTCCCTCGCGGCGCCTTTTCGGCAGGGGCGCCGGCCCTAGCCTTTCACGGACGAGCCATGCCATGCCGGCATAGCCTCCGGCCGCCATGAACGAGTAGGCGGCGGACAGGAAAAAACCCGGATGCGACGGGTCGATCGCGAGGAAGGTGATCAGCTGGGCTGCGACGATCACGAGCGCCATCCGGGGCCTGCAAAGGACGAGAAAGGCGAACGCGAGTCCGGACGCTTCGCGAAGCCCCGCCTGCGGTCCGGCGGGAAACCGCTGCGAAAGCGATTCCGAGCCCAGGTGGAGCAGGAGATAAGCTGCGCTGACGAGCGCCAGCCGTGCCCCCTGGCGAAGCTTCATGACGGGCTCCGCGCGCAGCGGGAGTCCGCGCCCGCCGGGCCGGCGGGAACACCGGCATCGGCCGGCCTGGACGGCGGGGCGCGGAACATCGCAAACTGCTGGGACAAGGAGCGGATCGAAACTCGAAAACCCCTTGTCAGAGGGGCGTCAATTTAAAAACAGAACTGAATTTGCGCGGGTCATCCATGATCAAGGCGTCCACGCCCCATTTGGAAAGCCTGCGAATCGACCGGCGGTCGTTGACGGTCCAGCACCACAATTTGAGGCCCCGGTCCCGGATTGCCGCGACAAGCGAGCCGGAGACGATGGAGCGATGATTCAGGCTGATCCCTGCGGCCCCCAGGGACAGGGCCGCCCGGGCCCAGCGCAGGCCCGCTTCCGCCGGCCGGGCGGAGGGCGGTTCCGGATCGGCGATCAGCATTCGCGGAATCGATGGGGCGAGCGCCCCCGCTTCGCGAAGAATGGCGCGCTCAAAGGAGGCCAGGATCACGTTGCGGGCGGTACCGGTGCTTCGAATCGCGCGCAAGATCGGCGCCACCTCCGCGCCTTTCTTGATCTCGACCTGGACGAGCATCCCGCCGCGCGCGAACGCCAGCGCCTCCCGGAGACTTGGAATCGGTTCGCCCCCGACGCGCAGCGCCCGCAGTCTGTTCCAGGAGAAGCCAGCCAGCCTTCCGGACCCCTCCGTAAGCCTCCGGACGTCCAAATCGTGGAAGACCACCGGAACTCCGTCGCGGGTCGTCTGTGCATCCAGTTCGATCCCATCCGCACCGAGCGAGCGGGCGCGCTCGAATGCGCGCAGCGTGTTTTCCGGCGCCTGGGCCGAGGCGCCCCGGTGGGCGATGCATAGGGGGGGCATCGATGGCTGCGGTTTAGGATTGGTGGGAAGCCGGCTTTGGTCTAGTCCGGTCGGTATCTTGTGGCTTGGTGGCATTCGCAGACGAGACTGATCTTTCCCGGGGCGGCGACGCAGGGGAAGCCGGAGGCTGCCCTCCCGCCGGGCGGGGATTTCGAAATCGTGCGGCTGCAGGCCCGGGACGGCACGGAAATCGTCGGCCAATTCGGGGGCGCATCCGCGCCGGCCGGCCATGGCGCCGCCGCCCCGCTGACGGTCGTGTTTTTTTGCGGCAACGGCTCGTGCATCGCGCAAAACGACGACGAGTTCACCCGCTTTCGGCGCCTGGGATGCAACGCCATGATGGCGGACTACGAGGGCTACGGTTTGAGCGGCGGGAAACCGAGCGAGGCCGGGTGCTACGCGACGGCGGATGCCGTCTATGAGGAACTGACGGGCCGCCGCGGCACCGGCCCGGACCGCATTGTCCTGGCCGGGCGCTCGCTCGGCGCAGCCGTGGCGATCGACCTCGCCAGCCGGCGCCCGGCCGCCGGGCTCATCGCCATCAGCCCTTTCACGAGCATGCGCGCGATGGCGCGCCGCGCGCGTCCATGGCGGCCCGCCGGGTTATTCCTGCGGCACCATTTCGACAATCTTTCGAAAATGCCGTCGGTCGCCTGCCCGAGCCTGTTCATTCATGGAACCGAGGACGATTTCGTCCTGCCGGGAATGGGGGACGCGCTGGCCGCGTCCGCAAAGTCGAGGGTGGAGCGTCTCGCCATCCCGAGCGGAAACCATCGCAACGTGATGCAGGCGGATGCGGAGCGGCTCTGGGACGGAATTGCCGGGTTTCTCGCCGGCTTGCCGTAGGGCGTCAATCAACCGATGATCGTGAGGAGGATGCCGAGCAGCATGCCGCCGACCGCCAGCAATTTGGCGGCGCCGGACCTTTCGCCAAAAAAGGCTATGCCGCCTGCAAACGCCACGAGGCTGCTGCCGCGGCGCAGTCCCGACACGAGCGACACCAGGGCCCTCGGATCGCGCAGCGCCCCGAAATAGAGGAAGTCCGCCACCAGCAGGGAGACCGCAAGAAACGGGATGCTCCACCGCCAGTGGAATTCCTGCCTGGGCCACCACCTCTGTTTCCAGCCGATGGCCAGCGGCAGGAAGAGGATTGCGATATAAATGGAGAACCATGCCTGGACCGTGGCGGGCTGAAACCCGGCCCGTCCGAACAGGATCTTGTCATAGAGGGCGCTGACCGCATTCAGGGTCGTCCCGGCCGCCAGCCAGCCGATCCAGGGATTTCGAAAGAAATGAACGCCCTCCTGCCGGCCCGCGAATGAAAGCGCGAGGAACGAGACCAGGGTGACGACCACGCCAAGCATCGCCAGCCACGTCGGGCGCTCCCCGAGGAACAGGACGGCCCCGAAGAGGGTGCCCATCGGCCCGGCCGCCCGGATCGGTGAGGAAATGGATACAGGCAGGTGCTTGACCGCGAAGTACGTGCAGCCCCACGCCCCGCCGACGATCACAGACTTGAGAAGGATCTGGGCGTGCTGGAAAAGCCCGATTTGGGCGACCGCAAAAACGGCGGGCAGGATGCCTGGATGCGCCGCTTGCGCCGCCATCAGGAGGATCCACAGGCCGGCGCCGAACACGTTGCCGATGAACAGCACAGGCAGGACGGCATTCCCATTCACCGCATGCTTGGTGCCCAGTTCGTAGCAGCCCAGAAAGAGGGCGGAGAGCACGGTTGCGATGATCCATGGCATGGTTGGGCAAAGACTCGCTGCCGCGAGCCGGGCTGTCCAGTCGCGGAGCACATTATCCGCACGATCACGGGGATATCTTTCTCCATCGAGTCCCGCCAACGGGACTTCTGCAAGATCGCGGGTCGGCTCCCGTATT
>JBEKAO010000111.1:0-4945 GCA_050015855.1 Opitutaceae bacterium | reverse complement strand
TCCCGCGCCCGCCTGTCGTGCCATCGCCTCCGCCTGGGGCCGGTCCTCCAGCCGCATGAGGCCTGTCATCACGATCCGTGCCGCCGCCTCCGGGTCGAGGAGCGGCCGATCCAAAGGCGCCGCCTTCATCTCGCGCGCTGGCGCCGCGTAGGCCGACGCCGTTCCAGGAGGGACTTCGACATTTACCGCTGGAATATAGCCGTTCCCATTCTGCACCGCGTCGATGTTCCAGCCTCCCGGGTCCGTCACCTGGTACATAATCTGGGGGCCCAATAGCCGGCCCTGCGCGTCCTCATAGGCCCTGAGGTAAACGACGCCGATCTTCGGATTGCGGTACACGGGCTCCGGAGGTCTCGGCAAACTCGCACGGTCGCCGCTCGCGGCGACCGCCTTGCTCGTCACCGTCACCGGAACAGTGGCCGATTGCGGCGTCGCGTGCCGAACCGTGGCGCATCCGCCCAGTCCGAGAGCCGGCGCTTTTGGTGCGCCCGCGATAGATCGAGATCGCGCTCCAACTCGAGCCAGCAGGCCGTCCCGGCGGGAATGAGATAGTAGGTGGCGTAACGTTGTTCGATGTCCTTCAGGCGCGCCTGCGTGAAAGCCTGAATCGCCTGGGCGGATGCCTGATAGAGCGGCGGACGCGGATCGGTCGAATTGGCGGTCTGGATGCTTACTCCGCCGACGCTCGCCGTAACTGGCTGTTCGGCCCGAGACTGGAGGAGGCTCATGTAGCCCGTGATGAAGTCCGCCACATAAGGGGAGACCTGAGCCCATTGGGGAGGCGGAAAATAGTAAGCCTCAATTCCCGGATGAATGTTCGATCCGGCATCGTCCGCTTCGACGGCTGTGGCCGCCACCGGCAGTTCGAGGCCGTCCGGGTAAAGAATCGTATCGACGGCCAGGTTGACCCGGTCACGCGCCGGCTGCCCCGAGATCTTGCCGAGAAAGCGGGTGCCAAAAGGCAGTTGGTAGGTGTGATTGAAGACGAGAGCTCGCGCGGCCCCGAACTGGAGCACGGCCGCGGGATTTCCCGTGTCCACGGTCGTCAATAGGAAAGCCCGGATGAGGGTGCCTTTTGGAGCGAAGAACTTCGGCGTTGCGGCGGGAGCCCCGCTTCCCGACGAGGCCCTGAGCGGTTCCTCTTCGCCCGGGTCGCGGTACCCCAAGAGTTGAATGCCGCGCGAAAGCGCCTCCGATGCGGAACCCGCCGATCCCCGGGCCTTTTCGTCCACGAAGGCCGGCGGCAATGGGGCGTACGTGATTGGTGAACCGGTGCCGCCGCGCTGCCCGCCGGATTCATCGAGCGGCTGGCCGGGGCTGGCCGCTGGGCTGGAGGTCCCGGCAGCCTGGAGGGCGAGATTGATCGTGGCAAACGTCTCGTGTTCGGCCGGGACGGACTCGCCTCGACTCGGCTGAGCGGGGGCAGGCGGGGGCTCCAGCCGGTAGCTCCGCGCCTCGGTCCCAGTGGGTTTCGAATCCTTAACATCGACTCGGGCGATCATCGAGGCGGGTTCCGTGATCGCCGCCACCTTGGACGCCGCGGACCGCCGCGGTCGGACCGGCGCTGATCCCGAAACGATTCGATGTCGGAGAAAGACGATGCCGGCAAAGCTGACCATCCCGGCAATCAGGTAGACGCCGTAACCGGCTCCGCGCCTCCCGTCCTTTTTTTCTCGGATGAAAAAGCCCATGGCCTTTAGTCGCGCAATAGCTGGCGCACCGCCGCGGAGTCCGGCGGCAAACCGAGCTGCCAATCGTTGTGGCGGCTCAACCGGTACCCTTGCACGGCGAGATAGACTGACTCGAACTGCCCAGGATAGATGACGGCGGCATTTCCGATTTTGTATCGCGCGATAATTGGGATCGGGTTTGCGCCGAGGAAGATCTGGTACTGCCCGGGATCGAGATACAGGGCGTCGTTTGTCCGGTTGACCCATTGGACGCGGAAGACGATCAGATCGCGGTCGATCCACTGCGCCAGGTCCACGAGCTCGATCAAGCAGTCGTTCCATTGATAGCGCTTCCCAATCGCCTCGATCTTCAGATTGGGCTGCGCGTCGCGAAACACGGGGTCCGACTGGGCTCGCTCGAAATCCCTGGCCGCAGCCACAAGATCAATGTCCGTGGGCTTGAGCGGGCGCGCCCCGCCCAGCCCCGCCTCGTCGCCCTCCGCCCCGTTCGACTTTACGTCGAACGTGCGCACGAATTGTGCCCGCACATCGGTCACGACCTTCACCAGGAGGACATAGATGCCATCTCCGATCCGCAGGTTGAGATTCGTCTCCACGCCGCCCGTCCGCACCGCCGGAGTGATCTCCAACTGGTTGAGGGCTTTATCGTACTTGTAAGTGACGACCGGCGAAGCGAGCGAGATCGCGGCGATTTTGACAGCGGTGTGAAAGAGAATCGTGGTGGCCCGACCCGGAGCCACATAGACTTCCATCGGCACGCCCGCGGTGAGGCGCTCGCTCGCTGGTGCCGACGGCTCGTCGGCCCGGCAAAGACCGGCGAGGGTAAGGAAAACCAAGATTATGTGTTTCATGGTTCAGGGCGGGGAGGCCGAAGGCAGGTTCAAGGCCTTGCGGATTTCCGCATCGCGCTCCGTCCGGTAGAAATCGTCGCGGCTGATTGCGTCGACGTGCACGAGCCGCCATCCCACAGCGTTGAGGGGCGTCGGACTGCTGATGATGAAGGTGCCGTCGAGATAGATGGGGCTTGTTTGCGCGCTGGAAACGGACCTTGACGAGAGAAGCCCGCGGTAAAGCATGCGCCGCCGTCCCATTCGGCTTTCCGCGACGCGCGATTCCAGGACGGTCATCGTTTGAACATATCCCGCCGGGAATTTGAGGGCGCCATCCCGGTAAGCCTGGTCCACCTGCGTCACAACTTCCGGGGCGCAAAACTCCCGGATCGCCGGCGGCAGGCCCTTTTCCGTCCGGCTGAAGAGGACCTCGATCGTATCGGAAAGCTCCTGGTCGAAATCGCTCTCTCGCACGCTTCCAAGCCCCTGCGGGGAACCGCTGAATATGAGCCCATGCGAGATCCCGACAACGGCCGGGGGGGCCAGCGCCGCGTGGCCGAGCCGCCACAGCCCAAGGCCCAGGACGACAAAGATAACCACACCTCCGGCGACGAGGAACCAAAAGACCCGCCGCAGCCGATCCTCATCCATGAAGAAATCCGTGCTTCCCGGCGTTCGCACCCAGCGAACGTGGGTTACGGGTTCTTCATCCCCGGAAACTGCCATCTCCTCGGCCATGTGGTTTCAGGGCGGCGCCGCGCCATCGCCGCTGGGGTGGCTCTTGTCCCAGGCGAGCGCCTCGGCGCCCGTCTTCTCCTCAAGACTCGCGAGGTAGAAGGGATAGGGGTTTAACCGGCTGACCGGATTTGCCTCCAAGAGCACCCGGGCGCGCCACGGAAAAAAGCGGACTTCGCCTTCCCCCACCGTAACGGTCACGTAGCCGCGGACGTAGGCGGCGGCCCGGGCGCTCTTCGCATCGGCCACGACGTCGGAAAGCCCCGTGATCGTGAGCGCCTGCGTAACTCGGTTCGCCGCGACATCTCCTTGGGCTCCGCGCAGCCGACCGTCCGCCCGGCGGTAGATCTCCGGGGTGACCAGGCCTTGGGCGAGCGGGAGCAGGGGATGCCCGCCGTCGTCAATCGAGTAAAGAAGCGGCAAACACCCGTGCAAAAAAAAGGCCAACTGATCGTACGAAATCTCCGGAGCGCCGTAAAAGGCGGCGGCGGCTTCCTTGAGCGAGCCGGCGGACCGGATGACAACCGGCGGCTTGTCTTTTACGTGGATCGCAACGATCCAGACCAAGCCGCAGAGGGCGGCGACCCCGGTGAGGCAGAGCATCGCAAGTCGTTGCTCATAAATCACCCAGGCAAAAGCCCGGTAATGCTGAAGGATCTCTGGAGGTGGCTCAATGGCCTTGGGCACCCGTTCAGCCGGCGCGGCTGCCTCCGGCCGCTTGCGCCGGGCTCTCCAGCGGGCCAGGAAGGCCCGAGCTTGGAGGAAATGCGACTCGTCCGGCGCCAGGCCCCGGACGGCGGCGGCGGGAGCCCCTTGTAGATGAGGCGCCATGTTCCAATAGATTGTAGCAACATGCCACTGAACCCCCATCGCTTCGCAGAAAGGCCCTCCCGTCGCGCGGAAGGCGTTTTTTCGCCGCGCCGCATCCTTCGGGAGCACCCGTTTATCTGCTTTTTGGCGCTCCTCCTGGCGGTGGCCGCCCTGATGTGCGTGGGCGCCGTGCACCGGACCGGCATGGACCGCATCCTCCTTGGCTCCTGGGGCCGGATTTCCTGGTAGCTCAAGTCTCCTCAAGCGGTGGGTTTCGCTCGAACTTGAGCACCTCCGCATAGGCCACTTCGCCGGCTGCCGCGAGGAGAAGCGCCTCCCGCACGAGCGAGGAACCTCCCAGTTGAACCCAGTGCGCCCGCAGGGTGTGTTCTTGGAACGATTCCCGGCTGGCCCGCGCGATCTGGTCCGCGAGTTCGTCGCTTGCAGGCGGATGGAGAAATTCGAAGACCGGTACCACGCCGCGCTCGCCCTGCTCCCCGCATTGGGGGCACCCGCCAGGAGAGTGGAGCGCTGGCGGCACGGGGAGCTTGTACGCCTCAAAATGCCGGGCCTGGGCGGCGGTCAAGGGGATCGATTGGCAACAGTGCGGACAAAGCTTGCGGAGGAGGCGCTGCCCGATCGCCAAAAGGAGCGACGAGGCGATCTGCCGGCCGGTCAGCCCCAGGTCGAGGAGCCGAGGCACGACGCCGATGGCGTCGCGGGTATGAAGGGTGACGAAGATGAGATGGCCCGTGTCCACCGCTTCGATGCAGGTCTGGGCAACCTCGGCGTCGCGGATTTCGCCCATGAGGACCGCGTGCGGCGCCTGCCGGAGCAGACTTTTTAGCCCCTCGCCAAAGCTGCGTCCGGTCCCGGCAC
>JBEKAO010000110.1:0-4495 GCA_050015855.1 Opitutaceae bacterium | reverse complement strand
GTGCCTCCACCCTGCAGAGTCACGTTGGCGCTATTGGTCCAGAAGTAAGTACTATAGCCGGCGCCGCCATTGACGTTGATGACCCCGCCATTGGAAACCGTGCTTCCCGAAACATAAAAACTCGAATTGAGACTAATATTAAGGGAATCGAATCCGCCCAAGGTGAAGTTCTGAACGTTTCCGGAGCCGCTCAGGTCGACGACCGATGGCGTCGTATTGGTCCCGTTGGTGATGAACGTATCGGTCGTCCCGGTGGGCAAACCGGCGCTCCAATTCCCTGGAGTGGTGAAGGCGCCTTCGCCCGAAATATTCCAACTGGTCTGGGCCTTCAGTTGAATCGATGAGCCAATCGCAAATGCGACGAGGGCGGTTAAACGCAATTTCATGACGGGAATGGGAACCAAGGAAAGGCGACGAGTGTGCATGGGAAAAACAAAGCGACGATAAGACGCAGAAATGGGCGCGCGAACCACGTGCATTAATCGTGCCGCTCCGTTTCTAATTGGTTCCATAAGGCGGTAAGTGCCTTACGTGTAATTACGTAAAATCTTATGCGAAAGAATCCGGCAACCCATCATCCGGCGGAAAGTGTAAACGAAGCCGACAAATCGGGAAAAAAAATACAATAATTCGTAAGGCTTTCTTATTGCCAAAAATAGGCAATTACCGTGCCGCTGCCCGGCCAGTCGCTCGCTCGGGCCCGGAGCCCCCGGGCGCCGAAATTACCTAAGCGGGGAGAATTCGGTCGGGTTAAGGAAGATCGACACAGTCTTGGTCGTCAGGGCGCCATTCTTTTCCGTCGAGGCCTTTAGCGCGACCCAGTCCGGGTCGGCGCGAAAACCGGCCCACGAAGCGGTGGCGGCCTCGCGGCTGGCGTGGGCCAGCATATACACCAGAGTGTGGCCTGCGCCGTCCGCCGCGTCGAGCGGGTGGAAGTATCCGACCTCCATCATCCCGTGCCGGACGAAGTAGGTGCGCTCCGGCGAGCGGAAGCGGGCATCCAGCTCCACGAGCTTTCCCTCCGGCGTCGTGTAGATGCGCAATTCGAAAGTCCGCGGCTCGCCCGGACCGGAACTTGCGGCCACCTCGGGGGAGAAATCGGCCGGCGCGAGAAAGATCGACTCGGTATGGATCACGATCTGGCCATGAGCATTGGTGGCATTGGAGACCGACACCCATTCTGGGTCGGCGTGAAAGGCGGCCCAGTTCTTCACAGCCGCCTCGCGGCTCGGGTGCCGCAGGAGATAGATGAGCTTTTCGCCCGCCCCGTCCTTCGCATCCTGGGGCACCCAGTAGCCGACGCTCACCATGCCGTGCCGGCTGAAGATTCCGATCGTGTGGTCCCGAAACCGCGCCAGGACCTCATCCAATCGGCCGGGGGCCGCCGTATAGGTGCGCAGTTCATAGACAGGGCCGCCTTCGGCCGCGCGCACCGCCGCAGCGGTCGCGAGCGAAAGGAAAAGGGAGATCAGCAGGGTTTTCATGGTAGGAATTCGGCACGCATATAGGCCAAGCTGCGCCCCAGCGTCGATACGTTTCGCCTTGGGGATCAGCCGGAGCGAACGCTCCTTGGCCTAAAAGTGGAGACCTTGGCCAGTTGCTCCCACAATGCGCGTTCCGCCGCCGTCACCGAGGCCGGCGTCTGAATCCGCACGGTGGCGTAAAGGTCCCCGCGGGTGCCGTCCTCCCGCGGCAAACCAAGCCCGCGCAGGCGAAGCCGGCTTCCGGCCGCCGTGCCGGGCGGCACCCGAAGCGAGGTCGCGCCGTCGAGGGTCGGGATCTTCGTCTGCGCGCCGAGCACCGCTTCCCACGGCGCGAGGTCGAGGTCGCAATGAAGATCGGCCGCCTGAACGCTGAGGTAGGGATGGCGCGCGAGGCGCACCCGCAAATAAAGATCGCCCGCGGATCCGCCCCCCGCTCCCTTTCCGCCCTGGCCGGCGAGCCGGATGCGCTGGCCTTCGCGGACGCCGGGCGGAATGCGCACCTTGTACGTGTCCGTGCGCTCCGCCTTGCCGTCGCTTCCGGGCCGGCGCAGGGTCACCTTGCGAAGCGAACCTCGCAGGGCCTCCTCCAGGGTGACGAGAAGGTCGGCTTCGACGTCCTGACCCTCATAGGCGAACTCCTCGTCTTCTGCGCCTGAGCGGGCGGATGACCTTCGGCCGGGGCCGAAGCCCGCGTGCCTGCTGCCGAAGAACGATTCGAAGAAATCGCTGAATCCGGTGCCGCCAAATTCGAATTCGGACTCGCTCCCGGGCTGGCGCGGCCCGCCCCGGCTCCCTGGCGCTGCGGCGGACGGGGTGCGGCCGCCTTCCTGCCATTCCGCACCCAGCTCGTCGTACCGCCGCCGTTTTTCCGGATCGCTCAAAACCTCATACGCTTCGTTGATCTCCTTGAATTTCGCCTCTCCCGTGACCTTGTTCTTTGCGACATCGGGGTGATAACGCCGGGCGAGCTTGCGGAACGCCTGCTTGATCTCCTCCTGCGAGGCGGAGCGGGCGACGCCAAGGGTTTCGTAATAGTCCTGGAATTTCATGGCGAAGAGGGTGCGGAGTCCCCGCCGGCGGCGACCTGTCGGCCGTTCGCGCGCCGACGGTCAGGCGGATCATTCCAAGTTACAACGGTGAGTCAATTGCCCGGCGGCCCGAACCGCGCATTGACGCCAGGCCGGAGGCTTGCCATTTTCAGCCACCTTCTCCACTGCGGGCCGTCCTGCCCAATCGCATCATCCATAGAAACCCAAGGAGATCCCCCATGAACGTCCTGATCGCTCTCTGGCTTCCGATTCTGTTGTCGTCCGTATTTGTGTTCATCGCCAGTTCCATAATTCACATGGCGCTTCCGTGGCACAAGGGCGACTATGTAAAGCTGCCCCAGGAGGACCAGGTGATGGACGCCTTGCGTCCCTTTGCGATTCCGCCGGGCGACTACATGGTTCCCCGCTGTTCAAACTCGGCGGAAATGAAATCCCCGGAGTTTGCCGAAAAGTTGAGGAAGGGGCCGGTCATGGGGGTCACGGTGATGCCAAACGGACCTTTCCAAGTGGGAAAAAGCCTCGTTCTCTGGTTCCTTTATCTGCTGGTGGTCAATTATTTTGCGGCCTACGTCGTCGGCCACGCGCTTCCGAACGGAGCCAAATACACCCAGGTGTTCCGGTTCGCCGGAGTGACCTCATTCCTGGGCTATTCCGTCGCCATTTGGCAGATGTCGATCTGGTTCCACCGCTCGTGGAAAACGACGATCAAAACCACGATCGACGGGTTGATTTACGCCGGGCTGACGGCCGGAACCTTTGGATGGCTCTGGATGCGCTAGGTCGGTTCGGCGACGATCCCGGGTTCAGTGCGACTCCGCAAAACTCGTGATCGAATGCCATTCGATCACTTCCTGCAGCAGGGCCTGCTCCGTTTGCTGGACGACGCGCTCCAGGCTGCTCCATGTGCGGCTGTAGGCGATCTGTTTGCGGGCCGACTGCAGGACGGCGCACATCTCCCGGTACCGGGCGACCCGCCGATGGAGGTCGTTGATTGAGATGAGGGAAATCAACGCCGCGGCCATGACCGGCAGGGATATCGGCAGGAAATAGAAAAGCCATTCCTCCGCCCCGAGCGGGATCTCCGCGAAATTCCAGACCCTGTGCACCGCGTAGGCCGCCGTGCAGGCGATCGCCGCCAGCGTGGCCGCCCAAAACCCGGAGCGAAGCCAGACGAGCTGGGGCATCGCCTGGGAAAGGCGTTTCTCAAAGTAGCCGAGCTGGTCTTCGACCCGGTGCGCCAGATAGAGCCGTTTGAAATCGTCCATTGCCACCGGCATCGCCTTGGCCGACCGGCGGTGCATGACCTGAAGCGCCCGCACCAGAAGGCTCATCCCCGGCAGTTCAAGATCGGCAAAAATCAACGCATTCCGCGGCAGGCCCCATGTGGCAAGCGCCGACCGGCAGAATTCCGCGGCGAGCCGGCAGCGGACCCAATGATGGTGGGTCCCCTGCTTGCGCAGGAGGAGCGCGACCGCCAGCGCTCCGGCCAGGCAGGCGAGCTTGATCCACGGCAGGACCGCCCCATGCAGGGCGAAGGCCAGGGCGGCCGCGGCGACCAGCGTGGCCAGCACATGGAGAATGGTCGTCGAAGCGATCAGCCGCCTGAAAATCGGCGCTCCGCGAGTGGCCTTGCAATCCACCTTGCGCTGAAAGGCCAGAATCTCGTCCGGCGCGCCAAATGGATTGGCCGCGCCCCAGGCCTCCGCGGGCGCCTCGGGCAATCCGTTGAAATACTCCAGATCGTGGTCGTGCGCGGTGAACGCCTGCTGATTCTCGCGCCGAACCGCCAGCGTCTGGGCGTCAATAATCAAAAGGGGGCGGCCCAGGTCCCGCGCGTAGGCGATTATATCGGCCGTGCCGCCCTTGCCGCGCGCCGGCTCTCCGTCCCAAACGGCCAGCACGATGTCCGCCCCGTGCACGGTCTCCATCCCGGCATCGAGGTAGGCATCCTCGCGCTCTCCG
>JBEKAO010000109.1:0-4585 GCA_050015855.1 Opitutaceae bacterium | reverse complement strand
ATCCGGTCGCTCGTGACGCGGGTGCCGCCCGTGACGGCGCTGCGGTCCCCTCCGCTCTCCCGGACGACGGGGGCGGACTCGCCGGTTATCGCCGACTCGTCGATCGTCGCGATCCCCTCCACGACCTCGCCGTCGGCCGCGATCAGCTCCCCGGCCGCGCAGACGATGAGGTCGTCGATCTTGAGCTCGCTGCTCGGGACGATGACCTCGCGGTTTCCCTTGACCAGCTTTCGCGCGGTCGTCTTCGTGCGCATCTTGCGCAGCTCGTCGGCGTGCGCCTTGCCCCGGCCCTCGGCCATCGCCTCGGCGAAATTCGCGAAGAGGCAGGTGAACCACAGCCAGAGGCAGATCTGGAGGTTGAAGCTCGAGAAATCGAAGAACAGCCAGATCGTGGTCGCGATGGAGCCGAGCCAGACGACGAACATGACGAGGTTCTTGATCTCGTCCGCCGGGTTCAGTTTCTTGAATGCGCCCACGACCGCCTGGCGGACGAGCGAGGAGTATTCGACTTTGAATGTTGTTGAGCTCATGGATCAGGTTTCCTGGCCGGATTTCAGAACGCGCGCCCGGCGGCCATGAGGCCGTGCTCGAGAAGCGGCCCCAGGCAAAGCGCCGGGAAGAAGGTGAGCGCCGCGACGATGACGATGACTCCGGTCAGCGTGAGGCCGAAGGTCCAGCCGTGCACCGGAAGCGTTCCGGCGGAAGCCTCCACGGTCTTCTTCGATGCGAGGCGGCCGACGATCGCCAGGGCGGCGACGATCGGCGCAAAGCGCCCGATGATGATCGAGACGCCGAGAAGGACGTCATAAAGGGGCACGTTCGCGTTCAGGCCGGCGAACGCGCTTCCGTTGTTGTTGGCGGCCTCTCCGTAGGCGTAGAGCACCTCGCTCAGCCCGTGCGGCCCGGCGTTGTTCATGCTCGCGATCCCCGCGGGCAGCATGACGCAGATCGCGGTCGGGATGAGGCACGCGGCGTTCGGCCCGAGCACGCCGATCACCGACCAGGTCGCCTCCCACGCCCCGAGCTTTTTTCCGAGGTATTCCGGCGTTCGTCCGATCATCAGGCCCGCTATGAAGACCGTGATGAGGACGTGAAAGAGCATGCAGTACACCCCGCAGCCGATTCCCCCGAACATGATTTCGCCGATCAGGATGTTCCACATCGGCATCAGCCCCGCGATCGGCATCCAGCTGTCGTGCATGGAGTTCACCGAGCCGTTGTCGATGGCCGTGCAGGATACGCCCCAAAGCACGCTGTTCATCACGCCGAACCGCTGCTCCTTGCCCTCCATGTGGGGCATGATGTTGTCGGTGACGGGATTCGGCTGCGCCTCGGCGTACCAGGCCACCGCGAACGACAGCAGGTAGAGGGCGAGCATGACCGAATAAAGGCACCACGCATGGCGCTTGTTTCCGATCAAAAGGCCGAACATGAAGACCTGCGCCATCGGCACGACGATGATCGCAAGCATCTCGAGAAAATCGGAGAGCGGCGTCGGATTCTCGTAGGGATGCGCGCTATTGACGCCGTACCAGCCTCCGCCGTTGGTGAAAAGCTGCTTGCACGACTCGAATGAGGCGACCGGGCCGACGGGGAGGGGTTGTGTCTCGACCTTCTGGTCGACCATGACCGGCTGGTCGACCATGACCGGTTTTCCATCGGGCCCGACCACCGGCTTGCCCTTGTCGTCCAGCTTCGGCACCGAAGTCGTCACGGGCTGACCCTTGTCGTCGGTTTTTTGGACCTGCGCCGTATAGGATTCTACGAGCGTCGCATTGGGATAGGCCTTCCAGGTCTGCGGGACGCCCTGCCATGCGAGCGGGATCGCCCAGAGAACCGAAAGCGGAATCACGATGTAGAGCGTGCAGCGCGTCAGATCGACCCAGAAGTTGCCGATCGTCCTGACTGTCGCCCGCGCGAGGGCGCGTCCCACGGCCACCAGGACCGCGAGTCCGATTGCGCCGCTTAGGAACTGGTGCACGGACAGTCCGAGCGTCTGCGTCAGATTGCTCATCGTCGATTCGCCGGAGTAGGACTGCCAGTCGGCGTTGCACGTGAAGCTCCACGCGGTGTTGAACGCCAGATGCCAGGAAACATTGTCCAGGCCGTTTGGATTGAACGGCAGCCATTTCTGGGTCATCATCATCACCATGAGAGTGGCGAAGCCGAAGCAGGCCATGGCCACGACTCCCCAAAGGTACCTTAGCCAGGACATCTCCTCGTTCGGATCGACGCCGGTCAGCCGATAAACGAGCCCTTCGACCGGGAAGAGGAGCGGATGAAGGAACGTCCTTTCTCCCTTGAAGACCTTGGCCATGAACCGGCCGACAACCGGAGTCAGGGCGATTCCCAAGCCGAAGAAGAGAACGATCTGGATTATTTCGATTGATTTCATGGCGCCGTTCCTTGAACGGCGCCACAATATGAAATTCCCGCCCGCCCGGTTAGTAAATGCTGGGGCGATTCACATCAAAAATACATCAATAACCCGGAAGGCGGGTTGCGGAATTGGGGCGGCTGTCGCCCGCAGATTCCCCGGCCTGGCCCGGCAAAATCAATTGCGGGACACTGTCCCGCCGCTCTCCAGAGCAAGGGTTGCCGGCTGCAATCCGGGCGCGGATGCCGTCAGCCTGATCGTACCCGGGTTGGTGGAGGACTGCACGATCGCCAATCCGCGCCCCTCGTACACCCGATGGGACGGGCCCGTCACCGGCTCGCTGTCGGCGATGTTCCCGTTCCCCAATCCGATGATTCGCGCCGGGCCGTCGACTTCAAAGGCCAGTTCCTGCCCGGCGTCGGGAACGCGCACGCCCATCGAATCCACGACGTCATATTCGACCTGGGCCACATCCTTGCCATCCGCGCGAAGACGGCTGGAGTAGGGGCGCAACTCGATCCGGTTGGCAGCACCGGCCGTGATCAACGCAAACTCGCAAGCGAGGCCGTCCTTGCGCCCGGTGGCCTCGAGCACCCCGGGAGCAAAGGGCACTTCCCAGCTCAGCACGCCGTTGAC
Organism: Opitutaceae bacterium; assembly: GCA_050015855.1. Taxonomy (GTDB): domain Bacteria; phylum Verrucomicrobiota; class Verrucomicrobiia; order Opitutales; family Opitutaceae; genus Palsa-1447. The sequence goes on along the minus strand of JBEKAO010000109.1, from coordinate 1,572 downwards.
CGCTTCGCCAAGGCGCCTGGCGCCCACAGGCGAGCCGTTCAGGGTCAGGGTCACCTCCGGGCAGTTCGTATAACAGAATACGCTCACCGTTGCCTGGTCCGGCCAGTTCCAGCTCTCCTTGCCGATGGATTCGCCGCCCCGCCTGCCCGCGCCCCCGCCTCCCGAGGCGCAAAGATAGATCACGGGCCGGGTGCTCCACAGGCTTTGGCGGAACCGGCCCATGGGCTTCACAAACCCGCAAAGATCGAGGAGCCCGGCGGAGCTGGCCCGGTCCGGCCAGAGGTTGGCCTCGCCCAGATAATCGATGCCCGTCCACAGGAATTGGCCGCCGATCGATGGATTGTCCCGCACGGCCGTCCACGCGGCATAGCTGTGCGCATTCTCGCTGCCGAAGATGAACCGCCTTGGATACCTCCCGTGGTCTTCCGCGTACCGGGCCTCCTGATAGTTGTAGCCCGTGATGTCGAGGATCTGCGCAAAGCCGACCGCGTTGGACATTGCCAGGCTCGCGAGCGCGGCGGTCGTGGGCCGGGTCGGGTCCAGTTGCTTCACGGCCTCCACCAACGGGCGGCCCCATTTCACCAGGTCCGTTCCGGGCGGGTTTCCCGGCCGGAATTGATTTCCAAGCGCGGGGTCGGTGAAGGGATCGTTGGGATAGTCGATTTCATTGCCTATGCTCCACATCACGATGCTCGGGTGGTTCCGGTCCCGGCGGACGATGTCCCGGATGTCGCGGACCGACCATTCGGCAAAGGACTCGCTGTAGCCGAACCGGCCCGGAATGCCCACGTTGTGGCCCACGATCCACTTGTTCTTCGCCGGCGTGAATTCGTCGAAGGCCTCGTCCATCACGAGGAATCCCAGCCTGTCGCAGAGGTCCAGGAACTCCGGGGCCGGAGGATTGTGGCTCGTGCGGATGGCATTGACGCCCAGCTCCTTCAGCTCGCGCAGCCTCCGTTCCCAAACCGGGGCGGGAATCGCGACGCCCACGCTGCCTCCGTCCTGATGGATGCACACGCCCTTCAGTTTCATGCCGGCGCCGTTCAGGAAGAATCCGCGGTCGGGGTCGAACTCGAGCGTGCGCACTCCGAATGCGGTTGACGTCTCGTCCACGGTCCCGGCGCCGGCGTTCAAGCGGCTTCGAAGGGCGTAGAGGACCGGCGAATCGGGCGACCACAGTTTCGGCCGGGCAAGGGTCAGTTCCTGAACCAAGACCCGGTTGTTGCCGTCGGCGAGGGTGCCCGGGGTGGAGGTGCTGGCCAAAACCCGGCCGTCCGCATCGACGAGCTCGGATGCGAGGCTGAATGTCCGGCTGGTTCCCGATTCGTTCTCGACAGTGGTTTCAACCCGGACCACCGCGGCATCCTCCTTCACCCCGGGCGTGGTGACATAGGTTCCCCAATGGCCGATGTGGAGGGGGTCGGTCACGCAGAGGCGCACATTCCTGTAAATGCCGGCGCCCGTGTACCAGCGGGAGTCCCCGATCCGCGAGTGGTCCACGCGGACGGCCAGAACGTTTTCGTCGGCGCCGAATTTCAACAATGGCGTCAGATCGCAGGTGAAGCTCTCATA
>JBEKAO010000108.1:0-5267 GCA_050015855.1 Opitutaceae bacterium | reverse complement strand
CCGGGATGTCGGGAGGAGCCGGGCCTTTTACGAGGATTACCTGGGATTTAGTGAGCCTTACGTGCTGAACCATGCGGATGGCACGCTGCAGATGGCGGTCGTGAAGGTGAACGAGCGCCAGGTGATTTACCTTTTTCCCGATGCCTCCAAAATCAAGCCCAACGGGGACAACTTGGACCACCTGGGCCTCTTGGTCGACGACGCCGCGGCGCTCCGCGACCGCCTCGTCGCCCGCGGCTTCCCTGTCGCCGCGCCGCACCCGGCCCGGGTCGGCGATCTCATCATGGGGGTCAGGGATCCGGACGGCCACCCATTTGAGGTGACCCAATTGGAGCCGCAGGGCCAGTTGATGAGGCACCAGGGGAAAGACCTGCCGGCCACCCGGATTTCCTCGCATTTGCGCTCGGCGACCCTCGTTGTCGCGGACCTGCGAGCGGCGGTCGGGTATTACCGGGATATCCTCGCGTTCAGGGAAATCGGCACGGTCGGCGGCGCGACCCGAATGCAGGTGCCGGATGGGACCGACTTCGTCGAGCTGGTGCCCGCGGACAGGAAGCCGGACGCCCCGGGGGCGCGTTCGGTTCCGCAGTACACCCTAGTGGTTCCCGACGCCGCAAAAGCGGCGGAAATCCTGGCGGCCCGGTCCCGGTCCGGCGAATTCCCCTCCCCCGCGCCGGTGAGCACCGCGGCCGACGGCAAGCGGCAGACGAGCGTCGTCGATCCGGACGGCACTCGGGTCGTCCTCTCAGAGTAACATTGGCTTGCACCCGGGCGGGCACTTGCTACAGGCGTTCACTGGAATCTCCGCCCTTTCAGGATTCCCGGCCGCCTCCGGTCCCATCCCCTATTCGCCATTCCCGCAATGCCCGCCATCCCGACGTTTCCCGGCCTCGGAACCCGCCGCCGCCTCAAATGGGCTTTCGGCTCCGCGCTGACCGCCCTCCTTTGGGTGGGCTCGCCGCGGACGGCCGGCGCCGAAGAGGCCGCAACCTGGGATCCCATCTCCCCGGCCGACCTCGCCGAGACCCAGTCGGCGGCCAATCCCGAGGCGCCCGCCGCGGTGCTCTTCTGGAAGATCGAGATCGACGATCGTGACTTGGTCCCCACCGGGCGCCACGTGACCGAGTACATCCGGTACAAGGTCTACGATCCCTCCCGGACCGAGGACATCACCCGGATCGCCGGGATCGAGGAATCCGTCGAAGGCACCAAGGTGTCCGATGTCACGATCCGCGGCCGCCTCACCCTTCCGGACGGAACCGTCCGCGAGATCGGCCAGGACTCGATACATGAACGCCCGTTGCTCCGCCGCGCCACGGAGGACACCTTTCTCCAGCGCCTGTTTGGAAGCGAGGGTGCGGAGCTCAAGGAGCAGTTTGTCGCCGTGGAGGGGATAAAGCCCGGCTCGGTGCTGGAGTTCCGAACGGACTCCAACCTTCGCCTTACGTACAATTTCATCAAGAATTTGCAAAAGCTGAATATCCCGGTGCGCCACGTGGACTGCACCGTGGATCTCTTTCAGGGGAAGGAATTCAACGGCGCCGCATTTTCCGCCAACCCCACCGGGCTGACCATTGACCAATCCTTTGACCAGAAGCGCGCGGTCTACCATGTCTCCGCCTCCAATCTGCCGCCCTTGGTGGACGAGCCCATGGCTCCGACCGTGAACAGCCGGTCCCTGACGGTCTTCGACTACGAGGACAACACGATGCTGGCGCTGCGCCACCCCATGAACTCCGTGCGTACCGTGGCCGCCGACGGTCCGTGGGCGCCCGTGGCCGCGAAAGTCGGCATGATCGAGGCGGACGCCACGCTGGTTTTCGCCCAGGCGCAGGTGAATGAGGCAAAGACAGTGGTCGCCGGAGCGGCTTCCGAGACCGAGAAGGCGCGCCGGATCCACAATTTTGTCCATGATTTGTACATGAAGTTTCGCGTGAGTGTCGCGGCCAAGGGCCCGGTGGTCTCCCATTTCGCCGACATGCCGCTCGACTTCGTGATGGACTTCGACAAGCACCCGAATGGCACCGTGACGGCGGGTGATTTTCTTTGGCTTGAGATCGCAATGGACCGCGCGTTCGGCATCGAGTCGCAAGCCGTGCTGCTTCCCAACCGGAATGTGATGCCGTTCAATCCCCGTCTGCCGTCCGCATTGTTCGTTCCCCAAATTGCGGCGCGGGTCAAGGTGGACGGCGCCTGGAAGATCTCGCTTCCCAATCTGCAGGAGTGGGTCCCCTTCGGCTGGGTCCCCGCGCGCTTTCAAAACGGCGTCGCGCTGGTCGCCCATGACGGCAAGCAGGAGTTCGTCGATGTGCCGTACACTCCGGCGGCGCAATCGACCATTGAGGAGACCGGGAGCTTTGCGCTCAATCCCGACGGCAGCCTTGAAGGCCACGGCCATCGGCGCCTGACCGGCGAGCCGGCCATCGCCCTGCGGCCGCGCCAGCGCGACGCCACCGATTCGCAGTTTCAGGCAATCGTCGCCCGGAGGCTGAAGACCCAGTTTCCCTCGGCTGAAATCAAGGTGACCTCGGTCGCCGGACTGGGCGATCCCGATGTGCCGCTGGAATTCGATTTCGACCTGAAATGGCCCGCCTACGCGACCGCGACCAAGACGAGGCTGATCTTCCTGCCCTTTGCCATTCACGGCCAGGCCCCACCCCAGTTCTCCGCTTCCGAGCGGAAATATTCCGTGGAGTTCCCCTTTCGCTGGCGGGAGATCGACGATGTGTCGCTCCAGCTGCCCGCCGGATATGAGCTTGAGTCCCCCACCGCGCCCCCGTCGGCGGTCGTCGGAGACGTCTTGAGCTACAAGGTGTCGATCGGCGCGGCGGATGCGAAGGGCATCCGTATCCGGCGCGATTTCGTTTCCGATCTGAGCGGCGTGCCCGCGACCGCCTACCCGACCCTCAAGAAATGGTACGACATGGTCGCGCAGGGCGATATGCACGAATTGGTCATTGCCAAGGCCAAGCCGGCTGCCGCTCCCGTTCCCTCGTCCACGCAATGAATGGAAAGGCCTGGCGGCGGAATGCCTGCCGCGCGGCCATGGCGGCCGTCGCGGCTTCAACCGCGCTGGGCGCCGCCCCGGAGTGGCTTCAAGGCTGCCTCAGTTCCACCCAGCCCCCCTGGCGTCCAACCGCGAATGCGGTCCAGCTCCTGGATTCCACCCAGATCAGCTTCACCACTGCCCAGCGGATCGTCGCCGTTTACCGTTCGGCGCGCCGGTTGCAGAGCGAAGCGGGCCTGCCCCGCCTGACTTTCGCGATCGCCTACAATGCCGACACCGATCGCGTGGTGAGCGCAGAGGCGTGGTCCGTGTCGCCCGACGGGAAACAGGTCCGCTCATTCGAACGCGGCGCGTTTCTGGACCACGTCCTGCAGTTCAACCAGTATTTTTGGAATTCCGAACGGGTTCTGCAATTCGACGGCCAGGGCCGGGTGCAGACGGGGGGCACGGTGGCCTGGGAGGTGAAAATCGAAAAAAATCTCGGTTTCTCGACCGTGGGAACCGGGTTCCTGCCGCAAATGATGACCCTGCGATCGGTCTATGAGGTCGCTCCGGCCCCCGGAACCCGGTTGGAGTGGTTTTCCGACACCCCGGGCCTCGGAACGCCAAGCGCCGACCCCGGGACCGGTTCGCTCCGCTGGGAGCTGGCCCGCCTGTCGAGCCCGGCCCTCGGCCCGCCCACCGGATTCCACCCCAATCCGATGATCGTATCGGTGCGTTGCGTCCCGGCGGATGCCCCGGCCAATCACAAAGAGACCTGGGGGGATTTTTCCAGGACCGCCGCGCAGATCATGGACCCGCGCATGGATCCGGGCGGCGCCGTCAAGGCCCAGGCGGACCAGCTCGTGGCGGGAAAGACCGCCCGCTGGGAAAGGATCCGCGCCCTTGCCGAGTTCGTGCAGGCGCAGATTGTCTACCTGGAAATCACCCTGGACAAGGATTCGGTGGCGGGATACCGGCCTCATCCGGCGGCCGAAGTGCTCCGCAATCGTTACGGCGACTGCAAGGACAAGGCGACGCTGCTCGTGTCGATGCTTCGCGCGATAGGCGAAGACGGCCGGGTGGTCCTCCTGATGGCGCAAAACCCGACCTTTGTGCGCAGCGAATGGCCCTCCAATCAATTCAATCATGCGATCGCCGCCATTCGCGCCGACGCCGATGTCCCGGCCGGGTGGCCGGTGGTCGACGCAGGAACATCCGGCAAGTGGGTGATTTTCGATCCGACCGATTCGATAACGCCGCTCGGAGTCTTGAGCCGCGGGGACCAGGGGGGCTTCGGCCTGCTGGTCGATCCGGCCCAAGGCGCCCTCATGCGCCTGCCCGCCCCCGAGCCGGAGGGAAACGGCATGAAGCGCAAGATCGAGGCCGTCATGGATCCCCAGGGTGCGCTGAGCGTGAAGGTCGACGAGCAGTACTTGGGCAGCAACGGCGCCGTCTCGCGCCAGGAGCGGTGGGCTCTGCCCAAGGACCGGTTCCAGTCTGTCCTTGAGCAGCGCATCCACCGGACGAACCCGCTCGCGAGCAACGTCCAATGGTCGGACGACTGGGATGCCGCCGGGGCAAGGTACCGGCTGTCATTCGGATTTGCCGTTCCGACCTACGGCCGGGCGCTGGGGGGTGGATTGGTCGTCCTCGCCCCCGACATTCTTCCCCGCGACTTCACGCCCGTTCATTGGCAGGGCCGCCGGGACGGCGTATGCTGGATCGGCGCCGATGCGGTGGATGATGAATTGAAGCTATCGCTGCCGCCCGGTTGCAGCGTCGAGGAATTGCCGGATCCCTACAGCGAAAACGGGAAGGCCATGTCCTGCGAATTGTCCTACCGCTCCGAGGGGAACCTCGTCCTGTTTCGAAAAAAATTCCTTCGCAGCGCCGGATTCTATGACGAGAGCGCCTACCACGGCCTGGAGGGGTTCTACCAGCGGCTTACCGAAGCCGAGCGCCGGCCGATCGTCCTGCGCAAGGCCCCCTCGTCCTGAAGGGGAAGGACGCCGGTCAGGCTCCGGCCTGCGCCGGGGTCTTGTCCGACACAACCTTGATCACCTGGTAGGAAGCGGGGGTCGTGCCGATATTCCTGAATGTGCGGCCGTCGTTCGGGGCGAAATAAAAGAACGACCCGGCCGTGAGCCGGCAGGCGACGCCGTTGACCTTCGCCTCGATCGTGCCCGATTTCACGACAAAGAACTCGTCGCCCGAATCGCGCATGTTGATGGCGGTGCTCTGGCCGGCATTGAGCGTCGTGATATGGCTTTCGAGCCTT
>JBEKAO010000107.1:0-5268 GCA_050015855.1 Opitutaceae bacterium | reverse complement strand
CCGAGTTCGGAAAGACCTCGCTGTGGGCCAAATCCCGCCCGCTTGCTGCAATTCGCAGGTCCGCGCGATCCTTGTCCAAGTAATCGATCTCTGCCCGCAAGCCGGCTCCCGAACCCTCCACGGCCAAAACCGTGGCAGAACCCTCCGCCCTGTCCCGGGGAGCAAGAAATTCCAGGCCCATCGAGCACCGGTTCGCGCCCTTTGCAGCCGCCTCGGCGATCGTGAGTCTCTTGACCGAGATTATCCGGGTCGCGAGCTCGCGTCCAAAAAGATCCGAATTCGGATCAAATCCAAGAAAGGAGGGATCGCCGAACGGAGCACCGGCGCCATAGTCGTATTGGCCCTGCACAACGGGATCTCCGTCAAAGAAGATCGCCCAGCGCTTTTTGAGCCTATCAACCGCCTCTGACCCCGCGGCCTGCGGAGGCCCTGCTCCGCCAGCCTGTTCCTTCGGCCGGGAATAGAGGGACCCAAGGTCGAGATAAAGCCGATGGACTTCGCCGGCATGGATCGGAATCGGCTGGCTTAGTTGGTCTTCGGGCAAAAACCCCCAGCGATGCCCCACGACGACATGACCGGCGTCGGGACACCGGAGAAAGACGTGCTCCGAGTTATCTCCCCATCCACAGGCCAGCACCGGTTCGATTCGCGCGGCGGCGGGTTGATCGAACCGAAGGGTGATCTCGATCGGCCCCGCCGGTTCATCGGGCAACCGCTTGTTCCAGAACGAAAAACGGGAGAAAAACTGCGCGACTCGGGCGTGGCCCTCGGGATCTTTATTCCGAAACGTGCCATGCACATCGAGACTGAACATCAGCGATGCGAACAATGAAACCGCCAGGGCGCCGATCCACGCGATCCGCCCCAAAATCCTGACTGCGGCGCGCCTCCGACGCAGCCAGCGCTCCAGGACAAGCAGCCCCACGGCCGCGCACAGCATAAGCGCGGGTGTGAAGTCGAACATGTAACGGATGATTCCCGCATGGAACACAAGCAACACTGTGGCGCTCGCCGCAAACACGCCCCACGCGCAAAGAAGCCACGCCAACAGCGCGCCCCGTTTACTGTGCGTTTCGTCCGTTCCCGCAAAAATCGACAGCACCGCAAACCAGCAGATGGGGAAGCATGCCAACAATCCCACCACGAGCTCCAATCCGTAGTAGTCCGATGGAGGGCGAACCGGAAAATCATAAGCCGCCGGAAAGAGCAGGTATGGGAAGTGCCGGCTAAAGTCGGGTGTGGATAGAAAATATGCGAAGAAATTGAACGGGACGTAGGCGACCGAAAAAAGCCGCATCTTTGTCAAATAATACCCTGCGGCCACCTGGTAGTTCGTCCCAAATTCGCCAAACCGCCCAAAGCGCATGTAATTGTAGGCGGCCATGAGTGCGCCGATTGCCACGAGGGGGATCACGGCGGCTGCAAGGCCGCGGACGGGCAGGCTGGCAATCCCGCGTTTCGGCGGCCCTTCGCGCCACCACAGAAAAGGCGGCAGCAACAGGATCGGCGTTGCGAACAGGAACGTGGGCCGCGACGCCACCGCAAGTCCCAGGCACAGGCTTGCAACGGCCAGCCATGCACCGCGCGGCCGCTTGGAGTGGATGCTCAGGTACAGGGCCAGCAGCGCGAACATGACGAAACAGTATGCGCTGGTGATGGGCAGTTCATAAAACTGCGTCCTCCGGATGAGGACGGGCAACGGGTTGGCCACTCCAAGAATCAGGACGGCACCGGCCCCCACCCATGCGCGAACCGCCGGGAAATAGCGCTCCCGGATCGACTCCCATAGGACGAGGCTTGCCAGCAGACCCGCGCATGCGAAGGCGAGAATTGCGAGGGGCAGCGGCATATCGTTCCCCGTGACAAGGCGGAACGGCAACATCAGCGTCACGAGCGGAGCGGCGCCGTAATAAAGATAATAATGTCCGTTATAATAGGAGGCGTCCTGCACGATCGGACAACCCGGCGGGCGGGCCGAAGGATCCCATGGATTGGGACAGTTCTTGAGCTCCTCGGAAACCGGCACGTCCATGTACAGGTGTCCCTTGAGAAGCCCGTGCAGCAGCAGGTTGTAGTGATCAGACTGCTGCCCGCTCACGCGCCACGAATCCGGCGTCGGGCAAGCCGTCCAAGCGTAAAACCAGGCGACCAGGACGAACCCCGCCACGAGAATTCCACGTCGACGTGCAAATTGGGCGATCCCGGTTCTCATGCGGACAATTTCTGCCCTTGTCTCCGACATTGGCAACCCAGGTCTGGCATGAAATGACAATGCCTTTTCAGGCTCGTCCGCCCGGCGGGAATCATGCGAAACTTTGCCCTCCCATGCTCGCCCTGAGCCTTTCCCTGCTCCTATTCGCTTTCTGGACGGCCATCGGCCAGGCCGTCCAGTCGGCGCTCAAGCTCAAACTCGGCGTGCTCCGATCGTGGCTGCTGGCCCCGGGAATAGGCATGGCCGTGGTTGCGATTCCGCTGATGATCGGGAACCAGGCGGGTTTTCCGATCGGCTCGTTCGCAAGGCCGCTGGCCGTGGTTCTAACGCTTGCGACCGCGGCGGCATTGATCTGGCGGCCGGCGCGGTTTCCCGGGCGGGCGCTGGCGCCGTTCATCCTTGCCGTGCTGTTCTCGCTCTTCTGGACCGCATGGCCGGCCCTCAGGTTCGGCTTCAACTGGATCAGTTTCGTAAACGATGATTTCGTGAACTACTGCCTGGCGGCGGAGCGATTCAAGAATTTCGCCTTTTACAGGATTCCCACCCACGCCGAATTGGCGGGCCGCGATTATACCCAGTACTACTGGATCATGCATGCGCTCCAGCTCATGCGTTTCGGCTCGGAGCATGCGCTGGCCTGGCTGGCGGCCGTGACCGGCAAACCGGCGATTCAGGTCTTCATGGCCGCCATCGTTGCATTTGGAATGGCGCAGATTTTCGCAGCCGCGGGGCTCGTCCTTTATTCGGGCCGCTGCCGCCGCCAGGCGATCTGGACGGCCCTCCTGCTCTCGTTCAGCCCGATGTTCATGTTCGGAAGCCTGTACCAGCTGATCGCCCAGGTGGCCGGCATGTGCCTTCTGGTCACCCTTGTAGCCCTCCTGACCGCGCATATGGCCACGCGGCGCCGCCTGCGGGTGGCCGCCTACGCCGTGCCGGCCTCGATTCTGGGCGCGGCGCTCTGCATTTTCTACCCGGAAGTTACGCCCTTTTGCATCCTGACCGTCGGCCTGTTCCTCGTTTTGAAGGGAGTGCGGACCCGAAGGCTGCCCGGCGCGCAGATCGTGCTTCTCGAGTACTCGATCGTCGGGACGATTCTGCTGCTTCGTTACAATTTCATTTCCTACATCTACACGCTGGCCAACCAATATGTCGGAGGAACCAAGCACGTCGATCTGTCGCTGTCCCTGTTCCCCTTCTTCCTGATTCCCTCCGGACTTGCCAGCACGTTCGGGCTCCAGCCGATGAACTTCGACGTGCCGGATCCGAAGGCTTCGATCGTGATTGCCGCCGGCCTTGTTCTCCTGGCCGCCACAATTGTGAGCGCCGTTCGCGGGGCCTGGCGCGCGGTTCCGATCGCCTGCCTGCTACTCGTCGATTTCGTCGTGTTGGCGCAGCTTTATCGGACCGGCAATGATTTTGGACTCTACAAGACGGTCATGTTCATGCAGCCGGCGCTTATGGCCGCGCTGGCGGGGATCCTGGTCGCGGGGCGGCGCTTCCGGTGGGTGGCGCCTGTCGGAGCGGCGGCGCTGTTCGCGGGCACCGTCTGGACCGGCCTCGTTTACACCCGGTCCTCGGGCGGCTTTGGCGCTGGCGTGCTCATGGAGGTGGGTCACGCGTCGGAATTGATTGGCCGAAGGCCCCCGCCCCCGCCCGCGGGGGAACATTGGACAAGCGGCATCGACAATGTTTCGTCCGCGAAACTTGCCGCCGGGATCTACCGGGGGACGGACATCCGGTTTGTTTGCCGGGATTACTTCTTTACCGTATACCTTCCCGACTCCGACTGGCCTTACATGGGATGGTATCCCCACCATGACTTGTTTTCATTCGGTCGGGAGATTCAGGACTGGCGCGCAAAGGAAGCCTTTGTGCCCCGTGAGATCTTTGGCACGGAATTCACCGAGACCGCGGAGACTGTCCCGCCGGACGCCTTCCTGGATGCGCCTCCGCAGTTGAGCCTTTTCAACAAGCTTCATCCCGGAGCGGCCGGCGAAAGCGGGATCTTCGCCCTGACCAATGCCCGGGACGTGGCCAACAGGCTGGCCTTCATTCATTCCGCCCGCGGAAACCAGTACTATCTGGGCGACCGGCGCAAGATCGCCTATTTCCAGCAGCAGCCGGACTATTACCGGAGGAACGGAGGGTTCAACGGAATCGGGCAATTCCTCCTGTTGCGCGTGGAACACCCTTCGGATCCGCTGTACCTGCGCATCTCGGCCTCGAAGACCCTCATGGGCACCGGGCGCAATGCATGGTCGCCCGGGGCGGCGGTCATCGGAAGGACCACGGTTCCGCTGGATGCCGTTGGGTCCGGCGCGCTGAACCGAATCGCCGGACCGGTAAGCCCGCTCTGGCTCGACGGCGCGGCCTACATCGCGTTGGACTTCAACCAGCCCGCGATCCCGTACCCGATCCGCCGGACCGGCCTGAAGGCGCTCTACAATACCGACGTCAATCTCGACTACCGCCGGCTGGTCGCCTACGCCCGGGACATTTCCGCCCTTTCCCGGGAGGAGGTCGACGCGCTGCCGAGACCGCGGAGCATTTCGAATTTTCCCGACGATCTGGTGCAGGCGAGCGGCCTCGAGTTTTCGGGAATCTACGAGGACGGCTGGCTCTCGCCCGATTCGGATTTCATTCTCGGCAGCGCCAGTCCCGGCGACTCGGTAAGGCTCCGGGGTTACGTTCCCGAGCTTCCCGGGACCAAGCCGGACGGGGAGTTGCTCATCGCAATCAACGACGGATTGAGTTTCCGCGTTTCGGCCCGTCCCGGGCCGTTCAACTGGGTGGTCCCGGTGGCGGAGCCGGGCAAGTTGACCCGCGTCGCGCTGCACTTTTCCTCGGACAGTTCGCTCCCGAAGGGCGACGACCGGCCGGCGGCGGCGAGAATGGATTCTCTCGAAATCAGCCCGGGATCGACGGATCGTTTCGACTTCATAACAGGCGGTTCGCCGCGGCCCCCGTCCAACGGGGTCGAGCAGGACGGCTGGGCGGGGGCCGGTGACGATATCGCGCTTTCCGTTGGCCCATTGGTGTCCGCGATCAAGCTCGAT
>JBEKAO010000106.1:0-5311 GCA_050015855.1 Opitutaceae bacterium | reverse complement strand
ATGCTCGATGCAGGCGCAGCCATCTCAAACCGCCGAGCCTGAGCAGAAGGCCGTCTTGTATGTCCTAGCCGCACAAATCGACACCAAGGTGTTAGCGAGAGGGGAAACTCCAAATTCGCGAGAGGCGAGGCTATTGGCCAAGCTCACCGAAGATCGGTCACAAGGCTTTTATGAAAAGGTACAGACCCGTGTGCTATTTGGAGAGCAGGCAAGCCGAGCGAACATTTTGAAGGGATTCGCGTGGCTTCAAACGAACATGAGAGATCAGGACGTGGCTGTGGTATTTATCGCCGGCCACGGCTCATACGATGAAATACACCACCTTTACGCCTATCATCCGGTCGGTGGACCAATCCGGGCGGCCGAATTTCGACGCGCCTTTAACAGCATACGCGGTCGTAAGGTTTTGCTTCTCCAAACCTGCCATGCAAGTGGAGTGCTGGAAACAGCGGCCGGGGATCGGCCGTTTCGAAAGACCATGGTTATTTGCGCTTGCGACAACGACGAGGAAGCGACGAAGCTCATGGGGCGGCAGATGATTCTTGGTCTCGCCAATATGGCTGCTGAACCGAATGGCATTATCACTACCCAATCGCTCGCTCGCTGGATTGAGCTTCGCGTCCCCTTTATCAGCAAAGGAAGCCAGCAAGTACAAATTAGCAGGCCACCACTTTTTAGCGATTTTCCGCTTGTAACAAAGGGGGAGCAAATTGACCCGAGCCAAACCGGTCGGTTTTAGGTGTCGCAGTTAACACCCCCATCAACATTTCATGCGCGTGAGGCTTGTTTCAGCAAGAACTGAGGCTGGCACAATGGACAGCCGATCTGGATTACAATCCCAATGCTGTGTTATACCGGACAGCAGCGGCGCAAATCCCGTTGGCCCAGGTTGCCACGAGGTTGCCAAAAAGAATGTTTTTGCCTTCACTTTTCTGCCGATGGGTGCATTTTATTTCTTGTTCTAAGAAATTAACCCTCAACTAAGTCCGCGTTTTCCAGCGACTTAGCTTTTGAGCCGAAGGGCAGTTCGAGTCCCGTTGGCCGCCCCAGTTTAGCCGCTGGATTGACATTCGGCGTCGGGAAAACGATGTTTTGCCATCAACCATGACCGTCTCCATCAAAGAGATCACCGCGGCCGCTTTGGCTCTCCCGCCTGAGGCGAGGGCTGAATTGGCCGACCGGGTGGCGGCGAGCATCGCATCGGATATTTCTCCCCGCATCAAAAAGCTTCAAATGGAAGAAGTTCAGAGGCGGCGGTCGGAGGTTCTGTCGGGCAAGGTCCAAGGGGTTTCCTCAAAGCAGGTGCGCGATGAAATCGCCTCCTTGCTGAAATGAGGGACTACACTTTCCATCCCCGGGCACTGGAGGAGTTCAAAGCGGAGGTGATCCGTTACGAGAGCCTGGCCAAGGGATTGGGGGAGGACTTTTCGGAATCGATCTTTACCGCAATCGACTTGGCGTGCCGCTTTCCTGAAATGGGAGCGCCGGCGGGAGATGGCATTCGTTTTCTCCTGACCAAACGGTTCCCGTTCCTGATCTACTACGAGCTGCTGCGAGATCTGATTTTTGTCTGGGCGGTGATGTACGGCACGCGCGAGCCCGGCTATTGGCGGGAGCGGCGAAAAGGAGTTTGATCGCTGTGACGGCACCTAAAGGAAATCGCGACTGTCCCGCGTTGGGAAGTTTGATCAGTTCCGTCGATTGCGGGCGAAGACGGAACAGCGAGCTAGGAGAATCTTGATGTCACCCTGCGCACCTTGACAGTAGGCCCAGGGAGATCATTTTTCCCCCATGAGCACGAACGAGATCATTGCCGAGTTGCCGAAGCTCAATCACGAGGAACGCCGTCTGGTGGCCAAACGCCTGTTCGAGCTCGAAGAGGATGCGCAAATCCTTGCTGATGCCGACCGCCGGGCCGATGCAAACTTCCTTCTCCTAGATGCCATGGAGTCCGATGATGCCAGCCGCAAGTCCGGGTGAGATTTGGATGGTCGATTTGGGGCTCGCGGCGAAGGTTCGGCCCTGCCTTTTGTTGAGCGACTACCCGGCGGACGACGAATTGGCGCTTATTCTCGTCGTTCCCCATACGACCGCCGTTCGCGGGAACCGATGGGAATTCGCTGTGCCGTTGCCTTTCATGAAGCCCGGCGTTTTCCACCTCCAACAGATTCAACCCGTGTCTCTTGTCCGTTTGGAACGTAAGCTCGGTGTCATGCCGCCTCCCAAACTGACCGAATTGCGCCAAGCCATCGCGGGGCTGCTGCACCTTTCCTGAGTTCAAAAACAGTCCAGGTCGATGGGCTCGTCGCCGGCGGCTGTTCAGCTGTTTGCCAACCAGATCTTACTCGATTCTGCAGCTGATTCCCAGATGCCTCCAGGCGACAATTAGGGCCGGAATGGCTGAACGGCCCAGTTTCTCTGGCTTCCTTCTGCTTCTCGCAGGGCGGTGTCCCCATTGTGAATGTTGGCGATGTCGCTTCTTCGTTAGCTCACTTTAGTTTTGGCTTCGGGGTACCAGTAAATCTTTAGCGACCACCGTTCGCCGGATCAGGGACTTGCCCCTCCGAAGGCTAAGATCAAAAACCGATCCCACGGGGCCATCAAAGCCGGTCTTGGGGTCGTTCCACCACTCGGAGGCCGAGCGCCCGTTCACCTTGAGCAGGACGTCCCCGTTTCTTACGTCAGCCAGGGCAGCGGGGCTGCGGGCGGCGACATGCGCTATCAAATCGATACCCCGGACGCCTGCGGAAGAATCGGGGGGCTTCACAACGGGGGGGGCAAAAGTGGCCCCAATTCGATTGTGGGGAAAGGGACGGGGAGGTGAAAAGCGGGTCCACGCGACCGCCATCTTCCGCGACCCATCAATGACCAAATCGATCCGCATCACCGCGGCCAGTCCGAGCGCGACGATGCGTTCGCCCGCAGCCGCTTGTTGTGTGTACACCCGATCGGCTTCCGATACGGGCACGTCGCGAAGCACGAGATTTCCGATCTTGATCTCATCCGCCCACGCGATCTCGTGCGGCGTAATTGAATCGCCGCCGACCGAGGCCAGCTCGATGGTTCGTGCGGCGTCGGGATGCTCGAGGTTCCAGGCGCGCCATTGCTCGGGCGGGAGCATTACCCCGTCGTTATTCCCGGTATCAACGATTATTCTGGGATTGTCGGACCGGGCGTCTGCAAAACGGAGCGAAAGAGTGGAATCATCATCGAGAACGACCAGCTTGACCCCGTTGTGGTCCGCCGCCGGCAATTCGGTCAACGGAACCAAAACCGTTCTTGGCAGGCCGAGAAAAATCCCCCAAATACCGTTGTGGATGGCCGACCAGCCCAAAAGCCCCGACAGCCCGTCGGATTCCGCAGGGTCTTGAGAGTCAGGTTCAACCAGCAGGACCGCATTGTCAACCTTCGCTCCCAGTAGTTGGAAAGAGCAAGGTTCCGATATCGAGCTCTGGTAGTGTCCGGGCTTGAGGACACCAGACGTTGGCGCACCCTGCTGCGAGATCTGATTTTTGTCTGGGCGGTGATGTACGGCACGCGCGAGCCCGGCTATTGGCGGGAGCGGCGAAAAGGAGTTTGATCGCGGTGACGGCACCTAAAGGAAATCGCGACTGTCCCGCGCTGGGAAGCTTGATCAGTTCCGTCGATTGCGGGCGAAGACGGAACAGCGAGCTATCCTGCCCTGCAACGTGCGCGTTCAATCCTTTCGCTCCCCCAGGATACGACCTGTGGCTTCGACTGGACGGCACATGGATGCCAAAAGCGGTCGATTGGATCATAAGCAACGCGGGAGCCGAGGAATTCAAGCGAATGGTCGATGACTACCGTCCGGAAGGTGTCGAGGACGAGACTGTCGGCTTTGATTTGGCATTTCCCGCCGCAGTGCATTGGTATCTCGGTTGGTGTCGCGGTGCCGACGGGCAGACCCTTGGCGACCGCTGGAAAAAGGCCGGCTGGCCCGGGCTGAACAACGACGAGCGGGTAATGAGCGAGCATCGGTGCCGTTCGGCTCCAGCCCTACTCGAGATTCAACGGATTGCGGACTCGCAAAGCGTATGGGCGCGCGACATCTGGGCTGATCCAAACGCCGAACCGTTTCTGATCGTCGATCGGACGGCGACACGCGATTTCCGCATTTTCGATCTGATCGTGAGCTGGATCACGCGATATCCACATTACGGCCGTTTGGTCGGGACGGCGTTCAAAGTGCCGCGCATGATCCGCGAGGCATTCGAAGCGGCGTGGCGGGTGTTCACAAGGGAGGAATTGGGCCTGAAGCGAAAACCCCGCTTTGGGGAAATGCGACAGGTTCTGGCTTCCGATTTCGAGCATGCCTTTGAACTGCTCCGCCATCTTGAACGGGAATCGGCCGTCGCCATGTTGCGCGGGGCCAACGCGCAGATATGCCGTGCCTATTACCGCGTCGTCAGCTCCCGTGAGCGCATCCTGGAGCAACTCGGCGTGGTGCCGGAATTCGAGCCGGCTGGCGAGCCGTCCGAGGAAGACCTTCCGGATTCAGTCGCATTCGTATGGCTGCGGCTCGGCGAATCGAAGCGGATAGAGGCCGAGATGCCCGAGCCTTTTCGCTATCCCGACGATGAATCCGCCGGCGTTGGAGTGCTTGGGCGGCTCTCCGTGGGAGCGGATGAAGTCATGGTGCAGACCATGAGCGCGCAAAAGAACGATTTCGCACGCCTGCGCTTGACAGAGATCTTTGGCCCGCAACTTCGCTTCGAACGGGAAAGCCGCATCGATGCGGCGATGCAATTGGCCGACCGATTGGAGGAGCATTGGGATGAGGATGAAGACGGCGCCAAGCTGGACGCATTGGCGGGCAACCCGCCCGGCGCAACTCCCGAAATCCCAGAGGATGTGAAGGCGCAGTTGGTCCGGATGACCATGGAGCGAAACTTCAATGGCCTCGCCGACGCGAAGTTACCGGTGTTCGGCGGACGCTCCCCGCGCGAAGCAGCCCGCGAACCGGCGTTGCGCCCGGCGGTCATCTCATGGATGAAGGATCAATGGCACAGCACTGTCGAACTCGGCCAACGCAACGGCGTGGATCTGACCGAGCTTCCGCGCAGGCTCGCCGCGGAACTTGGCCTCGACGAACTGCGGGGGGGGTGACGCCATCCTGCGCACCTTGACAGTGGGCCAAGGGAGATCATTTTCCCCCATGTCCACGAAGAAGCTAACGGCCGAAGCGATGGCGCTTCCCCTCGCCAAGAAAGTGTCGCTGGCCCAGGCGCTCTGGCAGAGCATTGACGCCGGACAGCCGGACTCGGACGAACGGACTGCGATCCGCGAAGCG
>JBEKAO010000105.1:0-5417 GCA_050015855.1 Opitutaceae bacterium | reverse complement strand
CGAAACGGACGACTCGTCTCTTGTCCATCGATGGTCAGCGTGCCCGGGGGTGCGTTTCTTCCTTTTCTTCCACTACAAAGGCTTAAGCATACCTCTCGCTTCAATTCCATCTTTTACGATGACCGAACGGACAGACAATCCTGGCGGTTTCCTCAACCGGACAGAACGACTCCGAAAAGGCTGCTGTGAGATGTTTTTTCAATCTTAACGAAAGCGCCCCGCATTTTTGGAATTACGGGGAGATGCTCAAAGTGGCCATCCTGTCCCTGCGGCGAACCACGTCCATGGAGGCGGTGGTGGTCTATGACGGAGGCGACAATTACCTCGCCCGCTGGCTCACCGGCTACGGGGTCGAGGTGATCCGGCACCGCTGCCTGCTTTACCCCGAACTCGAGCGGTTGTCCTCGGGCACAAACAACCCATCCCTTCTCGCCCACGGCGGCGGAATTTTGCTGAAGGCCGACCTGGCCGACATTTGCGCGGAGCGCGGCTGGGGCGGCGAGCGCATCCTGTTCTGCGATTGCGACGTCCTGTTCCAGGCGGATCCCGCAGGCGACTGGCCGGAGCTGAACGGGGCGTGTTTCGCGGTGGGGCCGGAAAATGCTCCGGGCGAGCCGGAGCGGTTCAATACCGGCGTCATGCTGATCGACGTCCCATCCATGCTGCCCCGCGCCGGCCCGTTCCGGGAATTCCTGGCCGGGATTCTGCCGGAGGCGGCAAGGATAAGCTGGGACCAGCACGCCTACCGGCTCTTCTTCCGGCGGGACGAATGGAGGCCGCTTCAACCCGAGCTGAATTGGAAGCCCTATTGGGGTCCCAATCCTGCGGCGCGAATCGTTCATTTTCATGGACCAAAACCGTGGATGCGGGCCGACATCGCGAAGGGGCGGATCGACGCGTCCCACGCGCCCCTCGCCGGGCCGCCCTTTTTCGAATGGTGCGCCCGCTGGGACGCATTCTTCGCCGAAAACGTGAGATGAGTGCGAGCTAGGCCTTGGGCACGAGCGGCGAAGTGCGCGGCGGATAGGCGAGCGCGAAATCCTCGGAATCGAGGGAAAGGTTCGGATTGTAGGCCGGGTCGTTGAGCAGGCGCTCACCCCAGCGCGCCTTCATGGTCTCGATCTCGGCCTGGAAGCGGCGGACCTTGTCCGGGGTGTTCTCCGGGCCCCGGCTTGCGGATTCGTGGTGCAGGAGCTCGGCAAAGGGCGTGTACAGGTTGCGGTATCCCAGCGCCTCGACCTTGAGGCAGAAGTCGACGTCGTTGAAAGCGACCGCGAGCCTGTCCTCGTCAAATCCGCCCGCCCTGAAGAAGACATCGCGGCGGACGGCGAGGCAGGCCGCCGTGACGACCGACAGGTCCTGCGCCAAATGCGGGCGGAACTGCGGCGTGCCCGGATCCTGCCGTGAAAAATTCTTGAACGCGTGGCCCGCGACTCCGCCGAGCCCGGTGATCACCCCCGCGTGCTGGAAGGTCATGTCGGGATAGCACAACCGGGCGCCCACGGCGCCGATCTCGGGCCGGACGGCGTGGCTGACGAGTTCGTCGAGCCAGCGGGTGCCCATGACCTCGATGTCGTTGTTGAGGAGGCACAGGATCTGGCCGCGCGCCTGCCGCGCGGCGAAGTTGACGATCGCCGAGTAGTTGAAGGGCTGCTCGTAATCGAGGATCCTCACGCCGTCCTCCTTCGCCAATTCCGAGAAGAGGGCCAGGGCCGCCGGGTCGTCGGAGCGATTGTCGACCAGGAGTATCTCGTACGGGCTGTAGTTCGTGCGGGCGAAGACCGAGGCGATGCAGATCCGCACCAGCGGCTCGGAGTTGTGCGTCGGAATGATGATCGAGACCAGCGGGCGCCGCCCGGGGAGGGGATAGATGACCTGCCAGTGGCCGCCGGGCGCGCGACGGAGCGAAACCGCGATGTTGCGTCGCGCGAAATGGTCCTCCAAGGCGCGCCGGGCGGCCTCGCTGACGTAGCGCTTCTCGCCGAGGTGGAGGGAGGTGGATCCCTCGCTTGCGCGCCAATGGTAGAGAACGCGGGGGACATGCCGGATCGCGGCCGCGGGAATCGTCTCCGTCACCCGAAGGAGCAGATCCCAGTCCTGGCTGCCCTCGAAGCCCTCGCGCAGGCCTCCCGCGGAGCGCAGCGTCGCGGTGCGGAATACGGCCAGGTGCGAGATGTAGTTCTGGCCATTCAGCAGGTCGGGGTTCCAGTCCGGCTTGAAATGGGGGTCGAACCGGAAGCCCTGCTCGTCGATCTTGTCCTCGTCGGTGTAGATGAGCTCCGCGCCGGGGTGGGCGGCAATTTCGCGGGCGATGCAGGAAAGGGCGTGCGGCGCCAGTTCGTCGTCGTGGTCGAACAGCGCCGTGAATTCGCCGGTCGCAAGCGCCAGCGCGGAGTTGGTTGCCGCGGAGATGTGGCCGTTCTTTTCCCGGAAAACGGCCTTGATCCTGGAATCCTCCCGCGCGGCCGCTTCGAGGGCCGGGCGCACCCCCGGTTTCGTGGAGGCGTCGTCGGCGATGCAAAGCTCCCAATTGGGGTAGGTCTGGGCGCGCACGGACTTGATCGCGCGGGCGAGCCACTTCTCATCCGGATCGAACACGGGCATGAGGACCGAGATTTTCGGAGCCGGCCCCGGCCCCCCGGCCTCCGCGCGAAGGGCCGCCAAATCGGCCGGCGAGGGAATGTCATGGGTCCGGATCCAGTGCTCGTAGGATCCCGGCTCCTCGACGGCGCCCTCGGGGTCGAGCGAGACTTGCAAAAAGCAATGCCAGTCGCCCGCGGGCTCGGCGACCTCGATCGAAACCGACCGGTCGCCCTGCAGGATCAGCGCGTCGATCTTGAACCCGCTTCGAACGCACTGCGGCCAGGCGCCGTGGACCTGCAAAAGGTCGGGCCGGTCAAGCCCGTAGACTCCCGGATACACGCGCTCGCCTATCCGGGCGCGGATGCGCTCGAGGAGCCCCGTCTCATCGCAGAAGCACCAGCCCCGGATCGTGACATCGGCATCGTGCCGGTTCCAGCTCCGCGGCGCGTCGATATGGTGGTGAAAATGCCAGCCGTCCCCGGCGGCGGCCCCGCCGGGCGGTGTCGGAGAAGGACCCGGTTCCGCCGCGCTCCGCCCCGGCGCCGGGCGGTCCAGGAGCCCCCGGCGAACGGCCCGCAAGGGCCCCGTGGCCCGCCAGGAGAAGGACTCCTGCATCCGCCGGATCTTGTCCTCGCTCCGGGCGATCGTTTCCCCGGCGGAGGCGATGGCGCGGTTGAGGCGCGAAATTTCCGCCGCATCGGTCCGCCGCTGGCTCGCGGCCTCCGCCTTGGCCATGGCGAGTTGGGCGGTCAGCGCCTGAACGGAGTGTTCCAGGAGAAATGCGTTGGCCCGGCGCATGCGGTCGCGCCGGCGCCATTCGCCCGCCTCGGCCTCGTGGGATTCGCGCGTGCCCGCGAGCTCGGCCCGGGTGGCCTCCAGCTGCGCCTCCGCCTGCAACAGCCGGGGATTGCGCACCATGCCCGCTAGGTGCGGCCAGATTCGCCGCCAGGCCGGATCGAGCCGCGCCAGAACCGGGGCCAGCGCCGCCCTCGAGCTTGCGAACTCCGAATGCCGCCGGGAGTGGCTGGCCGCCGCGAACCGATAATCGAAGAGGACGGCCGGCACGGTCGCTAGCCGGCCCCCGCCGCCGGCCAGCCGCAGGAGGAACTGCCAGTCCTCGCTCGCCTCGCGGTTTCCCTCCGGAAAGCCGCCGAGCGATTCGAAAGCCCCGCGCCGAACGATGAAGTTCGCGTCGCCGAAGATGTTCTCGATGAGCCCCAGCTCCACGCAGTTTCCCAGCGGGGCGAAAACGTATCCCGGGTCCGACGGATCGGGCGGATCGTGGAACGCCTCGAATGCGCAGGTGACGCAGTCGGCGCCGCTTGCCGCAAGCGCCCGCGCAAAGACCGCGATCATCTCCGGCCGGAAATGGTTGTCCGCGTCGCAAAAAAGGATCGCGTCGCCGCCTGCCTCGCGGGCGGCGCAATTCCGCGCCGCGGCGGGCCCCGCGTTCTCCCGCCTGAGGAATTTCCAACCCCGGCCTCCGAATCTCCGGCCCGCCTCGGCGAATGCCGCGGCGGCCTCGGGGCTCCTGGAGCCGTCGTCCACGACGATGACCTCGTGCGGCGGATGGGACTGCGCCGCGATCATCTCAAGCGCACTTCCGAGAAAATGCGCCTGCTCGAAGTACGGAATGCATACGCTTACCCGGCATTCCGCGCCGGCGGCGGCCGGCCCGCCATTTCGGCGTTCCGCCGTCAAAAGCGACGCGACATCCTCCGGTTCGCGCCAAAGTTCGAGGACGGGCGGGAGGGCCCAATTCTCGGCGACGATCCAATCGCGCAGCGCCGGGCTCCCGCAAAATAGGACATCCGCCCCGGCCACGGTCCGGCGTTCGAGGGAATCCGCGGCGATGTCGTTCCGCCCCGCAGTCGGGAACAGCGATTCGCGTTCGCGGTTGTATTCCCGCGCGTCGTCGAGGACGACCGCGATTTGCGAGGGCGTGCGCGGCAGCCCGCACTCGCGGGCGTCCATGATCGTGGCGGCGGCGGAAGGATTGCCGACGACAACCAGCGTCTGCAAATCCAGCTCCCTTGCAGCCCCGTAGGCTTGAAACGCGAGACGGTGCGCGGGGATCGCCGGGAGCAGGGGCTTTGCGAACGGCGCGGGAAACTCGTCCAGATGGCGGTAGGCCGCCCCGATCTCGGCCGCGGCGGCCCTGGCCGCATCCCGCCCGGCCCCGTCGGACGGGCCGGTCTCGAGCAGGATCACCTCTTCGCCCCTGCCGGCCAGGACCCGCGCGAGCGCCCAGGCGCGCTGCGCCGAGGGATGAATCGTGGGTCCGGCGGGCGCGGGCAGCGCGTGAACGAGCAGGCAGGTGCGACTCATGAGGCAGCCGCCACCATGGGAGTTCTTGAGGGGCTTTGGAAGCCTAACCCGGCTGACGGTAAAGGCGCGTTTTGAGAGGGAGAGCCTCGAAAGAGGCTGAGCTCGCCGAGACCCGGAATGCCCGCCAAACCGGGCCAGGCGGGATCCCAGCCCGTCCTGGCCCCTGAGGCGGGCAGGCAGGCTCGCAACGCCTCTTTCGGGGCCCTCCCTGTCAAAACGTACCGCCACCGAATTTCAGGCCTGCCTGAGCGCGTCCCGCGGGAAGCAGATCCGCCCGACGGCTTCGTCGAAGTCGGCCGCCCCGCTGATGATCTCGATCTCGAGCCGCAGATAGTAGACGGGCAGCGGGCCGCCGCCTGTCGGGGGAAGGCGCACGGCGTCCTTCTCGGTCGTCAGCAGGCATTCCGCCCCCTCCTGCCGGGCCCATGCGAACAGGGCCGCCAGGTCCTCGGGCGTGTACCGGTAATGGTCGAGAAACCTTTCGCGGCCCATGACCAGGGCCCCCA
>JBEKAO010000104.1:0-6995 GCA_050015855.1 Opitutaceae bacterium | reverse complement strand
GAAATGGATTTTGACGATCCGAAGTGACTCCGGCCGGTCTACATTTTGACGTGGAACCGTGGTGGTTTGCTGGACGCTGGTGCGGCAATACCGGGATGTGCGTGCTCGGGTTGGGTCCGTTGAGTTTCCTCTCTGGCCCGCTGGGCGCGGACCTTGGCGAAATCGTGGATCGTGCTAGGACTAGCCGTGACGGCGAACCGCTCACGCAGGGCGTCGGCAATCTTTCTGAACGTCCAGCGCCGCTGGCGCAGCTCGCGGATCAACTCCGTGTAGGGTTCAAGCTTGCTGCGCGCGGGCCGGGCATCGGCGTCGGCGAGGAATTTAGCGATCTGGTCATCGAGGCTCATGCCCTGGTGAACGCGTCAACCGTTCGGCTTTGTTCGGGCTTATTCGCCGGATATTCGGGGAAACTCGGGCATGTTCGGCGGCTTTCTGCCGTGAAGTCCGAATGGACCCGAATTTACCCGAACGGCGTTCGGCTTTGTTCGGGTTTGTTCGGCGCCGCGCAAGCGGCGTTAGACATATTGCGTCTCCAAAAATAACTCCGATCTGAGCACACATTGACAACGTAGGTCCGGGAAAGGAATAGACGCATGTTCACCATGGCAAAGATCAAGGACGGTGGTACGTATCTCAAAAAACACCTTTCAGCGAATGACTATTACTCTGAGAAAGAGTCCGTAGTGGGACAGTGGGTAGGGAAAGCGACAGAAAGATTAATGCTAAGTGGAGAGATAGGAGCCCATGACCAAGCGTTCGAAGCATTGAGGAATAATCGGCATCCCGGTGGATCGGGAAAGCTGACGCCGAGGGACGGGAACGACCGGGTGAAGTTCTTCGACTTTCAGTGCAGCGCCCAGAAGTCGGTTTCAATCATGGCGGTCACGATGGGCGACACGCGCCTGCTGGTGGCCCATGACGCTGCTGCCGCGGTCGCCTTTGGGGAGTTGGAACGGTTCGCGGCCCGGCAGGAAAATAATTTCGGTGGGCGGCTCAACCGCCGGACCTCAAATGTGGTCGCGGCCGCGTTCCGGCATACCGCATCGCGGGCGCTTGATCCGCAGGTGCACACGCATTTTGTGACTGCGAATGCGACCTGGGACCTGCGGACCAAATCCTGGCGAGCGCTGACGGAATTTGAAATGGTGTCGGCGATCCGGTACGCTGGAAAGGTCTATCAAAACGAGATGGCGCGGTCCTGCCTAGCCTTAGGGTACGACGTGGCGCAAATCCGGGATAACAAGGGGGCCATAACCGGTTTTGAGATCGCAGGGGTCTCCAGCGAGATTCGGGGGCGATTTTCCAAGCGCCGGGCCGAGGTCGAGGCTGGGATCGCCGAATTCCGCGTGGAATTCGGTCGGGAGCCAACGCCCTCCGAGATTCATTCGATCACGACGGAGACGCGGAATGCCAAGCTCGCCGAAATTAGCACCCCGGCGGTCCTGGCCGCGCAGCGGGCGCAACTCTCGTCCGCCGAGCTGGGCGAGCTGCAAACCCTGAAAGCGCAGGCTAGTATCCGCGCCGGGCAGCGGGTGCCAGCGCCTGGCCGCGAAGCCCAAAGTCTCGCCGCCTCGATTTCCCATCTTTACGAACGGCAGTCGGTCGCTGCCGGCCATGCCATCCTTGCCGAGGCATTGAACCAAAATCTCGGCCGGGTTGAGTTGCAACGGCTCCACGCCAAGGCAAACGAAGCCGGCCTTGTTGGTCTGACGGATGAGCCCTGGGTTCACCAGAAGCTTGCGACGGTCGAGGGCCTTGCGCTGGAGAAGTGGGCGGTCGATTTCGTGGACCGGACGCGCGGGCAGTGCCGGCCGTTAGGCGGGGAAAACGTTCAGCTATCGCCCCGTTTGAGCGCCGAGCAGCGGGAAGCGGCCGAAGCGGTCCTGGCCTCCCGCGACCAGGTAGTCTGCCTCCGGGGCGCGGCTGGCGTCGGAAAATCCACCGTTCTGCGTGAAATCTACCAGGACTTGACTAAGACGGGTGTGCCGGTCTTTTGCTGCGCGCCGACCAGTTCGGCCGCTGATACGCTCCGCAAGGATGGGCTTGCCGCAACCACCCTGCGCGCCTTTCTGGGCCAGAGCATCGAACGCGAGCATGAGCATCTGCGGGGCTCGGTCATCATCTGCGATGAGGCAGGGCTGACTTCAAACCGTCAAGGCGCGGAGCTGTTGGCGATTGCCGAACAGCACTCCGCCAGAATTCTTTTCCTGGGCGACAGCCGGCAGCATACCGCCGTCGAGGCCGGCGACTTTCTCCGCGTATTGGAAAGCCATTCCAAACTGCACCGGGTCGAATTGACCGCGATCCGCCGGCAGGAGAACAAAGCCTATCGGGCCGCCGTCCGCTGCTTGGCGACCGGTGCGGCCCGCCTGGGCCTCGAACGCCTCGATGACCTGGGCTGGGTGAAGGAAGGCCGCGCCGGCTACCTGCGGGGCGCCGTGGAGGATTTTATGCGCCTGTCCGAAGATGGGCGAAACCCGGTCCGGGTCCTGGCGGTGACGCCCACCTGGACCGAGCATGAAGCCTTTACCACCGAGCTGCGGGCCCGGCTCAAGGCGAGCGGCACTCTCGGCCCCGGTGAATCGATCACCGCCCATGAGCCATTGAAATGGACGGCGACCCAAACCCGGAACGCCCGGAACTATGAGCCGGGCATGATCGTCACGTTCAACCGGCCGGCAAAGGGCTTCAAGGCAGGGGAATCCTCCGAAGTATCGCGGATCACAGACGGAAGAGTGTTTGTCCGGGTTCCCAATGGCGAACGGCGGCTGTTCCTTCGCAGCGGCGCTTTTTCCGTAGCCCGGACTCGGCAATTAGAGGTCGCGGCCGGGGACCGGCTGCTCATCCGGGCGAATGACCGGGGCTCCGGCGTTCTCAACGGGGAAGTCGTCACCGTGGTGGGCGTCAAAGCAGGCATGATCGAAACGGCCGACGGTCGCAGGATCGACAGCCGGCGGTTCGGGGATTTTGCCCATGGCTTCGCTGTGACCAGCCATGCTTCGCAAAGTAAGACGGTCGAACACGTGGTCGTGGCCGCCGAGCGGCTGACCGCTAAGGCAGCCTACGTCGCGTGTTCGCGTGGCCAGGTATCGTGCATGGTGCATACGCCGGACAAGACCGCTTTGCTGGACCGCCTGCCGGCCGGGAATCGGGAGGCGACGCTCGATCTTCTGGGGGCGGACCACTCACTTGCAAGGAAAGCACTCGACCGGACCCTGGCCTGGGCACAATCGGCCGGTGGTAGGGCGCGGATGCTGCCGGAAGCCTTGCGCAAAACAGCGGCTCGGATTCTGCACCGGAATCCCGTCCTTTTCGATGCCGCCATCCGGGAGCCGCATGTGCCGCAGTACAGGTTGGATCTTGGCGCCCACCATTCGAGCAGCGCCCGTCCCGACCGTGGGCCTTCGATGAGCCTGTGAAATGGCCGCAAAAAATGCCGCTCTGGCGGTGAAACCAGCGCGGCATGTGTGCGGCGGAAAACGCAGGTTATGCCCGGGCCGGGACTCTCAACTTGATGCGGATATGGTCGGCAACTTCGGCAGGATCGTAATAGACAAAGTGGCCGACCCGGTGATGGGGGATACGCCGGAGCTTAGTCCAGGACCGAAGTGTCCGAATCGAGGGCTCCTTGCCGGCAGGGAATATCCCGCACTGGCGAAGGCCGGTGATGTCCATGAGCTGACTATGAATAAAGGGAGACGAGTGTGTTTCCATGCCCTTATTTGCCCGTCAACTCATCTGTCGGCTCCTTATGCCCAGAAAGGGCCGCCCGACCTCTTGGCCTTACTGGATCGGCGACTCTGTCATGGCCGAACAATCACACCACTGCGCCATTGAGCTTAAGAATATAGGAAGCTCCAGCCTTGGCGGCAAAGGATTTCTGGTGCTCGATTGGCACGAACGGAGCATTGCACGGGTTGTCGATCTCCGTGATCTGATTATTCTGGCCCCCGAGCGCGTTGATCAGCTTCGTCAAGATCTGATCGTGCAGCTGCTTGGGATCGCGTCCGTGGTATGCCCGTAGGTCGATCGCAGCCAGCCCGTTTCCAGGTTCAAAACTGCTTCCGCTCATCTCGAACTGAGTCTTGTGATCCTCGAACCACAGACGAATCACACGATTATTCTGTGTGCGGATAATAATCTCGTGGACGTAGAAGCTGGGACCGAAAGAAGCGATAACCGGCATGCTATCGCTACAGATAGCGGACAGAAGGAGTAAGGCTAGGCTTTTCCTGCCGGTGATCCGACACTGGAGGCTAACCTGCAATCCGCAGACTCATATTCGGGTGCGGGAATACCGTCGTAGCTGACCTCATAGGGGCGTCCGCCCGCTTAGGCAGGATGGCAAAGAACTGTTCGGCCTCCTCCTTGCTCTTGAGATCGAGATAGTGCTTGCGGATGATGCTCTCGGAATTGCCTGCTTGCAGCGCCGCCTCGCCCATCGAACGGTACTTGCCGACGAACATCGAAATGAACGTGTGGCGAAGCACATCGTGGGACAGATTAAATTTGTCGCAAATCTTCCGGTGCATGTTCACCGCGTTCGGCGGGATCAGCGGGAATTTCTTCAACGGATAGGCGTGCAGCCACGCCGAGAGATTCGGCTGAATCGTGACGAGTCGCTTCATGCGCACCTTGGAAACCTCCGGCTCGATGTGGATTACTCCCGTTTCGAGCTTCACCGACTCGGGCTGCAACTTCGTGATTTCGCCGAACCGCACGCAGGGGCGGATACCGGCAAAAAGGCAGATGGCGAAGTACGGAGCCATTTCGCCGGCTTCGTAGTTCTCGACGTAAGCCATAAGCTGGGCGGCTTGGTCGGCGGTGATCGTCTCGGCCGAGCCGCGTCGATGGTTGATCCGATGATGCGGCGTTTTTTCGATGGGGTTCTTGGCGACCCAGTCCTTTTGCAGGCCGAACTTGAAAAGCGTCGAAAGCAGGCCCCGCCGGTTGTTGTACGTCTTGAGCGAGGGGTTGCCCCGTTCGAGGTAGGGCAAGAGCTTGGCTGCCGTGAAGGCGGAAAGCGGTTCCTTTGGGAAACGCCGCTGAAAGGTGGCGAGTTCGTTCTGGATCGACCGCAATTGGCGTCCGGAGAGAAGCGTGCGTTCATAAGCCGTCTTTTTCGTCGCGAGGTATTCTGTCACGGCCTCAGCGAGCGGCTTCTCCTGCTCCGGGCTGCGATAGTTCGCCAGGCCGCACTCAAGGTAGGTGAGGAGGGATTGCGGGTTATCCTTGAGGCGCAGAAACGCTGCCTCGGCTTCATGCAGTTGCTCGTCGGTCAGGCGGGTGATGGCGGTCCGAAGACCGGCATCACCTTGGAGTCGCTGAACTTTGAGCAGCCGGCGCTCGGCTTCGGCGTCGGCCCTGGTTTTGAAATTCCGGCGGATGCGCTTGCCGTCTATGCGGCCATTGAAATTCCGGCGGATGCGCTTGCCGTCTATGCGGCCATCGACGCGGAAAACGATCTCCCCGGAGGGATTCGTGAACTGAGAAATGACGAACGGATTGGCTTCATTCATGCCCGATTTGCCACGTCAACTGGGCAAATCCGTTGTCTCGAAAATTAAACTGCTAACAACTAACGAGTTAAATGGCGGGATGGACGGGACTCGAACCCGCGACCTTCTGCGTGACAGGCAGACGCTCTAACCAGCTGAGCTACCACCCCATTATTGGCATTTAACAAGTTATGAAACTTTTTACGATTCCAAAGCGCTCTTTCTACATTCATTTTCTACATGTCACCTTAGAAAATGAGTGAGAAACGGCAAATGTGGGAAACCACCCGAGAACCAAACCTGTTAAGGAACCACGCGAGCGGAAGGTACTACGGTAGGTTCACCGTCACCGGCAAGCAAAAATGGCTCAACCTGAACACCGACGTTTGGACGGTCGCCAAACTTCGCCTGGCTGACGAGCGAGCAAAAATCGAACGCGCACGCCAGACCGTGGCGAACGTCTCATCCGGGGAGGCGGCCGTGGGCGACCTCGCGACCATTTACAAGCAACGGATCGAGGACCGGGTGGACATCAAGCCCAAGACTAAGCGCCGACTCCGCGAGGAGGTAGATGCGATTATCAAGACTTGGCCCGGATTCGCTTCCCTGCCGCCGAGTCGCGTCACCAGGCAGGCGGTCATCGAGTGGCGAAACGGGATGAGCCGCGAAGGCACCGGGCACATGTCCCCCGGCGCGAAAGCGATCAGCCCGAAGAATAACGGTTCCTCGGCCTCGCTCATCAATAAGTGCATCGACGCCATACGCCGGATGCTCGACATCGCCGTCGAGCGCGGGCAACTCGGCGGCAACCCCCTCTACCCTCGCGGGATCAAGCTCAAGAACACCCCCAGGAAGCCGAATCTGCCGGAATCCGCGAAGCTCACCGAAATCTTTGCCGAGATCGAGCGCGGCGGCGGAAGAATGTCGCGTGATGCGGCAGATTTTTGCCGTTTTCTCGCCTACACTGGATGCCGGCTCAGCGAAGCACAGGGCGTGACTTGGGCCGACGTGGACTTTAACCGGGGCATTTTGCGCGTCCGGGGAAGCAAGACTGAAGCCGCAAACCGCGAAGTTCCGCTGATCCCTCCGGCCAGGGCGCTGTTGGAACGGCTCGACGCGAGCCGCCAGAAGGTCGCCAACGCTGCCGTTGACGGGGCTGCACACGCTGACCCTCGCGGCAAGGTTCTCGGCGTTGGCGAGGCAGGGAAGTCCCTCCCGCGGGCATGTCAGAAACTCGGCGTAGAGCTTCTGACGCATCATGATTTGCGTGACGCCTTCGCAACGGCCGCAATCGAGGCCGGCGTGGACATTCCGACCGTGGCGGCCTGGCTCGGGCACGCGGACGGCGGCGCATTGCTTATGCGGGTTTACGCCCACCATCGGCGGGCGCATAGCGTGACCCAGGCGGCAAAGGTGAAGTTTTGAGAAGCTGACAATGCGGGTTTACACAGATGAAGCGCGGGTGCCCGTGTCGGATGGTCTTGCGCGGTTGCCGTC
>JBEKAO010000103.1:0-5586 GCA_050015855.1 Opitutaceae bacterium | reverse complement strand
TGCGCGGTCCTCCGGCCTTCCCGGAAAACCCAGCTCCTCACCGTCGATTCCGTCGTCTATGGGCGGCATTTCGACGATCGCGATCGGCCCGCGGAGGCTGGCGCAAAGCTGCTCAAGCGCAACCTGAGCGACCTGGCGGCGATGGGCGCAAAGCCGGCGGCGGCCGTGGTCGCGCTGACTCTCGCCCCCGGCGTGAGGCTCGACTGGCTCGAGGGATTTTATCGGGGCATGGCCGCCGCCGCCCGGCGTTACCGGGTTCCGATCGTCGGAGGAGACATCGCCCAGTCCGACGGCTTCGCCGCGATTCTCACCCTGCTCGGCGAGGCCGCGGGCCCGCGAATCCTCACGCGCAAGGGCGCCCGCATCGGCGACTGGATTTACGTCACCGGGCGGCTCGGAGCCAGTTTGGAAAGCGGGCATCATTTTCGATTCCAGCCCCGCCTCGCCGAGGGCGCCTGGTTTGCGCGCAGGAGCGAAGTCCGCTCGATGATCGATCTGAGCGACGGGCTCGCAAAGGATCTCCCGGCCCTGGCGCCGCCGGGGGCGGAGGGCGCCCTGTTTTCCACGGCCATTCCCCGGCGCCGCGGAGCGAGCCTGGAGGCGGCCCTCTGCGACGGCGAGGATTACGAGCTTCTGGTGTCGCTTGCGGCCGGGGCCGACCGGGAGGCATTTGCGAAATCCTGGCGGCGTTCCTTTCCAAGGACCGGGCTCGCCTGCATCGGCCGGTTTGTTTCCCTGGGAAGGAGCCTGCCAGGGACGTTTCGCCTGGGCCAATTCCGGGGATACGAGCATCTGCGCCGATGACCGTGATCGACAGGCTGCGGCGTGGAGTCCCGACGGGAAGCGCGGCGGAGACGCGCGCCCTGGCCGCGGAATTGGCGCCCCACCTGCCGGAGGACTCGACCCTCGCCCTTCACGGAGACCTCGGGGCGGGCAAGACGACCTTTGTCCAGGGCCTCGCCCGCGGCCTCGGCGTAAAAGGCAGGGTCGCCAGTCCAACCTTCGTTGTCTATTCGCTTTACCGCGGCAGTCCTCCCGGGAGCCGGTCCCGCGCGGGGGAGCCGCAGGCCGCGGGCGTTCTCCTCATGCATCTCGACGCCTACCGGCTCGAATCAGCGGAGCAGCTGGATTCCCTGCTCCTCGACGACTTCCTCGTTTCGCCCTACTGCCTGGCCGTTGAATGGCCTGAGAAGATCGCAGCGTGGCTCCCGCGCGACGCCTGGCACCTCGATTTGCGGATCGCGGGCGACAGCCACTCGATCAAATTGAGGTGAGCGGACCGGCTGGCGGTTGGGGCTCGGGAGGCGGTTCCGCGGCGGCAACGCCCTCGGGGGGAGGCTGCGCGGGGACGCTCGCGGCGGGTTCCGCCGGGGCGCTTTCGACCGGCGCAGCCTCCTCCACGGGAACCGGCGCCTCCGCTTGGGGCTGATCCGGCGCAGGCGGATTCTCCGGCGCGGCCGCGATTTCCTCCGCGGGCGGAGCCTCCGTTGCCGCCGGGCTTTCGGGTGCCGGCTCCGGGAAATTCTCCGGATCGTGCTCCTCGCTCTCGACCTCCCTCTTGCGGGCCTCGATCATCGGTGGCGGCGCGTAGAGGCTGCCGTCGATGAACTCGGTCACATAACCCTCCCTCACAAGCCAGACAAGGTCGCCCTGCATGCGGGCGATCTTTTCCCGCTGTTCGACCGATAGCACGTTTGCAAGCGCCGCCACAGGCTCCGGCTTCGATTCCGCAGGCGCTGCGGGCGGCGGGGCGATGGCTTCCTCCGCCGCCTTGACAGCGGGGTCGGCCGAAGCCTCCTGCACGCCGAGGTACCGCTTGACGAGCTCCTTTGCGCGAACCATGGGATGGGCTTCGATGTAGGCGATCAGGTTGCCGATGCTCTCGGCAAAAGTCTGCCCGGGAACCCGGAACTTTCGCTTCACGGCGCACACATACGAAATCCCCTTCGCCCCCTTCTTGAAGATCGTGAAATGCTCCCGGCGGAGCCGGCCGCGGAGCGCGTTGGCCGTGTCCAGGGGAAACCGGCGCTGGCGCTCCAGCGCCCCCTCGATCGCCCGCCGGACCTCGCCCTGCGGCAACGCATCGGCCTCGCGTCCGTGGAATCGGGCGTGGGCCGCCGTGCGAACGACGCGGTCCTTCGCATTCGAAAGCAGGTGCAGCCGCGCCTCGTCGAACGAATCGAAGCTCGGCGGCGGCGGCTCCTGCGGGGCCGCCGGAGGGGCTTCAGGGGCTGCGGCGGGCGGAGTTGCCGCCTCCGCGGCCGCCGCCGGAGCTGCGGATTCCGCGCCCGCATCGGTTCCCGCCGCCGGGCCCGCGCGGCGCTGTTGCGGAGAAACCTTCCACGTATAGCGGGTGATCCGCTTCATCTTCTCCAGCCACTGGTTGATGAGCTCGGGTTCGCGCACGGTTTCAATCCGGCTGCGGTAGGCCTCGAACGGCATCCGAAGACCCTTCGCGGCGTAGTGCTGCTGCACGATCTGGTTGTAACGATGGTAATTGGGCGGACCCAGCAGTTCGCCGGTGACGCCGCATCGGTTGACAACCTGGAAACTCCCCTTTGGAGGATCCACTTCCACCTCTTGCACGTCAAAATACAGCTTGAGGTGCCGCGAGAGCACATGGGCGGTCACCGCGTCCACAGATTCGAACGGCAGGCCGTCAGGCACCGAAATATAGAACACGGGCTTCGGCTGAACCTCGGGCTTCGCCT
This sequence comes from Opitutaceae bacterium, assembly GCA_050015855.1. GTDB lineage: Bacteria > Verrucomicrobiota > Verrucomicrobiia > Opitutales > Opitutaceae > Palsa-1447. The sequence goes on along the minus strand of JBEKAO010000103.1, from coordinate 2,875 downwards.
GCGGCTCCGGGTCCGGCGCGGGGGCGGGCTCCACGGCGGCGCTCGCCGGAGCGTCGGCGGCGGACGCCTCCGGAGCGCCCGCCACGGGCGCCGCCTTGGGCGATTGACCTTTGCGAAACGGCGCCTGCGGCGCCGACGGATCCTTCGGGGTCAACAGCACGGTGAAGCGCTCGGGCTTGCCCAGCACCGTGCGCGCGATTTCAAACAGCTCGATCGTCCGGCAGGAAGCCCGGATTGTCTTCACCAATGCGTTGAAGCTCGCATCCTCCGGATAGAAGGTCACCGAGTAGTGCGGGCTGTCATAGGGAGTCCGGTCGTACGGCGCTCCCCGGCCGCCCGAATAGCCGCCCCGTTCCCCGCCCGCGCGGGGTCCGCTCCGCGTGTCGCGCAGATCCGGACGGCCCCTGCGCTCCCCTGAATACTCGCGCCGCGGCGGCGCGCCGGATTCCGTCTCGGCACCCCCCTTGCGCGGATCCTCGCGCGGCGCATCGGGCCCGCCCTCGGGTCTGCGAAACGCCCGCCGATCGCGCCGGTCGTCGGGCCGTGGGCGCGGATCGGTCCTGTCGCGCTTATCCTGCGCCCCACCCTTGTCCTGGGTCCATTGTGTTCCGAAGCTGAAACCTTGCAGCTGGCTCAGATCGATCTTGTTGAACCCCGCAGGCGGGGACTCCTTGGGAGGATTTTCGTCCATGAATTCCTAAAAGCGGGCGCAAGCCCGCGATAGATTGCTGGTGTGCTCATGTCGCTTTGACGCGATAGACCGTACAATTTCCGCGCCTGCCGCCAGGGGCAAGCGATTTCAGCCCCTTTCGCAAGCCTCATTAGAAGAATTGCATAGTCGGTCCGGCCGGGGCTTAATGCCACCCCAATATTCCTGATGTCCGAACCGGAGCCCGTTGTTCACACGATTTCAGGCTGGAAAAGGCTGCTGCTCTGGCCGCTCGGGCTGCTCCTGCGGGCCTGGGGCGCCACGCTGCGCTTCGAAATCTCCGCGGCGGACCGGTCGGCGTTCGAAAGAAGCGACAGGCCGATCGCCTTCATCCTCTGGCATAACCGCCTTTTTCTATCGCCCGAATTCTACAGGCGCTTCCGCGGCGGGCGCCCCGTCTATGGCCTTGTCAGCGCGAGCAAGGACGGCGCCTGGCTTGCGGCGCTCTATTCGACCGTGGGCATGGGGGCCGTTCGCGGCTCGAGCAGCCGCCTGGGCCGCGAAGGCGCCGAGGGGCTTGTCGAGGCGCTTCGCGCCGGCCATGACGTCGGAATCACCCCCGACGGCCCGCTCGGACCCTGCTATAAACTGAAGCCGGGGGCGCTGGTGGTCGCGCGCAGGGCCGAGGCGCCGATATTGATCGTCGGCGCCCAATTCTTCTCGGCCTGGCGGTTGCGCAGCTGGGATGGATTCTACGTGCCCCGGCCCTTTTCCAGGATCCGGGTGCGCTGCGAGGAGATATCCGCAGACGCCGCGGGCGATGGCGATCCGGCCGACCGGATCGCCGCGCGTCTCCGGGAAATAAACCCGGATTAGACTCCGGCTCCGCCCTCTAGAATTCGGGCGTGATGGTCACCTTCGAGCCGGGTTTGGCCACGAAATCCTCGCCCGTGCTCCAGGTCGCGTCGTTGAGCAGAAGCTTGAACACCACCGGCTGCTTCGCGCCCAAGATGGAAATCGTCCATTCGTCGGCGCCGACATTGTCGAGCAGAAGCCCCCGGTTCCAGCCAAGGCCGGGGCCCTCGCCGCGCAAATACAATGCATTTCCGAAACCGACGTCGATTTTTGCGGTGATGACCGTCGCGGCCAAGCCCTCCGGCGCCTTTGGGGCGGAAGGAGCCGGGACGGCCGATGGCGGAAGAGGGGCGGGAGCTTCAACCCTGCCAGGCGGCGGAGCCAGCGGCTTTGAGCGCGTTGCCGCTTTTGCAAGCGGCGTTGCTCCGAACTTTCTGGGTTCGGGTGAGGCGGCTTTTGGGGCCAGTTTTGAGGAGGAGGCAGCAGGCACGGTCGCTGGGGCGGGCGACGGCGCTAACTTGTTTGTTTTTTTCATGTCGAACTGTGGTTGACGGGTGGTCTTTTGTCCCCGGTGAAGGCACCTATAGAACATTTGCGCCGCAGGATCGCAAGCACCGTCCGGTTTTTTCAGCCGCGGACGCGGCGGCCATGCCATCCCCGGCAAAAATTAATAACGTAACCCGTTTGTCACGCGGCGACCGAAGTCTTCTTCCAGCGGCGATACGCCTGGGCCGTGAACGAGTGTTCGACCTTCTCCAACCCGCCCAAGTTTCCGCTGAAAACCAAGTCGCCGCCGCTCTTGCCGCCGCCGGGTCCCAGATCGATGATCCAATCTGCAAGACGAATGACATCCAGATTGTGCTCGATCACGATCAGGGTGTTTCCGGAGTCCCTCAGCCGGAAGAGAAGATCCATCAGCCGCTGGATGTCCACCCAGTGCAGCCCGGTCGTCGGTTCATCGAGAATATACAGGTTGGCGCCCTGCTGCCTGCGGCTGAGCTCCAGCGACAGCTTCAGGCGCTGCGCCTCGCCGCCCGACAGCGTCGTCGCCGACTGGCCGAGCGTGAGGTAGCCCAGGCCCACGGCGTCGAGGGTGGAAAGCTTGTCGATGACCCGGGGTATGTTCCGGAACAGCCCGATCGCCTCCCGCACGGTCATGTCCAGGACATCCGCAATCGACCGCCCGTGAAAAAGGATCTCCAGCGTCTCCCGGTTGAAGCGCCGACCGCCGCAGCTCGTGCACGGGGCGTAGGCGTCGGCCATGAACTGCATGTCGAGCTTGATGACGCCGTCCCCCTGGCACCGCTCGCACCGCCCGCCGCGGACGTTGAATGAAAAGCGGCTCGCCTTGTACCCGCGGACCTTCGCCAG
>JBEKAO010000102.1:0-5625 GCA_050015855.1 Opitutaceae bacterium | reverse complement strand
CGCCCTCGGCGAGCGGACGGGATTCCGCGCCGCCGCGATCCAGGTCATGGACGGCAGCCGCCGGTCGGCCCATTCTAACGCCTACTTCACGGGATTCGGCCGGTTTCGCCGCATCGTGCTGTTCGACACGCTGATCGCCCAGCTTGCGCCGGCCGAGCTCGAGGCGGTGCTGGCCCACGAGATCGGGCACTACCGCTGCGGCCACATTCCCCAGCGCCTCGCACTTTCCGGAGGGGCGCTCGCCTGCTCGTTCGCGCTCGTCGCCTGGCTGGCCCGGGCGCCGTGGTTCAATCCCGCCTTCGGCCTTCCGGCCGGGGCCCTCGCGCCGTCCTTCGTCCTGGCCGGACTCCTGGGCGGGCTCGCCGCATTCTGGCTGTCCCCGCTGTCCAACCTTTTGTCGCGACACCACGAATACCAGGCCGACGCATTTGCGCGGGGCGCGACCGGCGGACCGGAGGCGATCGTGGGCGCCCTGCGCAAGCTCGCGGAAAAGAACCTGAGCAACCTGACCCCGCATCCGTGGTTCAGCGCATTTTACTATTCCCATCCGACTCCGGTCGAACGGGAAAAGGCGCTCGCCTGAGGCGCGGCCGCCCGGCCGTTTCACCAGCGGGCGTAGTCGCCCTTCTCAAGCCCCTTGGCAAATTCGACCAGGAGCCTGACGCAATGCTCCGTGTCCTCTAGATCCACGACTTCGCTCGGTGTGTGCATGTAGCGGAGCGGGATGCTGAGGAGGCCGGTGGCGACGCCTGAGCGGGCGATCTGCATCGCGCGCGCGTCGGTGCCGGTCGGCCGCGGATCGCCCTCGAATTGATGGGGAATTCCGAGCTTCCGGGCCGCCCTGACCAGGCGCTCGCACACCTTTGGATTGATGTTTGGGCCCCGGCAGATGATCGGTCCGCCGCCGAGCTTTGTCTCGCCGAATTTGCGGTTGTCGCAGTCGGGGTGGTCGGTCGCGTGCCCGACATCGACGGCGATCGCGATGTGGGGATCGACCGCGTAGCCCGAGGCGATCGCGCCCCGGACGCCGACCTCCTCCTGCACGGTGCCGACGGAGACGATCTTGGCGGCGGGCCTCTTCCTTTCCCTGGACAGGCGGATCAGGGTTTCGCCCACGATGTAGGCCCCGAGCTTGTTGTCGAAGGCGCGCGCCGCCCCGATGCTTCCGTGGATCAGCTCGAACTCCTGGTCGTACGTCGCCACGTCGCCGATCGCCACCCGCGCGAGGGCCTCCTTTTTGGACCGGGCGCCGATGTCGATCCAGATCTCGTGGATCTCGGGCACCTTCTTTCGGTCGGCCTCGTCCATCAGGTGGATGGCGCGCTTTCCGGTGACCCCTTTCACCGGGCCCTTTTCCGCCAGGATCACAACCCGACGCCCGGAGATGACCGTCCGGTCGTGTCCTCCCAGGGTGTCGAAATAAATGAACCCGTCCTTGTTCACATACGTGATCAGCAGCCCCAGTTCGTCGATATGGCCGGCGAGCATGAGCGTGGGGTCGCCGTCCGGATTGAGGGTCGCGCACCGGTTGCCGAGGGCGTCGTTTGCGTACGCGTCGGCGGCCGGCTTGACGTGGCGGTCGAAGACCGCCTGGGCCTCGTATTCATGGCCCGAGGGGGAGCGGGCGTGGAGGAGTTCCGAAAGGAAAGCGGGAACGGCGTATTGGGCTGGCATGGGTGCGGTTGTTTTCGCGGGCTACTCCGAATACTCGGCGTCGATTTGCCCGCAGAAATGGTGGATCAGGAAAAGGTGCGCCTCCTGGGCCGCGGCTCCGCTCTTGCCCGGGATGATGAGTTCGCACGTGGCCAGGCCCTTCGCCTTGCCGCCGCCGCGGCCCAAAAACGCGAGGCTTCTAAGCCCCCGCTTCCCCGCCTCCCGCAGCGCCGCGACGATGTCGGCGGAATCCCCGCTGGAGGTGAGAACGACGACCAGATCGCCCTTTTCGGCCAGGCCCGCGATCTGCCGGGAGAACACCTGGTCAAAGCCGAAATCGTTGCCGATGCACGACAGGAGCGATCCGTCCGACGAAAGGGCCACGGCCGGCAGGGACCGGCGGCTCTTCGCGTAACGCCCGACAAGCTCGGTCGAAAAATGGGCGGCTTCGGCCGCGCTGCCGCCGTTTCCCGCGATCAGGAGCTTTCGGCCGGAGCGCAGGGTGTCGAGGATCAGGCGGCAGGCCTCGTCGATCGCTGGGCGGATGGTGGAAAGCGCCTGAAGGGTGCGCGTGCTCTCGGCAATCGATTCTTCGAAGGTCATGAGGGGAGGCGGTGCCCATACCAACGCCAAGCGGGCCGGCACGCAAGCGGCGGTTTTTTCCGTCGCCACCGCCCGGGCCGGCCGATAAACCGGGCTCATCCATGAACGTCAGGCAAATGTGGAAGGCGAGGATCGAGGGCCGTCCGGTCCCGGCGCGCCGGGACGGGCGGGAGGTTCCGGCGCAGGCTGCCGGCCGCTCCCCGTTTGCCGGCTGCATCCTGGGCATCGATCCTTCGCTGCGCGGCACGGGCCTGGCCGTGGTCGAGTTTGCCGCGAACCGGCCGCCCCTTCTCCTGGGCTGCCGGACGGTGCGGGTGCCGCCCGCCCGCACGATGGCCTTTGCGCTCGCGGAAATCCACCGCGCCGTCACGGCGATCCTTGCGGGGGCCCGGGTCCGCCATGTGGCGCTGGAGCAGACGATCTACGTTCAGAATATCCGCACGGCGCAGATCCTGGGCGCGGCCCGGGGGGCGGCGATCGCCGCGGCGGCCCTCCACGACCTGCCGGTGTTTGAATACCCGCCCCTTCGCGTAAAGCAGGCGGTCGCCGGCGCTGGGCGCGCGAGCAAGGAGCAGGTGGCCCGCGCCGTGCAGGCCCACCTGGGCCACGACCGCGCCCTTGCGCCCGACGAGGCCGACGCCGCGGCGGTCGCATTCTGCCACGCATTCACCTGGCGCGGCTAATTCTAACCGGCGACGGTCTGAAGGGTCTGCCCGAGCTCCGAGAGGCCGTACGGCTTGGACAGCAGGCCGCAGAATCCGAGGGCCTGGCAGCGCGGGCCGAGCTCCTCGGCGTTCCTGCCGCTCATTGCGACGACGCGCGCGTCCGGATCGAGCTCCCGCAGCTGCCCGAAAATCTCCTCTCCGGACTCCCCTGGAATCGTCAGGTCCACCAGCACGGCGTCGTAGGGCCTGCCGATGTCCAGGTAGCGGCGATAGGAGGCCAGCGCCTCGGCCCCGTTCGAGGCCAGGTCGAACTTGTAATCGAGCCGCTCGAGCATGGCGCCCGTGATCTCGCGGATCTGGGCGTCGTCATCGACGACCAGGATGCGCCCCGTGCGAAATCGCGCCGAAGGGGCGGGCTGCGCGCGCAGCATCCCGGGGGGCTGGGCGCGCGGCAGGAACACCGTGAAGACCGTCCCGACGCCGACCTCCGAGTCGACCCCGATCTGGCCTCCGTGGCGCCGCACGGTGGCGAGGGCGGCGGGCAGGCCGAGGCCCGCCCCGTGTTTGCGCGTGGTAAAGAACGGCTCCCAGATTTTCTCGAGGTTTTCGGCCGGAATCCCGTTGCCGTTGTCCCGCACCTCGAATTCGACATAGTCGCCGGCCGGGAGTCCGGAGACCCGGCCCTCCGGCAGCGCCGCGTTGGCGGCCCGCAGCTGCACCCGGGGCCGCCGCGGCGCGGGGGAGAGCGCCTCAAGCGCATTGCGCACCAGATCGCAAAAGACCTGGCCCATCTGCGCCGAATCGACCCAAACGGCGTCCGTGCCCTCCGCGACGTCAATGGTTATCTCCGCCGTGGAAGCGGCCCCCGCAAGTCGCGCCGCTCCCTCGAGCAGGGCCCGCGCGGCAACCTGGGTCCGGGAGCCGTCGCCTCCGCGGGCGAGCACCTGGAGGCGGCGCGTAACGTCGCGGGCCGCCAGGCAGGCCGCCTCTGCCTGGGAGAGCGCGTCCCCCTGCTTTCGATCCGGAACGGAGGCGACCGAGCCGAGGATTCGCGTGAGAAGCTCGTTCAACTCCTCCGCGAGGCGCGCCGCCAGCGGTCCCATCGATTCGGACCGGTCCGCCTTCATCAGGGCCGCGTACAGGGTGTCATCGGAGGACGCGGATCCCGGATCATCGGACGCCTGAATGGGTTTTGGGCGCGCCAGGGAAGGCTCTCCGGGCGCAATCCCGGGAGCGCCCGCCGAACCGGGCGGCGTGGAGGCCGGGGGATTCGGATCGGGATTGTTCACTTGGACGCCGGGGAGGAGAGCCAACGCCCGACCCGGCCCGCAAGAAAGCGGATGTACGGCTCCTGGTCGTTCAAGCAGGGGATCTGCTCGAACCACTCGCCGCCGGCCCCGAGGAAGGTCTCCCGGCCGGCCACCGAAATCTCCTCGAGGGTCTCGAGGCAATCGGCCACGAAGGCCGGGCAAATGACGAGCAGGCGCTTCACTCCGGCGCCGGGCAGGCGCTTCAGCTCCCGATCCGTGAATGGCTCGAGCCACGGTTCGCCGGCGAGGCGCGATTGGAAGGACACGGAGTGGCGCCCGGGGTCGAGGCCCGCGCGGGACGCGAAGGCGCGCGTCGTCGCGAACACCTGCGCGCGGTAGCAGGTCGAGTGAACCGGCGAAGGCGTCGCGCAACAATCGGCGACGGCCATGCAGTGGGCGTGGGAGGTGTCGGCCTTCCGCATGTGCCGCACGGGGAGCCCGTGGTAGCTGAACAGGACATGGTCGTGCGGCCTGGCGAGCCACGGCGCAGAAACTGCGCATAGCGCCTCAATGTAGTCCGGGTCCGCATAGAAGGGCTGGACGCACCGGATCCGAAAATCGGGCCCCAATCGCGCCCCTTCCGCGTATACCAGGGCGACGACCGTCTCCCAGGACGACATTGCGTAAGGGGGATATTGGGGGATGAGGAGCACGTCGCGCACCCCGTCCGCGGCCATTTGCCGGAGGACGTTCGCGATCGACGGCTGGCCGTAGCGCATGGCCAGGGCGACGGGGATGTCCGGGCCAAGGGCCGAAGCCAGCTTGTCACGAACGGCTTGCGAAGTTGCTATGAGGGGCGAGCCCTCCTTGGTCCAAACTGTGGCGTAGGCATGGGCCGATTTTTTCGGCCGGGAGCGCAGGATGATGCCTTCGAGAAGGAGCCAGCGCAGGGGCGCGGCCATGTCCAGGACCCGCTCGTCGCCGAGGAATTCGCGCAGGTACCGCCTGACGTCGGCCACGGAGGTGGAGGCGGGTGAACCGAGATTGACGAGCAGGACCGCGCGCTTGGGCATGCAAGGCGATTGGTCGGCAGTTTTGGCCCGATGTCAAACCGCCAAGAGAAGACCTCGCCAGTAGAGGACCTCCAGCATTGAATGAAATTCAATACTGGAGATCTGAGGTCTTTACGCGATGTCTTACGCCGCGAGGCCGCGGCAGAATTGGATCTTGCTGATCAGCCGGTGCAGGTTCTCCGGCGCGATCCGGTCGGTCACGACGGTGCGGGGATAGTTGTGGTCAAGGTCAAGGTGCACCCCGTCCTCCGCCCCCGGACGGACGAAGTCCTCGACGAAATCCATTCCTCCGCGTGGCTTGATCCAGCGGTAGTAGGTGTCGATGTCGTCGGATTCGATGACCACGTCGTCGTGCAGGAAGATGTTGCAGTACAGCGTCAG
>JBEKAO010000101.1:0-5666 GCA_050015855.1 Opitutaceae bacterium | reverse complement strand
TCAGTTGCGGGCTGACGAGGGTCAGGCCGGCGTAGGCCGAGTTGGTCGCAAGAAACGGTCCGTCGCCCCGGAGCAGGATGTTCTTGTTGCCGGTCCCCTCGATGTAGAACCCGGCGTCGAGATCCTGGTTGGGACCGCTGCCCACGTAGCCCCTCGTGGAGATGTTGAACAGGTACGAGCTGACGTTGACCGTCACCGACGCGGGAGAGGAGGTCGTCGAGCCTGTCGGGTTGGTGGTGACGACGGTGTAACTGCCGGCCTGCGTGGTGCCAATGTTCGTCAGCGCGAGCGAGGAGTTCGTGGCGCCCGTAATACTGGTTCCGTTCAGTTGCCACTGGTAGGTGATCGCACCCGCGGCGGCGACGCTGAGGGTCGGGCTGGCTCCGGCGCTGACGGTCTGCGAGGCCGGCTGGGTCGTGATCGACGGAGGGAGGGCCGCGGCGCGGCCCTGGCGCTGCGCGTTGTTGAGCAACATGGGCCACGATGAACCGGACGCGTTGGCTCCTATGTTGAAGGCATAGAGCTTGTGGTCATAACTCCCGAAATAGAGGTTGTTCCCGGAAATGACGGGCGAGGAGCGCACCCAGCCGGCCGTTGCGAACGTGCGGTTGAGCGAGCCGTCGGGATTGATCGCATAGACATTGTCATCGTAGCATCCGACATAGACGACGCCGTTGGAGTCGATCGCAGGGGAGCTCGCCCGGACTTCGCTTCCGAGGAGATAGCTCCATTGGAGCGCTCCATTCCCGGTGGCGAGCGCATACAGGTGGTGATCGTAACTGCCGAAATAAACGAACCCGTTGGCGCCGAGGGCCGCCGACGAGCTTATGCTGTTGTTGGCCTTGAAGCTCCACCGGAGGGTTCCGGACCTTCCAAGGGAGTAGAAAGTGCCTCCCAGGGTCCCGAAGTACAGGTTGCCGCTCCCGTCGATCGCAGGGGCCGTGTAGATCGCGGCATCCGCCGTGTAGGTCCACTCCTCGGCTCCGTACGGGTTTATTGCATAGAGGACGCTGTTATCGGCGCCGATATAGACGGTTCCGTCCGATCCGACCGAGGGCGGCGCGTAGGAGACGCCGGGTACGGGATAGGTCCATTTCACGGAGCCATTGCTCGTGTTGATGGCATACAGGTTTCCGTCCTGCGCCTTGACATAGAGCGTGTCGTCGGCTGCCGACACCGACGCCAGGGCGGCCGCGCCGTTGACGATCGCGCTCCCCGGAAGGCTCAAGGTCCATTTGAGCACGCCACCCGCGGTGAAGGAGTAAATCGGCCCCCCGAGGGAAGAGGCGGCGTAGACGGTGCCGTCGCCCGCTATGGAGGCGGCTGTGGTGTCGAAGGGTTCGCCCGCAAACGATGTCCACAGGCTCGAGCCGTCCGAATTGAACGCGTAAAACACGCTGTCGTCGCTGCCGACATATACCGTGCCATTCGGCCCGACCGCCGGAGCGCACGTGATGCTGTCCTGGGTGACTCCCTGCCAGAGCGAATCGGCGATCGAAAGCGTGAACTGGCCGTCGGAAAGTCCGGTGGTCGAGTCCCCGACGCCGTCGACGGTGATCATGTAGGTCGTCCCCGCGGTCGCCTGGATCGTGCACAGGCAGATGCTCGCGGGAATATTGTCCGTCGAAACGATCGGGCCGCCCACGGCGGCCGCCCCGGGCACCTGGGTCAGCGCGGTCAGGCTCGAGCCGGTGTAGACTCCCAGGAGCGGGTCGAAGTCGTAGCTGAATGCGGAGACCTGGAATTGGCCCGACTTTGGCGCGGTCCACGCATACCAGACCGAATGGCCCCCGGCGTACTGCGGGAGGATCTGCGGCTCGCCGCTCTCCCGCGTGGCATAGCGCGTGGTCGAGGTGATCCCGGTGCTGGCCCCGGTCAGGGTCGTCGGAAGCTCGAATGCGTCGTTGTTGTAGTTCAGCAGGAAAACCGTCAGTCCGCTCGCGCCGTTCTGCCCGTCCACGGTCAGCTCATAGGTCGTGCCTGCCTGGGCCACAAAGGTCACGCTGGAGGCCCCCGTCCCGGGCGTGGCATTGGACGCAACCGTCGCAAGAGAGCTGAGCGAGGCGCCTGTGTAAACTCCGACCAGGGTCGCATAGCCGCTGCCCGCGGTGGACAGGGTCACCGACCCGCTCGCGGGCGCCGTCCACTGCCACCACAGCGAGGCCCCTCCCGGATTGCCGCCGATCGAGGGTTCGCCCGCCTCCCGCGTCGCGCCGGCATTGGACGAGCGGACCGACAGGGACGATCCGGACAACTGGGCCCGGGAGGCGAAATTGTCGTTGAACGGGGCATTGTCGCCGGGGGCCGAGGCGAGCGCCGCAGCCAGATCGAGCCGCCCCCCCGTCTGCACGCGGCCGTTGAAGTTGAAATCCGCATCGACGTGGCGCAGCAGGCGGTTGATGAGCTGGCGGGGGGTGTCGCCCGGAAACTGGGCCTTGAGGAGCGCGAGCGACCCGGTGACGAATGGCGTCGCCATCGAGGTGCCCGACAGGATCGCCGTCGCGGTGTCGCTTGTATAGTAGGTGGACAGGATCTCGTATCCCGGAGAGCCGAGATCGACATTCCCGGAGCCGTAGCTGCTGAAGAAAATGACGTCGTCGCGATTGTCGGAGGCGGCCACGGCGACGATGTTGTTCAGGTTGTAGCTGGCCGGATAGGAGGGGGACAGGCCGTTGTCCTCGGCCTTGTTGCCCGCGGCGAACACAAGGATGACCCCCGCCGCATCCAGCGCCTGGAGGGCCGCGTACTCGCTCGGATCATAGGCGGAGCTTCCAAAACTGCCGTTCAGGATCTGGGCGCCGTTGGCGAGCGCGAAATCGAGGCAGATCATCTCATCCGAAGTCGACCCCGTGTCGGTTTCTATGAATTTGAGCGGCATGAGCTGCACGGACCAGGCGACGCCGGTGCCGTCCACGGCGTTGTTGCCGGCCGCCCCCACGATGCCCGCGACGTGCGTGCCATGGCCGGCGTCGTCGGTCGGATTGCCGCTGTTCGCGTTTCCGGAGGGGACGGTCGCATTGATTCCGTGGACGGCGCTCACGTACCTGAATCCGCCGATCGTCCCGTTCGGCGAGGGATTCGTCCATAGATTTGGGGCGAGGTCCCGGTGCGTGAGCCGGGCGCCGGAATCGACGATCGCGACGACCACGCTCGCGGCGTCGGTGCGGGTGTTCGTCCAGGCCGACACCGCGTGAATGTCGGCGCCCGCGACGCCGGGCCCGTCTATGCCGGGATTGGAGCCGGTGTTGTCCAATCCCCATTGCATGGGGAAATACGGGTCGTCCGGCGGGCCGCTTGCCGTCGCATACGCGCGCTTGATGTAATCGCGGTCGACAAACTCATAGCGGCCGGTAGCGCGCAGGCGCGCGATCGCGGAATCGGCGGTGTCGCCGGATTTCAGGGTCAAGACGCGCAGCCCGCCGAACCGCTCGAACTTGCGCTCGACGGTCCAGCCTTCATTGGCCTCCGCGGCGTCCACGGAGGCGAGCTGTTCCTGGCGGGGTTTGGCGAGCACGGTTCCATCGCACCAGCCCTGGGCGATTTCCTTCGCCGTGAACGTGCGGGCGTCGGCCGTCTGGGCGCGGGCGGCGATCGACAAGGCGGCGATGGCGAGGAGGGTCAGCAGGCGGCGGGGCATGGGCTCTGAGGCATCCATTCCATCATGACACTCCGAGCCACTCCTGCAAATCCGCGTCGGATTCCAGGCGGCGCCCGCCCCGGTAATCGGCGGCCAGGAGCGCCTCGTAGGCCGGCTCCGCGAACCGGCGGCAATGCAGAAGAACCCGCGCGCGCTGGCCGGGGGCGCGGACCAGCCGTCCGAGCGCCTGGTTGACCTTCTGCATCCCCGGAATCCGGTAGACTCGCTCGACCGCCGCCTCGCGCCCCAGGCCGGCCAGCTCCCGGAGCCGTGCCCTCTGCACCGGGTTCACTTCCGGCAGGGCCGGTCCCACGACCATCGCGTGCGTGACCCGGCCTCCGAGAAGGTCGATGCTTTCGGCAAATCCGGAGCCGAGGACGAGAAAGAGGGCGTCCGAATCGCCGAGGGAAGCCTCCACCCAGGCCGCCTGGGCGGAAAGGGAGGCGAGCCTCGGCTGGAGGGCGGCGCGAAGCGAAGGAAAGGCGGCCGCGATCTCGCGGCCGACCGCCTCGGCGTAGGCGTAGCTCGGGAAAAAGACCGCGGCGGTGGACGGGGCGCTGCCGCACAGCGCAGCCACGGTTGCGGCGGTGGCGCCGAAGTACCGGGCGCGGTGCTGGAAAGTGGTGTCGACCCGGACGTCGCAGGCGACGTCGTAGGCGCCGCTGCGCCAGGGCGTGGCCGCGCGGATGCCGAAAAGCGGCGTGCCGCAGGCCGCGCCGAAGGAATCCCAGGGCCCCGGGGTCGCGGTTGCGAGGACGACCCCGCCGAACCCCCGCAGGCTCGTCCCGATCGCCTCGGCCGCGTCCAGGCAGGTGAGCATCAGTTGTCCCCGCCGCGGGCTCCACCAAAGGAGGGGCAGGCGCGTCTGGTCGAGCTGCTGGGCGATATGGGGGAAATCCCAGAGGCGTTCGGCTTCCCGCGGGCCGAGTGCGGCGTAATCGAGCGGCTGCACGGCCGCCGCATCCGCGAGGCGATAGAGATGGTCCCGCGCCTCATCCTCGGACTCCGGCGGGAGCGCCGGACACGGCCCGAGCTCCCCGAGAAACCCGGCCCATTCCCCGGCCGCGGCGACGAGCGGCGCGGGCGCGCCGACCGATTCGAGCGCGTTGCGCAGGCTGAGGGCGTCCCCGGCCGCAAAGTCGTGCGAGTAGACCCCGGCAACCCGCCCCGGAAGATTGTGCGCCTCGTCGATGAGCAGAAGGGTCCGCTCCGGCTGGAACCCCGGCTGCTCGTAGAAAAGTCCGCGGCTCGACGGGGAGAAGACGTAGTTGTAGTCGCCGACCCAGACGTCCTGGAACGCGAGGGCGGAGCGGGTGATCTCATAGGGGCAGATCTGCGCCGCCTGGCCCGCCAGTCGGAGCGACTCGATGTCCCGCGCCTGGTTGTCGAAGAGATAGAACCGGGACAGTCCGCTTCCAGGCCAGCGCGCGGCCGCCCCGGAAAGAAAGGAGCAGGCGTCCCGCACGCAATGGAAGACCGGGTTGACGCAGTGCTCCGCCTTGTTCCGGACGTTCCAAGCCGCGACTGGCGTCGAGCCCCCGGCCCCGTCCCCGGGACCGGCCCCGGTCATCGACTCCAGGGTCCGGGTGATTTGAAGCTGCCCGGTCGATTTTCCCGTCAGGTAGACGATGCGCTCGAAATGCCCCGCCCGGAGCTCCCCGAGCGCCAGTTCAAGGAGGACGCCCGTCTTTCCGAAGCCCGTCGGAGCCTCGAAAAGGAGGGCGGAGGCGCGCGTGTGAAGGGCGGAGCGGAGTTCATCGACGACGCCGTCCTGGCCCTCCCTCGGAGCGGAAAACGGGGGCTGGAAGCGCAGGGTGAGCCGCCGCTGCCGGGCGTGCAGCCGCAGGTCGAGAAACCCGGCGATGCGCCCGAGCTGGGTGCGGAGCGCGGCCTCGTCGCCGGGGAGGAGCCGGAGCGTCTGGGTGATTCCGCTGGCGATCTCGACGAAGACGAGTTCGCCGAGCGGGCGCGAAGGGGCCCCGGGCGCGCCCCCGCCGCGCATGGCGAACAGCAGGGCGTAGGCCGCAAG
>JBEKAO010000100.1:0-7169 GCA_050015855.1 Opitutaceae bacterium | reverse complement strand
ATAGGGCGGCAGGGTGTCCTGGTCGGTCTGGCCCGGGCTCAGCTCGGCGCTCGGAGGCTTGTCGATCGTCCGCTGGGGAATCGGGGGCTTGCGGCCCGCCCTGCGGGCGTCCTCATTGATCCAATTCGCGAGCGCGTAGACCTGCGTCTTGTACAGGTCTGCGATGATGGCGAGGCCGCCGCACATGTCGCCGTACAGGGTGCAGTATCCGACGGCGAGTTCGCTCTTGTTTCCGGTCGTGAGAAGCAGCGACCCGAACTTGTTCGAAAGCGCCATCAATAGGACGCCGCGGATCCGCGCCTGGATGTTTTCCTCGGTCACATCCGGTTTTCGCCCGGCAAAAACGGGCTCCAGCGCGGTCTCGCAGGAGGCAACGGGCTCCGATATCGGGATCGTGACGAACGGAAGGCCGAGGTTCTCAGCGAGCAGTCTTGCATCCTCCCGGGAATGGGACGACGAGATGGCGGAGGGCAGCGACACGGCCGTGACGTTTTCGGGTCCCAGGGCCGAAGCGGCCACGGCTCCGACGACGGCCGAGTCGATTCCCCCGGACAGCGCGACCAGCGCCCGGCCGAATCCGCTTTTCTGCGCATAGTCGCGCAGGCCGATCGTCAGGGCCGCGAAGATGTCGGCCATGTTGGACTGCTCAAAGGTCGGCGCGACTTCGCGGACCTGCCTGACCGCCGCTTCCGGGCCCAGGTTCGTGTCGACCACGCGAATGTCCTCGGCAAACGCCGCCAGCCCGGTGACGACATGGCCCGAGGCGTCGCTCACGAGGGAGCGGCCGTCGAAGATGAGTTCGTCGTTTCCGCCGACGGCGTTGACGTAGGCGACCGGGCAGCCGAGTTCGAAGGCCGCGTCGGTGACCAGGGTCCGGCGGACGCCGCCCTTCTCGTTGTGCCAGGGGCTCGCCGAGATGTTCACCATGAGGTCGCACCGCTCAGCCGCGAGCTGCTTGATCGGATCGAGGCCGTGATAGAGCTTGCGGGTGTTGATCATGGGGTGGGTCCAGATGTCCTCGCAGATCGTGATTCCGATCCGGCGGCCCCCGTGGGAGATCACCGTGGGCCTGGCCACCGGTTCAAAATACCGGTCCTCGTCAAATACATCGTAGGTCGGCAGAAGGCACTTGTGCGCGCTCGAGGCCACCGTTCCGTCGTGGCAGAAGGCCGCCGTGTTGAAAAACGGCCGTCCGGTGCCCGAGGAATTAGCCTCCACCGTGCCCACGATCGCCGGGACTTCGCCGATCGCCGATGCGATCTGCTTCAGCGAGTCCTCGACATCCGGAACAAACCTGCGCTTGAACAGCAGGTCCCGCGGCGGATATCCGCAGACGACCAGTTCCGGGAATATCACGAGTTCGGCGCCATGCGCGACCAGGACGCCGTAGGCGTCGAGGATCTGCTCATGCGCGTTACTGGACGGTTTACCATGGAACCGGTGATTTCCCTGATCCTCGCTTCCGCCTCCCCGCGCCGGCATGAGCTGTTGGCGAGGCTTGGGGTGGCTTTCGAGGTGATTGCGGCCGAGGTGACCGAGTTTGAGGATGCGGGCGCCGACCCGCGGATGATGGTCCTGCACAACGCCGGGCTGAAGGCGGCCTGGGTGGCCCTCCGCCGGCCCGGGGCCCTGGTTTTGGGCGCCGACACGACCGTTTCGATCGATGGTACGGTGCTCAACAAGCCGAAGGACCACGGCGAGGCGCGGCGGATGCTGAGGCTTTTGTCCGGACGCACCCATGCGGTGTTCACCGGATTGGCCGTGCGGCGGGCAGCCGACGGGCTCAAGCGTGAAATGGGGGTGATGAGCGAGGTCACGTTCAAGGCCTTGAGCGATGCCGAAATCGACGAGTACCTCGCCAAGGTTGAAACCCTCGACAAGGCCGGGGCATACTCGGTCCAGGACCATACCGACCTCATCATCGCCGGTTACAAGGGCTCGTTTACCAACATCATGGGTCTTCCGCTAGATGAAACGAAACAAATTTTGACCCAATGCGGTCTGCGTGTGTAATTGTCGGCTTCAACCCATAGATGACTCCCACGCTTGAGCCGCTTCAATCCCGGGCAGACCTGGGAGAAGCAGGGCACCACGCCCTGCCGTGGCTTACCGACGAGTCGGATCGCCGGTCGGTGCAGATCGGAATCCTGGGGACCGTGCTGATCCACATCGTCCTCCTTTTTCTCGCGCCCAGGTTCGTCAACCTTGCGGACCTAAACCATCCTCCGGCTCCGCGGGCTCGGCCGAAGGAAAAGAACCTCGAGATTCCGCTCGAAATGTTCCTCCCTCCAAAACCGGCGCAAAAACAACTCCCCAGGTTCGTGGAGACCAATCCGAACGCGCCGGAGAACATTCCGGACAAGACCAACAATATCAGCGATAGGAACCAGCAGGTCGCCCAGGAGAAGCCGACCCCGAACGGCAAGAGCGACATGCCCGCCCAGGAGGGCAAGAAGGACTTCCAATCGACGCAAATCGTGGACGGGCGCCTTTCCCAGCCCGATCGGACGCCCCCGGTTCCGCAGCAGGTGACGGCACCGCCAAGGCCGCCGTCGCCCGCGGCGCCGCGCCTGGCGCAGACTCCGGTCTCCGGTTTCGACAAGCAGCAGGGCAGCGACGCGGCCGGGTACGCGTCAAATCTGGCAAGGCCAACCGATAATCCCACCAACGTGCCGAAGGCCGTCGACGGGGCGAAAAATGCGCCCCCCAACGAAATGGGAAGCGCATTTTCCCCGCAGATCGATCCAAAGCATCCGCAGCCCCGCAAGAACCTCGAGCAGCACGTGCGCCCGGCGATTTTCGCCGAGAACAAGATCGGCACCTCGAATATCGGCATGGCCGCCTGGGACGCGCGCTGGAGCAATTACGGCGTCTACCTCCAGCGGCTGATAGAGTCGGTCCAGATTCAATGGGAACGCATCCTGAACCAGAGCGCCGTGTCTCCGAATTCCGGCAGCACGGTGGAGGTGAAGTTCACCCTGAATTCCCGGGGGGAAATTTCGAAGATCATCCACGTCATCCCTTCCGCCGGAACTTCGGACTCGGCCACGCAGGCCTGCCCGTCGGCCATCACCTCCCGGGCGCCCTACGGGGAATGGACCGATGACATGATCGCCATGCTTGGAAACGAGCAGGAGTTGACGTTCGTATTCTATTACCAGTGAGTGAATTGGAGGATCGTTTCTGGTCCGCACTGCCATTGGGGCGCGGTGTGGCGCTCCTCGCATGCGATTCCAATGGCGTTGCGGCGTTCGCCAAGCCCTCCGGAATCCTCTCGCACCCCAACAAGCCCGGAGACGAGCCGCGGTCTCTCCTGAACGCGCCCTACGTTTTGGACGGCGAGTTTTACAAGCTGGAGCCCGGCTCTGCGGATATTGCAGGCCGGCGCCTCTGGCTCCTCAACCGTCTCGATTCGGCGACTTCGGGCGTGATTCTGGCCGTTTCGGACGAGGCCCTGGCCGCGGTGATCCGGGCCCAGTTCAAGCGAAAGCGCGTTCACAAGGCCTATCTTGCGCTGGTCTTCGGAAAGCCGCCGAAGGAGTCCGACATTTGGCGCGACCGGCTTTCGATCGAAAAGCGCGGCGGAATGATCCGGACCTCGGCGGGCGCGATCCCGGCCGAAAGCCGGATGAAGGTCGTCCGGACGGGCCCGTCCCCTGATCAGGTGAGCCTCATCCGGCTCGAGCCGATGACGGGCCGAAGCCACCAGCTCCGCGTCCAATGCGCCCGCCGCGGCCTGCCGATCGTGGGCGACCAGACGTACGGCGATTTTGCCCGCAACCGGGAATGGGCGAAAAGGACCGGCGCCAAGCGGATGTTTCTCCATTCGCTCGAAACTCACTTTGATTACGAGTTCGGCGGCCGAACGCACGCCTTCGCAGCCCAGGCTCCGGTCCCTTCCGAATTCGAGCTGTTCATTTGAGGAATTGAAGTGCAACGCCCCGCCGGGCCTGCTTAAAGGGGCAGGAATGATCCTACCCAAATCCCAGCGACTCACGCCCGGGCAGCTATCGGAGGTCACGGCGATCGTGACGGAGTTTGGCTGCCAGATCCAGCCAATCATCGGGGCGGTGCGGACGATCTATGCGATCGTCGGCGACGAGCGCGAGGAGCTCATGATCAACCGGCTCGAGGGGCTGAGCTACATCGAGCGCGTGGATCGGATCCAGTCCCCGTTCAAGCTGATGGATCGGCGCTCCGACCTGGCAACGCACCGGATCAAGATCGGCGGGGCCACCCTGGGCGAGCAGCTTTTCGTGATCGCCGGGCAGTGCACGATCGATCCGAAGAATCCCCAGTTCTTCCTGGAGACGGCCGCGGCGGTGAAGGAGTCCGGCGCCCATGTCCTGCGCGGAGGGGTGTGGAAGCCGCGCACGAATCCGTACACCTTCCAGGGCGACGTGAAGTCGCTCGACATCCTGATGGAGGCCTCGCGGCGGACCGGCCTTCCCGTCGATGCCGAGGTGATGGATGAGGCGCAGGTGCAGCTGGCGCTGGATGCGGGCGTCCACATGCTCCAGATCGGGGCGCGAAACGCGCTCAACTACTCCCTCCTCCGGGCGATCGGCCGGGCCGTCGCGGAACGGGACACGGTCATCCTCCTCAAGCGCAGCCTGCACATGGGGCCCATTAGCGAGTTCATTTCGGCGGCCGAGTACATCGCCGCATTCGGCAATCCAAGCGTCATCCTTTGCCCCCGCGGCACATCGCCGGCGCTCGACGGCTATCGAAGTCATCCCGACGAGAGCATAACCCCGCTTCTGAAGGAGAGGACCTGGGCCCCCGTGGTCGTCGATCCGTCCCACTCCGTGGGAAAGGCGGCCTACGTCCAGGCGTGCGCCCTGGCCGCCATCGCCTATGGCGCCGATGGCATCTGCATCGAGGCGCACGTTTCGCCGAGCCAGGGAATCGGGGACGATCCCAAGCAGGCGATCACGCCCGCCGTCCTGGCGGACACGATCCGCCAGGCCGGACAGATATGGGCCTTGAGGCATGCGGCCGAGGCCGACTGACCGGCGATGCCGCCCGCGCCCTCGCTTCGTCTGATTCCCAACGCCAGGGCGCGCGTCCTGGCGGGGCATCCCTGGGTGTTTGCAAACGAGGTCGAGGGCCTCCTGCCTGGAGAGCTTGACGGCGAAGTCGTGGAATGCCGGGACCGGACGGGGCGGACGCTGGGGACTGGAATCTACAACAGCCGCTCGCAGATCGTCTGGCGCAGGCTCGGGCGGGAGAAGGTCGCGCTGGACGCCGATTTTTTTCGCAATCGGCTGAAGGAGGCGATCCGGCGGCGGGCCGGGGACATCTGCCGGCTGGTGTGGTCCGAATCCGACGGGCTGCCGGGGCTGGTCGTGGACCGCTACGCCGACACGCTGGTCGTGCAGATTCAAACGCTCGCGCTCGAAAAGAGAGCGAAGCTCGTCGGCGATCTCCTCGCCGAGATTCTGGAACCCGCGGAAATCGTCTTTCGAAACGACGCTCCCATCCGGCGGCTGGAGGGCCTGCCGCTGGAGACCCACACCCGCTCCGGACGCCGCTGGGAACCGCGCTGGGTCCGAATCGACGGGATCGAATACTGGCTCGACCTGGAGCGGGGGCAAAAAACCGGATTCTACCTGGACCAGCGCGAGCAGCATGCGGTCGTGGCCGGCCGGATCCGCCGCATGGTTGAAGCCGGGAGGCCTCCGCGGGTGCTCGACGCATTCTGCAACCAGGGCCCGTTCGCCCTTCATGCCGCAAGGGCGGGCGCGGCGGAAACCCTTGGGCTCGACAGCGCCGAGGACGCCGTCGCCGCCGCCCGGCAAAACGCGGAGAAGAACGGCCTCCCGGCGCAGTTTGCCGCGGTCAATGTCTTCGACTGGATGAACGACCCCGCCCGAGCGGGGGAGAAGCCGTGGGACGTGATCGTCCTGGATCCGCCGCCATTCGCGAAATCAAAGGGATCCCTCGAGGGCGCCCTTCGCGGATACAAGGAAATCAACCTGCGGGCGATGAAGCACCTGTCCCCCGGGGGAATCCTGGCCACCTACAGCTGCTCGCACCACATGCACGATGCGGACCTGCGCGGCGTCCTTGCCTCCGCCGCGGCCGACGCCCGGAGGAAGGCGCTTGTCCTCGACTGGTGCCACCAGCCGCCGGATCATCCGGTGCTGGTGGCGATGCCTGAAAGCGAGTACCTGCGGGGATATGTCCTGGCCGTCGAGTGACAGCCGGTCAGAGCTTTCCGCCGTAGATCGCGCTGGCGCCCAGCTCCTCCTCGATCCGGAGAAGCTGGTTGTACTTGGATATCCGGTCCGTCCTGCAGAGGGATCCCGTCTTGATCTGGCCGGCATTCGTCGCCACGGCGATGTCGGCGATCGTCACGTCCTCGGTCTCTCCGGAACGGTGGGAGATGACCGCCGTGTAGCTGGCCTCCTGGGCCATCGCAACGGCGTCGAGGGTCTCGGTCAGGGTGCCGATCTGGTTGACCTTGATGAGGATTGAATTGGCCACCCCCATCTCGATGCCCTTGCGGAGGAATTCGGTGTTGGTGACGAAATTGTCGTCGCCGACCAGCTGCACCTTGTCTCCCAGGGCGACGGTCAGCTTTTTCCAGGTGTCCCAGTCGTTTTCCGCGCAGCCGTCCTCGATCGAGACGATCGGGTATTTCGCGATAAGCTTCCTGTAGAAGTCGACCATCTCGTCGCCCGTGAGCGAGCGGTTGTCCGATTTCTTGAAGACGTAGCGCTTCTTCTCCGGCACGTAGAACTCCGAGGAGGCCGGATCGAGGGCCAGGGCGACGTCCTTCCCGAGCTTGTATCCGGCGTTCCCGATCGCCAGGCAGATCGCGTCCAGCGCGGCCTCGATCGACTCGAGCTTCGGCGCAAAGCCGCCCTCGTCGCCGACCGCCGTGGAAAACCCCTTGTCCTTCAGCACCTTTTTCAGGGCGTGGAACACCTCCGAGCCGTAGCGAAGCCCCTCGGCGAACGATTTGGCTCCGATCGGCATGATCATGAATTCCTGGAAGTCGATCGGCGCATCCGAATGCGCTCCGCCGTTCATCACGTTCATCATCGGAACCGGAAGGACCTTTGCGTTCGCGCCGCCGATATACCTGTACAGCGGCTGATTGAGGGCCGCGGCTGCGGCCTTCGCCGAGGCGAGCGAAACGCCGAGGATCGCGTTGGCCCCGA
>JBEKAO010000099.1:0-5766 GCA_050015855.1 Opitutaceae bacterium | reverse complement strand
GAATTCGCCGGGCGCGGCGCGGCGAGCGCTTGAAGTCCCGGAAAAGGGATGGTTTAATCCCCCTCTTTGCCATGACACATACCGAGCCCAAACCGAGCGACAAATCCCAGGCCGGGGGGGCGGCCCAGGCGCGTCACGACCACAAGGGAGATGCCGCGGGCAAGGCCCCCGCGCCGGTTTTGCCGTCATCCGGCGCCGGCGAGGGGCCGGAAGTCCAGGAGAATGAGCCCGCGGATCTGGCCGCGCAGCTCGCCGCCTCGAAAAAGGAGGCGGCGCATGCCCAGGATCGTTTTCTGCGCGCCGTCGCCGACCTGGAGAATTACCGCCGCCGGGCTTTGCGCGAAAAGGAGGAGCTGCGGGTGAGTGCGGGCGCCCGAATCGCCGAGGATGTGCTTCCGGTGCTGGACAATCTGGCGCTCGGCCTGAACGCGGCCCGCCAGCCGAACGCCGACGTGAAAACGCTGGTCGGCGGCGTGGAGCTGGTCCTTCAGCAGCTAAAGTCGGCGCTCGCGAAGCACGGCCTTGTCGAGATCAACCCCATCGGCAGCGCGTTCAATCCGCACGAGCACGAGGCGATTTCCCACCAGCCCAGCGCCGAGACGCCCGCCGAGCATGTGCTGTCCGTCGTTCGGAGCGGCTTCTCGCTCAACGGCCGGCTGCTCAGGCCGGCGGCCGTGGTCGTGTCGAGCGGCCCGGCCGCGAAGGAGAAGAAAGGCTGACCCCGCCCGGCGGACCGCGATCGTCCCCGCCGGGAAGACCGCGGCCGGGACCTGACGAAAATGGCCAAAGAAGACTATTACGAATTGCTGGGAGTGGGGCGCACTGCCACCGCGGAAGAGCTGAAGAAAGCCTATCGCAAGAAGGCCGTGCAATACCACCCGGACAAGAACCCGGGCAACAAGCAGGCGGAGGAGATGTTCAAGAAGATATCCGAAGCCTACGATGTGTTGCAGGACCCCCAGAAGCGCGCGGCCTACGACCGTTTTGGGCACGCCGCATTCCAGAGCCCCGGATTCGGCACCGGAGGCCCCGCCGGACCCGGCGGATTTCACGACCCATTCGACATATTCCGCGAGGTGTTCGGCCAGGGTGGAGGCGGAATATTCGAGGAAATGTTCGGAGGGGGAGGCGGGGGCGGCCGCGACCAGGGCAGGGACGGCGCCGACCTGCGCTATGACCTGGAGATAACGCTCGAGGAGGCCGCGCGCGGAGTCGAAAAGGAGATCTCCTTCAGGAGACTGATCGCCTGCGAGCGTTGCGGGGGATCCGGCGCGGAGCCCGGCACGAAGCGGATCACCTGCCCCACCTGCCGGGGAGCCGGGCAGATCCGCCGCTCCGGCGGAATCATCGTCTTCACCCAGGCCTGTCCGAGCTGCGGCGGCACCGGCAAGAAGTATGAAAAAGTCTGCGCCGCCTGCCGGGGGGACGGGCGGGCGCCGAAGACGGCCAAGCTCAACCTGCGCATCCCCGCCGGGGTCGAGACGGGATCCCGGCTGCGTTCCGCGGGCAACGGCGAGGCCGGCGCCGCGGGCGGAACGTCGGGGGACCTGTACGTCGTCCTGACGGTCAAGGAGCACGAGCTGTTCGAGCGCCAGGGAGACGATCTTTTCTGCGAGATTCCGATCAAGTTCACGCTCGCGACCCTTGGCGGGTCGATCGAGGTTCCCACCCTGTTCGGGAAGGGCGCCCTCAAGATCCCCGCGGGCACCCAAAGCGGCACGACCTTCCGGTTGCGCGACAAGGGCATGCCAAGCCTCCGCGGCGGCCGCCAGGGCGACCAGCTCGTGAGGGTGCACGTCGAGGTGCCCGGTTCGCTAACGGCCGAACAACGGAGGCTCCTCGAGGAATTTGGGCGCGTGAGCGGCGACGCGAACGAGCCCACCTCGCGCAGCTTCTTCGAAAAGGCCAAGAAATTTTTCTAGGCGGGGCGCCGGTCCGCGCGATCCCGTTTTCCCCGCCATCCGTCCGATGAAACTCCATAATCCGAAGCTCCTGAGCCTGGCGCAGGCGGTCAGGCTTCGCTCCAGGATCCGGCGCCGGGGCCTCAAGCTGGTCCTGACCAACGGCGCCTTCGACCTGTTGCACACGGGCCATCTCCATTTCCTTGAGCGGGCCGGCAAGCTCGGCGAACTGGTGGTCGCCCTGAATTCCGACCGCAGCGTCAGGGCCCTCAAGGGCCGGAGCCGGCCCATCCTGGGCGAGCGGGAGCGGGCCTACGCGCTGGCGCAGCTCCCGGCCGTGAAGGGCATCGTCATTTTCCGCCGCGAGCGCCTCACCCGGGAGATTCGCGCATTGAAGCCGGACATCTACGTCAAGGCGGGCGACTACTCGCTGGGCAGCCTGGACCCGGGCGAGCGCGGCGAGCTGGAAAGGGCCGGGGCGCGGATCCGCTTTCTGCCGTTCCTGCCCGGGTTCAGCACGACAAGGATGATCGCCCGTATCCGGGCGTCGGCGACACCCTAGCCCGCGGCAGCCCCCTCGAAGGGAATCCCGGCCCCCAGCCCCATGCGCATCGTCATCCTCGGTTCCGGTCGCGGCGGCAACGCCGAGGCGATCCTGAAGGCGCAGGCGGAGGGGCGCCTCGGAAAGGCGCAAGTCGCGGCGCTTTTGTCGGACAATTCCGGTGCCGGCATCCTCGCCCTGGGCCCCCGTTTCGGCGTGCCGGCGCGGTATGTCGATCCCGCGCCCTTCAAGACGAAGCTCGAAGGCGAGGGCGAGGCGCGTTTCATCGCGGCCGTAAACGAGGCGGAGCCCGATCTGGTGGTCCTGGCCGGCTTCATGCGCGTCCTGAAGGCCGGTTTTCTGACCGCCTTCGCCGGCCGGATCATCAATTTGCATCCCAGCCTCCTTCCAAGCTTTCCCGGGCTCGACGGCATCGGCCAGGCGTGGCGGCGCGGCGTGAAGGTGACCGGGTGCACGGTCCACTACGTGACGCAGGAAGTCGACGGCGGCCCTATCATCGACCAGGCCGCCGTCCGGGTTGAAAAAGCGGACACGCTCGAAACGCTCGAGGCCAGGGTTCACGCGGCGGAGCACGCCCTCCTGCCGGCCGTGATCGCGCGCCTCGCCGGGTAGGGGCCGTTTCTCCGGCGGTGCCCCTGTTCGAAATCAAGTCCGAGATACCCGCCGCCTCCGCGGAGGCCGCCGGGGAGCTTTTGTCGGAGATCGGCGTGCAGAATTGGAGCGTTCTCGAGGACGCGCCCGCCAGGCGGGCATGGATAGTCGGGATTTTTCCGGCGGAGGGCGAGGCCCGCGCGCGCTTCGGCGAACTGCTGCCTCTGCTCCCGGCGCCGCCGCTCGGTGATCCCTCGGTGCTGGCGCTTTCCGATTCCGATTGGCGGGACAGCTACAAAATCCATTTCAGGCCCTGGCAGTTTGGCCGCCTCCATTGGGTTCCCGTGTGGGAGCGCGGCAAATACGAGCTTCCGGCCGGCCATGCCGTGCTTTGGCTGGATCCCGGCCTTGCGTTCGGCACGGGCAACCATGAGACGACCCGGCTGTGCATCGAGCGACTGGTGGATTTGGAGGCAAAAGCCGGGCGGCCGCCGAGCGGGGCGGAGGCCGGGGTCGTCGATGCCGGCTGCGGCTCCGGAATTCTGGCCCTTTCCGCAGCCCTGCTTGGTTTCGGGAATGTCGCGGGGTTTGACCTCGATCCCGAGGCGGTGCGCGTGAGCCTCGAAAACGCGGCGCTCAACGGCCTCGCGGGCCGCGTTTCTTTTTTTGCCGCAGACCTGGCATCGGGGCTCGGCGGACCGCCGGCCGGGATCGTCCTGGCGAACATCCAGGCCGACATTCTCGTCCGCAACGCACGGATTTTGACATCCGCCGTCGCGCCCGGAGGGTCGCTCATCCTGAGCGGAATCCTCGCCGCCGAGCGCGACGCAGTGCGCGGGGCCTTTGCCGCCGTCGCGCCCGGCTGGCCCTCGGATTCCCGAACAATGGGTGAGTGGGCCGACCTCCTTCTCAATAGACCCGCTGTCTGACCGGGCCCCCGCCGCAGTTGCATTCGAGGGGTTTCCGGAGACCTTTTCCGGATCATGATCGCAAGGTTGAGTCATAGTCCGGCGGAGGTCGGCGTAGATGGGGCGAAGGTGGGGTCCGGATACGCTTCCGGGCCCGAGCCGGGCCTTCTCGATGCGTACTCCGCCGCCGTATCCGGCGCCGCGGAGCGGGCGCGGGGCGCCGTTGTCCACATCGAGGTCGCCGCCACGGGCGGCGGCGGAGGGCCGCCGGAAGGCGGCAGCGGGTCGGGTTTTTTCATATCCCCGGACGGTTACCTGTTGACCAACAGCCACGTGGTCCACGGCGCGCGGGAGATGCGAGTCTACCTTGCGGACGGCAGGCGCCTGCGAGCCGATCTGGTCGGCGAGGATCCCTACACGGATCTTGCGGTCCTCCGGGTCAGCCCCGGCGAGGCGGTCGATCACCTGGACTTCGCCGACAGCGACGCGATCAAGCCGGGCCAGATAGCGATCGCGATCGGAAGCCCGATGGGATTCCAACAGACGGTCACCGCGGGAATCGTGAGCGGCCTCGGACGCTCCCTTCGCGCGGCATCCGGCCGGCTCATCGACAATATCATCCAGACCGACGCGGCACTCAATCCCGGCAATTCGGGCGGCCCGCTGGTCGATTCGCGGGGCTGGGTGATCGGCGTAAACACGGCGATCATACGGCCGGCGCAGGGAATCTGCTTTGCCATCGCAAGCAACACGGCCCGCTGGGTGGCTGGATGGCTCATCAAGGACGGCCGGGTCGGCCGGAGCATGATCGGCGTTGCCGGGCAAACCGCTCCGGTGCTCAGGAAGCTCGTCCTTCACCACCACCTCGGCCGCGGCACCGGCGTCCTCGTAGTCGGGATCGAGCCCGCCAGCCCGGGTGAGCGGGCGGGCCTCGTGATCGGCGATGTCATCGTCGCCCTGGACGGGCATCCGACGCCGACCGTGGATACGCTGCACAAGCTTTTGAACGGCGAACGGATCGGCATCCAAACGCCCGTGACGATCCTCCGCGGCGTCGAACTGCTCGAGAAAACGGCGGTGCCGTCCGAATTGGGATAACGAGCACCTCAGACCTCCAGAATTGAAATCTGAAAACGGATTTCAATTCTGGAGGTCTGAGGTGCTCTTTGTAAGTGAGGTGTTCGTTGGAGGTGGTTTTTTATGTGAGCGAAACGCCGGCCGGTTACGCTACTCCGATTTCAGGAGAGAGCGCAGATCCGCCAGAGAAAGCCGGGCGGCAGCGGCATCGCTCGCCTCGAAGACGTCCTTGAGCAGGGCCTGCTTTTCCGCCTGGAGCCCGAGCACCTTCTCCTCGACCGTGCCGGAGGCGATCAGCTTGTAGCTCGTGACCACCCGGGTCTGGCCGATGCGGTGGGCCCGGTCGGTCGCCTGCATCTCGACCGCGGGGTTCCACCAGGGGTCGAAATGGACGACCGTGTCGGCTCCGGTCAGATTGAGCCCCGAGCCCCCGGCCTTGAGCGAAAGGAGAAAGACCGGAATCTCGCGCGACGACTGGAAGCGGTCCACCTCCGCCTGCCGGGCGCCGACGGGCATGGAGCCGTCGAGATAACAATATCCGAGGCCCTGGGCGGATAGGTCCTCCTTCAAAAGGGCGAGAAGGGATGTGAACTGGGAGAACACGAGGACGCGATGTCCGTCGTCCAGGGACTCTTCGAGGAGTTCGCGCAGCGCATCCAGTTTTGCCGAATCCGCGTACGGCGGGACGGGGGACCCTGCCGGAGCCGCGCCTTTCCGGGTAAGGGCC
>JBEKAO010000098.1:0-5853 GCA_050015855.1 Opitutaceae bacterium | reverse complement strand
AAAACGACGGCCAAAGGCATACTCGTTGCTCACCCACCACCGCAGTGAAACTTTTACGCCCGACGCCCGATGATCTACCCATCGACCTCGGGCCTTAACTTAGCGCCATTGAGGTCTGAGGTCGTCTGTCCGAGGTCGTTAGCACTCAAGTTTGATATTATCGCGGTGATGAGAACTCGAAGTTTGGAGATTTTGGAGAAATCCCAGTTGCCGACGGCGCAGGCCCATGCCATTTTAAAGGTCATGGAAATGGAGATTGCCGCCGGGCATGATGCACTTGCCACCAAGCTGGATGTTTTGGAGCTGAAGTCTGAGCTTAAGCTCGAGATTTCAGAGCTTGGGGCCGTGCTTAGGGCAGAAATCAACAAGGTGGAGGGATCGCTCGCCCGGTGGGTCCTGACCTGTGTCCTGACCTGTGTTCTTGGCCAGACGGCGGTCCTCGCGGGATTGGGGTATTTCGTTCTCGAGCATCTCCGGCGGTAAGATTCCAACCGGCGAACTGGAGTGGCGAAACGCCGGCATTTCGCGGCTCATTGGCAAGGTCGGGGCTTTCAAAACATACCAGCGCCCTTTTTTCTTTAATATTCATCCCCAAAGGTGTTTGCTCAATTCGTGGGAATCGCCGATTGGATTGCCACCACGAAGGCGCAAGCCGGGATGAAGCGACTTGTCGCCTGCTCGGTCCTGCTCTTGTTCGCAGGATTGTCCTGCATTGGCGCCCCGGTCGGCTCAGAACAGGCGTCGCAGGCGGCCAGGCGATGGCTGGAACTGTCGCCGAGCCCGATGGGCAGGCTTGCGGGCAAGTTCGCCAAGATCACCGCCTATTCCAACGCGGCGGGGGAAGCCCGCTTTTACGTCGTGGACCTGGCTCCCACCGGCTACATCGCGGTCGCGGCCGACGACGAGGCGGAGCCGATCCTGGCATTCTCGCACAGCGACCATTTTCAGGCGGTGGCCGGCGATCCCCTTTACGATCTCCTTCAATTGGACACGGAGGGCAGGATTGGCGCGCTCCGTAACGCGGCGGCGGCAGGCGCCCCATTGTCCGCTCTTCGCGCACGGAATAGGAACAAATGGGGATTGCTCGCAATCCCCGGAGCCACGACGGCCGGGGCGGAAGCCCCCGCACTTTCCACGGGCGCCGGCATTGCGACGGTCAATGACGTGCGGGTGGCTCCCTTGCTCCAGAGCGAGTGGAATCAGAGCTTCATAGATCCAAGCGGTACCGAAATAGCGCTCTTCAACTATTATACTCCGCCTTACAAAGCCGGGACCCCAACGAACTACTATGCGGGCTGTGTCGCAACGGCTGCGGCGCAGATCATGCGCTACCACCAGTGGCCGCTCGCCGGAGTCGGGACGGGCGCATTCGCCATTACGGTCAACGGTGTTTCCGAAAACCAGAACCTGCTCGGCGGCAACGGCGCGGGCGGGCCCTACGACTGGGCCGACATGGTGCTCGTCCCGGGCTATGGAATCACCACGCAGCAGTGCCAGGCGATCGGGGCGCTCCTGCACGACGCCGGAATTGCGAACAACATGGCATATACGGCAACGGGATCCGGAGCCAATTTTTCGAGTGTCATCCTGCGGAATGTTTTTCACTATGCCAACGCCTCGTGGAACTATACGGTCGTCGGGGATATTCCGACGGAGATTCGGACCAATCTGGATGCCGGGCTTCCGGTCGGAATCTCCATTTACGAGAGCGATTACTCAACCGGGCATGAACCCGTGTGCGACGGCTACGGCTACAATCTGGGCACGCTCTACAATCACCTGAACATGGGCTGGGGCGGCGAATCGGACGCCTGGTACAATCTGCCCGACGTGGCCGCCGGCGGGTACAATTTTACCCTATTCTCCGACTGCACCTACAATATCGATCCGACGGTCGCCGGCGAAATCATCAGCGGGCGCGTCAGCGACGCCAGCGGGAATCCGCTCGCCGGAATCACGATCACCGCGACCGGCCCCACCACGTATGAGGTGACCACAAACCAGAGCGGAATTTTTGCGATCAAGGGGCTGCCATCCAACACGACCTTCACCGTGTCGCACAGCGGAGGGACCGGCGTATACGGCCCCGCCCAGGTCGTCGTGACGACCGGCAAGTCGGGCGACTCGGGAGCGACGGGCAACCGGGTTGTCGATAATTTTCAGGTCCTGGCCCTTTCCGGCTCCCTGCAGGTCACGCTTGCGCCGCAAGGCGCCGTAAATGCAGGGGCGAAATGGCAGGTGGATGGCGGCGCCTGGCAAAGCAGCGGGGCCACCGTGCCGGATCTCACGGCGGCGAGCCACACGGTCACCTTCAGTCCGGTAAGCGGCTGGATAACGCCGGCGAGCCAGACAGTGACCGTGTCGACCGGCCAAACCAGCATGATCTCCGCCTTTTATGGGAATCCTCCGGTCGTCTCAACTCTTGCCGGCTCGGCCGGAGTCTTTGGTTCGAGCGACGGAACCGGCAGCGCTGCGCGCTTCAACAATCCCGGCGGCGTTGCCGTGGACGGCCTGGGCAATGTCTACGTCGCGGACACCGGCAATTACACGGTTCGCAAGGTCACCCCGGCGGGCGTTGTGACCACTCTTGCCGGAAGTGCCGGCAATTCCGGCTTGGTCGACGGCACGGGCAGCGCCGCCCGGTTCAGCGATGACTTCGGGATTGCGGTGGACGGCTCCGGCAATGTGTACGTCGCGGATACCGCGAACAATTCGATCCGCAAGGTGTCCGCCGCCGGGGTCGTGACGACCCTTGGGCGCACCGCCGGGGGGGTCAACTGGCCCTGCGGGCTCGCGGTCGACAGCTCCGGAAATGTCTATGTCGCCGTTTCCGGCAACGAAATAATCCAAAAAATGACGCCCGCCGGCGTTGTGACGACTATCGCAGGCTCGCTGCGAAATCCCGGGTCGAGCGATGGGACTGGAACCTCGGCGCAGTTCGACGATCCCTTCAGCGTCGCCGTGGACGGCGCCGGCAACCTGTACGTCGCGGATAGCGTAAACGATGAGATTCGAAAGATCACCCCGGCCGGCGTGGTCACGACTCTCGCGGGCAGCGCCGGTTTGACGGGCGGCGCGGACGGGACGGGGAGCGCGGCCCAGTTCCACAATCCCTGCGGCGTTGCCGTGGACGGCGCCGGCAATGTGTATGTTGCGGATAGCAGCAACAACACGATCCGAATGGTGACCCCGGCCGGCGTCGTGACCACTCTCGCCGGCACCGCCGGTCTGCCCGGAAGCGCGAATGGCATGGGCAGCGCCGCCCGGTTCCACTTTCCATCGGGAGTCGCGGTGGACTCTTCCGGCAATATTTACGTCGCGGACCGCTCCAACTCGACCATTCGAATGCTGACCCAGACCCAGCTCGTCGCGCCCGCAATTACGCTCCAGCCCGTGTCCCAGACCGTGGCGAGCGGCGCGAGTGCGTCGTTCACGGTTGCAGCCAGCGGCACGCCGAGCCCCGCCTACCAGTGGTGTTTCAACGGCCAGGCGATCTCCGGGGCAACCAGCGCAACCTTGACGCTGGCAAATGTCCAGGCGGCCAATGCGGGAAGCTACACGGCCACCGCCGCGAACTCCGCCGGATCGGTGGCGAGCAACGGAGGGGTGCTGGCGGTCCAGGCAAGCGGAGCTCCGGCAATCTCAACCCAGCCGCAGCCGCAGACCATGGCCGCAGGATCCACGCTCATCATGTCCGTCGGATCGAGCGGAGTCGTCACGGTGAGTTCGGCGGGAAATTCGGGCGTCCGCTCCGATGCATCGCCGACGACCGTCTACCAATGGTATTTCAACGGGGTGGCGGTCTCCGGGGCGACCAGCGCAATGTTCGAATTGACGAATGTCGCCCAGGCAAACGCAGGCGCCTATTCCTGCCTGGTCTCCAATTCCTTCGGCTCGAATCTTTCAAGCCCGGCTGCCGTGTCGATTACAACGACGAACAATCCCGGCCGGTTAATCAACCTTTCGGTCAATGCGGTTGCCGGGGGCGCCTCCCGGATTCTGACCGTCGGTTTTTACAACAGCTCGGCGGGGGCTGCAGGGCAGCAGACCCTGCTTGTGCAGGCCCTTGGGCCGGCATTGTACGGCCTGGGCGTCACGGGCTTCATGCCCGATCCCCAATTGAGCATCTTCAACAGCAGCCAAAGCGTGATCGCCTCCAACGCCGGCTGGGGCAGCCCGCTCAGCAACCAGCTCGCGGTGCTCGCCGCCGACGCCGCGACTTATGCGACGCCGCTGTCCGTTGTGACGAGCAAGGATTCGGCAATCGTGGCCAGCCTCGCCCCGGGCGGGTATACGATCCAGGTGGACAGCGTCTCCGGCACTGTGGGCACCACGCTGGCCGCACTCTACGACGATACGCCGGCGGGCTCCTACACGGCGACGACCCCGCACCTGATCAATATTTCCTGCCGGCTCCAGCTGGGAGCGAACGGAACCCTGACCGCCGGATTCACGGTCGGGGGAAGCACCTCGAAGACCGTCCTCATCCGGGCCAGCGGCCCGGCGCTGCTGGCCCAGGGGGTAACCGGCGTGATGCCCGATCCGCAGCTGGCAGTCTACGACGCGTCCCAGAATGTGATCGCCTCCGACGCCGGGTGGGGCGGCAGTCCGATCATCTCGTCCATTGCCAGCTCCGTCTACGCGCAGGCCTTCACGGATCCCAACAGCCTGGATTCCGCCGTCGCGCTCACGCTGCCGCCGGCTTCCTACACCGTGCAGGCAAGCAGTGCCAGCGGCGCAGCGGGCGACGTCATGATCGAGGTGTACGAGGTGCCATGAGCGCCTCCTTTTTTCTTTCTAATTTCCCAAACAAGTTGTTTCCTCGAATTGTGGGATTATCGAGGACGATCGCCGCCAGGAAGGTGCACGCCGCCATCGAGCGACTCGCCTCGGCAATTGACGAGGGCCATCCCGGGGGATCGCCCCTGTGGCTCCTCGGGATCGCAAACGGCGGGATTCCCCTCGCCTACCGGCTGGCCGAGGCGATCAATGCGAGCCCCTCGTCGAACCGGCGCGCCGTGGCCGGCGTCCTGGACATATCCTTCCACCGGGACGACCTCGGGCAGCATCCGATCCCGAAGGAGTTCACGCCAACGGCCCTCCCGGGCGACGTGACCGGGGCCTCCGTGATCCTGGTCGACGACGTTCTTTTCACGGGCAGGACCGTCAAGGCCTCGCTGGACGAGCTGTTCGACCACGGCAGGCCCGGCCGGGTCCAGCTCGCCGTCCTGGTCGACCGCGGAGGGCGCCGCCTTCCGGTGTCCCCCGACTTCGTGGGAATGACGGTCGAGGCGGGCGAACAGGAGACGGTCGTCGTCAAACTCGGCGAGGATCCGGCGCGCGACCGGATCGCGATCCACCCCGGCTGAATTTCATTATGTCCTGGAACCGCAAGCATCTGCTGACGATCGAGGAGATCAGCCTCGAGGAGATCGATCAGGTACACACGACGGCCGCAGCCTTCAAAAAGATCCTCGGCCGGAGCGTGAAGAAGGTCCCCGCCCTGCGCGGAAAGACGATCGTGAATCTCTTTCTCGAGCCGAGCACCCGCACGCGCATGGCCTTCGACATGGCCGCCAAGCGCCTGAGCGCGGATGTCATTTCATTCGATTCGGCCACCTCCTCGACGACCAAGGGCGAAACGCTTCGCGACACGGCCCAGAATATCCAGGCCCTCAACGCGGACATGATCGTCATACGGCACGCGGCCGCCGGCTCCCCCCTTTATCTGTCGAAGATCCTCGACATTCCCGTCATCAACGCCGGGGACGGCGCCCACGAGCATCCGACGCAGGGCCTGCTCGACACCTTCACCATGAAGGAGCACCTGGGCGGGCTCAAGGGCCGGAAGGT
>JBEKAO010000097.1:0-8373 GCA_050015855.1 Opitutaceae bacterium | reverse complement strand
CACGCCTCCTCTCCCCACAAAAGCCTTGTCCACTCAACCCTCTTTGGTCATCCCTCTGCCGTCCTCCTCGTGGCCGGTTTTGACATGCCCATCAATGGCCGGTTTTGGGATGCCCACCGACAGATGATCTCGATCCAACACCTCGGAGACTGGTTTTAGGTTTACGACCAAAAGGCCAAGAAAGGCAGCGTTTCCATTGATAATCCATTTGAGTTGCTTCGCAGCGGGCTTAACTGAAGTACAACTGCCGAAAAATATAAGCCTCTGAAATTGCTGCTCTAGGCTCAAATGCTTCGGGTATGATATTTTGAATTTGGGCATCGCGGGTTTGGCTAACCATACCATCCACTCCGCAAGATCCAACCGCATTCGTGTCTAACGTAGTCAGTGCGCTTTACGAAACCCGCCAGGCGAACCGGCGGGCCTTGAGGGAAAGCCGGGGCAATCTTATACCACCGACCACTTCCTGCGAATTACCGCAAAACCCAGTGCCGCTGCACTGTTGACGAAATGGCTGGGCGTAGGGAGTTGGTGCTATTGCATTATCCTTCTACGCGATAAAACTGACTTCATCATGAAACCGATCCTTGCCCCACTCATCGTCTTGGTAGCGTTTCTCGCCGGCTGCGCCAAGAACAGTGACGTGGAGAAGCTCCAATTACAAATCAGAGAACTCCAACCGCGCATAAAGGAATTGGAAGACCAGCAAGTCGAAGCAACGAAAGAATTGCGGAACAGGTTGAGCACGGCGGAGGCCAAGTCGTCCGATCTACAGCGGGAAGTTGAAGGCTTGAAAGCGTCTGAGTCAGGGCTGGTTAGCGATAACCACTCTCAAAGTTTGGCTGCGCAAGACTCCATCAAGGATGTGCTGGAATTTGAAAAGCGATTGTCGAAGATTGAAATCGGGCTCGATGCAATTACCCCGATTGTCGATGCAATAGCCGATGAAGCCCGAACCGATCCGCTAAAATCCATGAAATTGGAGCAACGGGTAGACGCCGCAGAGGAAGAAGCTAATAGCACAAAGGGGCGAGTAGACAATATCGTGGAAATCTTGAAGACGCCGCCTGGGCCGGCGCGCCAGGGCATGATTGACGCGCTACCGTGATGGCAGAGATCTGATGCCCGCCTTACAGATGACCCCGCCGGACGAACCGGCCGGGGTCTGTCTGAGATCGGGCGGGGTTACGCGACGGCCGCTTGCGGCAGCAGCTTCATCAGCCGTTCGAGCAGGCTTGCCGTCTCGTCATGCATTTCGCGCGTTCCCCGGTTTAGCTCTACGCTCCCGCGGTCGGCGTTGGCCTTTTCGTAGCGACGCGAGTAGCGGCGCCACGCCCGCAGGGTGCCAACAAGGTCGCCATCGGCGGGGATGGTCGGCATGTCGCATTGCAGTTCGGAGGCGAGATCGTCGCAGAAGCGGCGCAGTTCCTCGGGTGCGAGACGGATGATGATTTTGGGCGCTTGGGCGAAACGCTCGGCGCTAATTGGGGAGGCTTTAGCTGGCGATGTTTTTTTCATGGCCACGCTAGAGTTCACGATTTTAGTTGTTTTGCAAGCAATTTATAACCAACTTCTTGCGTGTGTACTCCGTACATACGCCATACACACGCTGCACGCGCGCTGGGCGCATAGCGTACGCACACTGCACTGACAGAACGTGGGCTATGCACCGCCACCGCGGCCGTGCCCCTGTGTAGGAAGCCGCGCTAAATATCGACTTCTGAATCCTTGGGCTGAGCCGCCTGCTGGGCCTCAGATTGTTCTATGGCCTCGCGCTTATTCTGCCGACTCGCCCGCTCTTCGCGCTTGCCCGTGATGAATACATACGCAATTCCGGCGGTGGTCGTCGTTATAATAGTAGCGCCCGCCCCCGCACTTCCCCGATAAATTGCGAGTGCACCGGCCGCCACAACAGTAATACTAATCACCAAGGCAAAAATCTGCCCTAGTGCCGATTGAGTGGTTTGCCTCGATGAAATCTTCTTTTCCAACGCCATCCGATGGTCTTGTTGTTTCTCTGCCATCGTAATTAGGCGTTGCGCGGCCCCAGGGACCACACGATTGAAAGCCTCAAGACTCGCGGGGGATGGTAGCGGACCTTGCCACATTGACGCGGATACAAACTGGCTGCTGACTGCCATTCCTCTTGGGTTATCCTTGCGGCCGAATTGGCCGAGGACCTTAGCCCGGTCTTTATGCTTCAGGCCTCGAAGGTCTTGAATGATATCATCGACTTTTGCCTCCCGCTGAACCGCAGGAAGGTCGTGCCCCGCTCCCTGGCTTGAAGTAGGTGTTACTTCGCTAGATCCAGGCATTTCGGTTGTGATTCAGCCTTTTTCATCACATCCGAAAGATCCTTACCAATCATAATCCAGTCCGCTCGCAGTGCGCGCGCATCGGCCTCGTCCGGGGTCTTGGAATAATTGAACCCGTAAAAGTTGCCTCCGATCGCCACGGCGCTACCCATCCCAGTCGTAAAACTGGAAGAAGCGGTTAGGAAATCTGTGTGGATGCAGCCCATTGTCGTCTGATTTTATCGTCTCGTTTAGGCTAAGGCTTAAACCAAACTCTCAGCCAATCATTAATGCATTTGTACGTCCAGCGCTTATTCGGTTCCCCGAAACGTGCGGAATGGCAAACCCCTCTTTACTGTCAGTAACACAGGTGGTTACTAAAGAATTTCGAGGCATACCCGTGAATTCCGATTGCCCCAATCTGGCGGCTTTCCTCGGAAAGTCAAACACCCCCCCCTCCCACCCCCTGTCCTATGGTTTATCGCGCTCATTGTGAACCTATTCGTTCCGCCACCAAAGCCTCACGCCCGGTCGCCCTGGTCGCTGAATCGGCGCGATGCGGCTTGCGGCTTGCTGCCGGCCCTGCGTCTGCCGATGAGCGGCGCCGATCCGGCCAAGCTCAGAATAGGCCGCCTGGATCGAAATTCCCCGCTCTGCCGCCAGGGTGCGGGCTTTGTCGTGGATGGTTTTCGTTTTGCGGTGGCGGGTTGACTTTGGATTTTTCGGCCTAGCCCCGCGGGGAGGAACACGGCCCCGCGGGGCTTTCGTGACGGCCGCAAGACTCACCAGTCGAAAGTATCGATATACTCGGAAAGAATGTTTTTCGTCCAGGGGAAGGGTGAATCCGGCCCTTTCTTCTCGGCGTCCTTGGCAAGCCGGCGCCAGTCCCAAGTCTGATAGCAGAACAAAAGGCGCACCGAATGGGCGAGCCGCGCGGTGCCGGCGGCCTCGTAGGCGACGCCGAGTTTTTTGGCCTGCGCGATTTCGTCTTTTTCGAGCTTGGCGACGAATAGGCCGAGCGTCCGATTAATTTCACGCTGTATCGCAAGCGTGGATTTGACGGACCGGCGCCCGAGCTCGTATATCGCCTCGGTGCGCGCGCGGATTTCAGCTTCCAGGCGTGCGGTGAATGCCGACTCGGGTTCTATTGCGGCAAAAACCTCAGGCTCGGAGACGGGCGCCTTGGCCGCGTTGGCAAGCATCGCCTTGTATTGGCCGCCGACCAGCCCGGCGCGGAGGGTTTGAATTTCTCCGAGGTGTGCCCGGAACTCGTGCTGGATCGCTCTTAACTCATCGAAGGCGGCGCGGAATTCCTTTGTCGGAGGGAATTCGGCAAAGGCCGCATCGGTTATGCCCCTCCGATTCTTTGCCGCCTCCATCCGTTGCGGGTACGGAAGCGTATTGTTCATCAGAACCGAATAATGCGAGGTGTTCGGATTGAGGCCCGCCCTGGCGTCTATTTTTTCGGTCTCGGCTAAGGCGATTTCTGGATCTTGGAATAATTCGGGGGTCATTGTTTTCCTTGGTTCAATTCATGTAGATGAAGCCGCAAAAATTCTGGCGTCCGGGCAAATCGGTGCCCTGCTCCAAACATTCACCCTCGGCGGGTAGCGGTGCGGCCTTCGCGGCGATCAGCGCCGGCATGGCTGCAAAGGCGGGCGCGTTAACAAGGCCCCCACAGCTCCTGCCGCCCGACAAAAGTCCCACAACGCGGCCGGTTTCGCGCTCGGCCTCGAAGCTCGGGGAGAATGAATAGTAGCTCTTTCCTAAGAGCGCGGCCCGGCCGGCGGCAGTCCAGGATACACTCGCAATAATCCCGCGCGAATCATCCCACCGGAAGCCGGTGATCCATGCGCTGGCCTCTTTTTCATCGTGTGAGAAATCGAGCCACGCGCGGCGCCCGCTCGCCTGGATCTTCTTGAATGACTCAATAACCGCGTTCGCTGCCTGTGCGTCAACGTGGATGGTCCCAATGTAACTGCCGCCGCCCGACGTGTTCGCCGAAATCGGGTGATCGCCTCGCGGCATGAATACGATTTCGGAAGGCGGGTCGCCGTCGATATTTTCCGAGGTTGTTAGCGCCGCAAAAATTGCGGTCGGGCCAAGGTCGAGTGGTTCGTCAAATTTGCTCATGTTTTGTGGCGTGGTTGAAATTAAATTTTTCTCCGACGCCGCGAAGTATGACACAACGCGCGCCGCGTGTGGTTGGACATCGTTCGCCGACGTTGGACAAGGTTCGCCATTTCCGCCGAATCTGGCCGGCGCGCGCGGTCCCAGGCATCGAAATCAGACCTGTTAACTGTAACCAGGCCGGTGATTCCATGCGCCGCGCGGAGTGCGCCCGTGTGGATCGCGCGGTCCACCGTGCGCCTGGCGCAACCGGCCAAGCGGGCGCAGTCCTTCGGGGTTAGTAGTTCCATCCCGGCAACCGCGGCATTTATCCGTCGCGCCTGCGGCGCCGGCAATTGGCTCACGACCAATTGAAGTAACCGGACAGCCTCGGCGAGTGCGCTTGTGTCAGGGTGGGTCATGGCGTTATTTCCCGCCCTCCGCAAAGTGCTTGGCCATGTCAGCGAAGCTCTTTAAGATCTCATCCCATATCCCGCGGACCGCCGTGCGGCACTTTGCCGTGTCGCCAAGCGCGGCGGCAAAAAGAAGCGGGTGCTCATTCTCGCTCTTGTATCGGATGCCGTTGATTTCTCCGGCTACGCGCTGGAAACGTGCATTGACCCAGGCGCGCGAAACCAGCCGCCCCCCTTCGGCCTCGAGTTCCATTTCGGCCATGAGCGCCTGGGCGCGTTTCAAGCGGTCGGGCCAATCGGTGCTTTCGCCCGCGCCTTCGGCCGACAGCAGCCAGCCAAGGAGTTTTGCGGAATCGACCCGGCCATGACTATCGAAAGCCGGGCATCCGGCCCGCTTGGCCATTTGCAGCCGCGCCTTGGGCAGCTTCAGGGCGCCGGCACACTCGGCCATTGAGCCAAAGACAGGGAAGCGCGATAGAAGGGCGCTAAATTTGGGGGTTTTTTCGTTTTTGGGTTTCATAGATGGAAGGCGCGTCAGCGCGGACCCAGCGCAGGAAAGTGAAAAGTAGAGGGTCCCCATAAGGCCCTACAGGGGTGGTAGTTGTGATAGTGACAGCCCTCCTGTGGCAGTTCGTTCATCGCAGCGGGCTTTGATCCGTTTCTGATACGCCGGCATGATGCTGGCCCAGCTACCCATCGCGAAGATCGTAGTGTTGTCGTCGTCGCAGCACGCATCCCGCCATCCTTCCGGTTCGGGAAGCGGGGCGGCGCCCTCGGAGAGCGGCGCTGCTCCGCTTCCTTTCTTCTTTTCAATTCCATTACCTTCCCCCGGTGCTGAGCAGCCCTGCTGAGCAGCGCGCTCACCTACGCGCCTAGCGGCAAGGATTGCGGCTGTCTGACGGCCGGCCTCTCGCTTTGCTTGTGTGTCACCGGTCAGGTCAAAACCAGCCACCTCGGGTCAGGTTAAAACCAGCCACTTGAGAGCGCGTTTTTCATGTCTGGATTTTTGCTGAGGACAAGCTTTTCGTTGAGGAGGCGATGGCGGAGCGAGCCGGGACGGGGCGAGGAGGACCGCGAGGCGGTCCGCCCCGCCGGTCGGCGAGCGGGAGGTTCCTCGCTCCTTGGGGAGCGAGGGAAGGGAGTGAGGGGAGTTCAGGGTGCATTTTTCTTCTGATCGGTTTTGGCCTTGGCGATGGCAGAGTCTTTGAGACGGTAGCTTTGGCCGGTGATGGCGATGACTGCGGCATGATGAAGGAAGCGGTCGAGAACGGCGCCAGCGGTGGGGACGTCCTGGAGCAGTTTGCCCCAGTCCTCGAGCGGGCGATTGCTGGTCATGATGGTGGAGCGGGTTTCGTAGCGGCGCATAATGACCTCGAGCAGGTACTCGCCGGAGTGTTTGGGCAGGGCGCGAAGGCCCATGTCGTCAATGATGACGAGGTCCGGCTTTATATATTGCTGAAGGACACGATCGCGCTGCTGGAGGGCGTCGTCGGCGAGGAAGTCTCGCACCAGGTCGAAGATCGAGCGGTAGCGCACAAGGAAGCCCTGCTTGATGGCCTCGTAGCCGATCGCCTGGGCGAGATGGGTCTTTCCGACGCCGGGCGGCCCGATAAGCAGGCAGTCGGTTTTGGCTCGGATGAAGTTGCCTGCGGCCAGTTCGTAGATGTCCTTGCGCAGAATCGACGGATTGAAACGCCAGTCAAAGTCCTCGAGCGTTTTCAGGTTATGAAAGTCGGCGGTCTGGGTGCGGCGCTGGATCTGGCGCTGCCGCCGGACATTGACTTCATCATGAAGGACGAGCGTCAGGAACTCTTCATGAGTGAGACGACTGGAGGCTGCTTCTTGGAGACGGACAGGGAGCGTCTCGCCGAGGCCGGAGAGGCGCAGATCGTGCAGGATCGTTTGGAGTTGGTTCATGGCAATTGATAGTCCCGCAGATCGCGGATCAGCGGATGAGTTTGCAGGAAATCAACTTGGAGGGCCGGTTCGCCGATTTGAATCAAACGCCGCACTTCGCGCAGCCGCCACAGGCCGACATGCACCGCCCGAGCGCAGACGCTCTCCAGGATCGCGATGGGGTGCTCGCGTGCGAGGGCAAGCAGACCCTGCAAAACGCGCATGCCTTCGGGTCCGCGCTGCTGCAAAAGGCCTTCCGCCCAAGCGCCGCAATGCGGCCCGAGAAGCCGGCAGCGTTCGAGCAGATAGTCGGCACCGCGCTCGATCACGGCGCGTTTGCGAGAGTGGATATGAGCGTCGTCCGTAGAAAAGCGGCCGGGTTCGGAGCGCACGTGAACGGCGATCGATTTGAACCTTTGGTCGAAGACGCGGATCAGTCGCGTCTCGGCCCGCAGCCACACGTCGCAGCCGACGTACTCCGGCGGGACGGAATAGAACGCATGCTGATAAGCAACGTAGCCGTCGCGATGGACCCGGCGCGGCGCTTCCTCGAAGCACGGGAACAGCGAATCGGGCAACGGCCGCAGGGCCGGCTGCTCGGCCTGGATGAAAAAGGTGCCGACCTGCTGGCGAATCGTCCCATGCAGACGCCGGTCGGCAACGGTGCGCTCCCAGTCGGCCAAGAATGCGTTTTGCTCGGCCAGGCTCGTGAAGCTGCGCGCCCGAAGGGCGTTGTTCTGGGCATACTTGACGCCGGCCTCGATCTTCCCCTTATGCCGTGGAATCCCGGGCCGGGTCGGCAGGATTGCCGTGCCATAATGTTCGCAAAAGGCCCGCAGCTTCGGGTTGAGCTCCGGATCGAACCAGTCGGCCTGCAGCACTGCGGCCTTCAGGTTATCGAGGACGAGCGTGGCGGTGACGCCTCCGAAGTGGCGGAAGGCGTTTTCCAGGCAGCGGATCACACTCTCCGTGTTTTGGCGCCACACGACCTCGCTGTAACCCTTCCGGGAATGGCTGAGAACTCCGCGGAACAGATGCGGCCGGCGACGCCGACTGTCGGCCAGGATCCAGGCGCCGCTTCCGAAGTCCACCTGCATCTCTTCTCCGGGAGCGCACTCCATCCGCCGAAACGGCAACTCGAGCTTTTGCGCAAGCTTCCGGGCAAAGCGTTTGACCGATTGATATCCGCCCATGTACGCGTGCTCCCGCACCAGGTCCTGGTAGATCCGCTGCGCAGAGAGCCCCGCCTGCAAACCCGCCTCGATCTGAGCAGTAAACGGCACGCAGCGGCTCGGCGGGCCCGGCTTTGAGCCGTGGGTCAGGTTACTGGCTGGTTTTGAATCCACGATCTCGGCGCCGTGGGTCAAGATCGTGGCCGGATTTGCTTCCGCCATGCTATCGGCGCCGTGGGTCGGGTTACTGGCTGGTTTTGATCCAAGCCTTCGATATCGCGCCACTGTCTCACGATCCAACGCCAGCTCGCGCGCAATCCGCCGCTGAGGCCAGCCGCGGGCCAATAAAACTGTAATCGTCTGTTGGATGCTCACTTTGATCTGGTTCATTACCCCAAAGGCGAACTCATCTTCGCCCCCGGCGTAAACCTCTCAAAGTGGCTGGTTTTGAC
This sequence comes from Opitutaceae bacterium, assembly GCA_050015855.1. Taxonomy (GTDB): domain Bacteria; phylum Verrucomicrobiota; class Verrucomicrobiia; order Opitutales; family Opitutaceae; genus Palsa-1447. The sequence continues at coordinate 37 of JBEKAO010000097.1, read as the reverse complement.
CTGACCCTACCTGGCTGGTTTTACCCGACCCGTGACA
>JBEKAO010000096.1:0-5894 GCA_050015855.1 Opitutaceae bacterium | reverse complement strand
GTGTGCGTCATCCGCGTAATTGTTATAACTGGCGGTATTGTCGCTCAGGTCCGGATCGTACATATGGGTGCTGCCGTCCGCATAGATCGCCACGAAATTGCCGTTGGGATCGTTGTCCTGCGGAAAGCTCCCGGCCGAGTCGTCCCAGGTGTCGAACTTGACGCCGACCGAGTTGTTGATGCCCTGATAGCCGACGCCCTGGCCCGACGATCCGACGGTGTTGCTGACCGTATTCAAGACAAACACAAGCCCGTCGGCGCCCGCCTGATTGCCGGTCCCATCAGAGATGCCACCGCCGTCCCACAGCTGGAATGAGAAGGCCGTGCTAAAGCTTGCATTATCGCCGAGCTGGACGGGCGAAAGGCTGAACGCGCTGCCGGCCTGGCTGTCCGTGGCCGAAGTCAAACGAAGCACCTGACTCGTCCCATTTTCGCCCGTGGCGGGCGCAAAGGCATTTCCATTGATCTGGAGCCCGGTGGGGTTCGAGAAATTGGTGTACAAAAACGACTGGGCGCGGATCGAGGACGGCATCAGCGCAACGGCCGAGCAAACAAGCGGAAGAGCGAGGGTCAGGTGTCGGGTTCTCATCGGGATCAGGGGTTGATTGGCGATCTTATGCCATCGGGAGCACAATCCGTGCTCGCTTGATAATAGGAGACTAACTGTGATATACTATATTATCTTATAATCGGTTATGTAATTCATAAAACGCATCCTCCGGTTGGCTGCCTGTCGAACATCGATCCTTTGTAAGGAAAATCGACACTAGCTGGGGCGAATCCATTCATGGCGACCGCCCAAAATCGGGTCCGGTGCCAACCGTGACCGGTCGCGGTTGCGTTTGGGTTTTATCCGAGTTTGATTGTCGCACCCAAATACATGTCCGACAAAATCAATCATCTCACCTCCGAGAGCTTCGATTCGGCCGTGGCGGATTCCGCCACGCCCCTCTTGGTGGATTTTTGGGCCCCCTGGTGCGGCCCGTGCAAGGCAATTGCGCCGATCCTTGAGGAACTCGCCGTCGAGTTGGACGGGAAGCTCAACATCGCTAAGGTCAACATCGACGATCACAACGACATCGCGGTGAAATTCAACATCCGCGCCATACCGACCATGCTTGTCTTCAAGAACGGCCAGCTTGTGGACCAGATCGTCGGCATGCTCCCAAAGACAGCGCTGAAGGCCAAGCTCACGCCGCAGCTCGCCTGAGGGAGGGTTTCGCTACAGGATCGCGCCGAGGGCAAAGAGGCCCGCGTACCAGGCGAGCAGCTTGCCCGTGTCGCCCAGGAGCGAAACGAGCTCACCGGGGCTCACGCCCGTGCGCAGGCGTCGCGCGTGAATGATCCCAAGCGGGGCAAGGATCACCGGGAGCAGGCACCAGGCCCGATAGCCCCTCAGCAAAAACACAAACGGGACGGCCATGGCGACCGCGAAAGATAGTCCGAACTGGATGCGAGCCGCCCCCCGCCCGAAGCGAACGACAAGCGTCCGCTTGCCTGCTGCCGCATCGGATTCGGCATCCCGGTAGTTGTTAACGAGCAGGATATTCGTCGCCAGCAGGCCGATGGGCACCGAGGCGAGAACGGCTTCGCCGGTCAGTCTCCCGGCCTGGACGAAATAGGTCGCTCCCTCGGCGACGAGGCCGAAAAAGACGAAGACAAACACGTCCCCAAGGCCCACGTAGGCGAGCGGGACCGGCCCCGCCGTGTAGGCGATCCCGCATCCGATGCACGCAAGACCGATCCCTATGAGCCAGGGTCCGCCCCGGTTGACGAGGGCGAGCCCCACGAGAAAGGCCGCAGCAAAGACGACGATCATCACCCGGCGCATCACGGACGGCGCCACCCACCCCGAAGCCACCGCCCTCCTGGGCCCGACTCGCTGCCCCGTGTCCGCGCCCTTGATGAAATCGTGGTAATCGTTCGCGAAATTGGTGCCGATCTGCACGAGAAGGGCAAAGGCGAGGCATATGCCCGCCGCGGGGGCATTGAACCGCCCGTCGTGCGCGGCCAGGGCCGAACCGACGGCGACGGGGGCCACCGAGGCGGTCAGGGTCCTCGGCCGCGCCGCGCCCATCCACACCCTCCAGGACGGAGGGCTCCCCAAACGGCCCGAAACCGGCGGGTTCGGTTCCCCTCGGCCGCTCATCTTATTCCAAAGCCCGTGAACTGAGCGGTCCGCACGTGGGTCGAGCGATGCGTCTTTCGGATGAAGTGGCGCATCTTTTCCTCGACGGCCGTCGCGAATGCGTCGAGTTCCTGCGGCGTGCCCTCCACCTCGATGTGGACCCGGCCGTCCGGAAGGTTCTGCACGTAACCGGCCACTTCGAATTCGCGCGCGACCTCGAACGCCGCGTACCTGAAACCGACCCCCTGCACATGGCCTTCGAAGTGGATTTCAGCGTGATGGACGTCCGCCATGATCGAAATCCAATTAAGAAATCGGGACGCAAAGGCAACCACCACCGCACGGAATGGAGCACCCCTTTTCGGTTGCTTTTTCGGCCCCCCGAGACTCAGTTCCACACAGCCAATGGACAATTCTTATTCAGACGGTTCTCCCGAGAACGAATGGGAGGATCGGGGTGATCTCGCCTGGAATGAGTTTGATTGGGAGCGCTATCTCCGCGATCAGGAGGATGTGATCCATCGGTATCTCGGCTTTTACGAAGGATTTAGAAACAATCCGGATCGGATTGACCTGGTCGCCGAGCAAATGGGCTGGGAATCTCCCGACTCCGAGAGCGAGGAGGAATCCGAGGAGACAGCCGGCGACGAGGACGAAACGGAAGAGTTCACCGGGGATGATGTTTACACGCTCCACAAGAACCCCGTGTTTGTCGCGACGAAGGCCATCTATCTTGGCATCCGCCGCCCGTGGGAGTTCCTCGCCAGCGACCCAAAGCGGGTCCCGCCTCCACTCGCGCTTTCGTTCCTCGCATCGCTGCACCGAGGCGAGGAGCAGGCCGTCCAGGCCGTGCATGCGCTGGATTTTGGAGACTATGCGATGGCGGTCAGCCTGTTCAAGCGGGCTCTGCGCGCCCTGAATGAATCGCTCTCGCAGCTCAATTCCGAGTCCTCGATCGCCCTCTCCGCCGTTCGCGACTACCGGGAGGACGCCCTTCCCCGCCTTTTCGATATTCGGGAGGTTTGGCTTAGGGTCATCGAAGAGTGCCGCCGCGAACTCCGCCGTCCGATCGACGAGGAGAGCTGAGATTTCGGCCAGACCGAATCCTGCGGGTGGGTCGGCGGCACTTGGGGCCGATGCCATTCATCGGCCATTTCCCGGGATGGCCAAGTGTGCAAAATGTAACGGAATATGACATCGTGTCGGAAGGTCTTACATTCTTCAGCGAGGCGGAAAGCGCGCGTTTATAGGCTCAATATTTTAAATATTTGGAATTTAATTAGTTAGAAAATCCGTGCTCTCGCTGGCAGTGCTTATGCTAAGTAAATGGCCTTTTATGAAGCCTATAATGAACTTTACTGCACTTTCGGCAGTCGCCTTGGCTGCCTTGGTCACGCGGGCGGGCGCGCAAATCACGTTTAACCCGACGCCGTTCATCAGCGAAAGCCAATTGGAAGCCCTTTACAGTGATGCGTCGCCGATTGGCATCACGTATACCGGAAGCGGGTTCGTCGGTACGGCGGGATATGGTACTGCCTCCACTGACCAGTTGTACCAAACCGGCCTCAGTGGCGGGGCTATTAGCACGTTTGGATCGCCCCTTCCGGTTGCCGGCGGCGAGGTCGTCCTCTCAGCTTCGCCCAGTGGAAGCGGCTTCGGTTCCAACTACATCTACTCCGGTTCCGGAGCCAACGGGCAGATCTACCAGTATACGAGCTCCGGTGGCACGCCGAGCCTATTTGCGACCGTTCCCGTCGGTGACATCCGCGGAATAAGCTTCGATACAACCGGGCTTTACGGCTACAACATGATTGTCACGACCACTTCCGGCGACGTCTATGAAGTTACAACGGCCGGTGTGGTTTCTCTGCTGGCCGACCTCGGCACCGACACCGAAGGGATTGGATTTGCGACGCAGCAGTTCGGAACCTTCGCCGCGGGGACGCTCTTTACCGCGTCGGAGGACTCGGAGTGGATTAATGCGATTTCGCCCAGCGGGACGGTGACGCCACTGTTCCAGATACCCGAGGCCGAATCGATCAGCTTCGTGCCAGCAAATATCGCCGGTGACACCAATCCCCTTGATGGGCTTTATGCCGTGAATTACCCGGACGACATCGAGTATGCTCCGATCTCGGAGTTTGACCAGTACGCCGGCGACGTGATCGTGACCGAGGAGGTGGATGGCGCAAATCCCAATGTTTATGCCATCTCCCTGAACAGCGATGACAAAGCGACGATCACGGGCATCGGGACCTTTGGAGACCAGCCGGAAGACAGCATCTTCGTCACAGATGCGACGATAGAGACCCATGGTGGAGGGGGAGGAGTGCCCGATGCAGGGAATACCGCTGGGATGTTGCTCGCCGGAATTCTGGCACTCGGGGCGCTGGCCCGGCGCCAGAAATTGGCACATTCTTTTCGATAAGGGTGTTCGCTTCACCCGTCTAACGGATCTGCGCCATTCCTGGAGGCGGCACGTCGTTGCCGCCTCTTTTTTTTGATTCTCTGGAGCCTTGCTCCCGGGGTTCCCATGCGTTGTTAAACGCTCCTCGCTGGGGCAAGTGTAAACCGACGCCAAAATCTGTCGGAATGGCTTACAAATCCAATTAGTAACTAGCTTCAGAACGATGTCGATGAGGGTACAAACGTGCCCTGCTAGTTATGTAAATATATTTAAATAAATATGATAAGAATTATGCGTATTCATACCCATTAGACATTTTGTTGAGATTCATACGCCCGGCATGCTATAAGCATGAGTTTAATTCAGAGGATATTCGTATCATTTTCTTTAATTCGATAATCAACTGAACCAATCGTCACTCCCGCCAGGTGGTGAACAGGAGCAATAACCATGAAGCCAACAAACGCGTTGAAGCTGAGCGTCGCAACTGCCGTGTTATTCCTCGGCGCCGGGAATTTCGCCCGGGCATTCGAAATTGTGTTCACCCCAACGCCAACCTCCGACACGATCACGGACGGGACCTACACGTTCGAGTCGACTGACGGCAATACCTTCGCGGACGGAAGCACCGTTACCATCGCAGGAGACCCGGCCGACGGTTACTATCTGTCCGCCTGGAATATCCTGGATACCAGCATTGGCGACTTTCCTGCCACACCAGCCAATAGTTCGCTGTATGCATTTGATGATACGATCGGAAACAACGAATGGAGCTTCCAGATTCTCGGCCTGGGTTACAACGAGCTCGGCCAGGACGAGATTGGAGGCAGTAGTTTGAACATCGACGCGGATCCGTCTGGAACTTGGACGCTCAACGGCGCCCCCTCGGTTCCCGATTCATCCGGCACCTTTGATCTTTTGGCCGGTGCGTTGATCGCTTTGGGGATCGGCGCCTCCGTTTTGCGCAGCCGGGCCGTACGCAGGGCTTGGTGATTCACGGGGTCGGATAGGGTTTTGCCGCCTCGAAATGCCCCGTTTCGGCTTTTCCGCTTGCGCCGGCATTCCGCCTTTCGCAAGGTCTTGCACTTGGCTGACCCGGAGAGATGCCTGAGTGGCCGAAAGGGGCGGTTTGCTAAACCGTTGTAGGGCTTTAAAACCCTACCGAGGGTTCGAATCCCTCTCTCTCCGCCATTCCGGCGCAAGCCGGAATGGCGGCGCAACCCGGCTCAACGCCAGTAGGGCTCAACGCCAAAGTTTGGGGAGGGGGGTATGGTTGGAGTGAAGTTAATGTTGTAGGGAAGGGCCAAGCGCGTAGCGCTCGCCCGTTTAAGGCGGATTGGGCGGTGCCCTCGCGGCAGCG
>JBEKAO010000095.1:0-7908 GCA_050015855.1 Opitutaceae bacterium | reverse complement strand
TTCAAGCGCATGAACTACCGGGTCGTCGCAATCGGGGATTCATTCAACGACACGGCCATGCTCGGCGAGGCGGACCTGGGCCTCCTGTTCCACGCCCCCGAGACGGTCAAGGCGCAGTTTCCGCGATTCAGGGCGGTCGAGGCGTACGGCGACCTGCTCCGGTTGGTTCTCGAGGCGGCGCAGTAGAAATCGGAGACCCGTCAGATCTCGCCCGCGCGGATGCAGGCGACATCGCGGCCGGAGAAGGGGGCGAGCGGGGGGACGGACGCCTTGCATTTTTCCTGCGCATAGGGGCAGCGCGGATGGAAGGCGCACCCGCTCGGCGGATTGACGGGCGAGGGAGGGTCGCCGGGAAGGACGATCCGCTGGCGGTTTCGCTCGAAGTCCGGATCGGGCCTGGGAATGGCGCTGATGAGGGCGCGGGTGTAGGGATGGACCGGCCTTTCGATCACGTCCTCGGCGGTCCCAAGCTCGACGATCTTCCCGAGGTACATGACCGCGATCCGGTCGGAGATGTGCTTCACCACGGACAGATCGTGCGCGATGAAGATCAGGCTCAGGCGCATCTCCCTCGTGAGCTCGGCCAGCAGGTTGAGGATCTGGGCCTGGATCGAAACGTCGAGGGCGGAGACAGGCTCGTCGGCCACGATGACCTTGGGCTCGAGCGCCAGGGCGCGGGCGATCGCAATCCGCTGGCGCTGCCCTCCGGAGAACTCGTGCGGATATTTGGCGACGAAGCGCGGGGAGAGGCCCACCCTCCGCATGAGGGAGGCCACGCGCGCCGCGACCTCCGATGGCGGGCAGACCCGGTGGACCCGCAGCGGCTCCGCGAGGGTCTCGAATACGCTCAGGCGCGGATTGAGCGAGCCATAGGGGTCCTGGAACACCATCTGCAGGTCGCGGCGGCTCGCCTTGAGTTCGCGGGCCGAGGCGCCGGTCAGGTCGCGGCCGTCCAGGATGACCCGTCCGGCTGTCGGGGGAATGAGCTGGAGAACGGTCCTTGCCAGGGTGGATTTTCCGCAGCCCGACTCTCCCACGAGCCCGAGCACCTCGCTCTTTCCGAGCGAGAGGGTGACGCCGTCGACGGCCTTCACTTCGCCGACCCGGCGCCTGCGAAGCAGGCCCCGGTAGACCGGGAAATAGGTCTTCAGGCCCTCGAGTTCCAGAATCGGGGTGGCCATGGGCGCGGGATCAGATTTCACCGGCCTGGACGCGCAGGCAGGCTTGGGAGTGCCCCGGCTCCGCCTCCGCGAGGCCGACCTCGGTCGTCCGGCAGCGTTCCTCGGCGAATTCGCAGCGCGGCGCGAACGGGCAGCCCGGAAGGGGCTTTGACAGGTCGGGCGGGAGTCCGGGGATCGTGTGCAATTCCGAGCCCTTTGGCTGGATCGCGGGAATCGAGCGCTGGAGGGCGCGGGTGTAGGGATGGAGCGGGTGGTAAAAAATGGCGCGGGTGCAGGCCGTCTCGACGATGCGTCCCGCGTACATGACCTGGACGCGGTCGCACAGGCCCGAGACGACCGCGAGGTCGTGCGTGATGAAGATGACGCCCATGCCGAGCTCCCGCTGCATCCGGCGGATGAGCTCAAGGATCTGGGCCTGGACCGTCACGTCGAGGGCGGTCGTCGGCTCGTCGGCGATCAGGAGTTCCGGACGGGTGATGAGCGCCATGGCGACCATCACCCGCTGGCGCATTCCGCCCGAGAACTCATGCGGATAGTGATCGATCTGTTTCGGCGGGTCGTGGATGCCGACCGCCTCCAGGATTTCGATTCCGCGGCGGAGCGCATCCTTTCTTGAGATTCTTTCGTGGATCAGGAGCGGCTCGATCAACTGGTCGGAAATCCGAAGGTACGGGTTGAGGGAAGTCATCGGATCCTGGAAGATCATCGCAAGGCGCTTGCCGCGGATCGCCCGCGCCTCCTTCGGCGGGCAGCGGAGCAAGTCCGTTCCGTCGAAGAGCGCGGTTCCGCTTTCCACCCGCCCGGGCGGCCGGGGGAAGAGCGCGGTTCCGCTTTCCACCCGCCCGGGCGGCCGGGGGATGAGGCCCATGATCGAGTAGCAGGTCACCGACTTGCCCGAGCCGGACTCGCCGACGAGGCCGAGCGTCTCCCCCCGCTCCACGGAGAAGCTCACGCCGTCGACCGCGCGCGTGACGCCGCCGCCGGAGTAGAAATAGGTGCGCAGGTCGTTTACGGAAAGAAGCGGCATCTTGGGCTGGCTCCGCCGGGGCTATGGGGCGCCGGGCTTCTCGCGGGCAAGGCTTCGGACGGAAGCCGCCACCGATTCGGGTTGAAGGCCGGCGAGGGCCGCGCCGCCGGTCGGAGGGCAGCCGGGAGGCTGGAGGATCGCCCAGGGCGCCGAAAACACCGGCGCGGTTCGCACGGGATTGGTCGGGCCGAAAAGCCCGATGACGGGCGTTCCGACGGCATTGGCCAGGTGCATGCCGCCGCAATCGTTGGATACAACCAGCCGGCACCCGCCGAGGCGCGCGGCGAGCGTTGGGAGATCGGTCCGGCCCGCGAGATTCTCAATCGCGCCGGGCGGGGCGCCCGCCTCGATTGCCGCGGCAATGGGCTGATCACCGGCCGTGCCGAAAAGGACGAAGCGGCGGCCGGGAAGGGAGGCGATCAGCCGCAGCCAATTGGAGACGGGCCAGCGCTTTTCCGGCTCGTTTTCGGATCCCGGAATGAGGCCGATTTGGGGCAGGCCTGGATCCACGGGCCGTCCGGCGAAGGGAAGGGGCGTGCGGTCCGGGGGCGCCGTGAGACCGAAATGCCGGAAAAAATACTCCCACAACTTGAGCTGATGATGAAGCGGCTCCCCGAAGCTTCGCGGCCGGTGATAGGCGCTGGTGAGGAGCGGCCGCGGACGATTCGGGCGGATGATTCCAAATCGCTGGGGGCAGCGGCTGAACCAGGCTTCGAGATCCCCGCGCGCCGAGTTTGTGAGGAGAATCCACACATCGGGGTATTCGCGGCGAAGGGCCCAAAAGTGAAGGAAATAGCGCGCGCCCCTGGGCGGCAGCGCGTGAAGGCGGTCCGCCACGCCCCAGCCTGCGAGCAGGGGGAGAAGCGCCCCCCGCGCGAGGAGGTTCATCTCCGCGTCGGGCCGCCCGACCCGCAGGGCCCGGAGGAGCGGCACGGCCATGGTCGCGTCGCCCAGCCAGTTCGGCAGGCGGACCCATATCCGGGTCTTGCGCGGAAGCGCGCCGAGTCCCCGGGCGGTCAGATCGGCGGCGAGCAGGTCGCGCTTGCTCTCGAGGCGGAAGCGGCGCCGCGGCATGTCCTGGTGCCGCCAGCGGTCGTGGCCCCAAAGCCAGGAGGCGCAGAGCGCGTCGTCGCAAAGCGCCCCCTCGAGCCAGCGGTTGAGCGCGAAGGTCACGCCGGCGACGGTGCCGTCGTGCGCGATCCTCTCGGACTCAAAGCTCACCCGCCAAAAGGCCGTGCGGCGCGGGTAGAATGTCCGGACTTCGGCGCCGAACCTCGTCGCCAGAAGCCCCGGCAATTCGGTCGTTGAGCAGACCCGGCCAAAGAGGGTGGTCAGGGCGCCCTGCAGGCCGGCGTTCTGGTCGAAGAGGACGCCCACGCACCCGTTGCTCCGAAGGATGTGGAGCGCTTCGGCAAAGCCCTCCTTGCGGGACAACAGGCGCAGGCCGAACCTCTCCCGGGTGCGCTTCAAATAGGAGTCGGCGGAACGGTTGTCCAGCGGCCGGAAAATGATTCCAAATTCCGGGATCGGAACCGGGCACAGCAGCGGAAACCAGGTCTGGGTCTCCCAGAGAGCCAGGTGGAGGGTCGCCAGCACGAAGGGCCTGCGCCCGATTTCCGGCACCCAGGCGTCGACCGAGGGGGCGAAGCGGGCGACCGCCCGGATCCGCTTCTCGCTCAGATACGGGGTCGCAAGCGACAGGAGGCCCGTCTCGATCAGCCGGCGGAAGCACGTCCGCGCCATGCGCCGGTGCCATGCGGCCGGCCGGTCCGGGAAGGCGTGATCGAGATTCGAAAGGACCACGCGCCGGCGCCCCGGCGCCAGCCAAAGCACCGCCTCGCCCAGGACCGCCGTGAGTCCGCGCAGGAGCGGCTCAGGGGCCCGCGCCAGGAGCCAGCCGAAGGTCTTGAAGAGCAGGGTGAGCATGGGGAAGCGGTGCGCCAGGAGCCAGTAGACCAAAAAATGGATTGGATTGCACGCCGTCCATCGGATATTTTTTTTGCGTCCAATGACCGAACTGCTCATCATCAAGCCCTCGTCGCTCGGCGACATCGTGCACGGCCTGCAGGTCGCCACCTCGCTCAAGGCGCAGCGCGAGGGCCTGAGGATTTCGTGGATCGTGCGCGAGATCTACGCCCCCCTCGTGCGGGCGTGCGAGGCCGTCGACCACGTCTATGTTTTCGAGCGGCTCGGGGGGCCGAAGGCGTTTCTGCGGCTCATGCGGGAGGTGAGGCGGACCAGGTTCGACTACGTCTTCGATTTCCAGGGCCTTTTGCGCACCGGGCTCATGACCTCGAGGGCCATCGCCAGGCACAAGGTGGGCCGGAGCGACTCCCGGGAGGGCGCGGGCCTGTTCTACGACCGGAAGGTGCCGCTTCCCCTGGGCGGGAGGCGCAGCCACGCCCTCGAGATCCTGCTGCAGTTCTGCCCGGTCCTCGGCGCGGAACCCGAGCTTCGGGGCACCCTGCGCCTGCGCGAATCGGAAGGCCTGAGCCTCAGGTTCGCGGAAGCGAAGGGCGGCGGCAGGCCGTATCTGCTTTTCCCCGACAGCCGCCGGCCCGAGAAGCGCTGGGGGGGGTTCAAGCAGCTGACCGAGATGCTCCTTCGCGAGGACAAGTCGAGGAAGGTGATCTGGGCCGGAAGCAAGGGAATGCCGGACCGCGGGGCGTTCTCGCCCGCGCAGTTCCTGAACCTGACCGCGAACACGAGCCTGGTCTCGCTTCCGGCCCTCATCAAGCGGGCGGAATGGGTGATCACGAACGACAGCGGGCCGATGCACCTGGCCGCGGCCCTGGGAGTGCGTGTCCTCGGCATCTTCGGCCCGACCGATCCCCGGCTTTTCGGACCGTATCCGCTTTCAGCGCCCACCAATTTCGTGATTCAGGCGCCGGTCGGCGACCTGCGGCTTTTGACCGCGAAGGACGCCTATGCCCGGTTCCAGAAGATCCGCGCCCGCATTCCGACCCGGAAATAACCGGCCCCCTCTCCATCCGCCATGCTCGATCCCAAAATCCTCCGCGAATCGCCCGAACTTATCCGCGCCGCCATTGCCAAGAAGCACCTCAAGGCGGATCCGGACGGGGCGCTCGCCGCCGACGCGGCCTGGCGCGCCCAATTGCAGGAGGTGGAGCAGCTGCGCGCGCGCCAGAAGGCCGCAAATTCGGAAATGGCCTCGCTGGCCAAGGGCTCGCCGGAATTCCTGGCCAAGGTCGGGGAGATGAGGGCGGTGTCCGCCCAGGTGAAGGAATGCGAGGGCCGCCTCAAGAAGGCCGAGGAGGAGCTTCGCGAAAGGATGCTGGCGCTTCCGAACCTCCCGCATGCGAGCGTTCCCGAGGGTGCGGGCCCGGCGGACAATGTCGTCCATTCGACGCACGGCGACACGGGAAGCGCCTCGGCGCACGCCGTCCCCCACTGGGAGATTCCCGGGTTCGAGCGCCTGTTCGATTTCAACCGCGGAGCCAAGGTCACGGGCGCGGGCTTTCCGTTCTACGTCGGGGATGCGGCGCGGCTGGTGCGCGCCCTCCTGCGCTTCTTTCTCGAGGAGGACGGGGCGGCCGGATACCTCGAGGTATACCCGCCCATATTCGTCAACGGGGCGAGCGCCACGGCCACCGGACAGCTCCCCGACAAGGAAGGCCAGATGTACGAGACGACGACCGACCGCCTGTACGCCGTCCCCACCGCGGAGGTGCCGCTGACCAATTTCTTCCGCGACGAGATCCTCGACGAGGGGGACCTGCCGATCCTGCGCTGCGCCTGCACCCCCTGCTTCCGGCGGGAGGCGGGAAGCTACGGAAAGGACGTGCGGGGGCTCAACCGGCTGCACCAGTTCGACAAGGTCGAGCTCCTGAAATGGGTGCATCCGTCGGCGAGCTACGATGAGCTCGAGAAGCTCCGCGCGGACGCCGAGCGGCTGCTTCAGAAGCTCGAACTGCCGTACCGCGTGCTCCTGATGTGCGGAGGCGAGGTGGGATTCGCCCAGGCGAAGAAATACGACCTCGAGGTGTGGGCCGCGGGCCAGAAGCGCTGGCTCGAGGTTTCGAGCTGCAGCAATTTCGAGGCCTTCCAGGCGCGCCGCGCCCAGATCCGGTTCCGATCCAGGGAGACCGGGCGCCCCGAGCTTGTGCACACGCTCAACGGTTCGGGGCTGGCCGTGCCGCGGGTCCTGGCGGCGCTGCTGGAGAACAATCTCCTGGAGGACGGACGGGTGCGCATTCCGCCGGCGCTCGTGCCGCATTTCGGCAAGGAACACCTGAGCTTCAGCTAGTTTTATCCCTCGTTGCGCGCGGCGAAGTCAAATCCAAGGCCGGCGGTCAAATCCCGCTGGCGCGCGCGGGCCGATGCGCTGGCCCGCCTGGTCCCCGCAGGCCGGCTCCATCCGGCGGTCCTCGCCTGGGCGGATGGCAGGCCGGCCGGCGAACGCTGGGCGGTCGCCTTTTCGGGCGGCGCGGACTCGGTCGCCCTGCTGCTTCTTGTCTGGTCGCACTGGCCGGAGCGCCGGAGGCGGATTTGCGTTTTGCATTTCGACCACCGCCTGAGGGGGGCCGCGTCGCGGGCCGACGCCGACTTTTGCCGGAAGGTCTGCCGGTCCCTCGGGACTGAATTCGCGGCGGGAGCGTGGCCGGCCGTCCCGGCGCGCGGGAGCGCCGTCAGGCGGGTGAGCGAGGCGGATGCGCGCGCGGCTCGGTTCGCCTTTTTCGCAAGGGAGATGCGGGCCCGCCGGATCCGGGCCCTTTGGATGGGCCACCAGAAGGACGATGTCGCCGAGACCCTGCTGATGCGCCTAGCCCGCGGAAGCGGGGCGGGGGGGCTCGCCGCTCCCCGGCCGGTGCAGGCCGGGCCGCAGGGGCGGATTCACGTCCGGCCGCTCCTCGATCTCGCGAAATCCGAAATCGTCCGGGCTTTGCGCGCGGCGGGAGCGCCGTGGCGGGAGGATGCGACCAACGCGGGGGGAGGCTACTTTCGAAACCGCATCCGCAACTCGGTGATTCCGGCCTGGTCGCGGGCGGCGGGCCGGGACGCCCTCGCGGGCGCCGCGCGTTCGCGGGAACTGCTGGAGGAGGACGATTCGGCTCTTGAAGAATTGGTGGACCGCCTGAAACCCGTGACACCGGGCGGCAAGCTCGATGTCCGGCGGCTGGCCGATCAGCCCCGGGCGCTCGCCAGGCGGGCGCTGCACCGCTGGTTATTGCGCCTCGAGGGGCCCGACCGGCTGTCGCGGCAGGGGTTTGAGGCCTTGCTCGCCGCCGTCCAGCGGGGGCGCCCGACCCGGCAAAGCCTCGGAGCTGATGGGTTTGCGCGCATCCGCGGAAAATGGCTTATGTTTGAGCGCCGCAAGGCCGATCGAACGCCGCGGGGGCGGAACCCCGGGCCCGTTAATGGGTGTTAATACGGATCGTGGTCGTATTGCATGGTTTACCCATGGGCGATTGACTTATCCGCTGGGAACATACACCGTCCTTAACAAGTCTCTATTGTTCAAATGCCTGAGCCTGAGAACAGAAAGCCCCGCCGGCCCCTCAAGAACCTTCCGCCGGATCGTTTGCAGCCAAAGGTTTGGCTGATTTGGCTCATGCTCGGCGCGGCGGTCCTTGCGCTGCTCGTCTGGCCGCCGACTTCCCAGATAGCGGCGGCAAATATTACAATTCAGGATGTCCTCGATCTCACGCAGCAGAAGCAAATCAAACACGGGACCATCAC
>JBEKAO010000094.1:0-6096 GCA_050015855.1 Opitutaceae bacterium | reverse complement strand
CCATTGAGAAACGTCACCGTAATGCTCTCGGCGTTTGCGAGCAGCTGCTCGTACCTCCGCGTGGTCCACCGGGCCACCGCCTCGCCGTTTATCCGGGTCACGAGGTCGCCCGTCTCCACGTCGGCCGCGTCGGCCGGGGAACCCGGCACGACGCCGACCACCCGCCAATAGGCGGGCGTCTTCCCAAAGCTAAGGCCCGTGCTGCGGCGGCCGGGCACGGCGATGGGGTCCGTCGCATCGCGGAAAAACGTCACCCGGTCATGGTCCTGGTCGAAGGTCACCGTGAAATATTTGAGGACGCCGCCCCCCATGGCCGACAGCTCCTCGGTAATCTCCACCACGGGGCGCGGAACGGCGTAGTCGCCGATGTAAAGGGTTTCGGAAAGCCGCCCGATCTGCTCGGGCCGGTCGCCGGTGAGCGTCCCCACCGTCGGGCCCTCGGTGGGGCCGAAGGCGAATTTCGGCGCGAGGCCGAAGGGGTTCAGGCTGAGGGTCTCGTCGCTGCCCGAATCGATCAAAACGGAAAACATCCGGTCCCCGAGCCGGACGGAAATGAGCGGCGTCTTGTCGGCATTGTTGAACGGGATGATCGAGCCCGGAGGATTGAGGGGCGCCAGGGTCTGGCGCCGGAGGATGACGCGGCTCCTTGGATAATCCAGGGTGAGGAGCGTTTTGCGAAAGAAGGGGAATCCGAGCACCCCGTCGATCTTCACCCCGAACTGCTCCGAGAGGGTGGTGCAGTCGTAGACAAGGACCGGCACGGTCGTGAATTTCGCGCTTCCAAGCTCGATTCGCGTGAGCATCGCGGCCGGCAGCACCGTGCTCGATCCGTCGGAGGAGCGGACCCTCACTTCGGGCGCTTCCGGCGGCGGCGCGTTCGTGGCGGCGTACCGCGCCGCCAGTTCCGGAGTGACCAGCGTCACCGACGATCCGGTGTCGATGAGGAAATGGTAGGGACCGAAATGGTCCCACTTGGCCTCGATGACCAGCGTGTTGCCGAGCATCTGCGCGGGCAGGGTCACCGCGGTCGAGCCGATTTGCGTGCTTCCGGGCCTCGGGGGCTCCCGGTGCAGGGACAGGCACCCCGTCAGGAGGAGGCAGAGGGCGATCGCCGGGATCCGCGAGAATCGGAAGCCACCCACGGACCGCCCTTCGCTTACTTGGCCGGCCTCGGAAGAGGCGCGGCCATGATCCAGGGCCCGATCAAAACGAGGGCCGCCAGGATGTAGGTCACCGTCGACCCCTGCCACCAGTACAGGAGGCAGGCGGCGATCGGTCCGAAACCCCGCGCAAGGGAGCCGAGCGAGCGGAAGACGCCCAGCATGAGCCCCTGCTCCTCGGGCTTGCTGTAAAGCGAAACGAGGGACGAGACGGAGGGGTTGATGAGTCCGGTGCCGACGCCGATCAGCGCAAGCCCCGCGTAGAACGGGCCGATCGAGCTTGCGAGGCCGATGATCAGGAAACCGGCAAGATCGATGACCAATCCTGTCAGCAGCACCGCCTTTTCACCGTAGCGCGGAACGACCGAGCGCACGATTCCGCCCTGCGTCAGGATCAGGACAACGCCCAGAAACAGGAATATGACACCCATTTTGGCAGGGCCGTATCCGAACCGCTCCGCGGCGAGAAACGGCAGGGAAAACTCCATGCCCGTAAACGAGAGACTGTAGATGAAATAAAGCCAGTTCGTGCGCCGCGCCGGCCCGGCCCTGGCCGAAATGAGCTCGTGGAGCGGATGGCGGATCCTCCTGGACTCGTTCGCGTCGCGGTGGGCGGGGTCCAGCGTCTCGCGAAACTCCAGGCTGATCCAGAAGAGGTTGGCCACGCTGAACAGGATCGAGAGGAGGGCGGGAAACGAGAAGGGATTCACCCCAAGGCGCGCGAGCCCGGGGTGATTCAAGGTCAGATCCCACATCGATGCGACGCTGCCCAGGACCGGGCCCACCATGAAGCCCAGCCCGAAGGCGACCCCGACCAGGGCCATGCCCTTGGCGCGATTCTCGCGGCTGGTCACGTCGGCCACGGCCGCGGTCGCGACGGAAAGGTTGCCGGCGAACCCGCCCCCGATCAGGCGCGCCACGACAAAGAGGAGAAACGAGCCGCTGAAAAACCACAGGACGTAGCTCACGGTGATTCCGGCGACGGTCACCAGGAGGATCGGACGCCTCCCCACCTTGTCGGAAATGCTCCCCCAGATGGGCGACATCACAAACTGGAGAATCCCGTAAAGCGATCCGAGGATCCCGCCGAAGAGCACCGCGCGGTAGTTGCCGTTCGCATGCACGAGCTGCGCCAGCGAATCGATCCGGGCGACGAGCCAGCCGATCGCCCCGTGGCCGCCGTCGACTTTCAGGTAATACTCGAGGATGCCCGGGAAGAGCGGAAACAAGACCGTGAACCCGAGCAGATCGATGAAGATCGTCAGGAAGATGACGCCCAGGCCGGATTTGCGCGGCCCCGCCGGCGGGATGTTGGGTGGGACGGGTGTCATGGTTCAGATGCGATACGGAAGCGGGAAGCGCGCCATCAGCG
Organism: Opitutaceae bacterium; assembly: GCA_050015855.1. Taxonomy (GTDB): domain Bacteria; phylum Verrucomicrobiota; class Verrucomicrobiia; order Opitutales; family Opitutaceae; genus Palsa-1447. The sequence continues at coordinate 3,564 of JBEKAO010000094.1, read as the reverse complement.
CGCGCGCGCGCGTTCCAACCGACGCCACGGCGCCGGCTTCGCCGGGAGTTCCGACCGCGCGGCAGACCGTGTCGATGCAGTCCGCAATCTCCTCCATCTCCGCCTCGCCGAGCCCGCGAGTCGTGACGGCCGGGGTGCCCAGGCGCAGGCCGGATGCCTGGAACGGTGAGCGGGTTTCGAAGGGAACCGTGTTCTTGTTGCACGTGATGTGCGCGAGATCGAGCGCCTCCTGCGCCTTCTTCGCGATCAGGTCCGGAAGGTTGCCCCGCAGGTCGACAAGAAACAGGTGGTTGTCCGTGCCGCCCGAGACGATCCTGTAGCCGCGCCTGGCCATGGCCGCGGCGAGGGCCCTCGAATTGAGGACGATCTTCCCGCTGTAGGCCTTGAACTCGGGCTTCAGGCATTCCCCGAAGCAGACCGCCTTTGCGGCGATGACATGCATGAGAGGGCCGCCCTGCGAGCCCGGGAACACCGCCGAATCCACGGCCTTCGCGTGCGCCGAGCGGCAGAGGATGAGGCCGCCGCGCGGGCCGCGGAGGGTCTTGTGCGTCGTCGTGGTGACGAAATCCGCATGCGGCACGGGGGATGGGTGAAACCCCGTCGCCACAAGCCCGGCGATGTGCGCGATGTCGGCGAAGAGGTACGCCCCGGCCGATCGGGCGATCTCGCCCATGCGGGCGAAATCGATGATCCTCGAATAGGCGCTGGCGCCCACCGTGATCATCCTCGGCTTCTCCCGGGCGGCGACCTGCGCAAGCTCGTCGTAATCGATCAGGTTGGTGTCCTCCCTGACGCCGTAGGCCACGACCTTGTACAGCTTGCCCGAGAAGTTGGCCGGGTTGCCGTGGGTCAGGTGGCCGCCGTGGCTCAGGTTCATGGCCAGGATCTTGTCGCCGGGCTGGAGGACGGACGCATAGACGGCGTAATTGGCCTGCGAGCCGGAGTGCGGCTGGACATTGGCGTGCTCGGCCCCGAAGAGGAGCTTGGCGCGGTCGATCGCAAGCTGCTCGATCCTGTCCATGTGCTCGCATCCGCCATACCAGCGCCGGCCGGGATAGCCTTCCGCGTACTTGTTGGTCAGGATGCTTCCCTGGGCCTCCAGCACCGCCGGGTAGGTGAAATTCTCGGAGGCGATCAGCTCTATGTGAGTCTGCTGCCTGACAAGTTCCGCGGCGATGGCCGCGTAGACCTCAGGATCGGCGATGGGGAGAGGCGAAGAGTTGAGCATCGGCTTCTTTGGGAATCGGTGGAACAGCGGGCTGGCGCTTCAAACAGGCGCACCGGCCTTGTCCGGCGCCCACCTATCCTTAATGGCTGCCGGTTCTGAAGAACAAGGTTTAATCATTTCGCCAGTGTCTTAAGGAACTCGACGAGGGAGGGGAGGGCCTCGACCATCTCATCGCGGCTGGCCTCGTAGACCGAGAGCGGGCAGCCGTACGGATCGGCGATTTCCTTGTCTCCCTCCTTCACGAACTCGCGAAACAGGATGAGGTTTTTCGGTTCGGGGTCGGCCATCAGCCGGACCATGGCCTTGTGGGAATCGGTCATGCCAATCACCACCAGCGCCCCGTTGATCAGCTCCTGGGTGAGCGGACGGCTGACGTGGCCGGATATGTCCAATCCCACCTTCTTGAGCGATGTGACGGAATGATCCGTGGGCGGCTCCCCCCCGCGCGCGGAAACGCCGGCCGAAACCACGGGAATCGAGCGCAGCCAGCCATCCTCGGCCGCCAGGGCGTGCCGCAAAAGGGCGGCGCCCATCGGACTCCGGCAAATGTTTGCCGTGCACACAACGAGTATATGTCCGGTGGCTGGCATCCGAAGTTCAACGGGATACGGTTCCTGGCCAAAGGCAAAACCGGATTTTTCGCGCCTTGTCTCCCGTTCCCGCCCCTACAGGCGCCTCAACGCGACGAGCGCCCGGTGAATCTGCACCGCCCGTTGCAGCACCGGGTCGATCAGGGGCGGCGGCGCGGGAGGCTTCGCCGCCTTTCCGGCGTCCGGCGCCGAGTCCGCGGTTTCGGGCGTTTGCGCATCCCCCGCCTCGTCCGGCGGGGCGTTGTCCTCCAGATGCTCCTGATCCAGGCGCTCCTCGTCATTGCGCGCCTTGACGACCGGCACGGTTATCAGGGAATCGACGGAGGCGCCCTTTTCCAGGGCCTCGTACGCGCGCCGCTCAACCGAGGGCGGGACGGACACGGAAATATCTGGCCCGAAGTTGCGCGCCGAGGGTCCGACGACCAGCAGTCCGGGAACGGCGTTGGCCGAATTCAGCGGAACGAGAAGGACGGGGGCGGTTTCCGGATTCGCAAGGAGGATGACGGGCGACTTAGGCGCCGCGTGGGATTTGAGCCAGGCGAGCAGGGCAACCGCGGCGGCGCGGTCGCCATGCACGTAGCGCACATCGACGACGCAGGGCCGGCGGCGCACCGACTCGTCCGAGGGAAGGTCCGCGGGAAGGGAGTGGATTCTAAAATAGGCGAGGCCCTGCCCCAGATCGCGCTCCAGGGGCGCGGCCCGGATTGCGCCCGGCGCAAGCGTCGTGAGGAACGCGAGAAGCGGCAGCAACCGGTTCATGCCCGGCCAATCTGCCGCGCGCCGATGTCGCGGCGATAATATTTCGAGGGGCAATCGATTTGCTCGCAGACGGAATAGGCCCGCCCGGCTGCGGCGCCGAGGGTGGGGCCCGTCGCAACGACGCCGAGCACCCGCCCGCCGTTGGTGACCAATTCACCCGCGTGATTCCGGGCCGTGCCGGCGTGGAGGACAATCGTCCCGGGGGGAAGTTCCCCCCTTGCCGGAAGGCGTATCCGGTCGCCCTTTGGGTAGGACCCCGGGTAACCCCGGGCGGCGACGACCACGCAGATGGCCGGTTCGGGCCTGACCTCGAGGGTGACTCCGGCGAGCCTGCGCTGCGCGGCCGCCCAGAGCAGCTCCAAGAGGTCGGTCGCCATGCGCGGCAGAACGGCCTGGGTTTCGGGGTCTCCAAATCGGGTGTTGTATTCGAGGACCATCGGCCCGGCCTCCGTCAGCATGATCCCGACAAAGAGGGTTCCGCGAAAATCGATCCCCTCGTCCGCGATTCCCTCCACGGACGGACGAACGATCTCACTCTCGATCCGACCGAGAAGGCCGGGCGTCACGACCGCCGCCGGCGAACAGGCGCCCATGCCGCCGGTATTCGGCCCCGTGTCGTCCTCGCCGGCCCGCTTGTGGTCCTGCGCCGTCGGAAGGATCACGTAATCGCGGCCGGACACGACCACGAGGACGGAGGTCTCCTCGCCCCGCAGGCATTCTTCGATGAGGATCCGGTTCGGCCCCGGCGCCGCCGGGGCCGGGGGCCTCAGGCGAATCAGGGTGCGCACGGCCTCCTCGGCCTCCGCGCTCGTCTGCGCCACCACGACCCCCTTGCCGGCCGCCAGTCCATCGGCCTTGACGACGATCGGCGCGGACTTGGAGCGCACCCAGGCGCAGGCGGCTTCCGCATCCCCGAAAATCGCGGCTGGAGCCGTCGGGATGCCGTATTTCAAGAGGAATTCCTTTGTGTAGATCTTCGAGGCCTCG
>JBEKAO010000093.1:0-6613 GCA_050015855.1 Opitutaceae bacterium | reverse complement strand
GCAGCATGGCCGCTTCGAACGCGAAGGTTGGAATCCAAACTGCGGCGTACTTCCCCACAATCTCGCTTTCGGGCAACCGCGGGTTCGAGGGTTCTCCCCTGCGCGACTTGTTTACGAAGCCATTCACGGTCTGGTCGCTCGGCGACAACATCAGCGAGACCCTCATCGATTGGGGCGGGCGCCACGACCAGGTTCTCGCCGCCAAAGCGGCCTACCAGTCGAGCGTCGCCAACTACCGCGAGACGGTCTTGAGCGCCTTCCAGCAGGTCGAGGACAGCCTGTCCACGCTTCGGATCCTCGGCGAAGAGGAGACGATCCAAAGGGCCGCCGTTGCCGAGGCAACCGATGCGGCCCGGATCGCGCTCAACGAGTACGACGCCGGCACGGTCGACTATACGACGGTCGCGACGGCCCAGGTCACCGAATTCGCCAACCGCGAGACCCTCCTTGGCATCCAGCAGAGCCGGCTGACCTCATCGGTCGCCCTGGTCGCCGCCATCGGAGGCGGCTGGTCCGCATCCGATCTGCCACAGCCCTCTGCCGTGACCGCCCGCCACCCCAAGGCCCCGGCGGATTCACACTGAGTTTGTCATTGGGCCCTGGCGGCCGGGACCGGCAAGGCGTTCAGTCTGATCGGAATCGCCAATTCCTTCCCTCCCCGGAGCACCTTGAACGTGCACTCGGTCCCCGCCCGCTTGAGTACCTTGTCGATGTAGTCCGTGGTGGACCCCACCTGGACCCCGTCGATCCCGACGATCACATCTCCATCGCGGAAGTCCGACCTGGATGCGGGACTCTCCTCCCGCACATACCGCACGACGACGCCCTTCTCCCCATGCAGCGCCTGGCGCAATTCGCCGGTCAAATCGGCGATTCCCAGCCCCGCGACCGACGCCTTTCGCTTGCGGAAAAAAAGGGCGTCGTAGGCGAATCCCTGGCCAACCGGGTACCGGGCCCGGTAAAGAACGACGTCGGCCCCCGCCCTTCTTGCCTGCTCCCGCAGCTCCTCTTCCGACGGCGCCTTGCCCCACTCGAAGGTCGATTCGCCCAGGATTGCGTAGTTTTGCCGAAAAAGCTCCGTCGTGTCCTTCTGCGAATCGCCTGTCATGACGATCCGGGTCGTCCCCGAGTATGGCTGCAGGGCCCGGTCCAGGTCGCTCCTAGGCGTTCCAGCCGTGTAGTCGCGGTAAAACTGCGTGAAGGTGTTGGTCGCGCACCCCCCAAGGAGCAGCGCCAGCGCAACCACAGGCTTCGGGGACCATTTCATGTTACAATCCTGGAGGCTAAAAGATCCGTGTTTCAGCGTACAGCGTTTAAGCAGGCTCGGTATCCCCGATGAGGATTCACCCCAGTCCAAATTGAGGAGTATCCCCTATAGCCCATTTTGGCCTTATCGGGTAGATTCTTCCCAAGAAAAACAGCTCCCTTTCCACGCAAGACGCCCCAACCACTCCAATGATCGCCTTCGCAATCGCCACCCTTTTCACTCTCACCCTCGCAGGCTTCGCCGCAATTCATCACGCCAAGAAGCACGCCGTAGTCGGCTATGAGGACGAGACGGGATTTCATCAGGGAATTGCTCCCCGTCCATTTGAGACAGCCGAGATCCACGAGATCCACCCCACCGCCGGACGCGCCGCCTGAGCCGATCGTAAGGCCCGCTTCCCTGGGCTGATTCCTGTAGGGATTACTATCATACCTGGCCGAAACCCTGCGCGGTTTCGGCTAATTTGTATTTGGACCGGGGCAAAAGCCCCCTCTTTGCGCAAGAAATGCGCGTCAAATGGCAAGAAACGCCAAATCTGGGGTCAAATGCAGGTACGTACTAACGCGCATTTGGAGAATTCAAAACGGTTTCAATTTGAGGGTGTTTTGCAAACTGGAGAAATTGTAAGTAAGTAATCCATAATTGGTAACATACAATCCACGTTGAACCCTCCGACCGTAATTCCGTTACGTTTTCGTAACAATTGATAGTAATTACTACAAAAAGAGGGTTGCAGTGAATGGTCGACAGGTGAACCTTTGCACCCCCATTCGAGCTCTTACGAACATGGTCTTCAGCGTCATTGCGGCTATCGTTGCCAGGGGATTCACCCCAAGGGTCGGCACTTCAGGACCCTACCCGCTGGATTGCCGCTCGAATCCGATAAGCTCGCCAGGCGTCCAACGGGCCCATGCGGTCAATACCCCACATACGGCACGGTTGGCAGCGGGTACGATCGTCGCGAATAAGGTCCGGTTTGTGCTGATCCGCACAAAACTTGGAAATCATATCCACTTCACGAGGACCACGATGCTAGACTCCACGGCAGCGCAGTTTGGTTGAGAATCCAGCCGGCCGCGCGATGCAGGCCAACAAAATCCATGCGCCCAGCCGTCTCCGGACGGCCGCGCCCTTCAAGAAATCGGTCATGCACCGAAATGGCGGCAGCTTGCCCGGACCTTGCCTTTAAGTCCCCGAGAAAACCCCCAACTGGACCATGCTTCCCCCGACCGAAAACCGACCCAAGGGCGAACCGGCTGCATCCGAGAAGGCGAATCGCAGAATCCGCTACGACGAGCCGTTCAAGCTCGAGGCGATCCGGCTTTGGAAATCAAGCCATCGGCCCGCGCATGAAATCGCCCGCGAGCTCGGAATAAGCGCCGCAACGCTCTATTCCTGGGGCCGTGAATCGAAGCCGGCCGCCAACGGCAGCGCCGCGGCCCAGTACATGCGCGAGATGGAGGAGGAGATCGGCGAGCTCCGCGAGGCGAACGCGCGGCTCAAGCTGCAGTGCGAAACCCTCAAGCGGACCCTGAGCATCCTGGCCGAGTTTCCCGACAGCGCTTCGGGGAAGCAGAAAACGGGCGCTGTCCGGCATTAGCGTAAATACTTATCGGATGAAGCTGGCTTCTTTTTCAGCGAAATGGACTCTATCAAATCGTGCTCCCTGAATTCCAAATTTCAGTCCGAGACGGCTCGCAGAAATTAATATGAATTGGTACTGCGTCCATACGAGGCCCCAAAAGGAGGCGAAAGTCTGCGCCCACCTCGCCCAGACATTCGGCCTGGAGACCTATTTTCCCCGCCTGCGCCGGCAGCGGACGATCCGCCGCGTCAAGCGGATCGTGACGGGACCGCTCTTCCCGAGGTACCTCTTCTGCCGTTTCGACTACGGCCAGCGCTGCCGCGCCGTCAAGTTTGCGCCCGACGTGCTCGGGGTCGTCAGTTTCGGCGATGTGCCCGCGGTCGTCGACGAGTCCCTCATCGACGGGCTCAAGGCCTGGGCCGGCGAGATGGTCGACGTCATCACCGTGACGCCCGCCCTCCAGACCGGGGACCGGGTGCAGATCACCGACGGCCCGATGCGCGGGCTCGAGGCCATCATCGAAAACGACATGAACGGCCGCGAGCGCGTCGCGGTCATCCTCTCGATTCTCGAACGCGACGTCCAGATGACGATCAGTCGCTGGCAATTGACCAAAGTAATCTAAACACCATGCCGCTCTGGAAAAGAATCATCGATATCGCCGTGTGCGTCGCAGTGCTGCCGATACTTGGTATCTGTGTGCTGCTCATGATGCTTATGCAGGCGCTCTGCTCCCCCGGGCCCATCTTTTACATGCAGGAACGGGTCGGGCTCAGGGGGCGCCGGTTTCAGATCTACAAGTTCAGGACGATGCACATCGGCTCCGACACCGCCGCCCACCGGGCGCACTACAGTTCGCTCATGGTGTCCAATGAGCCCATGGTGAAACTCGACTGCAAGGGCGACAAGCGCCTGATTCCCGGCGGTTGGATCCTTCGGGCCATCGGCTTGGACGAACTTCCCCAGATTCTCAATGTTCTCGAAGGCGACATGAGCATCGTAGGTCCCCGCCCGTGCATCCCCTACGAGTACGAGGAGTACACGGACTGGCAAAAGCAGCGCTTCGACTCGACCCCGGGCCTGACCGGCCTCTGGCAGGTCTCGGGCAAGAACCGCACCACTTTCGACGAGATGATCCGCCTGGACCACGAGTACCACGACAGGCTGTCGTTCTGGCTGGATGCCCGGATCATCCTGATGACGATTCCCGCCCTCCTCGGGCAGGTCCGCGACGCTCGCAAAGTCCGGGTAAAGCAGGCGCGTCCCCGCCGGACGACCGAATTCCGCCAGCCCGAACCCACCAAGGGGATCCAGGTAACCGAATGACGTGACACCATGAACAAACAAACCAACGTTGGAGTTGTCGGATGCGGCTATTGGGGGCCGAATCTGATTCGCAACTTTCGCACCCTGCCGGATTGCCGGATGAAGCTGATGTGCGACGTCAGCGAGGAACGGCTTAGGCACCTCCGCGGCCTTTATCCCGAAATCGAGGGAGATAACCGCTTCGACCACATGCTCAACGGCTCGAACCTGGATGCCGTCGTCATCGCGACCGCCGTCAAGCACCACTTTCCGATGGCCAAGGCGGCCCTCCTCGCCGGGAAGCACACGCTGATCGAAAAGCCGATGGCCTGCTCGACCGCCGAGTGCGAGGAATTGATCGACATCGCCCAGCACAACGGGCTGGTCCTCATGGTCGGCCACACCTTCCTCTATTCCGCCGCCGTCCGGCGGATCAAGGAGATCGTCGACCACAACGATATCGGCGAAATCCGGTACATTTCCGCCCGCAGGCTCAACCTCGGCCTCTTCCAGACCGACATCAACGTCACCTGGGACCTCGCCCCCCACGATCTCTCGATCATCCTCCATATCATGGGGGAAGCGCCCCACAGCCTCAATTGCCGGGGCGCCGCCCATGTGACGCCCGGGATCGAGGACGTGACCTCGATGAACCTTCACTTCACGAAGGATCGCTCCGCGATCGTCCAAAGCAGCTGGCTCGACCCCCGCAAGGTCCGCGAAATGACGATCGTCGGGACCAAGCGGATGATCGTCTACGACGACATCGCCCCCCAGGAGAAGATCAAGATCTTCGACGTCCGCGTCGAGCGCCCCCCGCACTACGACACCTTCGCCGAGTTCCAGTACGCCTACCACTACGGCGACATGTACTGCCCGCACATCAAGCAGGACGAGCCCCTGAAGGCCGAGTGCCAGCATTTCGTGGACAGTATCCGCCAGGGCACCGTCCCCCTGACCTCCGGCGAGGACGGCCTGAAGGTCGTTCGCATCCTCGAGGCCTCCTCTAAGTCCGTTAAGCAGGACGGAGCTCCGATCGACCTCACCGGCAATCGCTCCGCCTCCCAAGGCAAGGCCCGGTCCGCCGGTTACGCCGCTGCATGACCCAGCCCGGCTCCAACTCATCGATCGCTTCAGACGTCAAGTTGGGCCGGAATGTCCGTATCTACGGCTTCACGAACCTCTACGGCTGCGAAATAGGCGACGACACGAAGATCGGCACCTTTGTCGAGATCCAGAAGGGGGCGAAGGTCGGCTGCCGGTGCAAGATTTCCAGCCACACCTTCATCTGCGAAGGTGTGACCATCGAGGATGAGGTTTTCGTCGGCCACGGGGTCATGTTCACGAACGATCTTTTCCCACGCGCAGCCAAGGACGGCCGCCTCCAGTCGGATTCCGACTGGAAATGCATCCCCACCCTCGTCAAGCGCGGCGCCGCGATCGGCTCCAACGCCACCCTACTCTGCGGAATCACGATCGGTGAAAATGCCATGATCGGCGCCGGAAGCGTCGTGACAAAGGACGTGCCGCCCGGTGCCGTTGTCTGCGGCAATCCAGCCCGAATCCGCCAAAATTCCCCCATTTATGCGAGTGCCGTTTCTTGACCTGCGCGCCCAGCACGACCCGATCCGGGCCGAGCTTCTCGCCGCCATCAACGAAGTGATCGACAATAGCGCATTCGCCGGCGGACCCGTCGTGGCCAAATTCGAGGAGGAATTCGCGGCCTTCTGCCAGACCGCCCACGCCGTCGGCGTCGGCAATGGCACCGACGCCCTCTGGCTCGCCCTCCTGGCCCGCGGCATCGGCCCTGGAGACGAGGTCATCACCGTCCCGAACTCATTCATGGCCACCGCAGAGGCGATCAGCTATTGCGGAGCCACCCCGGTCTTCGTCGATGTCGACGAAAGCACCTACACCCTCGATCCCGCCCGCCTCGAAGCCGCGATCACTCCGCGCACCAAAGCGGTCATCCCCGTCCATCTGTACGGCCAGATGGCCGACATGGACCCGATCATGGAAATTGCCGGGCGCCACGGCCTTTTCGTCCTCGAGGACGCCTGCCAGGCGCACGGTGCCGAATACAAGGGCAGGCGCGCCGGCTCGATAGGCCATGCGGGCGCCTTCAGCTTCTACCCTGGAAAGAACCTCGGAGCCCTGGGCGAAGCCGGCGCTGTCACGACCAACGACCAAGCGCTCGCCGATCGCATCAAGTGCCTCCGCGAGCACGGCCAGTCCAGGAAATACCACCATTCTCACATCGGCTGGAACGCCCGGATGGACGGGATTCAGGCCGCGGCCCTGCGGATCAAGCTGAAGAACCTCGCCCGCGCGAACATGGCCCGCCGCTCAAACGCCGCCCTCTACGATCGCCTTCTCGCCGGAGTCGAGAGCGTCATAACGCCGTTTGTCGCCGAGTATTCAAAGCCCGTCTACCACCTCTACGTCATCCGGGTCGC
>JBEKAO010000092.1:0-6688 GCA_050015855.1 Opitutaceae bacterium | reverse complement strand
CACGGCCGCGCGGCCGAGGGCCCCGCAGGACAGTTTGACGTCGACCTCGACGGTCGGATTGCCGCGCGAGTCGATGATTTCCCGGGCGGTGATGGCATTGATCGTGGTGTTCATGCGGATGAAGGAGAAAGCGAGACGAATTCGAGTATCCATTAAAGCGCCGCCGCAGGGCCAGGGAAAGGGAAAACCCCGCCTTGGCGCAAGAATTAGCCCCTCAGCGGCCGAGCGTTAGGAATGTATAGGTCCAGCCGGCTCCGGCGCTCTCGCGGCGGTCGAGTTCGCGCGGGAACAGCTGGCGCCATTCCGGGAAATGGCGGTCCCCGGGCACATCGGCATGGACCAGGGTCAGGTACAGCCGGGCCGCCTGGGGGAGCCCGATCGCCTCGGCGTAGATCCGTTCCCCGCCGCAGACGTAGATCTCGCCGGGCAATTCCGAGGCCAGTTCGAGGGCGGCCGGCAGGGTGGGGCGGACCTTCACGGAATCGGAGGCGAGACCGGAATTTGAAGTCACGACGATCGGCCGGCGGCCGTCCCGGGTGGCCTCGGGCCAGGTCTCAAAGCAGATGCGCCCGAGGACGTTGATCTGGCCGCTCGTTTTCTCGAGAAAAAACCGCTGGTCCTCGGGGATGCTCCAGGGCAGCCGCCCGCCGCGCCCGATGACCCTGTTCTCGGCGCAGGAGACGATTAGGGCGAAGGGCCGCATCGAATGCGGCCGGGCTAGGCCGGGACGATCCGTATGCTCTCGACAGCCACTCGCTCGATCGGGGCGCTCTTCTCCCCGCCTCCGCCCGAACGGGTGGGCACTCCGGCGATGCGGTCCAGGACATCCTCGCCGGCCGCGAGTTCGCCGAACGCCGTGTACTTGGAGTCGAGGAACTTCGCGTCGCCGTGGCAGATGAAGAACTGGCTGCCGGCCGAATCCGGGTGCGCGGAGCGCGCCATCGAAATGACTCCGCGGACGTGCGACTTCGGGTTGAATTCCGCCTTCACCTGGTAGCCCGGCCCGCCCGTGCCGGGAACTCCGGTCGCGCCCTCCTTCGTGTTCGGGCAGCCCCCCTGGATCATGAATCCCTTGATGATCCGATGAAACGCCGTCCCGTCGTAGAAGCCCGAGCTGGCGAGCTTCTTGAAATTCTCGACCGTCTTCGGCGCCACATCGGGCCAGAAGGCGATCGTCATTTCGCCGTAGGATGTTTTGATGACCGCTTTTTCCGCGGGCTTGGTGGTGTTCATGCGCGGCCAAGGCAAAGGGCGGCGCCGTCCGACTGCAAGTCTTTGGTCAGCCTGGCGAAAACGGCAGGAAGAGCTCCTCCCTGTTCTCCCGGGTCAGCCGGTGAAAATCCTGCTTCGGAAGAGACTCGATGAAGAGCCTTCCATAGGACTTCGAAAGGATCCGCGAATCGAGGATCGTTATCAGTCCGCGGTCCGTTTTCGAGCGGATGAGCCGGCCGGCGCCCTGGCGGAATTTGACCAGCGCCTCCGGAAGCGTGATTTCGTTGAACGGACTGCCGCCGTTTTCCCGGATCCGGTCCGCGCGCGCCTCGACGACCGGATGGTCCGGCGGATCGAACGGCAGGCGGGTGATGATGACCTGCGCCAGGGCGTCCCCGGGGACGTCGACCCCGGTCCAAAAGCTGTCGGTCCCGAAGAGTATCGCGTTCCCCTGCGAGCGCATCTGGCGGGCCAGTTCGGTGCGGGAGGCTCCCTCTCCCTGGAGCAGGAGGCTCCGCCCGGCCCTGGCAAACTCCGGCTCGAGGGCCGCGGCGACGGCCTGCAGGTCGCTGTGGCTCGTGAACAGGACGAGGGAGCCCCCGGTGACGCGGAGCGCGCAAAAGGAGATGTAGTCGGCCAGCGCATCGAGCGAAAGGCGCGCCTCCTGGGGCGATGGCGGAGGCACGTCGGCCGCGACGTACACGCGCATGTTTCGCTCGAAGTCGAAGGGCGAATGGACGAGCCCGGTTCGCGCGCCATCCGCCCCCATTCGGGAGGCGAACGGGGCCATCTCGCCGGCGAGCGCCAGGGTGGCGCTTGTGCACACGACCCCGACGCCGCATCCGAACAGGCGCCGGCGAAGCTCCGGAGCAACGTCGATCGGGGCGCTTCGCAGCGTGACGATCGTCTCGCGGCGGCCGGATCGCTCCGCCCAATAGACATGCTCCGGATCCGAAAGGTTCAGCCACTCGCCGGCGCTCGCCTGGATCGCCTTCAGCCGCCCTTTCTGATCGAGCAATTCGTCGCGTTCGCGGCCGTCCTCAAGCTGGTCGGATATGCGGGCGACAAGGCGCTGCAGGGAGTCGAGCGGTCCGTCCAGGATCGGGTCCATCATCCCCGCATCGCGCTGTCGCGCGACGGGCCGTGCCGCCAAAAGCTTCGCCTCGACGAGCCCGAAAAATTTCTTCGCGCAGTCCAGCGCCTCCCCGACCAGTCGCTGCGCCTCGGGTCCGCCCCGCTTTCGCAAGAGCCCCCGCTTTGTGCGGGGATTGTATAGGACCTTCAGGGAGCGGTCGACGCCGTAGCTGCTGAGGGCGATCCCGAAGTGATCGGTGGCGACCTCGGGAATCGTGTGGGCCTCGTCGAGCACGAGAAAATCGTCCGGAAAAAGGACACCGCGCCCCTCCGCCGACGCCCCCTCCGCTTTTGCGCCGCCCGCGTTGATGAGAGCGAAGAGCAGGGCGTGGTTTACGATTATGAGATTGGCCGCGCGCAGGCGCGACCGTGCGCGCTGGTAAAAGCAGCGCGACGGGTCGCAATGCCGCCGCGAGCAGGACGATGAATCGGCATTCACGGCCTCCCACACACCGGCCCTCGGCGGCGGCTGCATTTCGTGCCGCAATCCCGACTCGGTCGCCTCGGACCAGGCGGCGATCCGCTGGAGCTCGGCGTACTCCTCGTCGTCAAAGAGGCTCGCCCGCTCGGCGAGCGCGTTGGCGAGGCGGCTCGTGCACAGGTAATTGGATTTGCCGAGAAGTACGGCCGCCCGGAACCGGGCGTAGGCCTCCAGTTCGGGGACGGAGGAAAAAAGGCTCCGGCAAAGCGGCAGATCCTTTGTCTCGAGCTGCTCCTGGAGGGAGATCGTGTTCGTCGAGACGATGAGGGGCCGGCCGGAATCGATCGCGTGAATGATCCCCGGGACCAGGTAGGCGAGCGATTTTCCGACCCCGGTTCCCGCTTCGAAAAGAAGGGAGGCGTCTTCCGTGAAGGCCGCGGCGACCGCCCGGGCCATCTGGTCCTGCTCCGGACGGTATTCAAGGTCCATTCCGCCGTGCAGCCAGCCCGCCTCGCCAAAGGCCGCAGCCGCGAGCGCCCGCGCGCGTTGCGGTTTGGGCGGAACGCCCGTCTCATCGTGCAAACCGATCATCGATTTATTAAGGCCCGGTTCCAGAAGGCGATGGAGCCGGGGAAAGGTCAAAGATGAGAGTGAGTCCGAATATGCAAGCTTCTGATTTTTAGCGAACTTGCGAACTAAGAATTTGCGCGCCAGCGATGCTCGCGTTCTTCTTTGGACAGATTGAGGATTCCACCCAGATGAACACGACCGCGGGCGCATCGGCAGATTGGGTCGACGAATTGACCCGATTCCTGAGGTCCCGACCCGGAGTGAATGCGGTCAGGATCGATCCTTCGGCGCACCGGATCTCGGTGGCGACGATCGGACGGGTGGATCTGAGCGGCCTTGAGGCGGTGCTTGCGGCGACGGTCGCCGGTGTCGAATCGCGGCTTCCGGCCCGGGGTTCCGGCCGGGCTCCGGGGGGCTACTTGCTGAAGAGGGAGGGAGAGGCGGTTGTGCTGGGCAGGGAGACGTGCGAAACCGCCGAGAAGCTCTGGCTGTGGCGAGAGATGAAGTGGCCCGAGATCCAGGCGGAGGCATCGGCCGAGGAGCAGGAGTGGAGGACCCTCGCATGGCTTGCCGCGGTTTGCGGGGTTGCGGGTGCGGCGGGATTTGCGACGCAGCATCTGCTGCCGGCGCAGCCCCTTGTCCCGACGCTGCTTTTCTGCGCCGGTCTTGTTGCCGGCGGCTGGGATGCGGCGATCGACACCTGGAAAAATCTCCGGCATCGGGAGATTGACATTCATTTCCTCATGCTTGCCGTCGCGGCGGGCGCGGTCTGCATCGGGGCCTGGAGCGAGGCGGTCCTCCTTCTGTTCCTGTTCTCGGCCGCCGGGGCCATGGAGGAGTATTCCCTCCATCGAACGCAGCGGGAGGTGGGGGCCCTCCTGAAAAGCTCGCCCAAGAGCGCGAATGTCGTCCTGCCCGATGGCAGCGAGAAGGAGACCGCCGTGGAAGCCCTCCGGGTCGGCCAGCGGGTCCGGGTGAAGCCTGGCGAGGCCTTCGCGGCGGATGGAACGGTGGCCAAGGGCCGGAGCGCAAGCGACGAATCGGCCCTCACCGGAGAGGCGCTGCCCGTTCAGAAGGCCGAGGGCGATCCCGTGTTCAGCGGCACCTTGAATCTATGGGGCTCGGTTGACTTCGACGTCGTCCGTCCGGCCTCCGAAAGCACGCTCCAGAGGATCATCCGGCTCATTCAGACGGCGCAGAAACTCAAGTCCCCCAGCGAGCGGTTCACCGACCGGTTTGGGACGCGCTATACCTACATTGTCGTCGGGGGCTCCCTGGCCATGTTCCTCCTCTGGTGGCTCGTTTTCGGGCTTCCGGCGTTCGAAAACACCGGCCAGATCCGCTCGGCCTTCTACCGGGCGATGACGCTCATGGTCGTCGCGAGCCCCTGCGCGCTCGTCCTGTCGATTCCGTCGGCCATTTTGGCCGCGATCGCGTGGGGCGCCCGGCACGGGGTCCTTTTTCGCGGGGGCGCGGCGATCGAGAAACTGGCCGATGTCCGCGTCGTGGCGCTGGACAAGACCGGCACCCTGACGACGGGCGAGCTGAGCGTCGTCGGTTGCGAGAGCTTTCCCGAGGGCAGGGAGCGGGAGGTTCTGGAGATCGCCTACGCCCTCGAATCGAAATCGCAGCATCCGATAGCTCGCGCGATCGTGCGGCATGCCAGGGCGGAGGGCGTCCGGGCAATCGAGGTCGACGAATTCGAGTCCATCACGGGGCAGGGGCTGCGGGCCCGCGCGGGCGATTCGACGCTGCTTCTGGGCCGCAGGGAACTCCTGGAGGCCGGGCCGCTCGCGGAATGGGCGAGGAAACTGCCCCCGGCCGCGGCCGAACTTGCGGAAGTGTGGGTGATCGGCAGGGACCTTGTCGGGCGGGTGCTCCTCAAGGACCAGATTCGCGCCGAGTCCCGTGCCGTCCTCCTTGCCCTAAAGCAGGCCGGCGTCCGCACGGTAATGCTGACCGGAGACCGGAGGCACACGGCCGAGGCCGTCGCGCGCGAACTGGGGCTTGACGAGGTGCGCGCCGGGCTTTCGCCCGAGGACAAGGTCGCGGCGATCCAATCGCTGCGCGAATCGGGCCAGAAGGTCGCCATGGTGGGCGACGGCGTCAACGACGCGCCTTGCCTCGCCGCGGCCGACGTGAGCGTCGCGATGGGCGCCCGGGGCAGCGACGCCGCGCTCGAACAGGCCGAGGTGATCCTGATGCACGATCGGATCGAGAACTTTCTCGCCGCGCAGCGGCTGAGCCGGCGCGCCCGCTCGGTCATCCGCCAGAACCTGACGGTGGCTCTCGGCGTCGTCATTGTGATGGTTGTGGCGACCGCCTTTGGCAAGGTGCCGCTGGCCATGGGCGTCGGAGCCCATGAGGGGAGCACGGTCGTTGTCTGCCTCAATTCCCTGCGCCTGCTCTTCGGGAAGAATCGTTAGTTCAATCGACGATCCAAACCCAATCGCCGGCGCGCACCTCCTCATACAGCTCGATGATGTCGAGATTGCGCATGAGGATGCATCCGGCGCTCATCGGCTCCCCGATCCTTTCCTCGTGGTTGGTGCCGTGGATGTAGACGTAGCGGCCATAGGTGTCGACATCGCCGCCCAGGTTCACGCCGGGCTCGAGCCCCTTCAGCCAGAGGATGCGGCTGGTGATGAGATTCGTATCCGCCTTTTCTTCGGATAGTTCCGAGAAATGGCGGCCCGTGGGGGCCCTGGAGTCGAAGACCATGCCCGGCGGCTGTCCCGCCCCGATTCGCTCGGCGATCTCATGCAGGCCGCGCGGAGTCCCCATGGAATTCTTTTGATTGGACGGAGAACGGATGGAAGTCGATATGACATAGCTTTTTACCAATTTCCTGGTGCGATAGAATTGGAGCGTCGCCGTGCCGATCCGAACGACCAGCAGCCGGTCTGCGGGCTTGATACCAAGCCCCGAAGCGACTTTATTCAACGATTCCCAGATTGATTCCATGAGCAAGACACCCTCCTTCACAATCGGCATCGTCGGCGCGACAGGGGCCGTTGGTCAAGAATTGCTGGGCTTGCTGCCGGACAGCCACCTCCCGATCGCCGGGCTGCGCCTCTTTGCGTCGGCCCGTTCGGCGGGCAAGGTGGTCAACTACGCGGGCCGCAGGCTTGCGATCGAGGAGGCGAAGACCGGTGTTTTTGGCGACCTGGATCTCGCATTTTTTGCCACGGAGGGTTCGGTGACCCGCGAACTGGCCCCGGACGCCGTAAAGGCCGGGTGCCTCGTCATCGACAAGAGTTCGGCGTTCCGGATGGACCCGGCCGTGCCGCTCGTGATTCCGGAGATCAATCCCCAGGATCTGAGGAAGCACCGTGGAATCATCGCCAACCC
>JBEKAO010000091.1:0-6840 GCA_050015855.1 Opitutaceae bacterium | reverse complement strand
GTTTGAAGAAGGCCGAGGAGGATCTTCGCGACAGGATGCTGGCGCTTCCGAACCTCCCGCACGCGAGCGTTCCCGAGGGCGCGGGCCCCGCGGACAATGTCGTCCACTCGGCGCACGGCGACACGGGAAGCGCCTCGGCGCACGCCGTCCCCCACTGGGAGATTCCCGGGTTCGAGCGGCTGTTCGATTTCACCCGCGGAGCCAAGGTCACGGGCGCCGGGTTTCCGTTCTACATCGGGGATGCGGCGCGCCTGGTGCGCGCCCTCCTGCGCTTCTTTCTCGAGGAGGACGGGGCGGCCGGATACCTCGAGGTGAATCCGCCCATCTTCGTCAACGGGGCGAGCGCAACGGCCACCGGACAGCTCCCCGACAAGGAGGGCCAGATGTACGAGACGACGACCGACCGCCTGTACGCCGTCCCCACCGCGGAGGTGCCGCTGACCAATTTTTTCCGCGACGAGATCCTCGATGAGGCGGACCTGCCGATCCTGCGCTGCGCCTACACCCCCTGCTTTCGGAGGGAGGCGGGAAGCTACGGAAAGGACGTGCGCGGGCTCAACCGCCTGCACCAGTTCGACAAGGTCGAGCTCCTGAAATGGGTGCATCCGTCTGCAAGCTACGATGAGCTCGAGAAGCTGCGGGCGGACGCCGAGCGCCTGCTGCAGAAGCTCGAATTGCCGTACCGCGTGCTCCTGATGTGCGGAGGCGAGGTGGGATTCGCCCAGGCGAAGAAGTACGACCTCGAAGTGTGGGCCGCGGGCCAGAAGCGCTGGCTCGAGGTGTCGAGCTGCAGCAATTTCGAGGCCTTCCAGGCGCGCCGCGCCCAGATTCGATTCCGATCCAGGGAGACCGGGCGCCCCGAGCTTGTGCACACGCTCAACGGTTCGGGGCTCGCCGTGCCGCGGGTCCTGGCGGCGCTGCTGGAAAACAATCTCCTGCAGGACGGACGGGTGCGCATTCCGCCGGCGCTCGTGCCGCATTTCGGGAAGGAGCACCTCAGCTTCAGTTAGTTCTTTCCCTCCTTGCGCGCCGCGAAATCAAATCCAAGGCCGGCCTCAAAATCCCGCTGGCGCGCGCGGGCCGATGCCCTTGCCCGCCTGGTCCCTTCAGGCCGGCTCCACCCGGCGGTCCTTTCCTGGGCGAACGGCAGGCCGGCGGACGAACGCTGGGCGGTCGCTTTTTCAGGCGGTGCGGACTCGGTCGCCCTGCTGCTTCTTGTCTGGTCGCACTGGCCCGCGCGCCGGAAGCGGATTTGCGTTTTGCATTTCGACCACCGCTTGAGGGGGGCCGCATCGCGGGCTGACGCCGCTTTCTGCCGGAAGGTCTGCCGGTCCCTCGGAATCGAATTTGCCGCGGGAGCGTGGCCGGCCGTCCCCGCGCGCGGGAGGACCGGCATGCGGCGGGTGAGCGAGGCGGAGGCGCGCGCCGCGCGGTTCGCCTTTTTCGCAAGGGAGATGAGGGTCCGCCGGATCCGGGCCCTTTGGATGGGCCACCAGAGGGACGATGTCGCCGAGACCCTGCTGATGCGCCTGGCCCGAGGAAGCGGGGCGGGGGGGCTCGCCGCCCCCCGGCCGGTCCAGGCCGGTCCGCAGGGACGGATCCATGTCCGGCCGCTCCTCGATCTCGCGAAATCCGAAATCATCCGGGCTCTGCGTGCGGCGGGGGCGCCGTGGCGGGAGGATGCGACCAACGCGGGGGGAGGCTACTTTCGCAATCGCATCCGCAACTCGGTGATTCCGGCCTGGTCGAGGGCGGCGGGCCGGGACGCCCTCGCGGGCGCCGCGCACTCGCGAGAACTGCTGGAAGAGGACGACTCGGCCCTTGAGAAGTGGGTGGACCGGCTGAAGCCCGTGACACCGGGCGGCAAGCTTGATGTCCGGCAGATGGCCGATCAGCCCCGGGCGCTCGCGAGACGGGCGCTGCACCGCTGGTTGTTGCGCATCAAGGGGTCCGACCGGCTTTCGCGGCCGGGGTTTGAGGCCCTGCTTTCGGCCGTCCAACGGGGGCGCCCGGCCCGGCAAAGCTTGGGAGCCGATGGGTTTGCGCGTATCCGCGGGAAATGGCTCCTATTTGAGCGCTGCAAAACCAAGCGGCGGCCGCGGGGCGGGATTTTTGGGCCCGCCAATGGGTGTTAATACGGATCGTGATCGTATTGCACGATTTACCCACGGGCGATTGACTTATCAGCTGGGAACATGCACCGTCCTTAACAAGTCTCTATTGTTCAAATGCCGGAGCCTGAGAACAGAAAGCCCCGCCGCCCCCTCAAAAACCTTCCGCCGGATCGTTTGCAGCCTAAGGTTTGGCTGATTTGGCTGATGCTCGGCGCGGCTGTCCTGGCGCTGCTCGTCTGGCCGCCGACTTCCCAGATAGCGGCTGCAAATATTACGATTCAGGAGGTCCTCGATCTCTCGCAGCAGAAGCAAATCAAGCACGGGACCATCACGTATGATCCGACGGGGGGTCGCGACCGGGCGATAATCAAGGGGGATTTGATTACGGCATCCCTCACCAATGATCGCGCCCAGAAGACGACCTCGTTCCATTCCGAGGGGCGCCTGACGGAGACAAGCGCGGAGATTCTCCAGAAGTCCGAAAAATTCGACGAACCGCCGGCGACCACGTTCCTCCAGACGATGGTGACGAGCGTGCTTCCCTTTGTCCTGGTCGTCGGAATCCTTTATTTCCTGTTCATGCGCCAGTTGAGGCAGGCGGGCCGCGGAGCCCTGAGCTTCGGGAAGAGCCGCGCCAAGCTCCTGACCCGGGACCGCGACAAGGTGACGTTTGCCGATGTCGCGGGCTGCGATGAGGCGAAGGAGGAGGTCGCCGAGGTTGTCGAATTCCTGAAGGATCCGAAGAAATTCACGAAGATGGGCGGGCGCATGCCCAAGGGCGTCCTGATGGTCGGGCCCCCGGGGACGGGCAAGACCTTGCTTGCGAAGGCCGTGGCCGGCGAGGCCGACGTTCCATTTTTCAGCATCTCGGGCTCCGACTTTGTCGAGATGTTCGTCGGCGTCGGCGCCTCGCGCGTGCGCGACATGTTCGAGCAGGGCCGGAAGAACGCCCCGTGCCTCATATTCATCGATGAAATCGACGCCGTGGGCCGCCAGCGCGGGGCGGGCCTGGGCGGCGGAAATGACGAGCGGGAGCAGACGCTCAATTCGCTTCTCGTCGAGATGGACGGCTTCGACACCACGGAGGGCGTCATCATCATCGCGGCGACGAACCGGCCGGATGTGCTGGACAGCGCGCTATTGCGGCCTGGCCGTTTCGACCGGCAGATCTATGTGGACCTGCCCGACCTGGTGGGCCGGGAGCAGATTCTGCGCGTCCACGCAAAGCGCATCAATCTCGCCGAGAATGTCGATCTGGCGGTGATCGCCCGCGGAACCCCGGGCCTGTCGGGCGCGGACCTCGCCAACCTCCTGAATGAGGGCGCCCTTTTGGCTGCGCGCCGCGGGAAGAAGAAGGTCGAGATGATCGACATGGAGGATGCCCGCGAGAAGGTGCAGTTCGGGCGGGAGCGCCGGCGTCTGATGAACGATGAGGAGAAGAAGCTGATCGCCTACCATGAGGCGGGCCATGCCCTGGTGCAGGGCGTCCTCGACGACGGCCATATGCCGATTCACAAGGTGACGATCATTCCGCGGGGCGGCAGCCTCGGCAGCACGATGTTCATTCCGAAGAGGGACGTCCTTACCCGCGCCATGAAGCGGCTGCTCGACCAGATCGCCACGGGCCTCGGCGGCCGCATTGCCGAGGAGCTGGTTCTCGGGGATATTTCAAGCGGCGCCGCGGGGGACATCAAGCAGGTCACCAAGGTCGCCCGCGCGATGGTCTGCGACTGGGGCATGAGCCCGCTCGGGCCGATCTCCTTTGGCGGCAATGAGGACACCGTTTTTCTCGGCCGCGAGATCACCCGCACGGAAAATGTCTCCGAGGAGACCGCGCACAAGATAGACGAGGAGATCCACCGGATCGTGGTGGAGCAGTACGCGCGCGCGAAGGCGATTGTCACGGAGCGGCGGACGGCCCTCGACAAGATCGCCGAAGCCCTGCTCGAGTACGAAACGATCGAGGGCAAGCACGTGCTGGAGATTTTGCAGTTTGGCGAGATACGCTCCCCGGTCATCGTGGCCCCCGCCGGCAAGGGCGCGGAAAAGGCCGGCGAAAAGAAGGCCCCGGAGAAGGTTCCCGCGCCGGAGCCGATCGCCCATGGCGGCGTCACTCCGGCTCCCACGCCCGCTTGATCCCGAGGGTTCCGGGACTTTGCCCTCCCCAGTGGGCGGTGGTTTCCTGGCTTGCCACCGCCTTGCGGGCTGGTGACGATCGGCTGGCCAGTTTCCCGGCAGGAATCCGGGCATTGCCGGAGCAAAATCCATGAAAATCTGCTGCATTGGAGGTGGTTACGTCGGCGGCCCCACGATGGCCATGATCGCCCTCAAGGCGCCCGATATCGAGGTGACCGTCGTCGACATGAACGCCGCCCGGATAGCCCAGTGGAACGGCGGCGAACTTCCCATCTACGAGCCCGGGCTGGACGAGGTGGTGCGGCAGGTCCGCGGGCGGAACCTGTTCTTTTCGACCGACGTTCGCGGCGCGATCCGCTCCTCGGACATCATCTTCGTCGCCGTCAACACGCCGACCAAGACCTATGGCCTCGGAGCCGGCCGGGCCTCAGACCTGCGGTATGTCGAATCGGTGGCGCGCACGATCGCGGAAGTCGCCGAAGGGCGGAAAATCATCGTGGAGAAGTCCACGATCCCGGTCAAAACCGCCGAGACGATCAAGGAGCTGCTCTCGGCGAACTCGAGGGGCTGCAAGTTCGAGGTCCTCTCCAACCCGGAATTCCTGGCCGAGGGCACCGCGATGGCGGACCTCTTCCAGCCCGACCGCGTCCTGATCGGCGGCGAGCGGACCCCGGAAGGGGAGGCGGCGATCGGCGTTTTGGCCGACATTTACGCGCGCTGGGTGCCGCGGGACCGGATCATCACGACGAACCTGTGGTCGTCGGAGCTTTCGAAGCTCGTTGCCAACGCCTTTCTCGCGCAGCGGATCTCGTCGATCAATTCGATCTCCGCCCTGTGCGAGGCCACCGGTGCGGACGTGGACGAGGTGGCCCTTGCGATCGGGATGGACTCCCGCATCGGGCCGAAGTTTCTCAGGGCCTCGGTCGGCTTCGGCGGCTCCTGCTTCCAGAAGGACATCCTGAACCTCGTCTATCTTTGCGAGCGCTTCGGCCTGCCCGAGGTGGCCGCCTACTGGCAGAGTGTCGTAAAGATAAACGACTGGCAGAAGCGCCGGTTCGCCGAGCGAATCGTGGCCGCCCTCAACAACACGGCCGCGGAAAAGCGGATCGCGGTCCTCGGTTTCGCATTCAAGAAGGATACGAACGACACCCGCGAATCGCCCGCGATCGCCGTATGCCGGCACCTTTTGGACGAGCGGGCGCGCGTGGTCGTGTACGACCCGAAGGTGACGCCCGCGCTGATCCGCTCCGAGGTGCAGGGAGGCGGCGCGGAAGATCCGCTTCTATCGGTCGCGTCCACCCCCTACGAGGCGGCCGCCGGATCGCACGCGATCGCGATCGTCACCGAATGGGACGAATTCAAGAGCCTGGATTTCGAAAGGATTTACGCCTCCATGGCGAAGCCGGCCATGGTCTTTGACGGCCGGAACATCGTCGACTTGAAGCGCCTCTCGGCGATCGGGTTCAAGACGCACGCGATCGGGAAATGAATCAGACCCCGAGCGAGGTGCGATAGATCCGCGGCACCCGCTTGCTCACCGAGCAAAGGGTCTCCCAAGGGATCGTGTCCGCCGCGCGGCTGAACTCCGCAACGTCTATTTCCTGTCCGCCCTGGGTCCCGAACAGGACGGCTTCGTCGCCGCAGGCCGTGTCCGGCACGTCGGTCACGTCCACGACCGTCTGGTCCATGGTGACCCGGCCCAGGACAGGACAGCGGCGGCCCTTGATCAGCACTTGGGCCCGGTTGCTCGCGGCCCGCGGGACGCCGTCCGCATAGCCGGCGCAAAGGACTGCGATCCGCGAGTCGCGGGAGAGCGTGTGCGTGCGGCCGTAGCTGATCGTCGTTCCCCGCGGCAGCGTCTTGACGAGGCCCACCCGCGTTCGAAAACTGAACACAGGCTCGGTCCGCACCTGCGAGAGGAGGGAGCCGGGATGGGGGAGGATGCCGAACTGGAGCAGGCCCACCCGCACGGCATTGAAGGGACTCGAGCCCGGCATGGTCTCGAGGCCGGCGCTGTTGTCGGCGTGCACGAAGAGTTTGGATGGATCGAGGCCCGGGCAGCGGGCAAGGGCCGCCAGGAAGCGCCGCCGCTGTTCGGCGGTGAATGCGGGATCGTCGTCGGGGCTCGCGAAATGCGTGTATACGCCCGCCAGGCGAAGGTGCGGCTGACGGATGATCTCGCGGTAAAGCTCCTGCGCCTCCTCATGCCAGACGCCGACCCGTCCCATGCCCGTGTCGATCTTCAGGTGCACCGATATCGGCCGGCCCGCCGCCGCCGCCGCCGCTTCAAACCGGGCGACCTCCTCCGCCGTGGAAACGGTCACTGCGAGGTCGTAATCCGCCAGAAAGTGATCCTCCTCCGGGAGGATCGGGCTGAGGACCAGGATGGGCCAGCCGGGCCCGAGTTCCCGGAGTGCGGAGGCCTCCGTCACGTTTGCGACCGCGAACAGATCCGCCCCCGCGTGCATGAGGCGCGCCGCGGTCTGCTGCAGCCCGTGCCCGTAGGCGTCGGCCTTGACGATCGCAACGTATCGGATGCCCGGCGGAAGCGAGGCTCGGATCAGTTTCAGGTTGCGCTCCAGGGCGGCCA
>JBEKAO010000090.1:0-6935 GCA_050015855.1 Opitutaceae bacterium | reverse complement strand
GGGGACACCCTCGAAAACCTCGCGCGCGGGGTCGACTGCGAGACCCTCCTCCAGCCGCTGGGCGTCTGCGCGGGGATAACGCCCTTCAATTTTCCGGCGATGGTGCCGCTGTGGATGTTCCCGCTGGCGATCGCATGCGGAAACACATTCATCCTCAAGCCGAGCGAAAAAGTCCCGCTGAGCGCCGTCCTCCTCAGCCAGCTCCTCGAGGAGGCCGGGCTGCCAAAGGGGGTGTTCAACCTGGTCCATGGAGGCAAGCCCGCCGTCGACGCCCTTCTCTCGCACCCGAAGATCAAGGCCGTGTCCTTTGTCGGCTCCACTCCGATAGCCAAATATATTTACGAGAATGGAACCCGCCACGGGAAGCGTGTCCAGGCAAACGGCGGAGCAAAGAATTACATCGTCGTCATGCCGGATGCGGACGTGCCGAAGACCGTCGAGGCCCTTTCGACGGCCGCCTTCGGCTGCGCCGGGGAGCGGTGCATGGCTGGATCGACCGCCATCACGGTGGAGGCGGCCGCCGAGCGCCTCCTCCCGGCCCTCAGTGCGGCGGCCCGGGCGATCCGGGTGGGACCGACCGACGATCCTGCGCAACAACCCGACATGGGGCCCGTCATCACGGGCCAGCATCGCGACCGGATTCTCGGACTCGTCGGCGCGAGCGAAGGGGAAGGCGCAAAGGTACTTTGCGACGGCCGGGGGGTGAAGGTCGCGGACAGGCCGCGCGGATTCTACGTCGGGCCGACGATCGTCGACCATGTCAGGGACGGCATGACCCTTGCCCGCGAGGAAGTCTTCGGCCCGGTGCTCAATGTCATGCGCATGGACGACCTGGACTCCGCGATCGAGCAGGCCAACCGGTCCGCCTTCGGCAACGGCGCCGCCATCTTCACAAGCAGCGGCCGCGCCGCCCGCGAATTCAAGCACCGCGTGAAGGCCGGAATGATCGGGATCAATGTCGGGGTGCCGGCGACGATGGCGATGTTTCCCTTCACCGGCTGGGACGACTCGTTTTACGGCGATCTCCACATCCAGGGCCGGGAGGCCGTCCAATTCTACACGCAGCAAAAGGTCATCACGTCGCGGTGGTTCGGCGGCGATGTGTCCGACGTGTGGCGGAGCAAGCCGTAGAGGGCCCGCGCCCGGTTCTTCCTTCCGATTTGCGCCAAAGGCGCGTAGAATTCCTCCATGAGCCTACTAATCAAGAATGGCGAAATCGTCACGGCGGACTCCCGTTACGTGGCGGACATCACCTGCGAAGGCGAAACGATCAGCGCCATCGGCCGCAATCTCCCCGCGCCCAAGGGAGCCGAGGTCATCGACGCCGCGGGGAAGCTTGTGTTTCCGGGCTTCATCGACCCCCACGTCCACATCTACCTGCCCTTCATGGGCACATTCGCGAAGGACACCTACGAAACCGCAAGCAAGGCGGCGCTCGTCGGGGGAACGACGAGCCTGATTGAGATGTGCTGCCCGGCACGGAAGGACGACGCGCTCGCCGCCTTCGAGTTCTGGCTGGCGAGGGCCGAAGGCAAATCCGCCTGCGATTTCACGTTTCACATGGGAGTCGCCCGGTACGATGACGTGACGGAGGCGCACATGCGCGAGATCGTGCGCCGCGGCATCAGCTCGTTCAAAATCTTCCTCGCCTACAAGGGCGCCTTCGGGATCGACGACGCGGAGCTTTACCGGGTTCTGAAGCTCGCCAAAGAGCTGGGCGTCATCGTCACGGCCCACTGCGAAAACGAGACGCTGATCGCCGAGCGCCAGAAGGAGCTTCTAGCCGCCGGCAAGACCGACCCCGGCCAGCACCACGAAAGCCGGCCGCCCCTGGTCGAGGCCGAGGGAGTTCATCACCTGATGAGCTTCGCGGAAATGACCGGGGCCGAGGTCTACATCGTCCACCTGAGCTGCAAAGAGGCCCTCAAGGAGGCGCTCGCCGCGCGCAAGCGCGGCGTCCGGGTTGGCATAGAGACCCTGATCCAGTACCTGGTCCTCGACAAGACGTACGCCGAGCGTCCGGACTTCGAAGGGGCGAAGTACGTCATGTCGCCCCCCCTCCGCGATGCCTCTAACCAGGAAATCCTTTGGAACGCCCTGCGCTCGGGCCTCGTCAACACGGTCGCCACCGACCACTGCCCGTTCGATTTCAAGGACCAGAAGAAACTGGGACTCGGCGATTTCACGAAGATCCCGAACGGAATTCCCTCGCTCGAAGAGCGCATCAATCTTCTCTACACCTACGGGGTCAAGAA
Source organism: Opitutaceae bacterium (assembly GCA_050015855.1). Classification (GTDB taxonomy): domain Bacteria; phylum Verrucomicrobiota; class Verrucomicrobiia; order Opitutales; family Opitutaceae; genus Palsa-1447. The sequence continues at coordinate 4,680 of JBEKAO010000090.1, read as the reverse complement.
GGGCCGGATCGACCTCCACACGCTCGTCAACGCCGCGAGCACCCAGGTTGCGAAGCTCTTCAACCTGTTTCCCCGAAAGGGAACGATCCAGCTCGGCGCCGATGCGGACCTTGTCGTCTTCGATCCCAATTACCGGGGCGTCATCTCCGCAAAGACCCAGCTGATGAACCTGGACTACAGCGCATTTGAGGGATGGCCCATCGAGGGCCGGCCGGCCGCCGTCACGGTCCGCGGGCAGGTCGCCGCCCGGGACGGAAAGTTTGTCGGGACCCTGGGCCGGGGCAAATTCCTGAAGCGGACGCCCGGTCCTCGTTGAGCCGCAGGCCGGGGTTTTTCAACAAATTCCTCTCAGAGAACCGCCGAGATAATTGAAGGAAAGGCGGACAAGCCTCTTGGCGCCCTTCCATGCGCATACATGTCCGGCGCCGCGACGAATGCCGCAGACCCATGGCAGTAAACGGGTTGATATCTGGGCATCCACCGGCGATGAGAGGTAAAAATCAGAAGTTAGGCGGAAAAAGATTTACGAGGGGCCCATATCTTCGGGTGACAGCCGCCATATCGGGATAGGTGGCGACGTTAGCGCCCCCTCCCTTGGCATATGCAACGGCAGATTCCACCGTGTAGCTGCCTTGCGGCGAGGCAGCCGACGGCGGGTTGTGCGTAAATGTTATCATCTGATCTTGATGGCCAGCTTGATTGAGCACAGCACGCAGGCCATCTTCAGCGAGCGAGACAAAACTATCTGAACGGTCGCTTCCCAGAGTGCTCAAGATTTGTGAGACAAGGCCGTCATAAACTTGGTCCGCCCCGGAAAACTCATTGATGGAGATCACGACACGCCCCTGATCGTCCGTTGTGACTGTAGCGCTTTGAGCCGCCAGTTCCAAAATCTTCTGATGAGCCGCAGCGATGGCTGATTTCATCGCTGCTTGTTCCTCCGGAGTAATTCCAAAGAGGTTTATGAAAGCTTCACTTAGATCGTTTTTGCGATCAATGGGCATCACTTTCACGAACGCGCCTTTATGTTTTAGAAAATCCGCAATCACACGCAACCGTTCAATCGTTGTAAGCTTTGGTTCCTCATTCCCTTGCGCAGCCTTGGGGCGCATTTCGTCGAGGGTCTTCTGCAGTTCCGCCAACTTCTGATCATCCTCCGCGGCGTTGTCGGCCAATTGCTGCTGCTTCGCAAGATTGGCTTTGTGTGCTGCGAGGGCCGCTGACAGCGACGCCTGTGCGGCCGCAAGAGAGGCTTGTGCCTGTCGGGCAGCGTTGCGCTCGTAGACGACCGAACCAACGGTCAACAATGCGACCAGACTGGCGATTCCCAGACGCATTCTTGTTGTAGTCATTTGAATAGGGACCTCTTGAATGGTGTGCGTTCAACTTTCGCCGGACAATGTGAATACTGGACGCCTGTGCTGCAGTTGCTTGGCCGATCTTCTTCGCCCTGAAAGGATTGATTGTTGGCGGGGCAGCCCCTGGGAAGGAGAAGCAAAGGTTTTAGAAGTTAGCAGGAACAAGGCTTGCGATGGGCCCAAGGTCTTTGGCGAATTCCGCCATATTGTCATAGACTGTAGCCCCCGTGATAACTGTGGAAACAGTTCTCATTGTATAGTTGCCTTGCGGCGAGGCAGCCGACGGTGGGTTGTGTGTAAGCGTAAATGTCTGATTTGAATGGCCAGCTTGATCGAGCTCCATACTCAGGCCATCTCCAACCATCGGGAGAAAACTTTCTGAACGGTCGCTTCCCAGAGTGCTCATGAGCCGTGACACAAGGCCGTCATAGATTATGTTCGCACCGGAATTCTCTTGGATGGAGATCACGACACGTCCCTGGTCGTCCGTTGTGACCGAAGCGCTTTTGGCCTCTAGTTCCAAAATCTTCTGACGCGCCGCACCGATATCTGATTCCATCGCTGCTCGCTCGCTTGGAGTAATTCCAAAGAGTTTTATGAAAGCGTCACCCAGCTCGCCATTGCCAACAAGGGGAATCACTTTTACGAACCCACCTTTGTATCTTTGAATATCCGCCAGCACACGAAACCGTTGAAGCGTGGTAAGCCCCAGCTCATCCAAATCTAGCGCAGCGCTGGTCCGCCTTTCGTCAACGGTCTTTTGCAGTTCAGCCAACTTTTGATCATCCTCCGCGGCGATGCCGGCCAATTGCTGCTGCTTCGCAAGATCGGCTTTGAGCGTCGCGAGGGCCGCTGTCAGCGACGCCTGTGCAGTTGCGAGAGAGGTCTGTGCCTGCCGGGCGGCGTAGCCCTCGTAGGATGCCGAACCAACGGCGAACAAGGCAACCAGACTGGCAATTCCCATGCCCAATTTTGCTGTACTCATTTGAATAAGAACCCCTTGAATCGTCGTTAACGCGCCAACAGAAGTAGCGCACGTGAGCGCTGCCGCGGAAACGCTGCTTGAGAGCCCCACCGGAACCGCCGCGATGCCCTGGTTGGCCAGCATTCCTGCCAACACCGCCGTGGTGGAGGTGAGCCCGCGCTTTGAGAACCCTGCACGCATCTTGTCCAGTGCCCGTTCGGCGCGTTTTTGCGCAGCGTCCTCGCTGATCTTCAGAAGCGCGCCGATTTCAGAAAATGACTGGCGCTCAAAAAAGCGAAGAAGCACCACATCCCGGTCACTTTCATTGAGTTCTTCAATGGCTTCTTCAATCTCCGGGCGCAGATGGCCCCAATCGGAGGTTGTTGGCCGGAGAGCCGAGAGCCCGGAGATGACTTGAGCTTGCTGCTCACGGCTGCGTCTTTGCTGTTCGCTGCGAATCACGTCAATTGCCGCGGACCGAGCTCGGCAGTAAAGCCAGCCAGTCAAACTTGATCGAATCCTCACCGATGCCGCCTTTTGGGCAAGGCCGCTAAAAACAGTCTGGGTAACGTCCTCAGCCAGGTGCGAATCGTTCCCGAGCCGCCGGAGCGCCGCGTTGTAAACGAGCCCGATATGCCTGCGAACAAGTTCCTCAAATGCTTCTTGCGATGATTCGTGTGAGAAGCGACGGAGGAGTGTCACGTCATCAATCATTGAGATCCTCTGATGGACGTAGCCGTTCGTGAGTTTCCGACAAAGATTCTGCGCAGGACCGAGTGCTTTTAGCAAACTGAAGCTAATGCCGCTGCACTCGAAGTGCCAGGTACGTGGGTCCTCTTAGCCACCCTGTCGGTTTGTCCATTCCCGTTCTTCGCGGAGTCCCCTTGTCATCTATCCGCCCAAGCCCCAACTGGAGGCGCACCTTTTTCCGGGGGCTAGTCCTTTTGTTTCTGGCGACCTCTGCATCGGCCAAAGAAACGATGCTCACTGTGATCCTTTCGGCATTGGAGCGGGTCCAGAAGCTTCAGGGAATGGATATTCGGTCGTCGTGCCCACTGGACAAACTGCGATAAGCGAATTCGTTCCTGCTACTATGAAACGCAAAGCATCTGCCGTCTGGCGCGGCGACCTGAAGTCCGGACGTGGGACGATTTCCACTGAAAGCACCGTCCTCAAGGACGCTCAATACTCATTCGGCACCCGTTTTGAGAATGGGGTCGGCACCAACCCGGAGGAGCTGATCGCAGCTGCCCATGCTGGTTGCTTCACCATGGCGCTTTCCAACGCGCTGCAGCAGGCCGGCTTCGTCGCCGACCAGCTGGAGTCGACGGCCACGGTGTCGCTCGAGAACCATCCGCAGACAAGCTGGACCGTGACCAAGGTTCACCTGGAAACCAAAGGCCGCGTGCCGAAGATTTCGGCGGAAAAATTCGCGGAGGTCGCCGCAGGCGCCAAGGCTGGCTGCCCAATTTCGCGGCTGCTCAAGGCGGAGATCACGCTCGACGCCAAGCTGGTGCTCTGAAAAGCGCAAAAAAGTCGCACTGCGCACGATCAAGAAGGCCGCGCTGAGGAGACTGGACCGGTTGCTATTATCCCGGCGTGAGTGGACCCACCCACGCCCTTTCGCTCTACCTAGACACCTCGGTGGTCGGCGGCTACCACGACCCGGAATTTATGTCCGTCACGCGCGAGCTGTGGCGACTGCGTGAAGCCGGACTTTTCCGGTTCATCTCGTCAGTGGTTGTGGATAGGGAGATCGCCGGGGCGCCAGAACGGGTGAGGGAGTTGATGCGGACCACGTTCGCGGCCGAACCGCTGCTGGCTTTGACGCCCGAGGCGGACGCGCTTGCGAGCGCTTATCTCACGCACAAGGTCGTGCCGGCCGGCTATGAGGACGACGCCTATCATGTGGCCGTCTGCACGGTGGCCCGGATCGACTTTCTCGTGAGCTGGAACTTTAAGCACCTGACCAATGCCCGACGGGAGGCCGGGTTCAATGCCGTGAATCTCTTGCAAGGCTACCCGACTGTGCGCATGGTAGCGCCAACTTTCCTCATCCATGGCCAAGAAGAAAAAACGTTTTGATGCGGTCGCCGCATCCCGCAAGTGGCGCCGGGCGACAAGCCGCAAGGTGCGCGGTATGAACTCCGAGGAACGGATCGCCTTTTTCAACCGCTCTCTGGAGGCCTGGCCCGCGGCGCCTGCAGCCAAGCCCGCGCGCGAGCTGGCACATCGCTAAAGACCGCCATCTTTGATCGCCGATCGACGCCGCTTTCCACCCTAGCCGGGAGCGGCGTTCTGTTGAAGCCCGCCCGATCAGGGAATGAAGGTCTCGACGAATGCGCGCACCGGCATCCG
>JBEKAO010000089.1:0-6968 GCA_050015855.1 Opitutaceae bacterium | reverse complement strand
GTGGCGCCCGTGAAGGCGCCGCGCTCGTGGCCGAAGAACTCGCTCTCGATCAGGTTTCCCTGGATGGCCGCGCAGTTCACCTTGATGAACGGCTGCTGCCGGCGGGGACTTCTCCGGTAGATGTCCCGGGCGATCATCTCCTTGCCCGTGCCGCTCTCCCCGCTTATGAACACCGTCGCATCCGTGGGAGCGACGCGCTCGATCAATTGCCGCAGCCGCACCATCGGGTAGCTGCGCCCCACCAGGGCGACTCCGTCATCGCCCGGATCGCTCAGGAGCCGGTTCACCTGCAGCAACTGGCGGTAGGACTGCGCCTTCTTGAGAATGACGTCGATCTGGCTCGGCGTAAACGGCTTCATCAGGTAGTCGAAGGCGCCCGCGCGCATGCAAGCCACCGCCGACTCGATGGAACCGTACCCGGTCATCACGACCACGAGCGGCCGGTCCGGCAGGATCGCCAAATGCTCCAGAAACTTCGTTCCGTCGCCATCGGGCAGCCGGATGTCGAGGAGGACCAGGTCAAACGATTCCCGGCCGACCAAAGCCTCCGCCTCGCTGAGGGTCGAGGCCGCTTGCGCGGAACACTTCTTGCGCAAGAATATCTCGCTGAGCATGTTCCGGACGACCGCTTCGTCCTCGATGATTAGAACCTTGTCAAACGACATTTCGGTTAATGCGGGGGGGCAATATGCAGGGTGGCGGCCCCATCCCCTGAATTCAATCAAATTGAACCGGGGGAGAGGACCCTGCGCCCTCCCCGCCGGACCCGCCTAACGGTTCGTCATCGGCCCGAATCCCGATTTCCGGACAAATCCCGCGAATTGACGATCATCGCAGCCACTCGCTGGATGACCGACGCGGACGGATAATCGGGGTCCGCAGCCAGCTTCCGGCCTCTCGCAACGACATCCGGACGGATTTCCGCCACATTGGACGGCGCCTTTCGGGGCCGCTCAGCGGCGGAGCGCCGGTCGCGCTTGCCGCCAGCCGACTCGGGCGTCGCGTGTTTGCCATTCCCCTCAGGCACTGCGCCGGCGCGGTTTGCTCCGCCGGGGGAGGACGTTGAATCGATCATGGGCTTCTGGTTCAGAAACGGTCAGCCTCTGATTATTCGTCACAGGGAACGCCGTTGATTGATGGGAATGACATCGTCGCTTTGCCAATAGACTTTAGGGCGTGTTTGCAGACCTGCGCAGCCACCGGGCGGAAGGGCATGGAACACCCTGGCGGCAATTATTGCCGGTTGCAACGGTACACCTCCCGGCGGCGGACCTTGACCCGGCGGGCGGTCGGGCTAGGCTGAGTGGGTCCACGCTCATGAATCACGCCGAAATCAAGTCCGCCCTGCTCGCTTCCTACGACCTGGACGGGGGCATAAATCATCTGGACGGCGTAAACCTCCCCTCGCAGGAATCGATCAAGGAGCTCGCCCGCGACTGCATGCAATTGCTCTTCCCGGGATACTTTGAGGAGTCCCGCCTGGGCAAGAAGGACGTGCCCGGGCACGTGGACCGGCTGCTGGAGAAAGTCGAGCGGCGCCTTGCCTCCGAGATCTCGAAAAGCCTGCGCTTTGCCGGCGAACCCGGACCGGCGGAGCGGGCGGGGCACGTCGTCTCCGAGACCCTAGGCCGCCTTCCGGCCCTGAGAAAACTCATTCAAACGGACGTGGCCGCCGCCTACGAGGGCGATCCCGCCGCGCGAAGCGTGGAGGAAATCATCGTCGCATACCCGTGCGTCCTCGCGATCTCCATCCAGCGCTTCGCCCACGTGCTCTACGGGTTCGGGGTTCCGCTGGTCCCGCGGATGCTGACCGAATACGCGCATGAGCGCACCGGATGCGACATTCACCCGGGCGCCCGGATCGGCACGCATTTCTTCATAGACCACGGCACCGGCGTCGTGATCGGCGAGACCGCCTCGATCGGGGATCACGTCAAGCTCTACCAGGGCGTGACCCTGGGCGCCAAGACGTTCGAACTGGATCCGCAGGGCCATCCGGTCAAGGGGGTCAAGCGCCACCCCGACGTCGGCGACCACGTGACGATCTACGCCCACGCGACGATCCTGGGAGGCGACACCCGCATCGGCGCGCACTCGATCGTCGGGGGCAACGTGTGGCTCATCGAGTCCATGCCCGCGCACAGCATCGCCTATTTCAAGGGCGACAACCTTGTGATCCGGCCCCGCGAAAAGAAGGAGGCCCTGGTCGAGCAGGTGGCCGACTGGGTCATTTGAAGCCGGGTTGGGCCCTCAGCCCAAGCTTCTCTGGCGGTCCGAGACGGCCCGTGCGACGTCGCGGGCGAAAAACGGGCCCCGGTAGACCATCCCCGTGTAGATCTGCACAAGCGTCGCGCCCGCGTCCATCTTCTCGCCCGCGCTTTCCAGGTCGCAGATCCCCCCGACCCCGATGATCGGGAGGCGCCCCCCGGTCGAACGGGCGATGTAGCGGATGATTTCCGTCGAGCGGGCGCGCAGCGGGGCGCCGCTCAGCCCGCCCGGCTCCGGGGCGCCCGCGAAGAACCCGGGCCGCGCCAGGGTTGTATTCGTAGCTATGATACCATCCATCCCGAACTCCGCCACCGCGCCCAGGACGGCGTCGATCTCGCGGAACGCCAGGTCGGGCGCGATCTTCAGGAGGACGGGCACGCGCGAGGCGCGGCTGCGGTTCGCGCCGGCGATCGCGCCCAGCAGGTCGCGCAGGCGCTCCCCCCCCTGGAGCTCGCGCAGCCCGGGCGTGTTCGGGCTGGAGACGTTGAGCGCCACGTAGTCGGCGAAATCGGCGAGCCGCCCGAAGCTTTCGAGATAGTCCCCGGCCGCCTGCTCCAGGGGGGCGGCCCTCGACTTGCCGATGTTGATTCCGAGAGGGATCCGGCGGCGGCCGGGCCGCGGCTGGCGCGCCAGGCGCGACGCCACGGCGGCGGCCCCCGCGTTGTTGAATCCCATCCGGTTGATGACCGCCTCCCGCGGGGGATACCGGAACACCCGGGGCCTCGGATTGCCGGGCTGCGCAAGCGCCGTCACGGTGCCGATCTCGACGTGGCCGAAGCCCAGCGCGGCGGCCGCCGGCCATGCGCGGGCGTCCTTGTCGAATCCCGCGGCCAGCCCGACCGCGTTCGGAAATTCCACCCCGAATGCGCTGACGGGCCGCAGCGCCGCCCCCGGGGGCGAAACGAGGGCCTCCAGGGCCCGGCGGAGGGGGGAAAGGGCGCCCAGCATCGCAAGGGAGTCGACCGCCCACTCGTGCGCTTTTTCAGGATCCAGGCGGAAAAGCGCGGGCCTGACCCACCGTTCGTAGTAGTAGCCCATCCTGCGCATAGGAATCATCCCGGTTGGAGGGATACAAGTTCTTTTATTCTTGCATGTTACATCGAACGCTTTTTGAGCTTGTTTTTTCAACACCCCCTCGCACGCTGCGCCTCGAATTTGACCTGATCCAAATGGCGAAACCGACATCAACCCTCGAATGGTGCATTGTGCGCCTCGGCGAAGACCACAACTGGTGGGTGGCCGAAACAAGCGACCCCGTCCGCTGGGACGTGGACGGCCTCAGCATCATCGATCCCCGCCAGCTCTCCCACCTGATCGAGCTCGTGGAGCCGCTGCGCGATTACGGCTTCGACCAGGACAGCTTTGAGGCGGCGTTCATCTCCTTCCGCATCGAACGCGACCTCGGAAGCGGGAAGGTGCGGCTGAAGCGCGTGAAGGAATCGCTGTTCGAATCCGACGAGAAGCTGTTCGCCCTCCCAGACATTCTCGACGAGGAGAACGGCCCGTACGCGGACCTTCTCGACCACCTCACCCGCTGCCGCGTGAAGATGCTCAACGATCTGTTCGACTTCGAGGCGAAGCTCTCCGTGGACGAGGTCGAGGACGAGATCCGCGAGGACCAGAACGCCCATTTCATCGAGGGCAGGGCCGTCCACACGTTCGAGGAGCTGAGCGCGATCCTCGATTACATGCCCGCGGGCCACGACACGGACGAGGAGCACCCGGCGAAGGACGCCGCCGAGGAGGACGAGGACGACGATCTTCCGGAACTCGACGAGGAGGAGGAGGAAAAGCTCAAGAACGACGAGTCCCTCAAGTGGGACGAGGACGAGGAGGGACCCGACAAGGACGAGGAGAAGGCCGAGGAGGACGAGGACAAGGACGACGACGACGAGGAGGATGACGGGGACGAGAAGGACGACGAGGAGGAGGACGGCGAGGCCCCCGGGGCGAAGCCGCGGAAGCGTTCGCGCGGAAAGCGGTAGCGCCGCCCGGAAGGGGCTATCCCGCCAGCTCGGCGGCCGTCTCCCTTGCGAAATACGTCAGAATCATGTCCGCGCCGGCCCGCTTGATCGCGAGCAGCGATTCGCGCCGTGTGCGCGCAAGGTCGAGCCAGCCTAGCCGGGCCGCGGCCTGGAGCTGGGCGTATTCGCCGGACACCTGGTAGGCGGCGACCGGCTTTCGCGTGGCATTGCGCACCTCCCGGATGATGTCGAGGTAGGGCCCCGCGGGCTTGACCATCAGGATGTCGGCCCCCTCGGACTCATCCAGGGCGATTTCGGCGAGCGCCTCCCGCCGGTTGCCAGGGTCGAGCTGGTAGGTGGATTTCCCGAGAAGACGCGTCCCCGCCGCCTTCGCGCTGCCGACCGCGTCGCGGAAGGGGCCGTAATAGGCCGAGGCGAACTTGGCCGAATAGGCCATGATGCCCGTCCCGGCGAATCCCGCGGCGTCGAGCGCCAGGCGGATGGCGCGGATGCGGCCGTCCATCATGTCGCTGGGCGCGACGAGATCGACGCCCGCGCGCGCCTGGAGCACCGCCATCCGGGCCAGGATCCCGACCGTGCGGTCGTTGTCGACATCGTCCCGCGCGGCCGTGAGAACGCCGTCGTGGCCGTGGGTCGTATAGGGGTCCAGGGCCACGTCGGTCATGACCGCAATGTCGGGCACCGACCGCTTGACCGCGCGCACGGCCCGGAGGATGAGTCCGTCCTCGGCCAGGGCCGCCGTCCCCTCCTCGTCCTTCATGCCGCCCGCAATCTTCGGGAAAAGCGCCACCGCGGGCACGCCCAGCCGGCGCAGGGCGCGGCATTCCTTCACCAGATCCGGGACCGAATGCCGGAACACCCCGGGCATCGAGGAAACCGGCTCGGGCCTCCCCTTCCCCTCCACGACGAAAAGCGGGGCGATGAAATCGGAGGGGGAGAGCGTCGTCTCCGCCACCAGGCGCCTCAGGCTCTCCGTGCGGCGCAGGCGTCGGGGGCGATGGATAAGGTCGAGCTTGAAGTTTTCGGGCATGGGCGGGCACGCTAACCCCAAATCCGGGCGCTTTCACGCAAAACTTTGCGTTCAATGCCGCCGGACGCCGCCCGCATTCCGGGGCGCCGGGGCGCCAATGCACGCAAATTTCGCTTCCGGCCGGGGCGCGCCGCCCTTTAACTGGCCCTTTCATGGCCCTTCGCCTGTACGATTCCCTTTCCCGCGAATTGCGCGAACTGAAGCCTTCGCGCCCCGACGGGGTATTTCGCTTCTACAACTGCGGACCCACCGTCTACGGACCCGGCCATATAGGCAATTTTCGCACCTTCATCATCAACGACGTGCTTCGAAGGCTCCTGGAGCTGGAATTCGGCCCGGACAGGGTCCTGCACGTCCGGAATATCACGGACGTCGACGACCGCACGATCGCGCAGTCGAAGGCCGAGGGAAGGCCGCTCGTCGAGATCACCCGGAAGTGGACGGAACTGTTTCATGGCGACTGCAAGGCGCTCAACTGCCTTCCGCCGAGCGCTGAGCCGTCCGCCACCGGGCACATCCGGGAGCAGGTCGACATGATCGAGGTGCTGATGCGCAAGGGGAACGCCTACCGCGCAGCCGATGGCTCGGTCTACTTCAAGATCGCCTCGTTTCCCGCCTATGGGGCGCTCTCGCGCATAAAGGAGCGCGAGCTGAAGGTGACAAACTCGGTCTTCGACGCCGATCACAAGGACGATTTGGGCGACTTCGCCCTCTGGAAGGCATACAAGCCCGAGGACGACGGCGACGTGAAGTGGGCCGGCCCCGCCGGCGCATCGGAGGGCCGCCCGGGGTGGCACATCGAGTGCAGCGCGATGAGCAAAAAGCACCTCGGGGACACGATCGACCTCCACACCGGAGGAGTGGACCTCCTGTTTCCCCATCACGAGAACGAGATAGCGCAAAGCGAATGCTGCAATGGCGCCGTTCTTTCGCGCCATTGGTACCATAGCGAGCACCTGCTCGTGGACGGACGGAAGATGAGCAAGAGCCTCGGCAACATTTACACGTTGAGCGACCTCGCCGCCAAGGGCTTCGAGCCCATGGCCGTCCGGTACGCCCTTCTGTCCGGGCACCCGCGCAAGCAGCTCAATTTCACCCTGGATTCGCTTCACGCGGCGGGTCGCGCGCTGGCGACGCTGCGGTCCTTCCGCGCGTCCCTGGCGGGATCCACGGGCGGCGATGGGAAGGCGTTTGCCGGCGTTTTCGCTGCCCTCGAGGACGACCTCAATCTCCCCGGGGCGCTCGGCGCCCTGTTCACCGTCGTCAATCGCGGCGCCAGGAACATCGGTTCGAAATCCTTCGACGACGCCCTTTTCCCGCTGGGGCTGAGGCTGGATCCGCCCCGGCCAAAGGCGGATATCCCTGCGGCAGTCTCCGCCCTCGCCGAAAGGCGCTGGGCTGCGAAACAGGCGAAGGACTTCGCCGTCGCCGATGCCCTCCGCAGGGATATTTCCGCCGCCGGCTGGTCGATGCTCGACCGAAAGGACGGCTACAGCCTTGAACCGCTCGGGAAATGAGCGCAATCCGTTCACCATGCCCATGACTCCGCTTGAAGAACTCCGACACTCGGGCTCGCACATCCTGGCGACAGCCGTCCTGCGCCTGTTTCCGGACGCGAAGCTGGACATCGGGCCGCCGACGGACACGGGATTCTACTATGACATCGACCTCGATCACAAGCTGAC
>JBEKAO010000088.1:0-7354 GCA_050015855.1 Opitutaceae bacterium | reverse complement strand
GGACGCCTTCAACCACAAGGACCTGCAATCGGTCGACGGCAGGCGGGCCGACGGAATGTCGGTCATGATGATGGGCGCCAGCACCGGCTGCAACACGGTCTACGGCTCGACGCCACCGTCCAACCCCCACCCCTACCCCTGGATGAATTCGCTCTTCCAGGACGGCGCCACCATTTCGTGGCTCATGGCCGAATCGGTCATCCTCTCCCACGCGCGCCGGTCCGTCGTTCCGGAGCGCCTCGCCGACGCCCTGCTCGACCGGGCCGCGGGCGTCGCCAGCGATGCGGAGTATTTCACCCTCACCCACCTCGACGACGCCCTGATGACCGAGCAGGAGATCCGCGAGCTGCCCAAGGTCTGGGTCATCGGAGGCGACGGAGCTTTGGGCGACATCGGGTTCCAGAACGTGTCGAAGGTCGTCCTCCAGAACCGGCCGAACGTGAAGATCCTCATGCTCGACACCCAGGTGTATTCAAACACCGGCGGCCAGAACTCCGACTCCTCGACGATGCTGGGCGGCTACGACATGAACCAGTTCGGCGTCGCCTCGCAGGGGAAATTGATCGAGAAAAAGAACGTCGCTGAGGCGTTCACGAGCGGCCACGGCTCGCCTTTCGTGGCCCAGGTCTCGATGGCGAATGCGGCCAAGCTCTACAAGGCGCTCTTCGACGGACTCGAGTATCGCGGAACCGCGTTCTTCCAGGCCTACACGACCTGCCAGCCGGAGCACGGCGTCCCCGACAACATGAGCGCCGACCAGGCGAAGCTCGTCCGCGACGCCCGCGGCATGCCGGAATTCGTCTTCAATCCGGGAAGGGGCGAGACCTCCCAGGAGTCGTTCGACCTGAAGGGCAATCCGAGCGTCGACCGCGACTGGTGGCGGACAAAGTTCGCGAGCACGGGCGAGGAGTTCAGCTTCACGGTCGCCCACTGGGCCCTCACCGAGGGCCGGTTCCGCAAGCACCTGAAGGCGGTGAGCGACGAGGAGGCGGCCAAGCTCATTCCCCTCGAGGAGATGCTCCCGTTCATAACCCAGGACGACGTGATCCACCGCCGCGTCTTCGACCGCGCGCACCGGAGCTTCGTGCCGAATTTCGGGTGCTATATCCGGAGCGAGCGCAACGGAAAGATCCAGTGCCACGCGGTCTCCCGGCAGATGGTCCTGTTCGCCGTCGAACGGCGGAAGGCCTGGCGCATGCTCCAGAGCAAGGCGGGGGTCGGCAACAAGGATTACCTCGCCCAGAAGGCCCTCCTCGCCAAGGTCGACAAGGGCGAGATACCCCCGGCGGACGCGAAGGCCCGGGCCAAGGATCTCTATGGCGCCGAGATTGCCGCATTGAAATAGGCAATCGATGGCGGCATCGTGGAGGGCGCCTTCCAGCCCAACCCTCCATGATCCGCCCAAAACCGCTTCTCGCCCTGGTTTTCAGTCTGGCGATGCCCATCGGCACCGCCTGTTTCGCGTCCGACTCGGGCGCGCCCATCCTGACGCCCCCGCCGCCGCATTCGCCCCGGGTCAACGGCCCGACCATCTTCGGCGTGCGTCCCGGCTCGCCGTTCCTCTACACGATCCCGGCGACCGGCGACCGCCCGATGCAATTCGCAGTCGGGAAACTTCCCGAAGGATTGTCGCTCGACGCAGCCACGGGGCGGATCACCGGCTCCCTTCCGACACCCGGGACCTATTCGCTGCTGCTCGTCGCCCGCAATTCCCTGGGCAGCGCGCAGAAGAGTCTCCGTATCGTCGTCGGGGATTCGATCGCGCTGACCCCGGCCATGGGCTGGAACAGCTGGAACTGCTGGGCCGAGGCCGTGAATCAGGAACGGGTGCTCGAGTCCGCCAGGGCCCTCGTCTCCTCGGGCCTCGTCAACCACGGATGGACCTACATCAACATCGACGACACCTGGCAGGGACCGCGGACCGGGCCGGATCACGCGCTTCAGGGCAATTCGAAGTTTCCCGACATGAAGGCCCTTTGCGACACGATCCACGGGCTCGGGCTCAAGGCCGGGATCTACTCGACCCCGTGGATCACCTCGTATGCGAAATTTGCGGGCGGCTCCAGCGATTCCCCCTCCGGGGCCTGGGATTCGTCGATGGCCGGCGAAAAGTACTGGCGCCACGGGCGGCAGTCCTTCGCCCGGGCGGACGCGAGGCAGTGGGCTTCCTGGGGATTCGATTACCTGAAGTACGACTGGAATCCGAACGACCTCCCCCATGTGGAGGAGATGAGCGTCGCACTCCGGGAATCCGGCCGGGACATCGTTTTCAGCCTGTCCAACACCGCGCCATTTTCGATCGCCGGGGGACTTGCCCGATTCGCGAACAGCTGGCGCACGACAAGCGACATCCGCGACGTTTGGATCGGGGGCGGGCAATCCTGGCAATACGGGGTGTCGGAGATCGGCTTCAGCCAGGACCGTTGGGCGACGTACGCCGGGCCCGGGCACTGGAACGACCCGGACATGCTCGTCGTCGGCAGCGTCGGCTGGGGAAATCCCAAGCCGGCGCGACTCACGCCGGACGAGCAGTACACCCATATCAGCCTCTGGTGCCTCCTGTCGGCGCCGCTTCTGATCGGTTGCGATCTCGAACGGCTCGATCCATTCACCCTCAATCTATTGACCAACGACGAGGTCCTCGCCCTGGACCAGGACGCCCTGGGCCGGCAGGCGGTGCGGGCGGCGACGGCGGGCGGAATCGACATCTACATGAAGGAGCTGGAGGATGGATCCCGGGCGCTCGGGTTTTTCAATCGCGACTCGACCGTCCAGACCCTGGAATTCAACAAGCTCGGCTACCTCGGATTTTCCAAGCGGCAGCATGTCAGGGACCTGTGGCGCCAGGAAGACCGGCCCGATGTTGTGAATCCGGGCAGGGACAGCCTCGCGGTGACCGTCCCGCCCCATGGCGTCGTCCTTTACAGGCTCACGCCCGCAGGATCTGAGCCCTGAGACAGCCGCCAATCCACGAGCTCCATCTGGAGGGACTTGCGTCCGTTGAAGTGATTCCAGTGGAGGCCTACCGCCAGGTCGAGCGGCTGGCCGCAGGGAGGGAGCCGTCCGGCCATTTTCCATGCGACCCCGTGCAGTCGGCGGCCGCCGCCGTCGGGGATCCAAAATCGGAAATGCTGCTCCTTGAAAATCTCCGGAGGCTCCGGGAAGCGGACGGCATGCACCCCAAATACCGGCTCGGGATTTCCCTGGCCGAACGGGTGCAAGGCATCGAGCTCGTCCATGAGCCAATCCCTGATATGGTCCAGCGGCAGCCAGGCGGACAGGTTGAGGCGCTGCTCGGCGATGTCCCCGCCCGAGTGGGCCCTGACGGCGGCCGCAAACTGCCCCCGGAAGAGATCCACCTTGTCCTTGGGGAGCGAAACTCCAACGGCCATCGGATGGCCGCCCCAGCTGTGGAGGTGCTCGCTGCAGCCGGAGAGCACCTCGACAAGATTGATTCCGTCAATGCTCCTGCCCGAGCCCTTCGCCAGATCGCCCTCGTTTCCCAGGACGATGCACGGGCGGTTGTACTTTCGCGTCACCCTCCCGGCCACGATTCCAACGACCCCAGGATGCCATTTTTCGTCAAACAGGACGATCCCCTGGTCGCCCGAGAAGCGCGACTCGACCCATCGCTCCGCTTCGTCGGTCATCTGCCGTTCGATCTCCTGGCGCTCGCGGTTGAACACGTCGAGCTGCCGGGCCGTTTCGTAGCAAAAGCGGCTTTCCGCGCTGACGAGGAGCTCGACCGAGAGGGCTGCGTCGGCCAGCCGTCCCGAAGCGTTGATGCGCGGGCCCAGGCGGTAGGATATGTCGACGGGCTGGATCTCCTGGTCCGGCTTCAATCCGCAGACCTCCATGAGCGCCCGCAAACCGGGACGGCGCGTGTCCGCCATGATCCGGAGCCCGTGCCGCGCCAGGATCCGGTTTTCTCCGGTCAGGGGCACGAGGTCGGCCACCGTCCCCAGCGCCACCAGGTCCAGGTGGTCGCTCAGGCGAAGGCTGAAGGCCACCGGATGTTTGGCCTGCCTCATGAGCTTGAGGAGCCCGTGCATCAGCTTGAACACGAGGCCGGCCGTGCACAGGTTCCGCCAGGTCGCGTCCGCGCCGTCCGACTCGGCCTGGACGTGGGGATTGATCAGGATGCCCTCTGCAAGTGCCCGCTCCTTCGAGCGGTGGTGGTCCACGACGATCACGTCGGTTCCCATGCCCCGCAGGTAGGCGACCTCGTCGTGCGAATTGGTCCCGCAGTCGAGCGCGATGAACAGGTCCGGCCGGCCCTGCTCGAGCGCCCGGTCGATCGCGCTCCGCGACAGCCCGTAGCCGTCCTCCGCGCGCCGGGGAACGACAAAGCGCGGCTCGAGTCCGAAGCGGCGAAGGACGGTGACGATGAGCGCCGTGCTGGTCACCCCGTCCACATCGTAATCGCCGAGGACGACCACCTTTTCGTGCCCGTTGATCGCCCGCTCGATTCTCGCAGCCGCGGCGGGCACGTTCGGCACGAGGAATGGATCCGAAAGCCCCGCCAGCACGGGCTTCAGAAAGGGCCCTGCGAGGGGCGCCTCCGCCATTCCGGCGCGCAGAAGTAGCTCGGAAAGGACGAGGCTGACGCCTTCCCGTTTGCTCAGCACCTCGATGTCAGCCGCCGGAAAAGGGGTGTAAATCCATCGCATGGTGCTCGTCCGAATGGCTCGGGGATGGCGGAGCCCCCCGCCTGAAAAGCCGGATTCCCGGGAAACCGGCCATGCGGGAAGCCAACCCTCCTACCGGGAGGCCTTGCTCGAGCCGGTCCACTCGTATTTCGGCGCGACGTCGGCGTGCGCCTCGACATGCTTCCGGTCGCCCTTGTGCCAGTAGTAGAAGACCTGGGAGGCCTGGAAAATGGCCGAGAAGGTGCTCGTGACGATGCCCACGAGGAACGTGAATGAGATGTCCTTCAGGACGCCGCTGCCAAACGTGTACAGGGCCAGGGCGGCCAGAAAAGTCGTCGTCGCGGTCATGATCGTCCGCGCGAACACCTTGTTGATCGCGCTGTTGACGATGTCTCGCAGCGAGCCGTTCGGGTTGATCTTCAACTCCTCGCGGATCCGGTCAAAGACGACGACGGTCTCGTTGATCGAGTAGCCTGCGATGCACAGGATCGCGGCCACCATCGGGGCCGAGAACTGGTGGCCGGTGATGACGAAGATGCCGATGACCATCAGGATGTCGTGCAGGATCGAGACCATGGCCCCGACGCCGAAGCCGAACTCAAATCGAAACGCGATGTACACCAGGATCGTCAGCATGGACAGGCCGACCGCGAAGAGGGCGTTGAGCTCGATCTCCTTGCCGATCGCCGCCCCGATGTGGCTTTCCCCGATGACCGACAGGTGCGCCTGGGGGTAGGCCTTCTGGAGGGCGCCGACCAGTGCGCCGGACTTGCCCTCGGGAGTCTCGATCTTCAGCAGATTTCCCCCGCCCCCGATCGCGTTTTCGTAGGTCGGGTTGATTTCGCCGACCTTGTTGGCCGAGGCCACCTGCCTGAGGTCGGAAAATTCCAGGCGCTGGCTGTACTGCATGCTCACGACATCGCCGCCGGAGAAGTCGATTCCGTAGATGCTGCTCCCCTTGTAGATGACGACCCCGACGCCGATCAGGACCACCAGCCACGATCCCATGAAGGCGGCCTTGCCGTACCTGATGAAATCGACGTGGATGTTCTTCAGGATGTGCCGCATCTTGATCTTCTTCACCCAGCCGGCCCCGATGATCTCCTCCATGATGAGGTGGGCGGTGACGAGCACCGAGAACATGGTTGAAAGGACGCCGATCGCCAGGGTGACGCCGAAGCCCTTGATCGGTCCCGCCCCGCGGGAAATCATGATCGTGCAGATGATCAATTGCACGACGTGCGCGTCGATGATCGTCATCAGCGCCTTCCGGTAGCCGCTCTGGTTGGAGGTCGCCAGCGACTTCCCGGCGGCGATCTCCTCGCGCATTCGCTCGAAAATGAGGATGTTCGCGTCGACCGCCATTCCGATCGTGAGCACGATGCCGGCCAGGCCGGGCAGGGTCATCGTCGCCCCGAAGCTCGCCATGACGCCGAGGATGATCAGGAGGTTGACCGCCAGGGTGCCGACCGCCACGAGCCCGCCGGTCGTGTAGAAGGTGATCATGAACGCGGCGACGGCCGCCGTTCCGATGATGGAGGCACGCACGCCGCTTGAGACCGCGTCGGCCGCGAGCGAGGGCCCGACCTCGTTCTGCTCCTTGACGATGAGCGGCAGGTCGAGCGGATTGTTGAGCACGTTCGCCATGTCCATCGCCTCGCGGTCCGTGAAGCGCCCCTCGATCACGGCGGAATCGTTGTCGATCTCGTCGTGGACCACTGGCGCCTCATAGAGCTTGCCGTCGAGGACGATGGCCAGGCGCCCCTCGTGCCCGACCCGGCGGCCCTCGTCGGCGATGCTCTTCGTCATCGCCGCGAAAGCCTTCCGCCCGTCGCTCGTAAACTGCATCAAAATCTCCGGCTTTCCGTACTGATCCGAGTGCGCGTACGCCTTCGCGATGATCTCGCCGGTCGCGTCGGGTATCCGCTTGATGAAAAGCTCCTCCGTCACGTCCTGGTCGCCGCGCTGTTCTTCGAGCGTCATGGCTTCGTAACCCGGGGGAATCTGGCCGGCGGGCACCGTGTTCGGCGTCAGGGTCGGATGGACCTCCCGGAATTCCAGCCGGGCAGGCGCCTTCACGTTGTCGACGATCTCGGGGTTGTCCTTAGTGCTGATGCCGGGCAGCTCGACCTCGATCCGGTTGTCGCCGACGGGTCGGATGATGGGCTCGCCGACGCCGAAGGCATTCACCCGGGTGCTGATGATCTCGACCGCCTTCGCAAGCTTCTCTTTCACATCGGCGGGATCGCGCGCCGTCACCTTGGGATCGACTTCCAGGGTCACCGCGACGCCGCCATGCAGGTCCAGTCCGAGCTGGAGCCGGCCCTTGGAGCGCCTCAGCAGCTCGTTCATCAGGATGTCGTTGCGCCGGGCGACATTGTGCAGCGAGCTCTCGATCCAGATGTTCGGGAAGTACTGCGTCAGGTCCAGCTTTCGCTCGGTGGCGATCTGCCTGAGCCCGACAAAGACGCTGGAGGCCTGGCCCGACTTTTCGCGCGCCGCAGCCTCGTCCAACAGCTTCGAGAACTCCTCCGTCTTTGCCGTGGCGTGCTCCTTCGCGTATGTCGGAAACGGTATGTCCCGGATCGGCAGGAGCTGGGATACCGCCCACCCCGCTATCGCGACGCTGAGCAGCAGCTTCCAGATGTTTTGTTTGAACATGGATTTATTTGGTTAAAGGGGTTGGCGCAGCCGCTTCGGGTCGG
>JBEKAO010000087.1:0-7402 GCA_050015855.1 Opitutaceae bacterium | reverse complement strand
CTTATGACAGCAAGACTCATGCCAATAATATGCTACTAATTAATTACTTACAAAACTCCGTTTCGAAAACGCTGCCCTCACTTCCCAACGATCTCCAGCCTTAACTTAGCGCCATTCACCTCTGGCCTCCAGTATTGAATTTCATTCAATACTGGAGGCCAGAGGTGTTCTTGGACCCTGCTCGATGATCGGGAGCCTGGCGGGCTTTGCCACGCGATCCCAGTCAGCCGCGGACATTATGATCGAGTCGGTGAGGCTGCCGGCGTTGAATGCCACGGTTGGGTGGAGCTGGCCGATCGTAACATCCGCCGTGAGTTCATACGGCAGAATGGGCTGCCCAAAAGGCGGCACGGCGCCGGAAACCAGGCCCGTCAGGGCGAACAGTTCCTCTCTCGAGGCGAATCGCAATCTGCCGACGCCGAGCTGTTTCTTGACGGATGCCGAATCCAGTCTCCGGTCGCCCGGCAGGACGAAGAGCTGGTAGCGATCGTCGGTTTTTAGCAAGAGTGCCTTGGCCCCGCTCCCGATGGGTTCGCCGCGGACGCGGGCGGCGTCCGCGGACGTGGGTGTAGGCTCATGATGGAGCTGCCGGAAGCTGACTCCGGCCGCCTTCAGATAGAGCACCAGGCGGTCGTGAACGGAGAGGTCGCTGTCCATGGGCTGTTGACAATAAGGAGAACGCCTTCCATCGGGGGAATGCAACAAATCCCCATCCGTTTCGTCTTTCAGCGGAGCCATTGCCCTGATTAATCCCTTTTTGACGCATGAAATCACCGATCCTTGCTTTCTTCTATGTCTTCGCTGCCAGCAGCCTGCTGTTCAGCCAGGAAGCCGCCCCGGCCTCCGCGCCTGCGCTTCCTCCGTCCGCCGGTTCGTACCGGTTCCAGTTCGGAGCCGAAAAGGCCGCCCCAGGCTATACTTTGGTCGCGCCCGACGCCATGTACTCCGAGGAAACCGGCTATGGCTTTGAAACCGGCTCGGCAGTGACTGCCGTGGCGGGAGAGGACAGCGATCCCCTCCATTGCGGCGCGGTCACATCCTCCAAGCCCTTCGCATTTTCAATCACCGCGCCTGAAGGCAACTACCGGGTCACCGTCACCCTGGGCGACCCAAAGTCTGACGCAACCACCACGGTCAAGGCGGAAGTGCGGCGCCTGATGGTCGAGCACCTCCACACCGGAGCGGGCCAGTTCGAAACCCGGGTATTCACGGTCAATGTCCGCACGCCAAAGATATCCACGGGCGGCATGGTCGACCTGGACAGTCGCGAATGGGACAAGGCCGCCAACAAGGCCATCTCCCGCAGTTGGGACAATAAACTGACGATCACATTCGGCGACGCCCACCCCGCAGTGGCCGCCCTCGAGATCCAAAAGGTGGACGACGCAATCACCGTGTTTGTGCTTGGAGACTCCACGGTGGTCGATCAGCCGGGCGCCCCGGGCGGCAGTTGGGGCCAGATGTTCACCCGTTGGTTCAAGCCAGAGGTCGCGATCGCCAACCACGCAGAGTCCGGCGAGACGCTGAAGGGTTTCCTGAAGGAACGGCGCTGGGACAAGGTCCTGGATTCGATCAAGCCGGGCGACTATGTCCTGATCGAGTTTGGAACAAATGACTCCAAATCCAGCGGACCTCAAAACATGTATCCCAACCAGGATTTCTCGGAAACCTATGCTCCGGCGAATACGACCTATCGGGAGCTCCTGAGGCGGTTTGTCGCCGACGCGCAGAAACGGGGCGCCCATCCCGTTATCCTCTCCCCTTCGGCGCGCAGCGGCGAAGTGGCGCATCCCGGCAGCCTGTCCGCCTATGCCGACGCGGCTATGGCCACCGCCAAGGAGCTCGGGGTCCCTTCGATCAATCTCAACGAAATGGGGATGGAGCTGAATGCGGCACTCGGACCCGACGCGGGAAAGCAATTCGGGGATCACACTCATCACGTTGAGTATGGGAGCTATATGCAGGCCAAGTGCGTCGTCGAGGGCATCAAACGGGACAACCTGCCGCTGGCGAGGTACATCGTGGATGACTTCGGCGAGTTCGACCCCAGCCATCCCGAGCCGACTCCCGCCCACTACACCCTGCCGCCGGACCCCTCGGGCCCGCGCGGACCCGGCCGTCGCAGGGCGGCCCCCGATGCCGCCAAGGCGATGCCCGCCAGCTGATTCCCGCCCCGATTGCTGACTGGAACGGGCGCAACGCCGCCAGGGCGGCGCCGATTCATCGAAACGAAACGGCTGTCGCCTCGCCGTTGTAACGCACCGTCCGGTCGGATTGCGGCGCAAAGGAGAAGCCCACCGGCTTGTCGGGCCTTACCAGCACGATTTCAAAGGTCCGCTCCGGGCGCATGCCCGGGTATCCTCCGGAGCGCTTCCCGATCGTCAGCGTCCGCGCCGCGTCATCCCAATGCAGCGCGATCCGCGAGAATTCGCCGCGCTCATAGCCGTAGCTTGCGCCATCGTCCTCGTACAGGCTGAACGACCCCTCCGAGCCCCCATAGACATAGAGCGTGACCGGGTCGGCCGCCTTTTCCGCCGCATACTGAAGCTCCGGCCCGAAGGGCAGGATCGCGCCGGCCCGGGCGTAGATCGGAATCGCGTCGTACGGCGCGGGCGCGGCCACCGAGCGGCCGCCGGCCGCGGCCGCGCCGGTCCAAAACTCGAACCATCCGCCCGCAGTCTCCGGCAGGTACACCGGCCGGCTCCGCGCCTGGTAGCTGGTCACGGGAGCCACGAGCAGCGCCGGTCCGAAGAGGTATTCGTCGCCGAGCGCACGGGCGATCGAATCGGCCGGAAAATCCATGACCAGCGGACGCATGATCGTGTCCCCATCCTGCGTGACCGCGCCGGCCAGCGAATAGATGTAGGGAAGGAGCCGATAGCGGAGCCGGTCGAATTTCACGATCGCCTTGTACGCCGGGTGCGAATCGCCGCCGAACGTCCACGGTTCGCGCGGACGGACCTCGCCATGAATGCGCGTTATCGGGCAGAAGGCGGCGAACTCGAACCAGCGCGCATTCAGTTCGCGCCACTCCTCGGCGTCCTCCGGCTTCTGCTCCTTCACCGCGAACCTCGCCTGCATGGTGTAGCCGCCGCTGTCGGAGGTCCAGTATGGCACGCCGGAAACGCTGTATCCGAGGCCTGCCGTGACCTGCTTGGCGAGCGCGGTGAAGGTGGAGGTGACGTCGCCGGACCATGTGGCCGTGGCGTAGCGCTGGATGCCGGCGAATCCGGAGCGCGTCAGGATGAACACCCGCTGGTCGGGGGCTGCGGAGCGCTGGCCCTCGTAGACGCCGCGGCTGTTTTCCAGCGCATAGGCGTTCAGGACGCGCGAGGCGGGCCCGAGCGCCGTCCCGTCCATGAAGCGCTCCTGCTTCTCAACGGTCGGCGGCGACGGCTGCACGAGATCGGGCTCGGTCGCATCCATCCACCAGGCGTCGATTCCCCGTTGGAAGAGCGCCGAATCGACCTGGCTCCAAAACAGCCGGCGGGCGGCCGGATTGAATGCGTCGTAAAATGCGTAGTTGTAGCCGCCATGGGCGCCGACCCAATCGCGGGTGCCCTCGACCAGCGTCGGCTGGTACAGGAATCCGCCGGCCCGCATCGCCTTGAAGTTCCCGTCTCCGGGATAGTCGCCGGAGTAGAACTTGCCCCAGACCGAGATCATGACATGGGCGTGCCGCTCGTGCAGCTCACGGATCCAGAGATCGGGATCGGGGAAGCGCGCCGCGTCGAACCGATGCGAGCCCCAGGCGTTCTCCGGCCAGTACATCCAGTCCTGGACAATGTTGTCCATCGGCACCCCCCGGCGGCGGAATTCGTCGACGACATCGATCGATTGCTGCGAAGTTTCATAGCGGTTGCGGGATTGCCATAGCCCGAACGCCCAGCGCGGGAGGAGCGTCGCGCGGCCGGTCAGCTGCCGGTAGCCGGCGATCACGCGGTCAATCTTCGGTCCATAGACGAACGTGTAATCGATTCCGTCGCCCACCTCGGACCAAAGCGCGGTCGGTGCCCCGGAAATCGAAGGCGTCTTCCAGCGCAGCTGAAGCGTGTTCGCCTGCTCGCCGCCCGCCTCGATCTTCAGCGAATGGGCCCGGCCGCCGTCCAAGGGCGCCCTCACCTGGTCGTATTCGGCCAGCCATTGCTGCCTCCAGTGGTTGATAACAAGCCGTCCGTCCAGCCAGACCTTTATGCTGCCGTTCGAATACGTCCGCAGCTGATAGTCGCCCGTCACCGGCGGCACGATCGCGCCCGTCCAGCGCCACATGGCCGGTTCGCCGCCCCTCCGCGGAGCCCTCGGAAGCGCGACCTCGCCGGGTCCCGCGTCCAGCAATTGCGCGGGATTGGCGGCCATGAACCGGCCCCGCGTCAGCCCCCCCGGCCGGCCGGCTGCATCGCGCTCGAACTCCGCGGGAATCGGCACGAACGGCCGCACGTCGCCGAAGCGCGAGTACGAACAATTGTCCCACAGGATTCCATAGCCGCGGCTCGAGACGAGGAAGGGCACGACGACCGTCGTGTTCCGCTGCCAGAGTTCGAGGTCGAGCCCCTTGATGTCGATCGCCCCGAGCTGCTGCTGACCCAGGCCATAAAGCGATTCATCGGCGCTGGGCTCCCATTCCTGCCGGACGTGGAATGTCCGCACTCCCTGCACCTCGGCCGGTTCGACCGTGCGCCCGCCCCGGCGCTCGGCGAGGATGGTCCGGCCATCCGCATCGAGAAAAGTCACGGCGCCGCTCGCGAGATCGGCGCGCGCCTGCAGCCTCCGCGTTCGCAAGGTCGCGGTCCCTTCGTCGCTTGAGAGGGTCCATGCCGCGGGCGCGACCGCCCTGCGCTCCACCATGAGGCTCGGCCGGTCGAAAAACGCCCGGTCGCGCGCATAAGCTACGCGGATGATGTCGTCGGCGCAGACGGTAAGCTTGAGCCAGCCATCCCCCTGTGCGGCCACGAAGCCGTCGTCGAGCCTTTCAGGCGCCGCGGCGCGGAGGAAGGCGGGGCCGGATGCCGCCGCAACCGCGGCCAGCAGGGCCACCGTGATTTTGGCGAAGGAATGCGCGAATCGGCTCATGAGCCCTCCGGCTGGACGAAATCAGGAGGCCCCTCCCGCAGTCAAGGATTCGGCACGGTGAAGATCCGGTCGTAGTCGTTCCAGTGCGCATTCATCGTGTCGATCTTGCGCTGGAGCTGGCTGACGAGATCCGGGCCCAGGCGCATGACGTACTCCTCCCCCGGCGTGGGCGCCATGTCGATGATGGGCTCGTCGCTCTCCTTGATCAGCTGCATCAGGTGGACGGTATTGTCGATTTCCTTGCGCGCGATTTCCAGCATGTCGGATCGCTCCCAGCTGGACTGCGTCCCGAGCGGCGGGTCGAATTCGGGCTTGAGGCCCAATTCGCGCACGCGGTCCAGGTAGGCCTGGTACGCGACCATGTCGTCGGCGGTGGTCAGCAGGCAGATGACGGCTTCGAATCGCTTCGCATGCAATTCCCACTCGTGGCGCTGCCCGGCATCCGCGGCCTTGCCGGCTATCCGCAGCGCCGCGCCTTGCGCGCTGCGGATATCGGGCACGGTCGTCTCGATGACTCGCTGAAACAGCATCTTGGCGCCCCAGCCCTTGTACATCAGCATCCCCTGGATATCGACGAGATCGTCGGCCTGTTTTTCGCTTCGGGCCTGGAAGAGGAATTTTCGATAGTAATCCTTCTCAGGCGGCAATAATCTCTCGGGGAACGGCACCATGGGGCGGTTGATCCAACGGGTGAGGACGGTTCCGAAGCGCAGCATTGCGCCAAAATCAAGGGCGCTGAGACGGGTCTGGGCGTCTCCGATCGAATCCCACATTGCCATGTAGTCGTCGGCCGATTGCTCGCCGACCTCCCGCACCGCCGCGTTGCGCTGCGCGGTGATTCGCTCGACCTGATTGGACGCGCCGCCCTCGCCCCGTCCGCGCCGGCCTCCGGTGCGGCCGGCGCCGCCGAATCCCGCGGGAGCGGCCGGCAGCCCGACGACCGGATAGAAAATCGCTCCGCCGCCCGCCGCCCCGCCCCCTCCGCGTCCGCCTGCGAAAGGCCGGCCATCCGGACCCTCGCGCCCGGCAACGGCCATGCCGGGAGGCAGCAGTTTTACGATGGCTTGAATATCCTCCTCCGAGAAGGTCGGCGTCATCCATTGCCGCGGCCCGATCGGGTTGATGCTCACGGAGACCTTGATTTTGAATTCATCGGCCGCGACCTGAAAGTTCTTCATGAATCCGGCGACGCGCTGCTCGATCGGCCGGTCCTTCCATTTGCTGTTTCCGTTCATTCCCGCGTAGAGGCTGGGCACCCAGTCGAATCCCGCGCCCGAATCGGACGTCAGGAACGAGAAGGTGTCGATTTCGGGGCAGCTCGACCACATGGCCTTGAGCGCGTCCCGGTAAAGCCGGAGCGTTTCAGGCTCGTCCACGCAGGGCGCAAACCGTGGGACGCGGGCCCGGGTCGGGTGGTCGACCCTCGGGCCCCGCAGTTGCGGGTACGCCCGGAAGAAGGCCTCCGGCAGCTCCTGCGGTTCATCGGAATTCCACGAGCCCTTGAGCCCGTACTTGCGGAGGATTCTGCAACGCTCCTCGACCAGGTGCGCGGTGCGGTTCGCCCACGCCATGTCCACAAATGGCCGCAATTCCGCCGGCGTGAATATCTTCAGTACGCTCGCCTGGGCCACATACCAGGCCGGATACGGATCGCCGGGCGAGTCGAATTCCCAGAGTGCCGGGGGCAGCCCCGTTGTGACGGAAAGCCGGCTCACGCCCCGCTCCTTCGCCGCGGCCGCCTCCTTGTCGTATGCCGCCAGGCCGGCCGCGTCCCGGCTGGCATCATCGGCTGCAGCGGGAGCCGGGGTGCCTCCGGCCTGCGCCGCGAGCCGCCCAGCCGCCAAGCAGGACGCCATCAGGAGAACAAGGAATGGCGCCGCCCCCGAACGGGTGGTTGTGGACGAGGAACAAAGCCGGACGGGAATTGAGGAGGAATCCATGTTCTAAGGGGGGGCGCACGCCTTGTGGCGCGCCAGGGTTATTGGGAAGACGATCGCAGCCCGGGTGAAGGCCGGCAACGATAAAGACCTCCAAAAACGACCTCAGACCTCCAGAATTGAAATCTCCAAAGGATTTCAATTCTGGAGGTCTGAGGTCGTTTTTTTCCTGGGCGGCGTCCTGACCGCCTACGAGGCAGCCTCGCAGCATGCTGCGAGGCGTGTCCTGGTTGAGTCCCGAACGCAAAAACGGCGGCCGCAGGTTTCTGCGGCCGCCGTCGCTCGGGATTCCCTCCAGCACTGATCGGCTGGAGAGAACCGGGGGGGGCGCTTTCCTTAGAAGCTAAAGCGCGCTGTCAGGGACCACTGCCTCGGAGGAACGATGCGCCAGGTGT
>JBEKAO010000086.1:0-7544 GCA_050015855.1 Opitutaceae bacterium | reverse complement strand
ATGCAGCGCTCCCGGGCCCTGCCCGTGTAATCCTGCTCGACGGCAAAGCTGGAATTGATTCCCGCCCCGGAGAGAAAGTTGCGGCGCACCGAGGTGCCCGAGCCCTTCGGGGCGACCATGATCACATCGACGTTCTTCGGCGGGACGACCCCCGTCTGCTTCCGGTAGGCGATCGAAAAGCCGTGGGAGAAATAGAGCGCCTTGCCGGGCTTCAGGCATTTCTTGATCGACGGCCAGATTGCGCGCTGCGCGGCGTCTGAAACGAGCATCTGGATGATGGTCCCGCGTTCGGCCGCCTCCTCCATGTCAAAAAGGGTCTTGCCGGGGACCCAGCCGTCGCTGACGGCCCGGTTCCAGTCGCGCTCGAACTTCCTGGACTGGCCGATGATGACATTGAAGCCATTGTCCTTCATGTTCAAGGACTGGGCGGGACCCTGGACCCCGTACCCGATCACCGCGATGACCTCTTTTTTCAGCACCGAGCGGGCTTTTTCGATCGGGAACTCTTCCCGGGTTACGACTTCTTCCTTTACGCCGCCGAAATCAATGATGGCCATACGCTGTTTTCCTTTGGGTTGTTGTTGGGTTGCTTGATTGTCAGAATTAGAGAGGAAAGTGATAAGACGAAAGGGTGAATTTAGAAGCCAACCGGCGGATGGATGGCAAGCAGAAGTCTCCGGGGGTGGTGATACGTTTTGACAGGGAGGGCCCTGAAAGAGGCGTTGCGAGCCTGCCTTCCCGTTTGTTCTTCCCTTTTTGCCGCAGGCTTGTCAGCTTCCGCGGAACTGGCATAAGGCGCTGGAAACCAGCGCAATCACAATGCACACCCACCGCCACACGATCTCCGTCCTCGTCGAAAACAAGTTTGGCGTGCTTGCGCGCGTCGCCGGGATGATTTCCGGCCGGGGCTTCAACATCGATTCACTCAATGTGGCCCCCACGCACGAAGCGTCGCTTTCCCGGATCACGATCGCCCTTCGCGGAGATGACAGCGCCCTGGACCTGTGCACGAAGCAATTGAGGAAGTTGGTCAACGTGGTGGAGGTCATGGATTTCAAGGACCTGCCGGCCGTCGCGCGCGAGCTGGTCCTCGTCAAGGTGAAGGCCGACTCGAAAACCCGCCCGGAAATCCTCCAGATCAAGGACATCTTCCGGGCCAAGGTCGTCAACGTGGCCACGGACAGCCTTATGATCGAGGCCACGGGCGACGAGGACAAGGTGAACGCTTTTCTCGGATTGATCGGGCCCTTCGGCATCATCGAGCTCGCGCGAACCGGCCGGCTGGCCCTAAAGCGCTGATCGGTCGCGGGCTCGCCGGCGCATCCCGCGTCTTGTGATGTCCAGCCGTTGTCGCAATCTCCCATCGTGAAGAAGCTGGTTGTCGCCACCCGGAAAAGCCCCCTCGCCCTGGCTCAGAGCGAGCTGGTGGCCGCGCATTTGCGCGCAACCCTGGGGGTCGAAACCGAGCTTTTGCGCATCGTGACGACAGGCGACCGGCGGACGGACTGGTCGCTTGAGCAGAAGGGAGGCAAGGGGCTTTTCACGGGGGAACTCGAGCAGAGCCTGCTGCGCGGCGAGGCGGACCTCGCCGTGCACAGCACGAAGGACCTGCCGGGGGAGATCGCGGCGGGCCTCGTGATCGCGGGCTACCTTCCGCGGGCCGATCCGCGCGACGTCCTCGTCATTCGCGCCGGACTGGCCGGGCCGAAGCTTGTCGCGACCGACAGCCCGCGCCGGCGGATGCAATTGGCGCTGCAATTCCCCGGGGTCGGGTTCGTTGGGATCCGCGGAAACGTCGACACGCGCCTGAGGAAGATCGCGAAGGGGCTCGCGGATGCGACCGTGCTCGCGGCGGCCGGGATGGCGCGACTGGGCATAAGCGCGTGGGAGGGGTTGGAATTCAGGCCGCTCGAATTCACCCGGATGGTGCCGGCGGTCGGGCAGGCGGCGATCGCGATCCAATCCCGGGCGGACGATGCGGCGAAATTTTCGAACCTGTTTGACGCAGAGACCGCGCGCGCGGTCTCGGTCGAGCGCGCGTTGCAGTCGGCGCTCGGCGGCGGCTGCCATACCGCGTTCGGCGCGCATGCGTGCGCTTCCACGCTTTATTTCTTTCACGAGGAGACGGGAATCCGGACCCTGGCGCTCGGCCCCGCGGACTATGAGCGGCCCGAAGCCGCCGCGGCGCGCGTCCTGAGCGAACTGGGGTTGAAGCCCGGCGGTCCAGCCCCCTGATTCCCTTACCATGCCCCCCGCCGCAAAGACACCCCTGTCCGGCCGCCGGATCGCCGTCACCCGCAGCCGGGAGCAGGCGTCGGTTCTGTCCGAACGCCTTGGGGAACTCGGGGCGGAAGTGCTCGAGCTGCCGGTCGTTCGGGTCACCCGGGAGATTTCGAAGGAGAACCTGGCCGACGTGATGCTGGAATTCGCCAGCTACGACTGGCTTGTCTTCACGAGCGCAAACGGGGTCCATTTTTTCTTCGAGGAGTTTTTCCGGCTCTTCGACGACATCCGATCGCTGGGCTTCATCCGCATCGCGTGCGTGGGCGAAGGGACGGGCCGCATGCTGACCTCGGAGCTGCACCTGCGCGTCGAATGCCAGCCGGAAAGGGCGACGGCGGAGGCGCTGGCCGACGCGCTGATCGCGACGGACAGCCTGGACAACGCGAAGGTTCTCGTGATCACCGGGAATCTCAACCGGGACACGCTGGTCGGGAAGCTGCAGGAAGCCCGGGCGATCGTGGACTGCCTTCAAGTCTACAAGACCGAGAAGGTCGATCTGGCCGGAACCGGGGCCGCGGCGGATTTTCGCGGGCGCGGGGCTGACGCTATCCTGTTTGCGAGTTCCTCATCGGTAGATTTCTTCGCGGACCAGGCGGCGGAGCTCGCGCTCGGTCCCGGAGCCAAGCGCCCCCTTGCGGGCAGCATCGGCCCCCAGACAAGCGCCACGATGCGGAAACGAGGCCTTGCCGTGGATTTCGAGGCCGAGAAGCCCGGCCTCGACGGCCTCGTGGATGCTCTGGTCAGGAAGATCGGCCTTCAATAGGCTATTCAAGTGAAAGTCCCATTTCTCGACCTTTCCCTTCAACACCGCGCCCTGCGGGGACCCATCCTCGAGGCGATTGCGGCGACCTACGACGCAAACCGCTTCTGCCTCGGGCGCGACGTCGAGGATTTCGAGCGCAATTTCGGCGCCGCCCTCGGTTATCCGCGGATCCTCGGATTGAACAGCGGCTCGGCGGCGGTCCACGTCGCTTGCATGGTCGCGGGCTTCGGGCCCGGCGACGAGGTGATCACGACGCCATTCACGTTCATCGCGTCGGCCTGGGGCATCACCTACACCGGGGCGAAGCCGGTTTTCGCCGACATCGAGAAAGGCACGTTCAACCTCGATCCCGCCCGGGTCGAAGCCGCCGTCGGCCCGAGGACGAAGGGAATCGTCGTCGTCCATTTATTTGGCCAGCCCGCCCCG
This sequence comes from Opitutaceae bacterium, assembly GCA_050015855.1. Taxonomy (GTDB): domain Bacteria; phylum Verrucomicrobiota; class Verrucomicrobiia; order Opitutales; family Opitutaceae; genus Palsa-1447. The sequence goes on along the minus strand of JBEKAO010000086.1, from coordinate 4,072 downwards.
ATGGACGAAATCATGGCGATCGCAAAGCGCCACAATCTGTTTGTCATCGAGGACTGCGCGCAGGCTGCCGCCGCCCGTTACCGCGGGAAGCCCGTCGGCCTTGTCGGCGATTGCGGCACATTCAGCTTTTATCCGACCAAGAATATCGCCGCATGCGGCGAAGCGGGGGCCTTTGTCTCCAGGCGGGAGGAGATCCAGACCCGGGCGCGGCACATCCGGGTCCATGGTTCGGATCGCCGGTATTATCATGACATCGTGGGCGGGAATTTCCGGATGGACGGGTTCCAGGCGGCCGCATTGAACGTCAAGCTTCCCCACCTGCCGGCATGGACGGAGCGCCGGCGGGCGATAGCCGGCCGCTACCTTGCCGGGTTGAAAAAAACGGATCTTCGGCTCCCGGCAGTCCGGGATTACGGGCAAAGCGTGTTCCATCAGTTCACGGTCTGCCATCCCCGCCGGGATGCCCTCCGCGAGCATCTTGCCAAATGCGAGGTCGGCACGGACCTTATCTATCCGGTGCCGCTCCATTTGCAAAAATGCTACTCGGGCCTGGGCCTCGGCCCCGGCTCATTTCCGAATTCGGAGGAGGTTTGCGCAACCTGCGTCAGCCTGCCGATCTTTCCGGAGCTGACGGATGCGCAGGTCGATCACGTCATTGCGAGCGTCAACTCATTCTGACCGGGGGTTCGGCCAATGATCGACGGGATTCGATTCAAAGTCTGCGGCCTGACATCGCTCGGCGACGCCGAATTCGCGGACCGTTGCGGGGCGGATTACCTGGGATTCAATTTCCATCCGGGATCGCCGAGGAGGATTTCACTGGATCAGTACAATGCGATGGCGCCGCGGCTTCCCGAAAGGAAAAAAGTGGCTGTTTCCGTCGAGCCGGACAAGGCCGCGCTCAAGGCGATGATCGAAGCCGGCTTTGACCGGTACCAGATTCATTTTCGCAGCGACCTTCCGTCATCGATGGTGGAGGAATGGTCGCAGGCGGTGGGTGCCGGCCGGCTGTGGCTGGCTCCGCGGCTGCCGCCCGGGCTGGCGCTGCCGGAGTCCCTGCTGCCCCTGGCCGGGACCTTTCTCATGGACACGTTCAGCCCGGAAGTCTTCGGCGGCTCGGGCCGGACCGGCGACTGGAAAAGCTTCGCACTCATCCGGCAGTCACACCCTTCGAAGACATGGATACTCGCGGGTGGCCTAGGCCCGGAAAACATCGGGCCGGCGCTGGCCGAGTCCGGCGCCCGCTTTGTCGACGTAAACAGCCGCGTGGAGGCGGCTCCGGGCGTGAAGGACCATTCGAAGTTAAAAGCCTTCGTGCAGGCGATCCATCGAGCGGCCGGGTCAGGGGCTTAATGCGCCCTCGTGCTCCAGCAGTCGGCGCTTCATCGGCAGGCCAAACCCAAATCCGCCCAGCGAGCCGTCCGCGGCAATCACCCGGTGGCAGGGTATGATGAGGCAAATCGGATTCGCGCCGTTGGCCTGGCCGACTGCCCGGGGCGAGCTGTGGAGCTCCCGGGCGATGTCGCCATAGCTGCGCGTCTGGCCGGTGGGGATTTCGCGGAGCGCCGCCCAGACCCGCTTCTGATAATCGGTTCCCCTGGGGGCGAGCTCCAGCGAGAAGGCCTTTCCGGGTGAGCGGAAATAATCGGTGATTTGCGCCCGCGCCCGGGCTGTCTTCGCCTCATCGCGAATGCCGTGCTCGCCGGCCTCCGGCCGGGTCAGCCGTTGCCCGTCGCCGAAGGCGGTCGCGACGACGGCGCCGGAGGGGTCGACGGCCACGGAAAACTGGCCGACGGGCGTTTCAAAAGTCGAGAAATAGACTGTTTCGGGGTTTTTCATGGGGCGGGTTTCCCAAATTGCCATAGATGGGCGGTTGCGAAGCTCCTGTAGGGCGAGAAGACAGCCATGAGGCGCCGGGTGGCGTCCACGTCGGGGCGTTCCTCCAGGCGCAACAGGGCCTGAAGGCCGCTCGTGACCCCGGTGTCCCCGAGGGGGACACAGTCGGCAAAGCCCAGCGAGCGCATCATGAGGTAATTGACGGACCAGGGGCCCAATCCGGGCACCGCGAGAAGCGTGCGCTCGGCCCGGGTTGCCGACTGCAGGCGGAGTTTGTGCAAGTCCAGCTCACCCTGTGCCGCAAGGCGGGAGACTCCGATGAGGTACCCGGCCTTTTGCCGGGATAGCTGCAGGGGCAGGAGGTCCTCCGGCGACAGCTTGGCGACATCGGCGGGCTGCGGAGGCGCGAACAGGTCCCCGGCCTGGCCGGGGCGATTCAACCCGAGGGGCCGGCCGGTCTTTTCGGTGAGCCGGCGCTTCAACAGGCATGCGAATTGAAAATTTATCTGCTGGCCCAGGATGGACCAGAGAAGTCCGTCGTAGACCGAATGAGTCTGGCTGATCCGGAGTCCCGGCCGTCCCGCGACCAGGCGGGAAAGCCCGAGCCGTTTCGCCAGGCGCGCGAAGGCAAGGGCGTCCTGGTCCAGGCCGAGAATGCCCGTGACAATCTCGTGGGCTGCGACCGCCGGGGCCCGGATGCCCTCCCCATCGCCTTCCGGCGATTTGGGCGGGCTCGGGCGGGACACGGTGCTCCCCTGGGCCACGTCGACTTGAACGCAGACCTGGCGGTCGGAGAGCTCCAAAGTCAACAGGGCCGGTGTTCCATCGAGCCGCACCGCCGCTTCGTACGTATTGCCCGAGAACCTCTCGGTGATCCCATGGGGATCGCGGCCAAGGGTCCGCCGAAGGTACGCAAGAGGGTAGCCCTCCGGCAGGGCCAGCAGGAATTTCCGCTGCGCCCGAATCCCGCGGTAAGCGGCGGGGGTGAGTCCGGTCATGGCCCGGAAATGCGCGTGGAACACCGAAAGCGACTCGAAACCGGCATCGCCCGCTATCGCCAACAGGCGGTCGTCCGAATCGATCAATTGCCTTTTGGCGAAATCGATTCGGCTCCGGAGAAGCAGATCCGCCGGCGTTGTGTGAAAATGCTGGCGGAAAAGCTCAAAGACCCGGGTGCTGCCAAAGCCCGAGCGGCGGACGACGGCCCGAACGTCGGGGAAATTGCCCGGCGCGGCGCGCACCTCGCCGACCAGGGTCTCCACGGATTCCAACACGGGATCGGCCCCGCGCGCAAAGTCGTCCGGATGGCACTTGCGGCACGGCCGGAATCCCTCCGCGCGCGCGGCCTCGCAGGTCGGGAAGAACCTGACATTCTGAAACTTGGGCTTGCGGGCCTTGCACGAGGGAAGGCAGTAGATTCCGGTCGTGCGCACGCCCGTGAAGAAGCGCCCATCGAAGGCCCGGTCTCCCGCGAGGAACCGCGCGTACATCATGGGCTCGCTCATTCTCATGCCGTCAATGTAGCAGGGAGCGCGGCATTGTCGTCCGGATTCTTTCGGGGCAATTCTCGCCGGCCGGGCGCCGCGAAACCCCTGGCGGTGCAAGATTAATCTGGCCCATTAGGAAATGGCGGCCAGACTTTGCGCGTCTAGTCAAACCCTTGTGCAACTCCACACAGTAACCCAATACTAGTCATCATGAAGATCAAATCCCTACGTACGCTTGGCGCGGCCCTTGGCGCCGTTTGCCTCACCGTGGCCGCTTTGGCCGCGGATCCGACCGGAACATGGACGTATTCGACACCAGGCCGCGGCGGCGGTCCGGGCCGGCCCACCACACTGACGCTCGCATTGAAGGACGGCATGCTGACAGGAAGTGTCAGCGGCCGCAACGGCGACACCCCGATCGGCGACGCGACATTCAAGGATGACATGATTTCATTCACCGTCACGCGCACGTTCGGCGACAACACATTCAAGATGACGTTCTCGGGCAAGCTCGATGGCGACACGATCACGGGCACCATGGAACGCCCCAATCCGGACGGCGGAGACCCGGTCAAGTCGGAATGGAAGGCCACCCGAGGGGCGGCTGCACCGGCTCCTGCGATGTAGTTTCGCCTTGAGCCGGGATCGGCTTCGATCCTCACTAGAGCGCGACCGCCCGGATTCGTCCGGGCGGTTTTTTGTTTTCCGATTCGGAAAACCGCGTCGTAGCCCAAAGGGCTCTCCCGATC
>JBEKAO010000085.1:0-8002 GCA_050015855.1 Opitutaceae bacterium | reverse complement strand
GCGGAGTCGATGATCTGGCTGCACCGCGAACTGTGGAGCTGCCCGTCGGGCGCCCTGGCCGAGTGGTGGCGGCTGGCGATGCGCCAGTACAACGTCCTGACCGCCACCCCGACGACCGCCCTGTACCGCTAGCCTATCGCTTGGAGATTGTATCCGACCGCGACGCAGCCGAAACCAAGGATCCTTAAGCCAAGCCCTGGGAAACCGGCCTCAGCCGGGCAGTCTTGCGCCTCATCAAGGCCACCGCGGCAAGGGCTCCGCCCAAGAGGAGCATCGTGGAGGCAGAATCGGGCACGCCTGGCGGGTCGATCGACGTAAGAATTTCCATTGCTCCGTAGGGGTCCTCGTCGGTTGGGTTGGGATTGATCTGCCAAGGCTCGTAAGTCGAATTGAACGGGTCGTTGTTTTCCGCCCAGCCCACCGACTGACTCCCGGACGACACATCGACCTGAATCGCGTAAGTGTCGCCAGCGGTGAGGTACTGCGAGATCCCTGCCAAATTCACAGTGTACGCGTAAAAATCGCTATCAACGCTACCGGCCGAGCCGTAGGTTAAGAGCGTACCAGTTTCAATATCCTGCTGGGTAAGCCCGGTGACAAAAGTGACCAGCGGCGTCGTGTCCAGGGGATCGCCCGTTGACGAGCTTGCGGAGTACAGGTAAATCGAAAGGGTATCGGCGCCGGCCGCATTGACGTTATCGCCGTAACTGGTGGCTTTCACAGTCAGATCCAATGTAAGGCCGTCGATATACCCGGAGTCACCGGTCGGCACGGTGAAACCCTGCGAATAATCGGTGCTGGTTGCATTCTTTGCGCTTTCGAGGGCGTCGCCGCTGCTCCCGTACGTAGTGGCCAAGTTGTCGATGGCGACAGGCACGGCTCCGGCTTTGGCTGCCCCGAGCAAACCTGCGACGACTGCTGCCATGACAAAGACCGGACGAATTTCTCGGAGAGCATTCATGTTTTATAAGTTTCTTCGTTGGGCAGCATTAAGCATGCCCACTTGAGAAACTGAACCCGAACCAGATGCGAATAGGGGCAGTAAGGGTCTTACTGCCAACTATAAAAAAACTTTATTAAAAATACCAAAAATTACTTACACCGAATCGCCCGTGTAGGAGAAATGTAAGCCTTTTCGACATTGAACCAGGGCATTCGCACCCGTAGTTACACAACTACTTAATATACCTTTACGTACCAAATAAACCAAGAATGGCAGCGATTCCGACATTCATCGGCCCAGGATAAAGATCAAGCTGCGCAGCCCTACTGCCCCTGCGGTCCGGCGGCCAGAATCCGCTCCAATTCCGCCTGCGCGCGCGCGAATTCCGCGCGGATCTCCGCGACCAGGGGCTCGAGCTGCGCGACCGGCCTCGTGTCGGAGTCGTTCTCGGCGCGCTCGGCCGCCTGCCTCAGGGCGTCCGCCCCGAGGTTGGATGAGCTTCCCTTGATGCTGTGGGCCGCGCGCGTGAACCGGACCCCGTCGGCGGACCTGACGCTCTCCTGCAGCTCGGTGATCCGCTCCGGAGTGTCCGAAAGGAACATGCCGACCACCTCCCTGAGGAAGGCGTCGTTGTCGCTCGGAGCCAGGTCCCGGAGATTCTGTATCGCGCGCGGATCGATGATTTTTTGGGCCGGCATGGGACCGTGCCCCAGACTGGGGCGCCGGCCGCCGAAGGCAAGCGCGGCGCCGGGTGGGAACAATACGTATCACAAAATCGGGATATGTTGATATTTGACTTGCCAGCCGGATTTGGCCGGGGTTGCATCGCCCCTCGAATCCTATGGCAGACTCATTTGTCTTTTCCTCCGAATCCGTGGGCGAGGGCCATCCCGACAAGGTGGCCGACCTCATTTCAGACAGCGTTCTCGACGCCTGCCTGGAGGGGGACCCCCTCAGCCGCGTCGCCTGCGAGACCCTGGTGAAATCCAACCAGGTCGTGATCGCCGGCGAAATCACGACGGGCGCGAGGCTGAACTATGAGCAGATCGTGCGGGCGGCCGTGCGCGAAATCGGCTATGTGCACGACGACGACGTCTTCCACGCCGACCGGATATTCATCCACAATCTCATCACCCGCCAGTCCCCCGACATCGCGCAGGGGGTGGATGCGCGCTCGGCGGAGGGGAAGAACACGGCCGAGCAGGGCGCGGGCGACCAGGGCCTGATGTTCGGCTACGCGTGCAACGAGACCCCGGAGATGATGCCGACCGCCATCATGTTCGCGCACCGGCTCGGGCGGGAGCTCACCAAGCTCCGGAAGGCCGGCGTCGTCGGGTGGCTGCGCCCGGATGCGAAGTCCCAGGTGTCCATCCGCTACGAGAACGACCGTCCCGTGAGGGTGGAAAACGTGGTCATCTCGACGCAGCACACGGAAAATGTGAGGCATTCGGACATTCGGGAGTTCCTCGTGGAGTACGTCGTCAAGAAGGTCATTCCCCCGGAAATGATGGATTCCTCGACGCAGTTCTTCATCAACCCGACGGGCCGTTTTGTGATCGGGGGCCCCGAGGGGGACTCTGGATTGACCGGCAGGAAGATCATCGTCGACACCTACGGCGGGTGGGGCAGGCACGGCGGAGGCGCGTTCTCGGGCAAGGATCCGTCCAAGGTCGACCGCTCGGCGGCATACATGTGCCGCTGGGTGGCGAAGAACATCGTCGCCTCGGGGCTCGCGGACATCTGCGAGCTGCAGGTCGCCTACGCGATCGGATGCCCCGAGCCCGTGAGCATCTGGGTCGATTCGATGGGCACGGCCAAGGTGCCCGAAGATCGGATCCGCAAGGCCGTGCGCGAGGTCTTCAGCTTCAAGCCCGCCGGGATCATCAGGCAGCTCGACCTCCTCCGCCCGATTTATCGCTCGACGACCAACTACGGCCATTTCGGGAAACCCGACCTGCCGTGGGAGCAGACCAACCGGACGAAGGAGCTTCTGTCCGCCGCAAAATGAACGCCATGCCGACCGCCGCCGAATTGGAACGCGCCCAGGACTACCGCGTCCGCGACCTCTCGGAGGCCGGATGGGGGCGCAAGGAGATCGGGATCGCCGAGCACGAGATGCCGGGCCTCATGGCCCTGCGCCGCAAGTTCGGGCCGCAGAAGCCCCTGCAGGGTGTCCGCATCACGGGGTCCCTTCACATGACGATCCAGACGGCCGTCCTCATCGAGACGCTGACCGAGCTGGGGGCCTCCGTCCGGTGGGCGTCGTGCAACATTTTCTCGACCCAGGATCACGCGGCGGCAGCGATCGCGCGTTCGGGGGTGCCCGTGTTCGCCTGGAAGGGCGAGACCCTGGAGGAGTACTGGGACTGCACCTGGAGGGCTCTTTGCCATCCCGGCGGGCTCGGCCCGCAGCTCGTCGTCGATGACGGGGGCGATGCCACGCTTCTTCTCCACAAGGGCCGGGAGATGGAGGAGGGCGGCCCCTGGGTGGGGACGCCGTCCGACTCCCACGAGGAGCAGGTCATCAAGGACCTGCTGAAGCGGATCCACGCCGGCAACCCATTCGTCTTCCACGAGATGGTCAAGGACTGGCGCGGCGTTTCCGAGGAGACGACGACCGGGGTGCACCGGCTTTACCAGCTCCACGAGCAGGGGAAGCTTCTGGTCCCGGCGATCAACGTCAACGACTCGGTCACGAAGTCGAAGTTCGACAACCTGTACGGCTGCCGGGAGTCGCTGGCGGACGGGCTCAAGCGCGCAACGGATGTCATGATTGCCGGCAAGGTGGCCGTAGTCTGCGGATACGGGGATGTCGGCAAGGGCTCGGCCCACTCGCTGCGCGGATTCGGCGCCCGCGTGATCGTCACCGAAATCGATCCCATCAACGCCCTGCAGGCGGCGATGGAGGGCTTCGAGGTCTCGACCGTCGAGGATACCCTTGGGATCGGGGACATCTACGTCAGCGCCACGGGCAATTGCGACGTGATCACCCTGGAGCACCTCGAGCGGATGAAGGACCAGGCGATCGTCTGCAACATCGGGCATTTCGACAACGAAATCCAGGTGAGCCGCCTCTACGGCGCCCCCGGGGTCAAGCGGACGACGATCAAGCCGCAGTACGACATGTTCACCTTTCCCAGCGGCAGGAGCATCTACCTCCTGGCCGAGGGCCGCCTGGTGAACCTGGGATGCGCGACCGGGCATCCATCGTTCGTCATGTCCAACAGCTTCACAAACCAGACCCTCGCGCAGATCGACCTCTGGAAGAAGCGCGACGAGTACAAGCCGGGCGTCTACCGGCTTCCCAAGCGCCTCGACGAGGAGGTCGCCCGCCTCCACCTGGAAAAGATCGGGGTCAAGCTCACGGTGCTCTCCCCGAAGCAGGCGGCGTACCTGGGCGTTTCGCCGGACGGGCCGTACAAGGCCGAGCATTACCGGTACTGAGCGGCTCCGTAGCCCTCCGGAGTCAAAAGATTGGCAAAGAGCCTTCGCTCGTCCCCGCGAGGGTCGTCCGCGACCCGCGGCGGCAGGTCGAAGATCAGGGTCGGGCGCCGCTTCAGGTCGTATTGCGGCCAATTTGGAAGCGAAGGCGTGTTGGGGTTGCCCGTGCGGGCGAATGCGACCAATGAGTCGCTCATAAGGTCGGCCATGGCCTGGGCGCCCGGGACCCGCCGGGTCAGCGGGTTGGAGCCGGCGTCGTCGAAGACGAGCGGGAGGTCGATCCCGTGCACCGCCTTGAGCCTGCCCGGCCAATCCACGCAATAGGCATAGGTCGGGGCGCCCTCGGCGGCCCGCCTTTCGGCCTCGGCCACGATTCCGATCCAAAGCCTCGCCGCGGTGCTCGCCGCCAGGTACACGTCGCGCGCCGAATACTCCGGATAGAGCTCGATGTATTTGGCCACGATCTCGTGCGGGGAGTATTCCGGCGGGCAAATGGGCCTGAGCGCTTCAGGGAGGGTCTGCCACGTCAAACCGGCCAGCGCGGGATCGCTGCCTATGAGGCCGCGCATCTCGTCGTGGGCTGTGCCGAGCACCAGGGGAACATCCGCCGAAATGCCCGGGGCGTCGGGCGAAAACGGATCGCGGGGGAGCGCCCCGCCGTCCGTGACCGGCGCCCAGTGGAGGCCTGCCATCGCATTCGCCAGCGCCTCCAGCGGCACGGTCTTGATTTCATCGACGCGGTTGGGCGCGATTCCCAGCTTCCGCAGAACAGCCCGGGCCTGCTCCGTGGCCTGCCCCGGTTGGAATCCGCTCAGGATCGGCCCGCTCATCGCCCACGCGCGCCGGAATAGTCCCCGGGCCGCCGGCATGGCCATGAGCACCGCGCATTTTGCCCCTCCGCCCGAATCGCCAAACAGGGTGACGTTGCCGGGATCGCCGCCGAATTCGGCGATGTTGTCCCGCACCCAGCGAAGTGCGAGGACGAGGTCGAGCATCCCGGCATTGCCGGACTCGGCGAACTCCGGACCGCCGAGCTCGGCAAGATAGAGAAAGCCGAAGCCGCTGATCCGGTGATTGACCGTGACGACGACGACACCGCCCCGTTTGCTCAAGTGCAGGCCGTTGGCGCGGATGCCGGGGCTGTTGTCGAATCCTCCGCCGTGGAGATAGACGAGAACCGGCCGCTTTCCTCCGTCGCGGAGGGCGGGCGTCCAAACATTCAGGGTGAGGCAGTCCTCGCTCTCGTGAACGGTCACGGCGTCAGTATCCGGCGCGCTCTCCGCCGGCTGCGGCGACTCCGGCGCAAACTTGAGGGCATCGCGCACGCCGCTCCACGGCTCGGGCGGCAGCGGCGCCTGAAAGCGCCGCCCCGCAGTGTCGGCGCCGTAGGGAATGCCCTTGAAAACGCGGATCCCGGATTCGACGCCTCCCCGCACCCGTCCCGCCGTCGTGGTCGCGATCGGGGCCCTAGGGGAGGCATCCTCCGCAAGGCCGGGGCAGGGGGCCCCGAGCCAGCCGCAGCACCCCGCGGAAAACAGGGCCCGGGCGATCAAGGCGCGCAGGGTTGATCCCGCGAAAGGGACGGATCTGCCCTTGGATGTCGGCATCGGCCCCAACCATGCCACAACCGGCGCGGCGCAACCAGTGCGCGGGGCGGTTTAATTGCGCCGATTTGCCCGCCGGGGAACCCTTTGGGACCCGGTTGCGTCTTTCCCCCCGGTTCTCCCCGGCTGCGCCGTCCCCATGAAAAAAATCCCCCTGCTCCGAACGGCTGCGGCCCTTTGCGCCTGCGCATGGCTCGCATCCTCCCTATATGCCCAGGTCGGACGGCGCTCCCCCTCCGAGAAGAAGATCGTCATCGATCCGGTGACCGGGACGCCCCTGACGTTTCTCACCAGCGCGCCATTCGGGGATTCAAAGATCTACCAGACCCACCCGGATTGGACCTCCGACGGCCAATGGGTGATCTTCCGTTCGAACCGGGCGCCCGGGCAGGTGATGGCTGTCAACGAGGCGACCGGGGACATCGTCCAGGTGACCGAGAAAGGCTACATGGGCATGCTTTGCGTCGCCCGACATTCGATGAATCTCTACCTGATGCGGGACATGAGCGCGCCCGCGGGCGGGCGCCGCAGGGGCCCGCCATCCGATCAAGGCTCCGCTTCGGCCGCCAACCCGCCACCGGCCTCCGAAGGGGCGGGCTCCCAGGCAAAAAGGAAAGGGGTGGGATTCCGCCCCCGGGGCCCGCATGCGATCGTCGAGGTCCATCTGGACAAGGTTTTTGCCGACAGTGCGGCGGGAACGATGGGCCCGGCCGATTCCTATGAGCGAGTCTGCGGCATCATTCCCGACGGGATCAATGCCGGGGGCAACATGGGGCTCGATGCCGATGAGGACTACGTCTATTTTTCCTACACAGGCGAGGACGTGGGCAAGGGCGTCGATGTGAACAATCCGGCCTACAGCCGGTATATCGAACCCGGCACGAATCGCGCCAAGCCCTACGGCCCCCGGGGCATGGGCGCAGGCCCGGCGGGCCTCGCCTCGATGAATCTGAAGACCGGCGAGGTCAAACCGATCGTCGCCGTTCCGTTCCAGATCGGTCACGTCCAGACCAATCCGTGGGTCCACGGGGAGATCGTTTTCTGCTGGGAAACCGGCGGCAAGGCGCCCCAGCGCACGTGGACGGTCATGGCCGACGGCACCGGCCTTCGCCCCCTCTATCCAGAGCCGGACTTTGACTGGGTCACCCACGAGGCGGTCATCACAAAGGATGAGGTCGCGATCGCGATCGAAGCCAACACCCAGGGCCGCCATCCGAACATGCCGCCGGACACTCCGTGGGGACCGCTTTCGGCCACCGGCGAGCATCCGAGCGGCGTGGGCATAGTGAACCTGCGCACGCGCGAGATGCGAATCGTAGGCCAGCTTCCGTTTGGAAACCCCGGCGTGACGATCTGGCACGTGAACGGCTCGGCGGACGGCCGCTGGGCGGCCGCCGACGACCATCTGTACCGGCTATGGGTCATCGACCGCCACAACGGCGAGCTGCTCATGCTGGCGGACATGGGCCACAAGACGACGGCGGCGGACCATATTCATCCGACCTTCAGCGCGGACGGCACCAAGCTCGAAATCGAGTCGGCGATGATATCGCCAAACGGCCAGTCGATGAACATCGTCGTCGTGCCGATGCCGCGGAGCTGGATCGCGCGCAATTACGGCGAGCACGCGCCGGAGTAGTTCGTCTCTTCAGGGCAGATTGGTGGCAAGGCCCGGAATCGAACCGGGGACACAAGGATTTTCAGTCCTCTGCTCTACCAACTGAGCTACCTTGCCAATAATCGCATGGAGACGAAAGGGGTGTATTACGCCGTGCCGGGACGCAAGGTGACAAGCAATTTCGCGATGCGTTGCAACCCCTTCGCCGGCCGTCAAGCCGGCATACGGCCGGAGGAGAGAGCTTCCTTACCTGCGCTTCGAAAGCACTTCCTTCTCGTACGTCTTGACCTCCGCCAGCCAGGCTTCGCCGACGGGCACGTTCTGCCGCAGGCAGTGGTAATCCCACACGGCCCCGAAGGGGAGAGTCTTGGACTCCTCCATAAGGGCGAGGCGCGA
>JBEKAO010000084.1:0-8082 GCA_050015855.1 Opitutaceae bacterium | reverse complement strand
AGCGCGGCCAGGCGCAGGCTCCCCTCGCTCGCCCCGCCGGCCGCAAGATCGATCAAATCGCGCTCCGCCCGTTCCCGCGCCGTCCGGTAGAGGTCGGCTTGGGCGCCCGTCAGCTCGCACCAGACGGTCTGCTCGATCTTCGCGGGCAATTCCGGGGCGACGGCGCCCTTCGTGCGCCGGAGAATATAGGGCGCCGCCTGGACCCTGAGGCGCTGGTCCAGCCAGGACTTCTCGCCGCTCCGCGCGCCCGCGGGAATGCGGTCAAGATAACCGGGGAGGAGAAACTCAAAGAGGGATCTCAAGTCATCGAGGGAGTTTTCGACAGGCGTCCCCGTCAGGACAAAGCGGCTGCGGGCCCTCAGGGTCCTCAGGGCCCGGGCGTTCTGGGACTGCCGGTTCTTGATGTGCTGGGCCTCATCGGCGATCACGCACAGGAAGTCCTGGCCGGAGAACAGGCCCTCATCCTGGACGAGAGTCCCGTAGCTTGTGACCACCAGGTCGCATTTCCGAAAACCCGCGGGGTCGGACAGCCTCCGATCGCCGTGATGGACGAAGGTTCGCAGCCCAGGCGAAAAGCGCGCAGCCTCCCTGCGCCAGTTCTCAAGGAGCGAAGCTGGGCACACGACCAGGCTCGGGGAGCGCGCCCCTCCGGATCCGCGGACGGCGCACAGAAGCGCAAGCGCCTGGATCGTCTTCCCCAGGCCCATCTCGTCCGCGAGAATCCCTCCCAGCTCATGCCGGTGAATGTGCCACAGCCAGGCCGCGCCGAGGCGCTGGTACGGGCGCAGCTTCGCGTCAAATTCCGGCGGAAGGGGGGCCGGCTCAAGGGCCGAGAGGTTGCGGAGGGCCTCGCTGCGCGCGCGCCACTCCGCCGGAGGCTGGAACCCGGGGGCCAGGGGCTCGATCAGGGACTCGATCTCAGCCACCCGCGCTGCGCTGATCCGCTGGGTGCGCCGGGTCGAGGCGCCCTCCGCCGGGCCGCCCCCCAGGGCCCGCTGGGCCTCGCCGAGCCTTTGAATCCTGGCCGAATCGAAGAGGACGACCTGGCCTCCCGCCTCCAGATAGCTCCGGCCTGAGAGGAGGGCGGAGCGAATCTCGGCTTCGCCGGCCGCCCCGGCGCGGAGGCCGAGCGTGACTTCGAAGTCCTTTCCGTCGGGCGCCGCCGTGCAGACGATTTCCGCGGGCCGGAAATGGGCCGTGTTCTTCTTGAAGTTCGCCGTGAAGGAGGCGCCGAACTCGCCGCGGAAGCGCTCCCCGTATGCCGCGAGGAAATTGAGCGTCTTGTGGCGGTCGCGAAGCCACCATTTTCCGTTCGACGGCTCCGCGAGGAATCCGAATCGCTTCAACAGGTCGAGGACAACCGGATAGCTCCTGTGCTCGCGCGAGGGCAGGGTGATCGCGAGATAATGCTCCGAGCCATCGACGGTCGCGGGCGAGGGACCGGTGGAGCCGGAGGGGCCGGCCGGGGTGGGTTGGCGGGGCATGGACTGCCTTCGCGGGCGGGCGCAGGGCGGCCGGATTCGGCGTCTCAGACGTCGATCGTCGCGGAGGAGGGGGGCAGCCAGTCCTTGGGCGCGCTGCTGCGCCCGCACTCGAAGCACGGCGTTCCGCTGAACTGGGCGCCGCAGATCGGGCAGATCCCCGGATTCGAAAACATGTCGAAAGTATGCCTGCAGCGGGGGCACGTCCAGAATTCGCCCACGGGCGGCGCGGAGCGGCAGAACGGGCAGGCAAACCCGGCCCGGCGCGGAGCGTCGGCGATCCGGGCCATGGCGCGGGCCCGGGTCAGTCCCGTCCAGCACTGTATCAGGAGGAAGATGCAGACGATTCCCATCCAAATCGATTGTCCAAAGAGCGCGAAGACAGTGAGCCCGACCAATCCGACAATCCCCACGATGCTCGATATCAAGAGGCTCCGGGCGCGGCCGAAGGGAAACCAGAGGAGCGAGCGCAGGATCTGGCCCCCGTCCAGGGGGTAGACGGGCAGGAGGTTGAAAATCAGGAGCCCGATATCGATCCTGAGCAAGGCCCGGAGGAAAACCGCCAGATCCCGGTTTTCCGCCAGAATGCCCATCTGCTCCGCCGCGATCCCGATCCCGAAGAGGATCGGAACCAGGACGACGTTCACAAGGGGGCCGGCTGCGATCGTCCACAGGGTGGCTCCCGGCCTCGGCGGCGGGGCCACATAGGCGACGCCGCCCAGGGGCCAGAGCACGATCTGATCCGCCTCTCCTCCAACCTGCCGGCAGGCCAGCGCGTGGCCGAACTCGTGCATGAGCACGATCAGGAACAGGGACAGGTACTCGACAAGGCTCCAGACGCGCGACTGATATCCCCCGATGCCCCCCATGTAGAGTTCGAAGTAGGCCACCAGAAACCATGACCAGTGAAGAAACACGGTGATTCCGCCGAAGCGGAAGAGGCGGAAGGATCCTTGACGGGTGGGCATGTGCGCGCGGTTCGATAGTTGTCTCCCCTGGGGCCGCCCATGCCAAATTCAAAATTCGGGGTCGGGCGGACTCATGCGGTCCCGGCTGCGGAATTCGAATGCATGCGCAGCACGAGAAGCGCACCCCCGAGGGAGAGGATCAGGCTGTAGCCGAAGGCCGCGGTCGTGCCGAATGCCGACCAAAGGGCGCCGACGGCGATGCTCGAGACGAAGTCTCCGATGCCATTCACGGTCGCAAGGACCCCAAAGGCCATCCCATGCTGATCCTCGCCGACAAGTTCGGCGCAGATCGAATCTTCCAGGGTCTCCCCGGCCGCCACGGTGATGCCGCCCAATGCGAAGACAACCCCAAGCATCCATATTCCAGGCGGCGCGGCGATGAGGATGGCCGACATGGCCGCCGCGGCAGCATAGGCGCCGGCCAGAAGCGCCTTCTTGGGCATCCGGTCGGCCATCCAGCCCGCGACGATCGCGAACGAAGCATAGAAGACGTTGTGGACGATGTACAGCGCAGCGGCCATGCTGGCCGCCTTGGGCGCGCCAAAAGCCGGGGCGAGCCGCTGCGCGGCGAACAGGATGAGGAGCGTGTGCGCAAAGTCGCCCGCGCCAAACAGCCCGACTGCGGCCAGGAACCTGCGGTACCCGGAAGGCAGCTGCCGCAGCCTTTCGCCGAATGAAACGTGCGAGACCGGCGCCCGGGCCTTTTCCCTCACGGCAAAGGCGATCAAGGCCGCGGCCGCAATGCCTGGGACGAGCGTCGCTGCAAACAGGGGAGGGTAGCGGTGATTGAAGAGCTGGAGCAGGGCGAACGCGGATGCCGCCCCGGCGATCGCGCCCAGCGTGTCCATCATTCGCTCGAATCCGAATGCGCGGCCGTAGGTTTCCCTCGTCACGGACGCGGCGAGGAGCGCCTTTCGCACGGGCGTGCGCACGCCGCGTCCGAACCAGGCTCCCGCCCGCGCCAGCAGCACGTGCCAGGGGGCGGTGGCGAGCCCGAACGAGGCCGTGCCAAGGGCGGTGACCAGGTAGCCGGCGATGGCGATCGGCTTGCGCCGCTTCAACCCGTCCGTCCAGTAACCGGAGCCCATCTTGGTGAAACTCGACAGGCCGTCCGAGATTCCCTCGATCAAGCCCAACCAGACCGCCGCCGCGCCCATCTTCGCAAGGAAGGCGGGCATGACCGTTGTGGCGATCTCGTGCGACCAGTCGCTGAAAAGGGACGCCAGCCCGATTCCGAGCACGGTGCGGTTAAGCCAGCGCGTCCCGCCGGCGGCATCTGGATTGAGCGCTGCGGGGCGCGACGTCATTTGGCCAATGACGTCCGGATTAGGACGGGAATCCGGCCGACGCAACCCTGTCCCTTACAACCTGCGCGGGTGCGGTTGAACCGTGGCGGGAGGGCGGGAATCCGTCTGCGAACCGGAGGGCTCCGGTCCGCTCAATTGGCCCAGGATCATGCCGGCAATGAAGGCGGCGACCGCGATCGCGACGTACCCAAAATAGTGGGGAAAGGCTTCCAGGATCCGAGGGCCGGGTTGGGTGCTCGGAACGCTCGGAAGATGGTGATAATCGACCGAGGGGCTCATGCCTTAATCATAGGTCTTATGCGGGTATGACGCCAATAAAAGAAGGCCGAATATGCATTAAAAACCCATCAACAGAATCCGCCGGGAAATGCGCGACGCTACCGGCCGGACATCCCAAAGCGAAGGAACAGAAACAGTAGCACAAGAAGCGCGAGAAATCCGATGCCGATCAACGCTCCCACAAGAAGGGGCGTTCCCTGGAAGCTCAGCTTCCACCGGGGAGGGCGGAGCCGGTTGCAGTAGCCGGTTACCTTCACCTTATCCGGCGCGATGAGGTCCGCCTTGAAGGCGGCCATGCTCGGGTACCGGTCGTCGGGATTGCGCTGCAGGGCGTGAAGCACGATCTCCTCGGCTTGCGGCGAGATTGCGGGGTTCAACTCGCGCGGCGCGACCGGGTCGCCCGTCGTCCGCTGGAAGGCCGATTGCCACGGGTCTTCATTCTTGAAGGGGACCGACCCCGTCAAAAGCTCGTAGAGGATCGCGCCCAGGCCGTAGATGTCGGTGCGCTCGTCGATCGGTCCGTTTTCGACCTGCTCCGGGGCCATGTATTCGGCGGTGCCGAAGATCGTGGCCAGCTTGGCCAGGACGCTCCGCTGGCGGATGGGCGGGGAGGCAAGGCCGAAATCCATCACCCGCAGCGTCCCGTCGCGGCAGATCATGATGTTCGCCGGCTTGATGTCGCGGTGGATCACGCCCTTTTCGTGCATGTGGCCCAGGGCGTCGCACACGAGGCTGACGATCCTCAGCGAATCTCCCTCGGGAAGCGGGCGGGCTCCGCGCCCGACGTGGTCGAGCGTGCAGCCCGCCAGATATTCGGTCGCCAGGTACGGGCGGCTTTTCTCGCCGGTCACGGGATGGAACTTCAGGAGGAAGGGATGGTGGAGCCCGAGGCCGATCTCCTCCTCGTGCCGAAAGCGGGAGAAGCAGACCGGATCGCTCTCGACGGCCTGCAGGGGCAGCTTGACCGCCACGATCCGGCGGTCATGGAGCATGTCCTCCGCGCTGTAGATCGTCGCCATGCGGCTGCGGCCGATGGCTTCGCGGATGAGGAAACGGCCGTCGAGAACCCGGCCCGGGCGCAGGAGGGGCTCGGTGGAGGGCTCGAAACCGCCGCGGGTTTCGGGCACCTCCCGGCAGCAGGCAACCCCCGCCAGGGGCGGCGCCGAGGCGATTTCGCCTGGAGTCACGCCGCCCACCGGGTTTCGGGCTCCTCTCCGGGCCAGCGGCGAAAACAGTTGAAATGCGTCCGCACGTCGACGACGAGGACCCGGCAGGATGCCTGCGTGATCAGGTTGCGCGCCGTCTCGGCGCACCTCGGGCCAAGCCACCGTCTCCAGATGGACGGAATGAAAGTCGGCAGAAGGATGAGATCCACGTCATTGGCCGTGGCTTCGGCCAGAATCTCCTCGCAGGGATCGCCGATTCGCACGCGAGGCGACGCCTCGACGGCGGGGCGCACAAACTCGCCCGCGAGACGCGCCAGCAGCAGCTCCGCGCGGCGAAAGTTGCTCCCGCTTCCCCGGAATGGAATCGCATTCGTGCGCCGGTCCAGGACGTTGAGCAGGACGATCTCCCCCTCGAACGGCGGGACGAGATCGTTTGCGAACGGGAATATTTCCGGCGGGCACTTCGCGAGATCGATCGGAAGCAGCAGCCGGCGGGCTTTCATGCCGAAGTCCCTGAAGGAGGTCGCCTGAAACCGCGCATTCATGATGGTGGGGGCGTTTTTGGCGCCAAAGGGCGGGTGAAAGACGGAGGATTCGTCAGGATTTTTTCGCGTCTGCCGCGTCCAGGGCGAGGTTCAGGAGGAGAACATTGACCCGGGGCTCCCCGAGGAAGCCCCACTGCGGCGGCTCGATGAACTTCTCCACGAGCGCCTGCACCCGGTCTTCGCCCATCCCGCGCGCGGCCGCGACACGGGGGATCTGGAACCTCGCCGCCTCGGGGCTTATGTGCGGGTCGACGCCGCTCGCGGAGGCATAGACAAGGTCCGCCGGCACCGGCGCGTCGGCGGGCAGCTTGCCTGCGTCGCGCAGCGCCTTGGCGTTGGTCCGGACGTTGGTCTGGAGCTGCGCGCTCGTCGGCCCGAAATTGCTCCCGCTGCTGGCATTGAGGCCCGTGGGGCCCGTCCCGTAGCCCGCGGCCGACGGCCTCGGCCAGAAGTACTTCGCGCCTGTGAACTGCTGGGCCATGAGTTCCGAGCCGACGATCTTTCCGTCGCGCTCGATCAGGCTCCCGTTGGCCTGATGCGGGAAGGCCAGCTGAAAGCAAGCGGTCATCACCAGGGGATAGAGGATGCCGGTGATGACCATCCAGACGAAGGTCTGCCGGATTGATTGAATGATGAGCTTCATGGTGTTCCCTTTCGGATGATCAGGGTTGGCGGGATCAGGGCGCCAGATGGACGGCGACGAGAACCAGATCGATCAGCTTGATGAAGATGAACGGAAGGATGATTCCGCCGATTCCGTAGATGAGCATGTTCCTCTGGAGAATCACCTTGGCCCCGAGCGGCTGGTATTTGACGCCCCGCAGCGCGAGGGGGATCAGGGCGACGATGATCAGCGCGTTGAAAATCACGGCGCTCAGGATCGCGCTTTGCGGCGAGTGGAGGAACATGATGTTGTAGGCCTGCAGGGGGCCGAAGCCCCCCTTGTCCGTGGCGTAGAGCAGGCCGAACATCGCCGGCAGTATCGCGAAATACTTCGAGACGTCGTTTGCGATGCTGAACGTCGTCAGGGCCCCGCGGGTCATCAAAAGCTGCTTTCCGATCTCGACGACCTCGATGAGCTTCGTCGGGTTGCTGTCGAGGTCCACCATGTTTCCGGCCTCCCGCGCCGCCTGGGTGCCCGTGTTCATGGCGACGCCGACGTCGGCCTGCGCAAGCGAGGGGGCGTCGTTCGTTCCGTCGCCGATCATCGCGATCAGCTTTCCGCCCTCCTGCTCCTTGCGGATGCGCGCGAGCTTGTCCTCGGGCTTCGCCTGGGCGATGAAATCGTCGACGCCCGCCTCGGCGGCGATTGCCGCTGCCGTGAGGGGGTTGTCTCCGGTTATCATCACCGTGCGGATCCCCATCGCGCGGAGCTGCTCGAAGCGCTCCTTGATCCCGCCCTTGACGATGTCCTTGAGCAGGATGACGCCCAGGACGAGGCTGTTCTCGGCCACGACCAGCGGGGTGCCGCCGGCGCGGGAGATCCTGTCCGCCTCGCCGGCGACCTCGGAAGGATAGCTTCCGCCCTGCGACGCCACCCACGCTTTCACGCTTTCGGCCGCGCCCTTTCGGATCTGGCGGCCGGGGAGATCGACGCCGCTCATGCGCGTCTGGGCCGTGAATGGCACGAAGGTCACGTGGGGCTCGGCGACTTCGCGCCCGCGAAGCTGGAATTTGTCCTTGGCCAGCGTGACGATGCTCCGGCCTTCGGGCGTCTCGTCCGCGAGCGAAGCCAGCTGCGCGGCATCCGCAAGCGCGTTCAGCGCCACGCCCGGGGCGGGGATGAACTCCGTGGCCATGCGGTTGCCGAGCGTGATCGTGCCGGTCTTGTCGAGGAGGAGCACGTCGACGTCGCCCGCGGCCTCGACCGCGCGGCCGGAGGTCGCAAGCACGTTGCGCCGCATCAGCCGGTCGATGCCCGCGATCCCGATCGCGCTCAACAGCCCGCCGATCGTGGTCGGAATCAGGCAGACGATCAGCGAGAGGAGGACCGGCAGCGAGGTCAGGACCGCGCCCGTCTGGTTCGAGGCCTTTTGATCGTAGATGGCCATCGGCGGAAGCACGAACACGACGACGATGAAAAGCGCCGTCAGGCTCACCAGGACGATGTTGAGGGCGATCTCGTTCGGCGTGAGCTGGCGCCGCGCGCCCTCGATCATCGCGATCATCCGGTCGAGAAACGAGTTTCCCTCCTCCGCGGTCACGCGGATGACAATCCGGTCGCTCGTGACGCGGGTGCCGCCCGTGACGGCGCTGCGGTCCCCTCCGCTCTCCCGGACGACGGGGGCGGACTCGCCGGTTATCGCCGACTCGTCGATCGTCGCGATCCCCTCCAC
>JBEKAO010000083.1:0-8137 GCA_050015855.1 Opitutaceae bacterium | reverse complement strand
GTCCCGTTCTGGGTGAGCGTCCCGACGGTGCTCGGAGTGGACCCGCCTGCTATGCTCACGGTCCCGCCAGAATCGATCTGAATCTTGCCGGTCGTGCCGGTGATCGCGTCGGTCGCCGTGAATGTGCCGTTATTACCCGCATGGACCGTCCCGGCATTCGTCAGGGCCCCGGCCGTCGTGAAGTTGTATCCGCCCTCCACCGTGACGTTGCCGCCCGTTTGGATGTTCGCCAACGGCATCAACGCATTGTTGTCCCCGGCATCCTCGAGCAGCGTGCTCGCGTTGGAACCGTTGAGGGTGATATTTGAAGAAGTGTTGACGATTTCGCCAGCGACATTGTTGCCGAACGAATTGACCTGAATCGTCCCGGCGTTCACCACATAGCTGCCTCCGCTCAGGGTGTTGCCGCTGAAATTGCCCAGGCTTGAAGTCACCCAGAGCGTGCTGCCGGCGTTGGCTTGAAAAGTGCCGGCGTTCGATACGCCGTTGGTCCCGGCAATCTGCAGCGTCGTCCCCGACTGGTTGGCGAGAATCGTTCCATTGTTCGTTGTGGTTAAGTTATTGGAGATGCCGGAAACGTTCGACCCAATGACCCCCGATCCTTCGATCGTGCTGTTGTTCACCAGGGTCCGGCCGTTGCCGTCGGTGCCGATTTGGCCACCCGTCATCACCAGGTCGCCCGGCCCGCTCAGGGTTTCCGTGTTTAAGAGCCGCAGATTTCCGCCGAGCGCCAGCGTTCCGCCCGTCACCGTGCCCAGATTCAGCGTTCCGAGGACGTTGGTCTGCGTGCCCGTAGCCGCCGTGTAAGTGCTTCCGTCGCTGATGGTGTCCGCGCCGTTGGCAGTCGATCCATCCAGCGTCGCCAGGTTGACGCCGACGCTCTCAACCACGCCGCCGCTTTGGGTGTTGAGCGTGCCGCCCTGGATCGAGCTTTCGATTTGCACCGTACTGCCGGAACCGTTGGCGGTGATGGCGCCGCCGTTGTTGTTGATCGGGCCATTGGTCGGCGCGAGGACGAGAGCGCCGCCGTTCGTCGCCTCGAAAGTCCCCGAATTGGTTGTCGTCCCACCCGTGCTGCTGAGCGTAATCGTGCCGCTCGTCACGTTCGCGTCGACCGTCCCCGAATTGTTCAGCACCATGTTCTGGGAAACACCGCTCGCGTTCGAACCAATAACCCCCGTTCCTTGAATGATACTCTGATTATTCAGGGTCCGGCCGTTGCCATCGGTGCCGATTTGGCCGTTCGTCATGGTGACCACGCCGGGACCTGCCAGGGTCTCATTGCCCGTCATCCGCAAAAGTCCGTTCACCGACAGAGTACCGCCCGAGCCGGAGGTGCCAAGGTTCAGGGTCCCGAGGACGTTGGTCGTCGTGCTCGTCGGCGCCGTGTACGTGCTCCCATTGCTGATTGTGACCGTGCCGTTGGACGTCGATCCGTCCAGCGTCGCCGTGCCGGTCGTCTCCATCAGGCCGCCGCCGGAGGTGTTCAGCGTGCCGCCCTGGACCGAGGCGGTGATTTGAACCGTGCTCCCGGAGCCAACAGCCGAGATGTTGCCGCCGTTGTTGTTGATCGGGCCATTGCTCGGCTCGAGGAGGAGAATGCCGCCGTTCGTCGCCTCGAAAGTCCCCGAATTGGTTGTCGTCCCACCCGTGCTGCTGAGCGTAATCATGCCGCTCGTCACGTTCGCGTCGACCGTCCCCGTATTATCCAGCGCCATATTCTGGGAAACACCGCTCGCATTCGATCCAATGACTCCCTGTCCCTGGATTGTGCTCTCGTTAAACAGGGTCCGGCCGTTGCCGTCGGTGCCAATCTGGCCGTTCGACAGGGTGACCACGCCGGGACCTGCCAGGGTCTCATTGCCCGTCATCCGCAAAAGTCCGTTCACCGACAGGGTACCGCCCGAGCCGGAGGTGCCGAGGTTCAGCGTTCCGAGGACGTTGGTCGTGGTATTCGTGACCGAGGTATACGTGCTCCCATTGCTGATGGTGACCGCGCCGTTGGTGCCGTTCGATCCGTCCAGCGTCGCGCTGGTCACCGTCTCCATCAGGCCGCCGCCGGAGGTCGTCAAAGTGCCGCCTTGGATCGTGCTGTTGATTTCCACCGTGCTGCCCGAACCGGCGGCCGTGATTGTGCCGCTGCCATCGCTCACGACGCCACCGGTCGGCGCGACGATGAGGATGCCGCCGTTTGTGGCCTCGAAAAGGCCCGAATTGGTCATCGTCCCACCGCTGCCGCCGAGCGTCAGCGAGTTGCCGTTCACGTTCGCATTGATCGTCCCGCTATTGGTCAGCTGCAAGTTTGCGCTAAGGCTCGGATTGCCGCCCGTTGCGCTGGCATTCGACCCGATGAAACCATACCCCTGAATCGTATTCGAACTCCCGACCGTCAAAGTCCTTCCGTTGCCGTCGGTGCCGATCTGGCCTCCCGCCAGGGTCACCGACCCGGGCCCGGCGAGAGTTTCATTGTTCACCAGCCGCAAAAACCCGCCCGCCGACAGGGCGCCACCCGTGACTGTGCCCAGGTTCAGCGTTCCGGCGAGATTGGTCGTGGTGGTGGTCGATGAGGTCCCTCCCGCCGTGTAGGCGCTCCCGTCGGTGATCGTGATTGCCCCGGCCCCAGTCGATCCGTCGAGAGTCGCCGTGCCCTGGGTTTGGATCACTCCACCGCTCGAAGTGCTAAGCGTCCCGCCCTGAAGCGTCGCGTTGAGTTGCACCGTGCTGCCGGATCCGCTGGCGCTGAGTGTGCCTCCCGCGTTATTGATGGCGCCCCCGGATGGAGCAAGGAGGAGGATGCCGCCGCTGGTGGCTTCCAAAAAGCCCGTATTCGTCAGGGTGCCGCCACTTCCGGCAAGCTCGAGCGTGTTGCCCGACGAGTTTGCATTGAACGTACCGCTATTGTTTATGGTCAGATTTTGGGACACGCCCGCGGGGTTCCCCCCCACCAGTCCCGATCCTTCAACGGTCGTCTGGTTAAAGAGGGTCCGGCCGTTGCCGTCGGTGCCAAAGACGACTCCGCTCGGCACGCTCGGCACTCCGCTCATGATGAAGGCGTTGGCCCCGCTCAGGGTGGTATCTCCCGTCAGTCTGTAGGTTCCCGAAAGCGTGACGTTGCCGCTCGAATCCGAATCGGTGCCACTCAAGTTCGTCTGGGCGAAGCAAAGACTGGCCGGAAGAAGGGATATCAAGGCAAGGGAAAGGCGGCGCGTGTGCATAAGAAAAAGGCTGACCGGCGATTAGACGCAAAAATGTGCCCGAAACATGTGCATAAATTATGCCGCATGATCTCTAATACGTGCCATAAGGCCGTAAGTGGCTTACGTGTAATTGCGTAAAATTTAACTCGAAAGAGTCCGCGTCTCGCCACCCAACGAAAAGTGTAAGCGAAACCGACAAATCGGGAAAAACTCACAACGAATCGAAAGGCGCTCCAAATTGCCGACAACAGGCAAAGGCCGTGCCGCTCGCAGGCCAGTGTCTCGCCCGCGCCCCTAGCCCCCGGCGCCGAAAATCACTTAAGCGGGGAAAACTCGGTCGGGGTGAGGAAAATTGACACCGTCTTGGTCGTGAGGGCGCCGTTCCTCTCCGTCGAGGCCTTCAGCGCGACCCAGTCCGGGTCGGCGCGAAAGCCGGCCCACGAGGCGGTGGCGGCGTCGCGGCTGGCGTGGGCCAGCATGTACACCAGGGTGTGGCCCGCGCCGTCCGCCGCGTCGAGCGGGTGAAAATATCCGACCTCCATCATCCCGTGCCGGACAAAATACGAGCGCTCCGGCGAGCGGAAACGGGCGTCCAGCTCTGGGAGTTTTCCCTCCGGCGTCGTATAAATCCGCAATTCGAAAGTCCGAGGAGCGCCCGGACCGGAGCCCGCGCCCACCGCAGGCGAGAAATCGGCCGGCGCGAGAAAGATCGATTCGGTATGGATCACGATCTGGCCATGGGCATTGGTGGCCTTGGAGACCGACACCCATTCAGGGTCGGCACGAAAGGCGGCCCAATTCTTCAAAGCCGCCTCCCGGCTGGGGTGCTGCAGGAGATAGACGAGCTTTTCGCCCGCCCCGTCCTTCGCATCCTGGGGCACCCAATAGCCCACGCTCACCATGCCGTGCCGGTTGAAGATTCCGATCGTGTGGTCCCGGAAACGCGCCAGGACCTCATTCAATCGGCCGGGGGCCGCCGTATAGGTGCGCAGTTCGTAAACGGGACCGCCTTCGGCCGCGGTTGCTGCCGCAGCGGCCGCGAGCGCAAGGAAAATGGGAATCAGCAGGGTTTTCATCGTGGAAATTCGGCACGCATATAGGCCGGGCTGCGCCGCGGCGTCGATACGTTTCGCCACCGGGTCCCTCCCGAAGGCAGCCTTGCGGCCGTCAGCCGGAGCGAACGCTTCTTGGCTTGAAAGTGGAGGTCCGGGCCAGTTGCTCCCACAATGCGCGTTCCGCAGCCGGCACCGAGACCGGTGTCCGAATCCGCACGGTGGCGTAAAGATCCCCGCGGGTGCCGTCCTCCCGCGGCAGGCCGAGCCCGCGCAGGCGAAGCCGGCTTCCGGCCGCCGTGCCGGGCGGCACCCGCAGCGAGGTCGCGCCGTCGAGGGTCGGGATCTTCGTCTGCGCGCCGAGCACCGCCTCCCACGGGGCGAGATCGAGGTCGAAATCAAGATCGGCACCATGGACGCTGAGGTAAGGATGGCGCGCGAGGCGCACCCGCAAATATAGATCGCCAGCGGAGCCGCCCCCCGCCCCCTTCCCACCCTGGCCGGCGAGGCGGATGCGCTGGCCTTCGCGCACTCCGGGCGGAATTCGCACCTTGTACGTGTCCGTGCGCTCCGCCCTGCCGTCGCCTCCGGGCCGCCGCAGGGTCACCTTGCGAAGGGAGCCGCGCAGGGCCTCCTCCAGGGTGACGAGAAGGTCGGCTTCGACGTCCTGGCCGTCATAGGCGAACTCCTCCTCCGCGCCCGCGCGCGCGGATGGCCGCCGGCCGGTGCCGAAGCCCGCGTGCCTGCTGCCGAAGAACGATTCGAAGAAATCGCTGAATCCGGTTCCGCCAAATTCGAATTCGGACTCGCTCCCGGGCGGGCGCGGCCCGCCCCGGCCTCCTGGCGCTGCGTCGGACGGCGTGCGCCCCCCTTCCTGCCACTCCGCCCCAAGCTCGTCGTATCGGCGCCGTTTTTCCGGGTCGCCCAAAACCTCGTACGCCTCGTTGATCTCCTTGAATTTGGCCTCTCCCGCGACCTTGTTCTTTGCGACATCGGGATGGTACCTGCGGGCGAGCTTGCGGAACGCCTGCTTGATCTCCTCGGGAGAGGCGGTGCGGGCGATGCCGAGGGTTTCGTAATAGTCCTGGAATTTCATGGCCAAGAGGGTGCGGAATCCCCGCCTGCGGCGACCAGCCAGCCGTTCGCGCGCCGACGGTCATGCGGATCATTCCAAGTTACAACGGCGAGTCAATTGCACGCCGGCCCGAACCGCGGATTGACGCCCGGCCGGCGGCTTGCCATTTTCGGCCACCTTCTCCACCGCGGGCCGCCCACCCCAATCGCAACATTTCAAGAAAACAAAGGAGATCCCCATGACTGTCCTGATTATGCTCTGGCTTCCGATTCTGCTGTCGTCCGTATTTGTGTTCATCGCCAGTTCCATAATTCACATGGCGCTTCCGTGGCACAAGGGCGACTATGCAAAGCTGCCCAACGAGGACCAAGTGATGGACGCCCTGCGTCCATTTGCGATTCCGCCGGGTGACTATGCGGTGCCCCGCTGTTCAAGCTCCGCGGAAATGAAATCCCCGGAGTTTGCCGAAAAATTGAGAAAGGGACCGGTCATGGGGGTCACGGTGATGCCAAACGGACCTTACCAGGTGGGAAGAAGCCTCGCCCTTTGGTTCATTTATCTGCTCGTGGTCAATTATTTTGCAGCCTACGTCGTCGGCCACGCGCTTCCGCACGGAGCGAAATACACCCAGGTGTTCCGGTTCGCCGGAGTGACCTCATTCCTGGGCTATTCCGCCGCCATCTGGCAGATGTCGATCTGGTTCCGCCGCTCCTGGAAGACGACGATCAAGACCACGATCGACGGGTTGATTTACGCCGGGCTGACGGCCGGAACCTTTGGATGGCTCTGGATGCGGTAGTCCGCCTCGGCGATCCGTCGGTTGAAGTCCCTACTTTCGAACGTAGGTAAGAACGAAGTACACCACACCGGCGAGCAAGGCCGCCTGGCCAAAGGTGCACACGAACACCCACCGCACCAACTCGCTGCGGACGGATTCAATCTTCAGCTCGAGCGCGTGAAATCCATCCCGCAGGTCGATCCGGTTGGCGACCTCGTTCTGGCTGGCGGCCAGTTCGGCTTCCATAACCCTCAAAATTGCACGGGCCTGATCCGGTGACAACTTCGTTTTCTCGAGAATCTCCAGGCTGGAAGTGCGCATGGCAAGATAATGGCAAGAATGCGGGCCGGAGATCCCGCCCGGCGCCTTTGCGCTTCGGAAAAATTGACTCCGGGGGGCGGACCTCCCTTCCTTCTCCCCCACCCTCATGAAGACCCCCATCCTGATGCTGGGCCCGATCCTGGGCCTCTCTCTCGCGGCAACGGCCCTCGCCGGCTCGGGCGACGGCCGCCTCGACGTCTACTGGAATGACGTGGAAGGCGGCGGCGCCACGCTGATCGTGACGCCGGCCGGCGAATCCGTCCTGATCGATTCCGGCAATCCGGGAACCCGCGACGCGGGCCGCATCCACCGGACTGCGGTAGCGGCCGGGCTGAAGCGGATAGACTATTACATCACTACGCATTTTCACCTCGACCATTTCGGCGGCGCGGCGGCCCTGGCGGCGCTGATGCCGATCGGCCAGGTCTACGACCGGGGAATCCCCGACCACGATCCCGACCACAACCCGAGCGACGCGATGTGGATCATGACGAGCAAGCCGTACCGGATCTTTCCGGCGGCCGGCCGCAACCTGGTGACGCCCGGGCTCATCCTTCCGCTCCGGCAGGCGGAAGGCTCCGCTCCCCTGCGGCTTCGCTGCGTCGTCAGCGGCGGGCAGATGGTCGACGCGCCCGCCGGGGCCCGGCCAAACCCCATAGCCGGCGAGAATACGGCCAAGACCCTGGCGTCGACGGACAACGACCTCAGCAGCGCCTGGGTCCTGGATTTCGGCCCCTTCCGGTTCTGGGATGGCGGCGACCTGACGTGGAACATGGAGGGCAGGGTCGTTACGCCGGTCAACCGGATCGGCCAGGTGGACGTGTACCAGGTCGACCACCATGGCCTCGACTTCAGCAACAATCCCGTGCTCATCCACAGCCTGGCGCCGACGGTCTCGGTCATGAACAACGGGATCAAGAAGGGCACCGCGAAGTCGACGATCCAGGGGCTGACGTCCTCTCCGGGGATCGTCGCAATGTACCAGTTGCACAAGAACCTCCGGCCGGAGGATCCCGAGGACAACACCGCGGACGCGTACATCGCCAACATGGGCTCCGACCCCAACACCTGCGACGGAAACATCATCAAGATGTCCGTGGATCCCGCGGGAACCTCCTATACGATCTCGATTCCCGCGACCGGCTTCACCCGGACCTACTCCACCCGGGTCGGCAAGCCATGAAGGCGGCCGCCCCGATCCCGCGCCGCCATTTCATCCAGGGACTGGGAGGCCTGGCGGCGGCGGCATGCCTGGCCCTCCCCCGAGCCGTTGGCGCCGACGCGCGCGTTGCGCGCGCGGCCGGACTGAAGCTCAAGCTTTCGCTCAACGCCTATTCCTTCGACGGCTCGCTGCGGGCCGGCGCGATGACCCTGGATGACGTCATCCGTTTTTGCGCCGAGCAGGGCGTGGACGCGTTCGATCCCACCGGATACTACATGCCCGGATACCCGAAGGCGCCGGAGGACGATTATGTATACCATCTGAAGCGGACAGCCTTCATCAACGGCGTCTCGATCAGCGGCACCGGCGTGCGCAACAACTTCGCGGCGCCCGACGCCGCCCGCCGCGAAGCCGACGTCCGGATGGTCAAGGAATGGATCGAGGTCGCGAGCAAGCTGGGCGCCCCCGCCCTGCGCATCTTCTCGGGCGGGGAGGTGCCGGCGGGGCACACCTTCGACGAGGTGATGGCCTGGATTGTGGCGGCCGTGAAGG
>JBEKAO010000082.1:0-8194 GCA_050015855.1 Opitutaceae bacterium | reverse complement strand
ATGCCGGCGCCCGTGTACCAGCGGGAGTCCCCGATCCGCGAGTGGTCCACGCGGACGGCCAGAACGTTTTCGTCGGCGCCGAATTTCAACAATGGCGTCAGATCGCAGGTGAAGCTCTCATACCCGTAGGGCCGCCCGCCCACCAGAAAACCGTTGAGCCAGACCTCCGCATGGTCGTACACGCCGTCCAGCTCGAGGGTCACCCGGTTTCCCCGCTCCGACGGATTCATCTGGAAGTGCCTGCGATACCAGGCGATCCCGCCGGGGGCGAATCCGTTGCCGTCGCCATACTCCTGGCTGAACGGCCCCTCGATGCTCCAGTCGTGCGGAACGTCGACCCGCCGCCAGCCCGAGTCGTCAAAACCGGGCTGCATCGCAATCGGCGACGCGCTCATGGAGAAACGCCAGCCAAAATCAAGGTCCTCGTAGGTTCGGCCGGCCCTTTCCGCGGCCCGGCCCGCGCAGCCGAACGAGGCTGCGGCGGCGATTGCAACGATCCACTTCTTCCGGCCAAGGAGCTTGTGCATAAGGGGGTAGTTTAGTTCCGCCCCAGGACCCTTGCTGAGTCAACCGCCAATTCCATCGTGGGTGTGCATCGGATACCATTAGAAAAACAGGCGGCCGGACGGCGAAGCTCTAATGCAGTCTCCAGCGGGTCAGTTCATGCTCGCTACGCCCGCGCTCCTCACCAGCACTAATGGATCCCCATGCAACCTTCGCAGGATCCTTCCGGCCGGTTGTTGCTGAGCGGAAACGAGGCCGTGGCGCTCGCGGCGCGGCACTGCGGCGTGGCTTTGGGCACCGGATACCCGGGAACCCCGTCGACGGAGATCCTGGAGAATTTCGGCGCGCTGGGCGGCAGGGCCCGGTGGTCGCCGAACGAGAAGGTGGCCGCCGAGGTCGCGCTGGGAGCCGCGTTCGCCGGCGCCCGGGTGATCTGCGCGATGAAGCACGTCGGCCTCAACGTGGCGGCGGACGTGCTGTTCACCATGGCCTACTCGGGGGTTGACGGCGGCTACGTGCTGATCGTCGCCGACGACCCGGGGATGGCCTCCAGCCAGAACGAGCAGGACAGCCGGAGGTATGCGGAGGCCGCCGGCGTGCCCATGTTCGAACCGTCCGACTCGCAGGATGCCTACGACCTGCTGCAAACGGCCCTTGAAACGAGCGTGCGCTGGAAGATCCCGGTGCTCTTCCGCATGACGACCCGGGTGTGCCACTCGAAATCGCCCGTGCGCCCGCGCTTCGCCGCCGGAGACGGGTTTCCCGCCCCGGCCGCGGGCGACAGGGGTCCCGAATTTGTCCGCAATATCGCCACGCATGTCATGGTGCCCGGATACGCGAAGCCGGCCCATCGGCGCCTGCGCGCCAAGCTGGACGAAATCCAGGCGTGGAACGACGCGCAGGGGCCCAATCGGATCGAAAGGCGCTCCGATTCGCTCGGGGTCATCACAGCCGGCGTCAGCTACCATCATGTGCGCGAGGCGGCGCCCGATGCCAGCGTCCTGAAGCTGGGGATGTCCCATCCGATGCCCCTGGGAACCCTGGCCGGGTTCGCGGCCTCCGTCGAACGATGCGTCGTGGTCGAGGAAAGCGACCCGTGGCTCATGGCGGGGTGCGTTGTCGCGGGCCTTGAGGTCGAGGCCAAGAATGACTCCATCTTCCGCTTCGGCGAACTCGATGTCGATCGCGTGCGCCGAATCCTGGCAAGGGACAACAGGCCGGAGGGCGCGCCGCCGCGCGGCCGGCCGCCGGAGCTTTGCTCCGGCTGCCCGCACCGGTCCAGCTTCGAGGTTTTGAAGGAGCTGGACTGCATCGTGGCCGGGGACATCGGCTGTTACACGCTGGCCGCGCTGCCGCCGATCGCGGCCATGGACATGATGATCAACATGGGGGCGGCGGTGGGCATGGGCCTGGGCCTGCGCCACGTGCTGCCGCCGGAGCAGGCCCGGCGCGTGGTCTCCGTCATCGGCGACAGCACCTTCCTCCACGGCGGGCTGCCGGGACTGATCGAGATGGCCTACAATCCGCCGTCCACCGGCCATGTGCTGATCATCCTCGACAATGGCACCACGGCCATGACGGGCCAGCAGGACCACGCGGGCACGGGGCGCAGGCTGGACGGAACGGCCGCCTGCCGGGTCAGCTACGAGAATCTGGCGCGGGCTGCGGGGATGCGGCGGGTTTTCACGGTCAATCCGGTCCGGGAAAGGGGGAAGTTCAAGGAATTGCTCGCCGAGTCCCTGCGCCGGGACGAACTGACCGTGATCATCGCCCGCAGCCCGTGCGTCCTCGCGGCCGGCAGAATCCTTGCCTGGGAAAAGGAGGGGCGGGCGCCGGCCGCCTGCCCGTGCGACGATCCTTCGCCGGCCGTGAAGGCTGCCCCCGTATGAATGCGGCGGCCAAATCCACCGTCAACGTCCGGTTCGCCGGACTGGGAGGCACCGGTGTGATCCGGGCCTCCGACATCCTTGCGGACGTGGCGTTTCGCTCGGGCCGGTGGGTCAGGAAGGCGGAGGTTCACGGCATGAGCCAGCGCGGCGGTTCCGTGCAATCGGATGTGCGAATCGGCGAGGGTGCGCAAAGTCCGATGATACCCAACGGTTCCTGCGATTTCCTCGTTGTGCTGGAGCCGTCGGAGGTGGAGACCGTGCTCGGCGGCCTGCGGCCCGACGGAGTGCTGCTGACGCCCGCCGACATTCCGGCGGAGCAGCTGCGCTCGGCCAAGGCGCTCAACGTCGCCCTGCTCGGGAGGCTCAGCCGTCACTTCGATTTTCCCGAGGCGGCCTGGAGCGAGAGCCTGCGGTCCCATTTTCCGGCAAGGCTCCACGCGGCAAACAACGCCGCTTTCGATCTCGGGAAGCACCCATGATCTCCCGCCTTTGGAACGATCTGCAGGGCACTTTCTTCCCCGAAAGCGCGCTCGATTTCATGCCCGTCGAGCGCCTGCGCGAGGTGCAGCTGCAGCGGCTCAAGACCGTGGTCGCCCTTGCGTACGACCGTGTGGCGCTCTTTCGCGGGCGCATGGACGCCCGCGGGATCAAGCCTGCGGACATCCGCAGCCTGGAAGACCTGCGCCGGCTTCCGTTCTCCATGAAGGCGGACCTCCGGGACACCTACCCCTACGGGCTCTTCGCGGTTCCGATGACCGAGGTGGTGCGCCTCCACGCCTCCAGCGGCACGACCGGAAAGCCGATCGTCGTTGGCTACACCGCGCAGGACATGGAGGTCTGGAAACAGGTCATCGTGCGCTCGCTCCTCGCCGCGGGCTACACCCGCGGCGACATCGTGCAGAACAT
This sequence comes from Opitutaceae bacterium, assembly GCA_050015855.1. GTDB lineage: Bacteria > Verrucomicrobiota > Verrucomicrobiia > Opitutales > Opitutaceae > Palsa-1447. The sequence goes on along the minus strand of JBEKAO010000082.1, from coordinate 4,895 downwards.
GTACGGCTACGGCCTGTTCACCGGCGGACTCGGCCTGCACGCGGGCCTCGAGGCCCTGGAGGCGACCGTCGTCCCTGCTTCCGGCGGCAACAGCGAGCGGCAGATCATGCTCATGAAGGATTTCGGGGTGACCGCGATCTGCGGCACGCCCAGCTATTTCGTCCACCTGATCGAGGTCGCCCAGAAAATGGGGATCGATTTCAAGCGGGACCTGAAGGTGAAGCGCGGACTTTTCGGGGCCGAGCCGTGGTCCGATGGAATGCGGAGGTACATCGAGGACGCATCCGGCATAAAGGCGTTCGACATCTACGGGCTCTCCGAAATCGTCGGCCCAGGCGTCGGCTGCGAGTGCGAGTGCCGGGACGGGCCGCACATCTTCGAGGATCACTTCCTGGTCGAGATCATCGATCCGGACACGCTGGAGCCCGTGCCCGACGGCAGCGAGGGGGAGCTGGTCTTCACGACGCTCAGCAAACAGGCGATGCCGGCCATCCGATACCGGACTCGCGACATCACCGCGATCGATTCGCGGCCCTGCTCCTGCGGCCGGACGATCCGGCGGATCCGGCGGATCTGCCGGCGAAGCGACGACATGTTCATCATCCACGGGGTGAACGTATTCCCGTCGCAGATCGAGGCCGCGCTTCTGAGGGCCGAGGCGAGCCTGCCCCATTACCTGATCGTGCTCACGCGGCGCTCCGGGCTCGACCAGATGGAAGTGCGGGTCGAGGTGACCGGCGGGATGCTTCAGGACCGCATCGGCGCCCTGGAGCAGCTGCAGAAGCGATTCGCCCGGAGCATCGAGCAGGTCACGGGCCTGCATATCGCGGTCACCCTTGTCCAGCCCGGCAGCATCGCCCGAAGCGAGGGCAAGGCCAGGCGCGTCCTGGACCAGCGCGAGTCCAAGCCTTGAACAAAACCGCCATGAAAATCCGGCAAATCTCCGTTTTCCTCGAAAATCAGCCCGGCCGCCTGTCCTCCCTCTGCCGCGCCCTGGCCGAAGCGGGCGTCAACCTGTCCGCCGTGACGCTTTCCGATGCGGGAGAGTTTGGCCTGCTCCGCCTGATAACAGCCGAGCCGGACAAGGCCAGGAGGGTGGCCGAGGGGGCGGGATTTGCGGCGACCTCCAGCGATGTCCTCGCCCTGTGCCTGCCCAACCGGCCGGGAGGACTCGCGTCGGTCCTGAGGCAGCTCGAGCCGCACGGGCTTTCGGTCGAGTACATGTACGCCTTTGCCCGGCGCACCGGGGATGCGGTCATGATCACCTGCTTCGACGACGTGGACCGGGCGATGGCCGCGCTGCAGGCTGCCGGCGTCAGCCTGCTCAAGCCGGCGGATCTGTTCCTGGGGAATCCGCCCTCCGTCTAGGCAATCGGAAGTTCCGGCTGGGGTCTCCGGCTGCCGTGCATTGGAGGTTATGGGCTGACCTCCTTTGGAAAATATGCTCTTCTGGCCGGATGCAGCTGGAATCCCTGGTCAATCCATCCGTGTTGACGCAGCCCGTTTACGAGCCGGGCAGGCCGATCGAGGACGTCGCCCGGGAGCTGGGCCTGGATCCGGCGGGAATCATCAAGCTTGCCTCGAACGAGAATGCGTTCGGTCTGTCGCCGAAGGCCGTGAAGGCGGCAAAGCGGGCCCTGGAGATGGGCGAGCTTTATCCCGACGGCGGCTGCGTCGCCCTTCGCGAGAGCCTCGCAAAAGCCCATTCCGTCGGCGCCGACCAGCTGATCGTTGGAAACGGCTCGAACGAGATTCTCGAGCTCCTGGGCCACGTCTTCCTCCGTCCCGGCGATGAAGCGGTGATGGGTGCGCCCGCGTTTGTCGTCTACAAGCTGGTCGCGCTTCTTTTCGGCGCAAAGCCCGTCGAGGTGCCCCTCCTGGACTTCCGCCACGACCTGGCGGCCATGGCGCGCGCCGTCACGCCCCGGACCAAACTCGTGTTTGTCGCCTGTCCCAACAATCCGACCGGCACGGCCAATACCGAGGCGGAATTGCTGGCCTTCGCGCGCGGCCTGCCCGGCCACGTCGTCCTGGTCCATGACGCCGCGTACTCGGAATACCAGGAGAATCCGCCCGACCTTCGGCCGCTCATCGGGGAAGGCCGAAAGGTGATCTGTCTCGGGACGTTTTCCAAGATTTACGGCCTTGCGTCGCTGAGGGTGGGATACGGCTACGCCTCGGTGGAACTCGCGACCCTCCTGAACCGCGTCCGGCAGCCATTCAATGTGAACGCGATCGGCCAGGCGGCCGCCGTCGCGGCCCTGGAGGATGCCAGGTTCACGAGGCGCTGCGCGCGGGAAAACCGGGCGGGCCTCCGGCGGATCGAATCGGGCCTGCGCGGGATCGGGCTCGAATGGGTGCCGAGCGAGGCCAATTTCATCCTGGTGCGCGTGGGCGACGGCGCGGGCTGGTTTGCCGCGCTCCAGAAAAAGGGGATCATCGTCCGGCCGCTCGCGCCCTACAAGCTGCCCGAATGGCTGCGGATCACTGTGGGCACGGCCGATCAGAACGAGCGCCTCCTGCGGGAATTGGCGGCGCTTGCCGCCGCCGGACCCAAATGACCCGCGGCCCGTTTTCTCCGGAACCTTGCTTTTGGAATGGGTGCAACGTAATTTCCCGCCCCTCCATGACACGCACCCTCCGATTCCTATCGCTTGCCGCCTCATTGTCCGCCGCGGCCGCAATGGCCCAGCCGAACTCCGTCAAGTACGCCCCGCCGTCCCAATCGACCCCGATCGGCACGACGTTCGTCGATTTCGACTCGCTCACGCCCAGGGTCACCCCGGTCGGCCTGGCCAGGGCGGTCTGGGACGCGCCCACCCCGACCCTTGAAAAGTTCGAGGTGCACATCACGACGCTCCGGCCCGGAATGCCCTCGCACGCGCCCCACCATCACCCGTGGGAGGAAATGCTCCTGGTCAAGGAGGGGGACCTGAACGTTTCGATCAACGGCCAGATTCACCACGCCGGACCAGGCGCCCTGATCATCTTCGCGTCGCATGACGTTCACAACGTGACGGCCGGCGACAAGCCGGCCACTTACTACGTCATCAATTTCTACACCGACCTCGTTCACACCGTCCCGGACAAGCCCGCCGCCGAGCAGGCGGTGCCGGGCAAGCTTGCTTCCTCCGTGATCGATTGCGACAGCCTGCCGGCGACGCCCACGCCCACCGGTTCCCGCCGCTCGGTCGTCGACTCGCCGACCCTGACCTTTCAAAGGCTCGAAAGCCATATCACGACGCTCAATGCCGGCCAGAGCACCGCCATCAACATGCGCGATTCGGGCGACGAGTTCTTTGTCGTGAAATCGGGCACGATCGAGGCGAAGGTAAACGGCGTCGCCTGCCGGCTCACGGCCGGGTCGTTCTTCTATTTCGCCCCGAACGACGGCCGCACGTTCAAGAATATCGGCACGACCCCGGCTTCCTATCAGGTGATCAAGGTTGTGTCGGACAAATCCCCGCCGCAGGCCGGAGCCTGAGCTGCCCCCTTTCCCGTCAGGACGAGGGGGCCTTGCGGGTGCTAGCCAATGCTACTCTGACAGGATGACCCGCGTGCCGTCCGGATCGATGACGCTCGTCTGCCGCTTTCCGTCCGCGGCGGTGCTCACCGGCGCCGGGGCGGGGCATTCGCCAGATCGAGACCGGGCCGCCAGGATTTCGAACGCTTTGGCGGCGTCGGGAACCACAAGGGTGAACTGCGGAACCGAACGCGCCCCCGGGGCGTCCGGTTTCCTGTCCGCGGGCACGAGCTCGACGAAGTCCGTCCCATCCGGCACTTGCATTCGGGTCGCGCCGCCGACCGTACCGATCTCCCTGAACGCCAGGATATCCCGGTAATACCCGACTGCCGCACGCAGGTCCGCGACAACGACGGTCGCCGAGCGCAGTTGGGAGGAGATCCGGGTGGCCGGCAGGCTTTTCCCCTGGTGCCGCATCAACTGGCCCTGCGGCTCCAATTGGGTCACCTCAAAAGGATGGCCGTCCGGATCCCTGACTCCCATGATCAGGTCGCCGACCCGGGCCGTGTGCGGCGCCGCGACAGTCACGCCCCGGGCAGTGAGATAATCGTGGAACGCCGTTGCGTCGTCTACCAGGAGGCCAAGGTGGTCCAGGTTGTCGCCATTGGGCTTGATTTTGGAGGCATCGGGAAAAAGGTAGATCACCTGGCGCTCGTTCACCTTCACGACCGCCATCTGCAGCGTGCCGTCCGCATGGTTCAGCACGTAGGGCTCCCCGAATCCCAGGTAATTCTCGTAAAAGGCCCGGCTCTTCCCGACATCCCGGACCCAATAGCCGACATGGTAAAGTGACGGAACATGAAAGCTTCGGGCGGCCGTTTCCGCCCGGAGGAATGGGCCGAAGCCCAGGGCGGCGACCGCGAGAGTAACCCGGAGCATGATAAGGCGGGGCCGCAACCGCGAACTTTTCGATCTACAGGGCGAATACCCGCCTCACCTGGGCCAGGAACCTAGCGACCCTCTCGCTCGAGTTCCCCGCGTCGAGCGCCTCGACCGGGAGGAAGCCGCGGTAGCCGCTTTGATCGAACAGCGCCTTCAGCCGCTTCAGATCGACCGGCATCATCGTCTCGCCCGACCCGACCTGCTCCTTGATTTGCCAGGAGACGGCATAGGGCATCAGTTTCCGGATCTCCGCGTAGGGATCGCCCTGCCGCAGGCTTCCGATGTCGAGAATCACGCCGAACCATTCCGAGTTCACGCCATCCACCAGCTGGATCACCTGGTCGGACGTCTTCAGGTAGTCGTTGTGCGGTTGAACGGCGACGACGACGCCATGTTTGCCGCCATAGTCCGCGCACTCCTTCACGGCTTCCACAATCCAGGCCATCACCTCGTCGAAGGTGTGTCCCGCCGGCACCTCCCCGCCCGAGAA
>JBEKAO010000081.1:0-8820 GCA_050015855.1 Opitutaceae bacterium | reverse complement strand
AAACAGTCCAAGCGCCGCAGCGCCAACCGCCGCGCTGCCAACGCCTTCCAAGCCCCCCAGTTCGCCTCCGACCCGACGGACGGCTCCCTGTTTCGACCCCACCGCGTGAATCCGAAAACGGGCATTTATCGGGGCCGCCAGGTGCTGAGCATAGAGACCTAGGCCGAAACGCTTTTGCGGATGGCCATGTCTTCCGGAATTTCCGGGTGGATCGCCGTTGACGCCATGGGAGGCGACCTTGGTCCGGCCGAGGTCGTGGCTGCGGCGAAGCTCGCGCTGCATCAGTACCCGAATCTGAATCCGGTGACGCTCGTTGGGAATGAGGCGGTCCTTACCCCGCTTCTCGCCCAGTTCGGGCTGAAAACCGGGCCCCGGCTGTCGATTCACCACGCCCCGGAGGTCATCACGATGGACGACAAGCCGCTGGTCGCCCTGAAGCGCAAGAAGGACTCCTCGATGGTGCATGCGATCGAGCTCGTGAAGTCCGGCGAGGCCGCCGCGGTCGTCAGTTGCGGAAACACGGGCGCATTGATGGCGGCGGGAACGCTGCGGCTCCGGACGCTCGAAGGGGTGTCGCGCCCGGCGCTCGCCGCGGTCGTCCCCCGGGAGGGAGGGCATTTTGTGCTGGTGGATGCGGGCGCCAATCCCGAGGCGCGGCCGGAGCACCTGGTCCACAACGCGATCCTGGGCAGCCACTACTCCCGGGTCATGCTCGGCGTGGCTTCCCCCCGCGTGGGCCTCATGACCATCGGAACCGAGGAGGGCAAAGGCAATGCGCTCATCGCGGAGACGGGCGAACTGCTCAAGCGGATCGGAACCCTGGTCAATTACGCCGGGCCCATCGAGGGCTTCCATGTCTTTGCCGAGCACGTCGACGTCGTCGTCTGCGACGGGTTTGTCGGCAATATCATGCTCAAGAGCTGGGAATCGCTGGTCCGCTTCTTTTCCGATGTTCTGCGGGCCGAGCTCCGGGCCAACCCCCTGAGGGCCGCCGGCGCGCTGCTGTCCAGGGGCGCTTTTCGCGCGTTGCGCGACCGGATCAGCCCGGATCGCTATTCCGGCGCTCCCCTGCTCGGCCTGAAGGGGATCGTCCTCAAGGCCCATGGCTCGGCGAACCGCCAGGCCATCAAGAGCGCGTTGCTGGGCGCCCAGGAGGTCGTGGATGCCGACCTGAACCGCCAGGCCGAGGCCGATATCGCGAAGGCCAACGAGATCATCGGCAAGGTCTGAAGCCTTCCCCATGGACGAACCGACCCGCGAAAATTTGGAACTTTATGGGTTTCCGGCGAATCAGAACGGGATGGTGTACCCCGCACGGTCAATTTCCCGCATACGGAGCAAGGTCCCGGAAACAGAGGAGCGTCCCTCTGGGCGTGCTTGACCTGCGGTAACGCGCTGATTCGCTTGTACGACCACATGCCTTTCCTGCCCGCCTCCGCCCTACGCGCGCTCTGTCTGACGGTCGTCGTTTCCGGTCTGCTGGCAGGCACGGCGCGCGCCGACCTGGTCTGGGACTCCAATTCCGGATGGCGGATCGAGGGCGGGATTCTTTCCGGCCTGACGGGCGCCAACGGACGGGACGCCCTCGACCGGATGAACAAGGCCCGGAAGGCCGAGGAGTTGCACCACTACCGCACGGCCCTGAAGGCCTACGACAAGGTGGTGAAGATGTACCCGAATTCGATCTACGCGCCCGAGGCCTTTTACCACACGGGGAACATCTGGCTCGCCCGGAAGCGCTACCTCAAGGCCTTCGACGCCTACCAGCAGATCCTGACGCGCTACCCCAACGTCAAGCGCTTCAACGAGCTCATCGAGGACCAGTACCGCATCGCAAGCGCCATGCTCGACGGGGCGCGCAATCGCATCTGGTTTGGAATTCCGGGATTCCCGAGCCGCGAGCTGTCGATCGGGTGCTTCGAGATCATACTGGGGAACGCCCCCTACAGCGACTACGCGCCCCTGGTCCTGATGAACATCGCGCGCGGCCACCAGTACCTGGGCAATACGGACGAGGCGATCGACGCCCTCGACCGGCTTGTGAACAATTACCCGCAAAGCGTCATCTGCCCGGACGCCTACCTGCGCCTGGCAAAGCTGCACGCCTACCTGGTCGAGGGCCCCTCGTACGACCAGGCGGAGACGAAGCAGGCCATCACCTACGACGAGGATTTCATGATTCTTTTCCCGAGCGACCCGAAGATCGCCGAAGCCGCCCAGGGGCTGGACAAGATGAAGAGGATGCTGGGGGAGAGCAAAATCAAGATCGCCGACTTCTACTTCTACAAGCGCGACAATTACACGGCGGCGAGGGTCTTCTACAACGAGGCGATCACCTCCTATCCGGATTCCGACGTGGCCAAGGAGGCGCGCGCGCGCCTGGCCGAGGTCGAAAAGAAGGCAACCGCCGCGGCCCAATCGGGCGGCGTCAGGAAGAAGCATTTCCTTTTCTTCTTTTAGGCCGGTCCCATGCAGTTCCCGATGCCTGCTACCCTCATGCGAGCGGTTTTGGCCGGGCGCCGGGCTTCGGTCTGCGTGATCCTCGGCCTGCTTGCATCGGGCTGCAGCCATTACCAGCTCGGCACCGAGGCCCGCCTTCCCTTTTCGACGCTTTACGTCGAGCCGGTCGGGAATCGAACCACCCTCCCGCAGGCCCAGGCGATCATCAGCACCCAGTTGCGCGACGCCTTCGAAAAGGACGCGCGCGTGACCCTCGTCAATTCGCCGGAGGCCGCCGATGCCACCCTCACGGTCATCATCACCGATTATCACCGGGAGGTGGCGGCGGTGCGCGAGGTGGACACGGGCCTCGCAAGCAAGTTCAACCTGACCCTGGGCGCCGTCTGCGCCCTGACCAACAACCGCGCCCACTCCGCCTTTTTCGAGAACCGCACCATCACGGTGACGCGCAACGCCTTTACGGACAACGGCGTGCCGGCATCCTCGGCGGTCGGAAACCAGCTGCAGTCCGAGTACAACACCCTGCCCCTCCTGGCCCAGCAGCTCGCCGACAAGGTCTCGCATACCGTGCTCGACGTGTGGTGAGGCGCCTCCAAGAGTCTCCGACGTGCATCCTCCCATCCTCGCACCCTCGCTACTGGCGGGAGACCACGCCCGGCTGGGCGCGAGCGCGGCCCTGGTCGCGGAACTCGGCCTCGAGTGGCTCCATCTGGACATTATGGACGGCCATTTCGTGCCCAACCTCTCCTTCGGTCCCGAAACGCTCGCCGCCCTCCGGCGCGACGGATCGAAGCTTTTTTTCGACACCCACCTCATGCTTTCCGAGCCGCACCGCTATGTGGAGGCCTTTGCGCGGGCGGGCGCCGACCAGATCAGCATCCATATCGAGCCGCAGTACGACCACGCGGCGGCGCTCGCGCACATCCGGCAGCTCGGCTGCAAGACGGGCATCGTCCTCAACCCGGGCACGCCCGCCTCCGCCGTGGGGAAGTACCTGCCGGAGGTGGACCTCGTGCTTGTGATGACGGTTCAACCGGGCTTCGGAGGCCAGTCGTTCAGGCGGGACATGATTCCCAAGATCGCCGCGATCGATTCGGAGCGCCGGCGCCAGAAGCTGGGTTTCCGCCTCGAGGTGGATGGAGGGATCGACGCGCAGACCGCGGCGGAATGCCGGGCGGCCGGCGCCGACACCTTCGTCGTCGGAACCTCGTTTTTCAAGGCGCCCGACCGGGCGGCGGTGGCGGCTGCGATCAGCCGGCTCTGAATCCCCCGGCGCTCACTCGGCAAGGATTACGACGTCGTCGGGTTCGACGGCCGCGTACAGGTCCGCGGGAGACGCCGGGCCCGGAAAACGCGGATTGAGCTCGAAGATTTTCAGGGCGACGCCGCCGGCCTTGAACTCGTACTGCGCAAACTCCCCCAGGTACACGGCATCCCCGATCCTTCCCCGGACCGCGTTCCCCGAGGCGGGAGCCTCGCGGCACAGTCTCCAGCATTCGGGGCGGACCGAAACCGTAACGACCGACCCGGTCTCCGGCCGGCCCCGGGGATTTCCGAGGATGCCCTCGAACCTGCCGACGGGGGTCTGCACGGCCGCCCGGCCCCCGCCCGAATCCAGCATGCGCCCCTCGATGAAATTGGTCTCGCCGATGCTGTGGGCGACCGCCCGGCTGGAGGGGCGGCCGTAGATTTCGCGGGGCGTCCCCACCTGCAGGATGCTTCCGGCCTCGAGGATCGCCATGCGGTCGGACATGGACAGCGCCTCCTTCTGGTCGTGGGTCACATAAAGCGTCGTCAGATTGAACTCCCTGCAGACCCGGCGGATCTCCGCGCGCATCTCCAGGCGGAGCCTGGCGTCGAGATTCGAAAGCGGCTCGTCCAGGAGAAGGCAGCTCGGCCGTATGGCGAGGGCGCGCGCGAGGGCGATCCGCTGCTGTTGCCCCCCGGACAATTGGCCCGGACGGCGCCCGGCAAAGGCGCCCATGCGCACCGACTCGAGGGTCTCGCCCACCCGGCGCCGCACCTCGGCCCTGGGCATCCGGCGCTCCTCCAGGCCGAACGCGACGTTTTCAGCCACCGTCATGTGCGGCCACAGGGCGAAGCTCTGAAACATCATCCCGGTGTTGCGCCTGTGCGGCGCCACGCGCGTCACATCCTCCGTCCCGAAGAATACGCTTCCCTCCTCCGGCACATGGAATCCGGCGAGGGTTCGCAACAGCGTGGTCTTGCCGCAGCCGCTCGGCCCGAGGAGGAAGAAGAGCTCGCCCGGATTGACCTCCAGATCCAGGGCGCGCAGCGCAACGGTCGCCCCAAAGCGTTTCGTAAGTTTCTGAAGCCGAATGGAGATCATGCGTCGCTCGCGACCGCGCCGGCGGGCGCGTCCCCATCAGCAAGATTTTGGCATTCTTCCGAGTCAAAGGAAATAGAATGTTTGCGTCGCCCGCCGGTCTTTGTCTCGCTCGCCAATTACCCGATGCCCACGAACTCCACGGAAGAGGCCCCGAAAGTGCATCCCGACCTCGAGAGCGTCATGTTCACCGAGCGGGAGATCAAGGAACGCGTGAAGAGCCTCGGAAAGGAGCTGAAGGCCGCCTTTGGCGACGGCGAATTCACGATCATATCGATCATAAACGGCGCGGTCCTCTTCACGGCCGACCTCATGCGCGAAATCGACAATCCCGTGCGGTTGGACTGCATCCGGATCACCAGCTACGGCGAGAAGACCCAGTCGATCGGCACGCCGCATGTGATCCACAGCCTCACCCTCGACATCTCCGGGCGCCACGTCCTCCTGATCGACGACATCCTGGACACCGGCAAGACGATCGCGCTCGTCGACGGCATAATCCGAAAGCTCAATCCCGCGAGCCTTCGCGTGTGCGTTCTTCTCGACAAGCACGGGCGGCGCGAGGTCCCCTACGAGGCGGATTTCGTCGGATTCAGGATCCCGGACAGGTTTGTCGTCGGATACGGGATGGATTTCGCCGAGCGTTACCGGAACCTGCCCTGCATCGGAGTCCTCAAGCCCGAGCTTCAGAAGCCCCCGGAGTGGGCCTGAAAGCCGGTCAGCGCCGGGCGGAGTTCCGGCGTCCGGTCCCCGATCCGGCGGGGCGCCTTGCGATGACGACCGAGTCGTTCCCCTCGCCGCTGTGGACGAGCCTTGCCCCTGCAAATCCCGCCGAACGGAGGTCCTCCTCCAACTCGCCGAACGTGAAGGTCCCTCCCCCCGCGGTTCCCGCAAGCATGTTGACCGCAAACAGCGCGCCGGAGACGGGCCTCGTCCTGGAGGCCTCCATCACGACGTCCCGGATCGCGATCCGCCCTCCCGGTTCCAACGCCTGGAAGACCTTCCGGAAAAGGACCCGGTTCTGCCTGCGGGTGAATTGGTGCACGATTGCGCTGATCCACGCGAGATCGGCGCCCTCCGGCAGCTTGTCCCGAAAAAAATCACCGGCCACAAGCCGAACCCGCCCCGCCAGTTTCAGTCTCCGAAGCCGCCGCCGCGCCATCGGGATGACATGGGGAAGATCGAAGATCGTCGCCCTTCCCTTCGGATTGGCCCTCAGAAATGCGATGGTCCACGTGCCGGAGGCCCCGCCTGCATCCAGGAGATGCCTGAACGGCAGCGGCTGGATTTCCCGGACGAGCTTCACGGAGGCGCGGGAGTTCAAGTCGTGCATTCCGCCTATGAAGGCCGCGGCGTCCGCTCGCCTGCCCCGCACGCTGGGGACGCATGCCGGGGGCTTCCCCGTTCTTACGACACGGGCCAGCTGCGCCCAGCGGCGCATGCAATTCGAATGGTGCTGGCTCATGGCCAGGACGCTGTCCGTCCCCCCGGCCGTCAGGGCCCGGGCGACAGCCGCCGGCACGGCATAGCGCCCCCCGCTCTTCCCGAGCAGGTCCAATGCGGCCAGCACATCCAAGAGGATCGTCGCCGCGCGCAGGTCGCCCCGGATCCGACGCGCGATCTGCGCAGCCGTCAGCCGCCTGCCGGCCAAAGCGTCAAAAACCTCCAGGTCCACCGCCGCCGCGAGCACGGCTGCCTCGCGGTAGCCTTTTGCCACCTCCAAAACCCTGTCGGCGCTCCATTTCATCGCAAAGTCCAAAGGTGCCCGGACAATCGCCCCGGTTCAAACAAAACCGGCCCCGGCTAGCGGCGCCCCTTCCTGTCCCGCGATGCGCTTCGGCGGTACTCGCCGGATTTGAGGGCGTTGATCTGGTCGCGGATGACGGCCGCGCGCTCGAATTCCAGCCGTCCGGCGGCCTCCTGCATCTCCTCCTGAAGCTCAGCAATCACCGCCGCGACATCGTCCGCGCCATCCGGGGCGGCCGCCTCCTCCACCGCGCGCTCGCCCGAGCCGTCATAGACCCGAAGGCTCTCCTGCGCGAAGCGCTTCACGCTCCGGGGCGTTATCCCGTGGCTCAGGTTGTACGCCTGCTGCCTTTCCCGGCGGCGCGCGGTCACTTCCAGGGTCTTGCGGATCGATTCCGTCTGCCTGTCCGCGTAAAAGATGACCCGGCCCTTCTCGTGCCGGGCCGCGCGTCCGGCGGTCTGGATCAGGCTCGTCTCGCTCCGGAGGAATCCCTCCTTGTCGGCGTCCAGGATCGCGACGAGCGCGACCTCCGGAAGGTCCAGCCCCTCGCGCAGGAGGTTGATCCCGACAAGGACGTCGAAGTTGCCCAGCCGGAGATTGCGCAGGATCTCGACCCGCTCGATCGCGTCGATGTCCGAATGCAGGTACTCGACCCGGATCTTCGCCTCCCTCAGGTAGGCGGTTATGTCCTCCGACAGGCGCTTGGTGAGCGTCGTCACGAGCACACGCTCGCCCTCCTTCACCGCGCGCCGTATCTCGCCGATCAGGTCCTCGACCTGGCCGGTCGTCGGCCGGACCGTTATTTCCGGGTCCAGGAGCCCGGTCGGGCGGATCACCTGCTCGGCCACCACGGCCGAGCGCGCGATCTCGAATTGCGCGGGCGTCGCCGATACGTAGAGGGTCTGCCCGGTGATCTTCTCGAATTCGGCGAAGCTTTGCGGGCGGTTGTCGAGCGCCGAGGGCAGCCGGAAGCCGAAGTCGACGAGCGTCTGCTTCCGGGCCAGGTCGCCGTTGTACATCCCGCCGATCTGCGGGACGGTCGCATGGCTCTCGTCGATCATCAGGAGGAAATCCTTCGGGAAGAAATCGATCAGGCAGAACGGGCGCTCGCCCGCCTTGCGCCCCGTCAGGTGCCTCGAGTAGTTCTCGATCCCGCTGCAAAATCCCATCTCCTGGAGCATCTCCAGGTCGTACTGTGTCCGCATCCGGATCCGCTGCGCCTCGAGGAGGCGGCCTCCCTTTTCGAACCACGCCACGCGCTCCTCGAGCTCGGCCTTGATCGTGGCGATGGCCGGCTCCAGCCTGCCGCGCGTCGTCGCGTACTGGTTTGCCGGATAAAGGTCGAACGTATCCAGCTGCCGGAGCACCGTTCCGGTGAGCGGGTCGAATTCGCTGATCCTGTCGACCTCGTCGCCGAAAAACTCCACCCGCAGCCCGTGCTCCAGGTACGCGGGCATGACGTCGACCACGTCGCCCCGGACCCGGAAGCGCCCGCGCTTCAGCTCGTAGTCGTTGCGCTCGTAGATGTTGTCCACAAGCCTCTCCAGAAAGGCGTCGCGGGCGAGAGATTCGCCCCGCCGAAGGGCGATCCGCAGTTCCGTGAAGTCCTCCGGCGAGCCCAGCCCGTAGATGCAGGAGACGCTCGCCACGACGATCACGTCGCGGCGGCTGACGAGGGCGCTCGTCGCCGATATCCGCAGGCGCTCGATCTCCTCGTTGATCGAGGAGTCCTTCTCGATGTAGGTGTCGCTCGAGGGCACGTACGCTTCGGGCTGGTAATAGTCGTAGTAGCTCACGAAGTACTCGACCGCGTTCTCCGGGAAGAAATTCTTGAACTCGGAGTAAAGCTGCGCCGCCAGCGTCTTGTTGTGGGAGATGATGAGGGTCGGCCGCCCGAGCCGCGCTATCACGTTGGCCATCGTGAAGGTCTTGCCCGAGCCCGTCACCCCGAGGAGGGTCTGGTGGCGGTTTCCGGCCAGCAGCGACTCCGTCAGCCGCTCGATCGCCTCGGGCTGGTCGCCCGTGGGGGGAAAGTCCGACTTGAGTGTGAAGGCCACGGCGCATGAAACACCAACGGGCGGCGCCGCGCAATCGCGTCTTCGCAAGGACCTCGGCCCAACGCCTGCGTTGCATATCCCGGGGCTTTCGAGTCATCATCCAGGCCCGGACTCGGGAAAGATCATGTCCAAAGCCATCGTGTCGAAGCTCTACGATTCGGAGGTATTCCGCATGGCCTGCCGCCAGTTCGACAAGGCCGCCGATGCGA
>JBEKAO010000080.1:0-9155 GCA_050015855.1 Opitutaceae bacterium | reverse complement strand
TGTTCCAATTGGGATCGTCGAGCATCTGGCTCACCTGGAATGCGACCTCGGCTCCGCCCATGATCGTGGCGAGATTGTACGTGCCGGCCTGGTCGTTCAGCTCATAGAGCTTCCCCGTCGCGGGATCGTACCCCATGACGAGGTTTCGGCCCGTTCGCATCCCGAGCGGCATCGCGGCCATGCTGTCCACCCCGGCCATGATCTTGTCGCGCCACTTGGTGTCGCCGGTGCGCTCCCACTCGGTCATCCAGTTTCCGATGAATGCGAGCCAGTCGGGCCCCAGGCGGACGCGGGTCGGTGCGATCGCCCTTTCGCGGGCGGTCATGGGCTGCGCCTCGCGCATGGGATCCAAAAGGACCGTCTTGAAATCGGCGTTGAGGACGTCGCGCATGACATCGCCCGTCCGCTCGTCGGTCGTCAGGTAGTAATAGAACCGGTGGTATCCGGCCTGGCTGATTCTGGCCTCCTTGGCGCCATCGCCCCAGTGCCGGACGCCGTGCCGGGTCCCGAGGCCCGCATAGGGGCCCAGGTGGTACACCGAGACCTCGCCCGTGTTCCGGTCCATCGCCTCGGCGAATCGGAACACGTCCGCCCGGCCCGTGTGGAGAAAGCTGTACCAAACCCACATGTCGGTGCCGAGTTCGGAGTTGTCCCACGCCATCCCGCCAAGGTCGTAGCGCCAGACATGCCGGTCATTGTCGTACGAGTGCATGACATCGCCGAAGTCCCAGAAGCCGTACCAGCGCCGCTGGTCGGGCTGGGTGAGGTAGAAATTGAGCGTGGCGGCGAGACGGTCTTCGATCGCACGGCGGACCGGGGTCGACCGGTCCTCGAGCCCCCAGATTCCGAAAGCTTCCGCGTCGTTCAGGGCCTTGGGAGTGCAGACGATCACCGGGGGCGCGGCGCCGATGGCGGCCATCTTCACGGTGTCCTCCTTGGAGGGCACCCCGGAGGTCGCAAAGAGGGTCAGTTCGCTCGTCCGGGCGACGCCGGTCGCCGTGCTGAGACCCTCCTGCACGTCCTCGTAGACGGCCTCCAGCCCGTGGAAGCGGGTGTCGTAGTGGCGCATGTCCATTGCGGGAGCGTCGGGCGACCACATCCAGACAACCAGGTCGGCCTCGCCCTTCGCGGCGTTGCGGACCTCGAGCCCCGAGGGGTAGGACTGCCAGAAGTTCTTGAGGCTGACCGCCAGCCCTCCGCTTACATCGCCTGCAAACACGAGCCCGGAGGCGCGTTTTCCGCCGCCGGCCGGGAGCCAGGCGCTCTCGGGATTCGTGCGCTTGACGATGGTGAAGCCGTCGGCGTTCGGCTGCACGAGCTTGAAGTCGTTCCAGATGGCCCAGTCGGCGAGCCAGCCCTGGCTGCGCGCGTTGACCTCCTCGCGGTTGGGAACCCTCTTGCCCTGTATCTGGAGGGGATAGGGATCGGCCCCGGTCTTCGGGTCGGCAACAAACCGTCCGTCCCGCCCTTTCATCGGCTGGACGGGCTCGGCCCAAAGCCCGCCGTCCTCGCCGGAAAAGCGCACATGGCGGTTCTGGACCTCTTCCCGCATGGGGATGGAGAAGACGACCCCGAGGCCGCGGATGAAGTCCTTCTGCTGATCGCCGTCGTAAATGATCGTGTGCACCATCCGGATCGACTGCTGGCCCGCATAGAAGTAAAGCCGCACGACGAATGGCAGCCATTCCCGGTCGCTTTTGAGCCCCCGGTGCTTCCCCTCGAACTTCACGACCGCCCGAACGGGGCCCGATTGCTCGATCGTCACGGTCTCGACCTTTGTCGCGTAGGTCTCCCGCGGAGGTGTGTCGGCAGCGTCTCCGTCGGGCCCGGACTGCAGGACGCAGACGAGCCTGCCGTTGCGGGCCACTTCCCGGCCGTCGACCCGGATCGAGTCGACAAGGGCGGTCCCCCATTTCGGGATTCGCACCTGGATGGCCCCGGTGTCGATCTCGTAGGTCGTGTCGCTCGCGCTCACGCGCACCCTTGCCTGGCCGGAAGCGGGCGCCGCGGCCTCCGGCCTGACCGTGAATTCCCCCGAGTTTGCCGGGCCGGCGACGGTGGCCAGTCCCACCCATTTCAGCGAGCCGTCCGGCCAGTACGCGAGCGGCCACGACTGAACCGGGAGGCTCGTCCCATCCGCGCCGGCGAGCGAGAAGGACCGGGTCTTCGGCATCTCCCCCTTCTTGAAGGGGACGCCGAAACTCACACCGGAAGCCAGGGCCGGGGCCTTGTCATCCAGCCAGTGGGCTGCGACATCTCCTCGGGCCAGCGGCAGGGAGAAGGCGGCCGCAGCCGCTAGCATATACGCGCGACGGGGGAATGAATGAATCATAAGGGAGGGGGTTGAAGGCCTGACGGATGGGAGCCCATACCGTTGCGGGCCCAAACCCAGCGGCAAGCTGCGAGGAACGATTTTTCCGAGTTCGGGGCTGGATGCCCGGGGTCTTCGGCTGTAGGGTCCGGCCCATGAACCGACGAGACTTCATCAAGCTCACCGCTCTCGGGGCCACTGCCGCAATGAAGGGACCCCAAATCATGTCCGGCCAAACGGCTCAGGCGCCAGGCACCGGCACCACGGTCGCGATTCCGATCAGCGCCGCACCGCTTGCGGATCCGGACTTCGAGCGGCAGCTGGAGGACATGCGGACGCGGGGCGGGGTCAATGTGCTGATGCCCTTCATCTACACGCACGAGCGCCACAGGGCGGGCCTCGACCGGGCCCCGACGTTTCGCGGGGGCAACTTCGCGATCCCGCACATGCAGTACTACAAGGATACGATCCTGACGGAGGAGGACATGCGCGCGACCGAGTTTGGCGACAAGGATCTGCTCGCCCTTGCGATTCCCGCGGCCCAGAAGCACGGAATCAAGGTGTTCCCCTGGCTGATCGAGGACAATCACTGCCCGGTGGAGATTCCCAACTGGGAGAAACTGTATGAAATCGACTACCGGGGCCGGCGGGCGACCGGGCATCCGTCGGGCCCGTGCAAGAACAACCCGTACTACCGCGGTTACCTGATGGACCTGATCGAGGACTACGCCCGCTCCTATGAGATCGGCGGAATCATGTGGGGAGCCGAGCGCCAGAGCGGGTTTTTGAACGCCCTGAACGCCGGCGGCGGGGGCGCGGAGGGGGAGGGCGGGGGCGAGGGCGGCGGGGGCCGCAAAGCCGGCAGAGGCCGCCGCGGCGGCGGCGACGCCGCCACCGTCACCTGCTTTTGCGAGCATTGCATTAAGAAGGCGAAGGATGCGGGGATCGATGTCGAGCGGGCGAGACTGGGTTTCGGCGAACTCGAGAAGGTCACGGCCGCAAGGAGGGCGAGGCAGCGCCCGCGCGACGGGTACCTCACCTCATTCTGGCGGGTCCTCATCAACTACCCCGAACTGCTCGCCTGGGAAAACCTCTGGGTCAAGGGCCGGCACGAGCTGGAGGCCGACCTCCACCGGCGGCTGAAATCGGTCAATCCGGCGCTCCCGATCGGCTGGCACATCTGGCAGAACGTGACCTTCAGCCCGCTGCAGCGGGCCGAGGAGGACTACGCAATCTTCAGGGATTTCTCGGACTTCGTGCGGCCGGCCGTTTACAACAATTGCGCCGGCGAGCGCTACCATGGCTGGGTCAACGGTTCGCTGGGGGTCGTCTACGGCGATTTGCCGCCCGACCTGACGATGGACGTCCTTTTCCGGGAGCTCGATTACCGGGAGGCGGCCTACGACAAGATCGCCTCGACCGGTTTTTCGGCCGACTATGTCGAGCGGGAGACCCGCCGGGCCGTGGAGGGACTCGCCGGATCGACGACCCAGGTCTGGCCCGGCGTCGACATCGACGTTCCGGTCGGCGCGAATTCGAGCCAGTGCACGCCCGAGGGCGTGAAGGCCGCGGTCACGGCGGCATTCAAGGGCGGCGCCAAGGGAATCATCCTCTCCCGAAATTACATTGAAATGAAGCCGGAGCATCTCACGGCCGCCGGAGACGCAATGCGGGCGCTTGGGTTGGTCTGAGTCTATAGCTATAAAAGTGAGGGGGACGCTTGCATTTGCGTCCCTGTGCATAGTTTTGGGCGCGCCTATAGGGTTTGGGTGCAGAAGGAAAAACTATGCAAGCTGCCGTTTCCAGTCCCGCCAGTCCCAGGTCTTCAATCCGTGCCAAGCATCTCATGTGGGTCGTGTTCGGCCTGATGACGATCCTGGTAGTCGTCCTGCGTGAATCGACGCTTTTGGATTCCCACTCGTTCCTGCGCCAGCGATACGCGCCGATTCCATGGCTGATGGCCTTGCACGGGATTCCGGGTGCATTGGCGCTGACCCTGGGCGTCTTTCAGTTTTCGAGCCGGATTCGCAACCGGCACCTTCAGCTGCATCGCGTCCTCGGGCGGATCTACGTCGGCTGCGTCGTCGTCGCAGCGCCGGTCGCGATCGTGATCGCGCTGGCCCTGCCCATACCGACCCTGCTTCTGGCTTCGCTCATCCAGGCGGGAGGCTGGCTTGTTTGCACGGGAACTTCGCTCTACTGCATTCGCACCGGCAGGATTCAGCAGCACCGCGAGTGGATGATACGCAGCTATCCCTTTGCCATGGTGTTTGTCGTCGCGCGCGCCGTTAATTTCATTCCCGCGATCGATCGGATGGGCATCGAGGGGGTCAAGGCCTGCGTGTGGGGTTCCATCGCGCTCGCGTGCTTGCTGCCCTCCTTAATCCTTGCGTGGCAGGGGCTGGCCGCCAGCCGGCGGCCGGTTCGCGCGAGTCCTTCCTAGGCGGCGCACAAACACCGGCGGTCACATTCCGGGCCGCAGAAAGCGCCTGACCGGGTCGTCCGGCAGCGCCCGCAAAGCGTCATTGACGGTCTGGGCGGTCATCTCTGCTCCCGCCCAGGTGGTGTGGGTCGTCTTGTCGGCGAAGATGGCGGTCACCTTTTCCTGCCCCATCTCGTTGTAGCGGGCCGCGAGCAGTCCGTTCAGGTCGAGAAACGCGGCCTTCTCGGCCGTGGCGACCTCCCTGGCCCAGGCCGCGTGGCCGTCGGTCTGGTCGATCTTTCCATCGGTCCAGCGGTTGCGCGGAACCAGCGAGCAGACGATCGGCACGGCTCCCTTTGAGCGGATGTCCGCGATGTAGCTACGCAGGTACCAGCCGAAGGTGTGCACGGTCTCCTTTTGCTTCGTGACGGGGTTGTCGCGCTCCTCGGTTTCCTCACCGGTGCCCTTCAGGGCGCCCCGGGCTCCGTTGTCGTTGTGCCCGAACTGCATGATCACGACGTCGCCGGACTTGAGATCGGGAAGGATCCTCTTCCACTGCGACATGTAGGTGCGGGCCCCCGTCCCTCCGACCGCCCGGTTCACGAGATTGACCGACGCGGGGTAGAAGTATTTCTCAAGGGGATCGCCCCAGCCGAACTGGCCGTCGTAGCCGTTGCCGCGGCCGTTTCGGACGGTCGAGTCCCCAATGAGCCAGATGGTCGGCAGCTTGGGATCGGCCGGGCTGGGAAGGTTGATCCAATCGCCGAATCCCCCCGCTCCGGCGCCCCGCGAGGGCGGCTGCGGATAAACGTATACATAGCTCGGCGCCGCCGTCGGCACCATCCGGCCCGAGAGCGAGAGGAGCCGGATGATTGACTGCTCGCGAAGGCCCTTGAGCCCGCTGACGACAACGGTGGCGTTGAACCGCGCGCCGTCCTCGTCGGTGTGCACGTGGTCGCGGGGGAAAAATGCGTTCATCTCGTCGTGCCCCATCTGCTCGAAGCGATCGGCGGCGATCGTGGTGAAGTCGATGAAGTCCACTTTCTGGGTTTCCGCCAGGGTGCGCGCCCATTGTCCGTATTGGCCGGCGCCGCGCTCGACCTTCCCATCCTTCCAGATATCGCGAACGGTGAGCGAAAGGAGAATGGGCCGGGCGCCCTTGGCGAGGGCGCCGGCGATCATTTTTCGCTCATACCAGCCGAAGGTGTGAATGACCTCGTGCTGCTTTGTGATCACGTTGTCGATCTCCTCGGTCTCCTCGCCCAGGCCCGGAAGCGAGCCGCGGGCGACGCGCGGGCCGTTCCGGTCGGCGCCGTCGTTCATTCCGAACTGGATGAGGACGATGTCCCCGGGCTTGAGTTCGGCCTCGAGGCGGTCCCACCGCCCCTCGGTGACGAACGTGCGGCTGCTCCGCCCGCCGATCGCGCGGTTGGCGATCGCGACCTTCGAGGGGTCGAAATAGTCCCCGAACATCTTTCCCCAGCCGACGGCGGCGGGTTCCCCGACCTGTGCGGTGGAATCGCCGGCGATGAAGATCGTGGGAATCGCGGGAGCGGGGGCGGCTGCGGGCGCCGGCACGGGGGCCGCATTCTGGGCGAACGCGGCCGGGGCGGCCCCGAGAAATCCAATGGCCAGGGCCAGGAGGCCCGGGCGGTTTGAAATGAATGGGAAGGGGGATATTCGCTGCATGAGGGATCCTGGGCAGGTGGGTTGCAATTCGTCCGGGTTGAAACGCGGTGGGTGCCGCGAAGGGACGCTAGACGCTGCCGGCAGGGGATATGATTCGCAAAACCGCGGGTTTCAAGCGATACATTGGACCCAGATGCCCGCAGACGGGATCGTTGAACACTTCAGCCCCGCACCCCCATGAAAGCATTTCTTGTTTTCCTTGCCCTGGCCACTTCGTTGCCGGCGATGACCGTGCAGGAGCGCCGCGATTATCTCGACTGGATGCTCCAGTCGCTCCCTGCCGCCCCCGCGTTCAACCAGTGGGTCAAGGCCACCGGCGAATTGCCGCCGGACTTCGACTCGTTTCCGCGCAACAACTTCATGCCGGATCCGCTGAAGTTCCTCGACGGCAGGCCGGTCAGGAATGCGGAGGACTGGGGCGCGCGCCGGGCCGAGATCAAGCAGCTGTTTGAGAAGTACGACGTCGGCACCTTCCCGCCGAAGGCCGCGATCGCGAAGGTGACCGTGGTGAGCGATACCAAGGGCGAAGGGTATTTCACGCGCGTGGTGAAGATCGACTACGGACCGGAGGGCAGGGCCTCGACCCAGGTAACCGTGATCGTGCCGAACGGCGACGGCCCCTTCCCGGTTTTAATCGGCGGCACGGCCTCCTCCCTCCTTCGCCGCGGATACATTTACTGCAACTACACCGGGACCGTCGATGCGCCTGGAAACATCGGGCAGCTCTATCCCGGCTACGATTTCGCCTCGATGGGCCAGGTGGCGTTCACGATCCAGACGGTCGTCGATTACCTGTACACGATGCCGCAGGTCGACAAGGCGCGAATCGCCGTCACGGGCTACTCGCGAGGGGGCAAGATGGCGATGATCGCGGCCGCGTGGGATGACCGGATCGCCGCGGTCATCGCCGGCAGCACGGGGGTGGGGGGAGCAGTTCCGTGGCGCCTGTCGGGCGAGTATGGGATGGGCGAGGGGATCGAGACGACCACCCGCAGTTTTCCGATCTGGTTCCATCCCCGGCTTCGATTCTTCGCCGGCCACGAGGACCGCCTGCCGGTCGAGGCGAACCTGCTCGCCGCGATGATCGCGCCGCGCGCATGCCTGATCGAGTACGGGCTGAACGACCAGGTCTCCAACACCTGGGCCGACGAACAGACCTACTACTCCGCGTTGAAGGTCTACACGATGCTGAACAAGCCCGACGGCGTGGGCCTCCTGCGGGTCCCGGGTTTTCACGGGGCCAACGATGTCGACGCAACCCTCGACTGGCTGGATATCCAATTCGGGCGCTCCACGGCAAAATGGGACAACCACCTTCTTTTCCCCTGGGACTACGCCCAGTGGCGGACGAACAGCGGGGAGCAGGTCGACCTGGGCCGCTATCCCCGGCAGGCCGGCGGCGACCTTTTGGCCTCGAAGGACGGCCCCATCACGACCCCGGCTGACTGGGAGAAAGCGGCGGCCAATATCCGAGCCGCCGTGAGGTGGATGCTCGGCGACGAGCCCCTGCTCCTTCCGCCCGGGGTGGGGGGATTCGCATTTGGGCCCGGCGGACCCGGCGCGAGGGGTGTGCGCGCCGGAAGGCGGGGCCCGGCCCTTCCCCCCGGTCCAAATCCCGGACAGCTCAAGCCCGACGTGCCGGCCTGGGTCATCCAAACCGGCGGGACCGCCTATGGATGGATCGAGCCCGCGAAGAGCATGGCCGCGATGCGCAAGATCAACTTTGGCTACAACGTGAGCGGCGATCTCTATTATCCGAAGGACGCTCCGCCGGAGGCGAAGCTGCCGGCCGTCATCTGGCTCCATGGCTTCAGCTATCCATTGGGGTACATGTGGGTCTATCGGACGGACATGCACCCGATCCTTGCGCTCGTCCAGGCCGGTTATGCCGTCCTTGCGTTCGACCAGGCGGGATTCGGCAGCCGGATGGCGGAGACTGCGCCTTTCTATGACCGCTATCCCCACTGGTCGATGATGGGCCGGATGGTGGAGGACGCCCGCGAGGCCGTCAGCGCCCTTGCGGCCGACGGCAGGATCGATCCGGAGCGAATCTCCATCTTCGGCTACACGATCGGCGGGACCGTCGGGCTCTACACGGCCGCCCTCGACCCGCGCGTCAAGGCCGTCGTCTCCGTTTCCGGGTTCACCCCGATGCGGACGGACGCCTCCGAGCGGGGGACGGGCGGCAACGAGCGCTATTTCGAGACCCACCCGTTGATCCCGCGCCTGGGCTTTTTCACCGGGCACGAGGAGCAGATTCCCTATGACTTTGACGAATTGATCGCGGCAATCGCCCCGAGGCCGGTCCTCATCGTTGAACCGACGATGGACCGGATATCGACCCCGGCCGACGTGGACGCCGCCGTCGCGCAGGCCAAGAGGGTCTACGCGCTGTACAACGCCGGGGACAAACTCGCGCTGTACGAGCCCAAGGACTATACACGCCTGACGACCGCGACCCAGAGCTGGGCCGTGACCTGGATGAACGGCTCCCAGAAGCCCACCCCGCCGCCGCTGCCTACCCCGGACCATGCGAGCCAGTGAGCGGCGGCGGCTCACGCCTCGTTATCCCGACGATGCAGCGTTGCGGAAGCTGTAGCGGTAGAGGGTCCGATTCCGGCCCGCGCCTCCAATTTTCGGACTTGGGCGGAAAAGAGATATTCGTTTCGGAAGGGCCACTGTTGGTGGAGATGACAGTGAAATCGGGCGCTGCAAGACAACGCCACAAGGATT
>JBEKAO010000079.1:0-9250 GCA_050015855.1 Opitutaceae bacterium | reverse complement strand
GGCCGAACGGGAGCTGGCCGCCGCCACCGCCAACATCGGCGTCGCCAAGGCCGATCTATTTCCGAAATTCTACCTGACGGGAGCGGCGGGCTATCAAAGCGTCGGCGCGGGGGACTGGTTCTCCAGCGGCAGCAGCTTCTGGTCGCTCGGCCCCTCGGTCCAATGGAGGATATTCGACGCCGGGCGCGTGCGGGCCAACATCCGGGTGCAGGACGCCCGACAGGAGGAGGCGCTGGCCGCCTACGAGCGGACCGTGCTGACGGCCTTCGAGGAGGTCGAGAACGGGCTCACTTCCTACGCCAAGGAGCAGGTGCGCTGCGGTTCCCTCCAGGACGCCGTGGCGGCCAGCCGGAAATCCCTGGCCCTGGCGAATCGGCTGTATGCGGACGGATTGACCGACTTTCTTCGCGTGCTCGATTCCGAGCGCTCGCTCTATGATGCGGAAGACCGGCTGGCCCAGAGTGAAAAGGCGATCTCCGGCAACCTCGTCTCCCTGTACGAGTCCTTGGGCGGCGGCTGGCAGCCGAGCTATCCCGTCAATTCTGCGGACCGCCGGGCGCTGTGATTCCGTGACTTCATCCCATGGCGCCAATCATTTTCATACTCGCCGCCCTTACCATCCTCGTGTTGGTCGACACGACATCGCCCGCCGAACGGTCACGGCGCAAGGCTCCTGCCGTCAAGTCCTTCAGTCCTCCTCACCGTCGACCTCCGGGGGCTTGATCTCCGTCAGCAGGCGCTCGAGCTCCGCCCGGGTCGGATTGCGGATGGAGAGCACGGTCAGGATGGTTTCCCCCGCGGGGAGCGTGACCCTGGTTTGGGCGCCGGCCGAAAGGCCCAGCACGGCCGCGGCCAGAGGGGAATTGTGCGGCAGGCATTCGATTCCCGATTCGGGATCGCTTGCGGTCTCACCGTGCGTCGTCACCAGAAAAGTGAATCGGTGCGTTCGTTTCGTCGCCACATCCTGCTTTTCGATGGTGGTCACGTGCCCGAGCTGAAGGGTGTCCGTCGGTTTGGCGAGCCAGGTGGCGGGATCGACCTCGATGAAGGTGTTGCGCGCGACAAAACGGTCGAGCGCGTGCATCTTGCGATCCACGGCGCGGATCGCGTCCTTGGCGGCCTTGAAGCCGAAGTTCTCGCGCAGATCGCCCTGGCTGTGCGCCTCGATCTTGTCCTTGACCAGGCCGACCCGCTTGACCTTGAGCGCCTCGAATTCCTCGGCCAGCACGCGGTTGTAGCCCGGCCGGACGTAAATCGTCGTGGCTTGCGGAGCGGCCGGGCGGAATATCCGTTTTCGGGTGAAGGACATGCGACGCCGGGTTAGCAAAGTGTTGGGGAAGATAAAAGGCAATCCGGCGGTGCGACAGGGACTGATTCTAAGGCTTGGACTTCCCAGGCCCGTACGATATGTCACCGGAATGCGAGGCGCCGCAGCAATAGAGCGAACGATCAATTCGACCGATTCACAGGCGACATGAATCCCGGCGTCTGGATGGGGTCCCATTCGCTCCAGAAGGATGCGGAAGTCCTGAAGCACAAGATCGCGCCGGGAACGATTCCCAGGGTCTTCAGGTTCGGCCGACCGTACTTCGGCATCCTGTCGTTCTTCCTTTTCCTCGTCGTCCTCGATGCGGCGGCGGGCGTCGTCAATCCCCTGATCTACCGTCACCTGATCAACCAGGGGATCCTCGCGGGCAACGAGGGGCTGATCATCCGGATGGCCCTGCTCGCCGCGGGGATCTCGGTCGTGGATTCCGGGCTCACGTTCTGCCAGCGACAGATCGCGGCAAAGATCGGGCTGGAGATCGTATTCGACCTGCGAACCAAGGTCTTTTGCCACATCCAGGAGATGTCCCTCGCGTTCTTTACAAGGGCCCGGACCGGGGCCCTGGTAAGCCGGCTCAACAACGATGTTTCGGGGGTGCGGGATGCGTTCAGCAACATTCTTTCCTCGACCATAGGCAACCTGGTGACGGTGACGCTCGTGCTCGCGGCCATGTTCACGCTGTCCTGGCGCCTGACCCTGGCCACCCTCATCCTCGTCCCGGTGTTCCTTCTTCCGGCGCGCTATGTCGGCCAGCGCCTGAGGGCCCTCACGAAGGAGAGCTACGACCGGACGGCCGAGCTCAACAACCTCATGGTGGAGCGCTTCAATGTGGCCGGGGCCATGGTTTCGAAGATCTTCGGAAGGCCCGATGACGAGAGGTCCCATTTCACCCGGCAGGCCGGCCGGGTGCGCGACATCAGCCTGCGCGTGGGCCTCTATTCGCGCCTCCTCTTCATCGGCCTGGGCCTCGTGGCCTCGCTGGCCGTTTCGGTGGTCTACGGCTGGGGCGGCGTACAGGCCGCACGGCACGTCTTGGATGTTGGGACCGTGGTCGCCCTGATCTCCTACCTCATCCGGCTCTACGGCCCTCTCACGGCGCTTTCCAGCCTCCAGGTGGATGTGATGACGACGCTCGTCTCCTTTGAGAGAGTGTTCGAGGTGCTGGACCTGAAACCCATGGTGACCGAGGTGCGTGGGGCGAAGCCCGTCCCTCCGGGACCGATCAGGGTGGAGTTTGACCATGTCGGGTTTCGTTATCCGACCCCGGGTGAAGTCTCCCTTGCATCGCTTGAGTCCGTGGCCGTCCTGAGCGTGCACAAGGAGCGGCAGGTTCTCGAGGACATCAGCTTTGTCGCGGAGCCCGGTCAGATGATTGCCCTGGTCGGCCCATCGGGCGCCGGGAAGACAACCCTGGCCCAATTGGCCGCCCGCCTCTACGACGTCAGGAGCGGGGCCGTGCGGTTCAACGGCCTGGACCTCAGGAATGCGACCCTTGAATCCGTCAGGCGCACGGTCGGGATGGTGATGCAGGACGCCCACCTGTTCCACGACTCGATCCGCGAGAACCTCCTCTATTCGAAGCCGGACGCCACCGAGGAGCAGCTGGCCGCCGCCCTGAGGGACGCCCAGATCGCGTCCGTGGTGGCGTCCCTTCCCCAGGGTCTGGACACCGTGATCGGTGACCGCGGGCATCGCCTGTCGGGCGGCGAGAAGCAGCGCGTGGCGATCGCAAGGCTGCTCCTCAAGGCGCCGCCCGTGGTCATCCTGGACGAGGCCACGGCCCATCTCGACTCGGAGTCCGAGCGGGCCATCCAGGAGGCGTTTCGTTCGGCGCTCAAGGGGCGCACTTCCCTCGTGATCGCCCACCGCCTGTCCACGGTCCGGAACGCCGACCTGATCCTGGTGCTGGACGCGGGCCGGATTGTCGAGCGCGGCCGCCACGAGGAGCTCCTCCATGCGGGGCGCCTTTATGAGCAGCTTTACCGGACCCAGTTTTTGCCGAAGCCAGGGCCATGACACGGCCATGGGGCCGAACAGGTCAGCCCGCGGGCTGGGGATGCGCGTCCGTCCCGCGCACGTCCTGGGCGTCGAGCCCCGTCACCCTCACGGCGTGGATCACCGGGCCGAAGTTGGCCGGGGGATTGGGGCCCCAGTGGACATCGCAGTTGCGCAAGACGATGCCGTTCACGTCCTGCAGGTCGAAGCCCGCCACGGTGACTCCGGTCTCCTGCGGGACGCGGCTCCCCCCGGTCGGCCGGAGGTCGATCCGGCTGGGCCAGTCGGTGGTCTTCGCGATGTAGAGGCTGATGCCGGAAAGCTCGACGTCCTCGATCGGCGAGTCCGGCGACCCCCGGACGAAGACCCCGTCCTCGCCGCGGGCCACGATTCCGGAAACGCGGATCCCACGCACGTGGCCGAGCTTGGTCTGGGGGGTGCGGGGAACGGCGGTGATGTAGACCGCCTCGGAGGCGCCCCACCACGGCGGGGCGAACATTTGGGTCTGGATGACTATATTTCGGGCGACCACGTCCTCCACGTCGCCTCCGTCCCGCGCCATGATGTCCACGCCCCGGAAGGCGAGCTTCACGACGCAATCGGCGAAAAGGATGTGGCGAACGTCACAGCCCGTCCCGCTGCCGATCTTGAGCGCGCTGTCCTGGGTGCTGAGCGTACAGTTGGTGACGGAGATGTTCTCGGACACGCCGTCGGGGCTCGACTGGGTGCCGCCGCTCGAAATCGCCACGCAGTCGTCCCCGGTCTGGATCGTGCAATCGCTGATCCGCACGTCCTTGGATCTCACCGGGTCGATGCCGTCGCAGTTCGGTATCTGCAGGTTGTTCAGGATCGCGATCCCCCGGACGTCGACCCCCTCGCAGTTAATGAACCGGACCGTGAACTCGGGCGCGTCGTGCAGGGTGATGCCGGTCATTTCCACCTGCCTGCACCCCCGCAGGCTGACGAGCTCGGGGCGCCAGGAATTGGCATGGTAGATGTACGGGGTCTTCTCCGCCATGAATTCTTCGCCCTGGCCCTCGATCGTGCCCGTCCCGGCGATGGCGACGTCCTCGGCGTTGACTGCCCGGATGAGCGCGGATTGGGCGTAGTCGGCCCGGTTCAGGCTCGCCACGATCCGGCTGCCGGGGTCGAGCCGGAGCGCGATATGGGACTTGAGCTCGACCGAGCCGCTCAGAAGGGAGCGGCCGGCCGGGATGACCACGGTCCCTCCGCCGGCCGCCGCGGCCGCGTCGATCGCGGCCTGGATGGCGGGGCCGTCGTTCGTCTTGCCGTCGAGCTTTGCGCCGTAGTCGGCCGGGGAGTAAATGCCCATGGAGGGGGCGGGGTCCGCGGCGAGGGCAGAGGCGCAGGCGGCGAGGCCCGCGAGCAAAAGGAGATTTCGTAGGGACATGCGCATCGGGGAACCCGCGGGATTTCAGTACTTGCAGGCGGGGTCGTTCACCCAGGCCTTCAGGAAGGCCATGACCTTTTCCGGGGAGTGGTGGTCGCCCTCCTCAAGAAGGCCGCTGTTATAGGTCACCAGGGGATTGCCGTCAGGGCCCTTGTTGCTGATCACGACGAGGGCCGGGTAGCCAAAGGCAGCCACGCCGTATTTTGCGACGACAGCCTCATTTCGGCTGACTGGCTTTCCAGCCTCGTCCCGACCGCTGACGTCTACCATGACGACAACATAGTTGTCGGCCACAAACTTGGCGATTGCGGCATCGGTCGCCATCAGCCGGTGCAACCGCTGGCACCAGATGCACCAGTTTCCGCCGAAGAGGGCCAGCACCCGCTTGTTCTCGTCCTTCGCCTTCGCCACCGCATCGCTGAGCAGTTTCGCCGCGTCAGCCTTGGTGTCGTAAATATCGGGGCCCATGCTTGGATACTCGGCGCCCCGGTTCTCCGGTGCCGCAGCGGCTTCCGTGGCCGGGGCGATCTTCGCGTCATCGGCGAGGACAGGCGCGATTGAAACGGCAACCAGGGCAAGCATCCGCGCAAGCAGCTTCATACGCATCTCGATTATCGATCGGGCAGAAACCTTGTCTAGGCAATACGGCCCGCTGAACATGCGACGGGACACGAGGCGATTTTCGGGCGAATGTGCGGCCGCGTTCTCCGGCTTCTGGTCCGCATTGGCAAGGCATAGCTTGCTTAAATTCAACAATAGCAAGTTTTGACTTGCTAATATTTAATTATTGTCAAGTTATAGCTTGCATGAAAACCGAAGTGATGCAGATTATCCGGAACGGGCTTGAGCAACGACTCGGCCCGCTCAAGGCCGCACGAGCTTCAGCTGAGCGGCCCGCTCGAGGTTGGTTGCGGGCGGTTCGTGAAGCCATCGGCTTGGGCCAGGAAGACGTGGCCAAGAAGCTTGGCGTCAAGCGCCAAGCCTATGCCCAACTCGAAACTGCCGAAGAGCGGGGTTCGATCACCTTAGCATCGCTGCGACGCGCAGCGGAAGCGATGGAATGTGAATTCGTATACTTCCTTGTGCCGCGCGAGCCACTCGCCGGCACGTACAGTGAACTCGCCCGGCGCCACGACCCAACGTTCCAACATCTCAAGGCAACCGAACACTCGATGTCCCTTGAGGGGCAGGCCGTCGGCGATCTTCCACCCGAACCCAAGCATTCGGCATGACATCCGAGATTTTCCAAGGAGACCTCGGCAACACCGAGCTCAGCCCGGAAGAGCGGCTTGAGTTGATCCCGAGCCTCACCACGCGAGCAGAACTGAACGAGATCGAACGCCTGAACATCAACGGCGCACGCGTGTGGGCAATGCGGCGGCCAGTACTGCATCGTCCGGATCTCCTGACCGATGGTTTTGCGCGCGAGCTACACCGACGCATGTTCAACCAGGTTTGGCGCTGGGCCGGGCGCTACCGAACCACGGAAAGGAATCTGGGTTGGGATGTTCACCGTATAACCGAAGGGGTTCGTAACGCATTCGATGACGCCAAATGCTGGATGCAATTCTCGACCTATCCGCTGGACGAAGCAGCGGTGCGCTTGCACCACCGCCTTGTCGCCATCCACCCTTGGCCGAACGGCAACGGTCGTCACGCGAGGCTCATCGCTGACATATTGATCGCATCTCGCGGCGGTACCGGGCTGACGTGGGGAGCACACTCGGATCTTGTTGCAGCGAGCGAAGTGCGTGGACGGTATATCGCGGCGATCCACAATGCCGATGCAGGCGACTTTGCGCCACTACTGGCATTTGCCCGCGGCTGAAATGGTGAGAACCTTTTCGAGGGAATGACCATTCAGCCGCTTGAGCATTTGCAGCGCGGCTCCGCAAGGGCAATCCAGTTGACGGGTTTGGTGACTGCGCGTTGCGCCGCATCACCCCACGGCGTTGATGCCACCGGATTTTGCGGCCTGCTTCACGAGCCCCATCGCGACTTCGAGCTTCAGGTCCTCGAGCTTCCTGAAGTTGATGCAACTGCGGCCGGTCTTCACGTTGCCGAGCTTCGCGGCATTCCGCTCGACGAGGTAGCCGTCCCTGTCGCCGGCACAAATGTGGAGGCTGTAGCAGCTTTTCCCAGCGGAGAGTCCGATCAGGAACCAGTCGCCTTCGCGACCGCTGGCGGACTTGTAGTGATACTTTCCGTAGCCGATGATGGGCGACGGCCCCATGCCGGACATGATGGCCGGCGCGAGCTTCGGCACGGCTTTGCGGATGGCCTTGTGCACGGTCGTCATCGTGTCGCGGCGATCGGCTGGGAGGGCGGCGAGGAATTCGTCGAGGGTGGGGAGCGCTTTGGGCATGCGGCGGGGCTGTGCGGCCGATACTCAGGTCCTCGAGTCTTGCTTGTCAACGAGGCAGGTGCGGGCTGAGGTCGAACCAGTGACCAAGTGATCAACAGTGCCAAGCTAATCGGACAAAAATGTCAGACTTGACATATGTCGGAACCGACATACTACGTATCCATGTCTCAAGCCGACAAGCCGCTCGTATGGATAGAGGGAGAAATCAAGACCCCTCCGTTCTCAGGGGAGGCCCGAATTGAGGCTGGCATGTTGCTGCGGCGATTGCAGCGGGGAGAAAGTCTCGGCCTGCCGCATTCCCGTCCCATGCCGGTTATCGGACCGCGTTGCCACGAGCTTCGCATCCGCGACGAAAACGGAAACTGGCGCATTTTCTACCATCTCTCGGCCGATGCCGTAGCCATCCTCGATGTGCACATCAAAACGACGCAGAAGACTCCACAGGCCGTCTTGGAGAACTGCAAACGCCGCTTGAAACTTTACCAATCCATTTCATGAAACCAGCGAAGAAGCTCCGTCTCGAAGATGCCGGATTCAAGGTGGCCTCCGCCGATGAATTTTTGGCTCTCACTCCCGAGGAAAGCGCCTTGGTTGCCTTGCGGTTGTCTTTGGCCGACGAGGTGCGCCGCCGACGCCTTCGGCTGCATTGCTCACAAACGGAACTCGCGCGCCGTATCGGTTCCAGTCAGTCGCGAATTGCCAAACTCGAGGCCGCCGAATCGGATGTTTCGCTGGATCTGCTCTTTAAGGCTCTGTTTGCGACCGGAGCCAAAAGGCGTGATCTGGGGCGAATTGTCGCTGCGGCCCGATAGTGCCACCGCCCCCGACGCAAACTTCCCAACCCCCACGTCCCCACTAGGTGGTGGATAGCCATGAAATGGCTGCCCGGGCTGGGATCGAACCAGCAGCGGCATTTTTGCAAGCGGCGATTGGGGCGCTGAGTTGCGCAAGTCAAGATAAGGGCTGCGCACAATGGGACGCACAAAAGTGCGGAGAGCTTGCTGAAATCGTCGCGACGTGGGCAAAGCTGCCGCATGAAATCCGATTCTCCGTAATGGCCCTGGTCAGGGCGGGGAAGGGGCTCACGTAATGAGCTCGGCGCGCACCTCTGAATGGCGGAGCGATCGACGCCACTCGGCGCCCGCAGGCGCCGGGGCCGAGAGAGCGGGAGGTTCCCCCTTTCCTCGGGAAAGGGGGGAAGGGGCGGATTGGGGCTCGGCAGCGGGCGCGCCGATGCGCGCTTCAAAGATTTTTCGGCCTGCCTGTCCAGCGGGAACGATGAAGGCAAAGGACAAATCGTTGGTAAGTCCAACGGCGAAGGCTGTGGCGCTGCTTGTCGCGTAGTAAGCCAAATGGAAAAAGATGAAACAGCAAAGTGCAGTGGATAGTTTTCTGGCGGGCCGTCGCGTGGTCATCGCCAAGTTTGTAGCGCATCGCTACAAAGAGATTCAGAACAAGGCCAAGAAGGTCGTCGGCATCGTGAACCTTTACGAAGTTCAATGTGCTGACGGGAAGGCTCCCACGGTTCAAACGTGGTGCCCTCGCAGCGTTCAGACGGTCGAACAAGCTGCCAAAGAATGCCCGTGCCAGTTTAAGGACGGACAGAAGATGGTGGTGGAGTTTGATCTGATGGAGCCGAACACGTTTGACGCCAAGAACGGCGTCATCATTCGTGCCGGGTCGGCGCTGCCCTTGGAGTAGGTCGTAACGTGGTCACGCATGGCGACCCCGTGGGGTGGGAGCGGAGGGTTGGCCGGATGCGCGCCGTAAGGCGCGCGCCGGCCACCCACCGCCCCATCCTTGTCCGAGAGGTGTATCCAGATGGGTAGATTCAGAGGTAAGTCATGAACAGAGCCAGAAATCTTGAACCGGAAGAGCGGCTAAGAGTCGCGCAGCTGCACATTGAAATGGGTGACTGGGTGCATTCGTTGGCACCGTGGCAGGTGATTTCGCACATGACGTTCTCCTGGGAGGCTTCAATTCACTCGGCGCAGCGGTGCTATGAGAAGTTCATGCGGGCGGAATTGTGGGGCGTGTCGTATTTTTATGCGCTAGAGCAGAATCCAGGGCGGGACGGTTTTCATGTCCACGCGCTTTGGTGCGACTGTTTGAATAAGCAGCGTCGGGAGATTTGGCGGACGTGGTTCGAGCG
>JBEKAO010000078.1:0-16617 GCA_050015855.1 Opitutaceae bacterium | reverse complement strand
GCCGCCGCCCGCCGCGAACTGGGCGGCTGAAGGGCGCGCGGCGAAGGCCCGGACCCCCTTGGGAAATGCCGCATTGGGGTAAATTTCAGGCCGGAGGGGCCAAAAACGATGCTACAATTGGGCGCATCGTGGCACATCCGGCACAGGCTATTTGGGGCTCCCGCGCAGCCGATCCATCCCTTTCGGAATGGGTTGCGCGGCGGCTCCGCGCATCCCGATGACCCCCGATTCCACCCTCCCCCACGTCCTCGTTGTCGAGGACGACGCAATGGTGCTGGCGACCCTGAAGGTGACGCTGGAATGCGAGCATTTCCGGGTGGATGCCTGCTCCAATCCGCTTCAGGCCCTCAAGCTCGTGGAGAATCAGGACTTCTCCGTCATCATTTCGGACCACAGGATGCCCGAGATGATGGGGCTCGATTTCCTGGCGGAATGCCGGCGGATCCGGCCAAACAGCTCGCGGATTCTCCTTACCGCGGTCCTCAATCCTTCGAGTGCGGTTGAGGCGATCGCGCGCGGCGACGTCTATCGATTCATTTCCAAACCCTGGCTGCGAAACGAGCTGATCGTCGCGATCCGGGACGCCGTGGAGCGCCACCGCCTGATCACGGAAAACGCCGACATCCGGGCGAAGGTCGACCGGCTCGAAAAGGAATTGTCAGCCCTTGGACTCGCCTCCCTCGCCCCTGCCGGGCGGTCATTCCCGTCCGAATAGGTGCGCCTCAAGGCGCGCGTGGCTCAGCTTTCCGGTCGCGTAGCGGTGGATGAGCGACAGCGTGCCGAGCCGTTCCTGGGCCACCGGATTGGGCGCAAACCGCGCCGAGTCGGCCAGGCGCAGGGCCAGGTCGCACAAACGCGCCCGCACGCGGTCCATTGGAGCCTCGCCATTTGACACCCGGACGCCCGCGTCCGATACCGCCGCGCCCCATCCGAAGTCCCTTGGAAGCAGCTTCGCCCGGTGGTGCCGGTCCGCCTCGGCCATGGCCTCGCCGACCTTCGCGATTTGAAGTTCCGGCGGAAAGGCACGGAGGAGCCGCAGGGCCAGTTTTTGCGAAATGCGCCCGTCGCGCACGCAGTCGATCAGCCTCGGATCGGCCGAGTTGAGGTTCTGGGCGTTGGCAATCGTCGTCCGGGAGACGCCCGTTTTCAGGGCCAGCTGCTCCCTCGTATACTCGCTCCTTTTGCCCAGCCGGGCGATGAAGATCATTCTTTCCAACAGCGTAAAGGGCTTTCCCCCGTTATGGATGAGTTGGGAGGCGAACAGCTCCCCGTCCGTCGCCGAGCCGTTTATCAGGCGGCACTCGATCCGGTCCGGATCGAATCCGCGGCGCAGGGGCCCGGGAGCCTCGCGAAGAATCCGATCCCCCTCAAAGACAAGGTGCCGTGGGCCGTCCGCTGCGATGCGCAGGCATCGCGAGCGCGCAAAAGCCCTCTGCCTCCGGTGCCCGTCGACCACGAAGAACCGGTCGCTTTCCCGCCGAACCTTGATCGGCTCGAGCTGGCCTTCCGTCATGAGCTGAATGGCCAGCCCATCGATGTCCCCGTAAAGCAGGCGGATGTTGAAGTTCTGATCCTCGAAGATCCGCTCCAGGGGAAGGACGAATATGCCTGGGTCTTCTTCGCGCATTCCGTTCGATTTTGTCAGCTTTCGGAAGCAGAAAAGGGGGTCCGGCCGACCGGACCCCTGCCGATGTTCGTTCTCAGACCGCGATGGCCAGGTCGACCTCGAGGACTTCCTCCTCGGCTGCCTGATCCCCGGCGCTCCCGATCATCCTGATCCG
The DNA here is from genome assembly GCA_050015855.1 of Opitutaceae bacterium. Taxonomy (GTDB): domain Bacteria; phylum Verrucomicrobiota; class Verrucomicrobiia; order Opitutales; family Opitutaceae; genus Palsa-1447. The sequence goes on along the minus strand of JBEKAO010000078.1, from coordinate 14,836 downwards.
GGCCGGCTCGTCCTGGCACTTCAGGGCGGCTGCAGCCGTCGCCCGGCCGCGCGCGGCCGAAAGGGCGACTTCCTCCCTGAAAAGCCGGGAGCCGACCGCTGCGGCGTCTCCGATGTCGCTGCGCATGGAAACGATGAATTGCTTCAGGCTGTCGAGCTTGCAAAGGCGTTCGTGAAGGATTCCTGCGATGTCCGCGCTCTCCGCGGCATCCCGCGGCTGCGACACCGTCGTGTCGGCGACGACATCCTCGAGGCGCAGCTCGCCGTCGGTAAAGCCGGGCACGGGTTCCTCCAGCGACTGGACTTCCGGCACGAGCGCCTGGGACTCGGTCTCCCCCGCCTTGGCGCCGTTTTGCCGGCGCTCGCGCCGCACCTTTTCCTGGAGCCCGATCGGAAGGCGGATCACGTGCGATGTTTTTCCCACATACCTGTCGATCGCCATCTTTATCCAGGGCGTCGCATAGGTGCTGAACTGGCCAACCGTGGAATCGTAACGGCTGATCGCGATCATCAGGCCGTCCGTTCCCGCCGTAAACAGGTCGTCCATGACGGCGCAGGAATGAAACCGTCCCCGCCTGAGCACGATTTTTGCGACAAGAAGAAGGTTCCCGACGAGAATCTCGTCGCGAATCCGGCGCGCCGCGCCGAGCGCCGATTCAAGCTCCCTGCGCAATTGCGCCGGGCCGGGGCGCGCGGCGGCGTCCGAACCATTGCCGTTTCCACAGGCGGCCTCTCCCCCGCACGGGGCCGGATAAACGCGCCGGGCCACCTGCTCAATGACATCGAAGGTGAAGCGCATGAGAAAACGCCCCTGCCACGCGGCGCTTTCCTCGGCGGAGACCCGTCCATCCCGCACGTCGGCCAAATGGCGCTCAAGCTCCGCGATGTGACTCGGCGCGATTCCCGCAAAGCGATACGAGTTCTTCCTTCCCGAGCCCGTCTTTTGGTCCCGGTCCGAACCCTCGCGGAAGAAAGACAGGTGGCCCGCCTTCAATTCGCTGACCATACGCTCCAGCGGATAGCGAAGCGCCGCCAGCGGACCGCAAACGCGCTCCTGGGCGCCGTGGAATGCCGCGCCTAGCTCGCGAGTCCGGGCGGCCGGAAGTGCGGGATGGCGCTGCAAGAGAAGTCTCGTTCCGTCGTTGAACTGGATGTTGCCCATTGCAATGTTTGCCCGACCAATCCCCCAGCCTGCCCGGGCGCCGCCGCAGCCGCGAAGGCGGCATGCAGATGAGCGGCAAACGAGTTTAGCTGGAGTGGCGATGGCATTGGTGTTCCTGAGCAGACGAACGCGACAACGGCGCGCCGGGTGAAATTCTTTCTGTTCAATTCCCCTTCAAAAGGGGCTGGGTGTTTCACCCCGGAACCGGCCGGGACCGCTCCCCATCCATCACAGAATCCAGGTCCGCTTCAACGCGTTACGAAACCGGATTTTCCGGGGAAAATTCCAGGCGGAAGCGGGCGCCCGCCGCGCCTTTCGGCGTCGCAAGGCGAATTGTGCCGCCCATGATCGTCATCGCGTCCCGGCAAAGGACCAGGCCAAGCCCAATTCCACCCCTGCCCTGCGCCGGATCGGCAAAAAGCCTCTCCTCGAGGTCCGGCGGGACGCCCCGGCCGTTGTCCTCCACCTCGACGGCGGAGCGGCCGCCCGAAGATTCCGTGCGCACCCGGATCGCCGCGGCCTTGACGCCGTCCAGGGCCTCCAGCGAATTGCGCAGCAGGTTCAGAAGCACAATCCGAAGAAGCCTGCGGTCGGAAAGGACGCGATCCGCCGCCGGATCGAAGCTGCCTTCGAGGCGCACGCCCCTGCGCTGCGCCAGCGGCCCGAATTCCCCGAGGACGCCCTCGATCACCGCCTTCGCGGAAAGCTCCTCCAGCGGGCCGAAATCGCAACGCACCATGTCGATGCCGAGGTTGAAATCGCCCACGAAGTCGTCCATTTCCCGGAGAAGCGCGGCCCGGTATTCCGGCGACATGTTTTCCTCCATCCCGGCATGGAGCAGTTCGAGCGCCGCGCGGATCGTCGACAGCTTGTTGCGCGCGCGGTGTCCGATGATCGAGGCGATGAATCCCACGGCTGCCAGGCGGTCTTTCGCGGCGGCAACATCGTCATTCGGCGTCCAGCCGGGGCTGCGATTGCTCATATTGCCAGCGGGATGACCGCCTCGATCGAGATGTGCCCCGCCGAGGGACGGCTGACGAGGGCGGCGCCGCGGACGGCGGTGAGCACAAGGGCGAGCACGTTCAGGTTGCCGGTCCGCCCGCTCTGGACGCCAAAGCCGAAGGCGTCGCGGACCTCGTCCACGGAGACCGAGGGCGCGGCGCCGGAAGCCCGCAGGATCACGTACGGACGCTCCGGGTGGATGGCTTCCCGGTTCAGGACGCAATCGGTCTGTTGCAACCGTTCGCCCATTTGCGCGGCGGAATGCACGATAGTGGCTGCAAGCAGCACCTCGGCCGATCCGGGCGCCCGCAATAGAAAGAATTCCACAAGGTGCCGGAGGCCGTTGACAAGCTCGAGCGGCGCCACGTCGGCGAGGGTGTCGCTCATGAGATCGCGCACGATGAGCCGCTTTCCCTCCGCCGACCACCGCTCCGCCCCTTCAAAGAACTGACGCAACGCGGCGAGGCAGACGTTCACGGCGGCCCGCGACGCCTGGCTCCCGTCCCCGAACGGCCCGTCGAGGAACGCGTTGACCGAATCGACCATGCCTCCGACGAGTTCGGCCGAGCGGCGCGCATGGTCGGCGAATGGGCGGCTCCCGCTGGCGGCCGCGTCATCCCGGAGCACCGAGGCGAGCGCCGAGAGCGCCGTCAGGCGGGTCCGCAGGGCGTGGACGAGACCGCTGTGCACGTCGGCCGCCGCGAGCCGCAGGTCGTAGGCGCCCAGGGCCTCGACGAGCTTCGTCTTTGTCGCCTCCGTGTCCCGCGCATTGCGCGTCGTCTCGCGCCGCTCCCGAGTCTCGCGAATCGCATCCTGGGTGCTGCTGCGCAGCTCGGCCAGCGTCGTCTTCGACTTGACCGCCCGCTTGGACGCGCGCAGCTCGATCGCCCGGTCGGCGATCTGGTCGGATTCGCTGGCCGTGCGGATGATGATGGCCAGGTCCCGGTCGAATTCGCGCAGGGCCCTCAGGAACGCCAGCCCGTCCATCGTCGAACGCGGCATCCGCACATCGATGATCGCCGCGTCGCACGCGTGATTGCGCGCGTAGTCGAGCGCGGGCTCGGGCTCCGAGAATTCGACCAATTTGCCAAGCCCGGCGAGCTGCGAGCGAAGGGCCAGGATCTGGGCCCGCTCGTCCTCAAGGACAAGGATCAAGGGGTCGGAAGTCATGACTCGGGTTCGGACGCGGACCCGGCCGCTGCGGCGCCGATCCGCCAGCCGGCCTTGGGTTCGCTGGCCACGAGCTTGTTAAAATCGACCTTGTGGCCGACAAACAGGCGCCGGAGGGTCGAGACGTACTCATTCACCGAATGCCCGGCGCCGTTGGCGTCGGATCCCCAGACGCGCTTGACGAGTTCGTCCTTCAGCACCAGTCCGCCCGCGTGCTCGGCAAACATCTGCAGGATCCCGTGATGTTTCGGGCGGATGCGTTCCTCGCTTCCGTCAGGAAAACGGATCATGAGGTCCGGAGTGACGGTAGCCCCGCCAAAGCAAAACGGGGACTGGCCCAAAAGGACGCCCCCCGCCCGCCGCACGGCCATCCCGCGTCCGCTGCGGGCCAAAAGCTTGCGAATCCTGAGCACAAGCTCCTCGTGATGAAAGGGCTTGCGCAGAAAGTCGTCGGCTCCCGCGTCCAAGGACTCGACGGCCAGCGAAGGCTGCGGCAGGTCGGAGATTGCGATGATCGGGAAATCGGCGTCAGCCGCCCGCCAATCGCGAATTGCCCCCAGCCCCTCCGGCCGCCCGCCGAACGCCAGATCGACGATCGCAAGGTCGAAGGACCGGCGCCGAAACGCGTCGCCCGCCGGACCCGGCTCCGCGTGCCATTCCAATTCATAGTCGCCCAGGGCGAGCTTGAGAATGCCGCCGAGATCGGGACTTTCGACCAAAAGGAGCAATCGGTGAATGCGCTGGCTCATGGGGCGTGGAGGAGGCATTTCACGACGGATCGGCAAAAACATCAAGACCTCAGGCCGCCGGGTTTGAACCGAAGACCTCTGGCCTCCAGTATTGAATGGAATTCAATACTGGAGGCCAGAGGTCCTTGGTCAGAGAGGTCTTTCGTCAGAGGCCTTCGAACCCCTGGAAGCCTACTCCGAGTGCACCGCAGACACCGCTGTCCGCGCCGCGTCAAGCTGCTCCCGGACGCGGGCGACAAGATTGGCTTCGGTGCCCGTCTGATGTTCCGTCAAACGAAGCTCGCCCAGCCTCACGTCCATCAGCGAAAGCTCGACTTCGATCAGGCCGAGGCGGTTGAGGACCGCGTCCTTGTTGGAGCCCGTGGCGCACTTCTGAAGCGCTTCGATGTCGGTCGGCAGTCCGTTGAGGCTCAGGTCGACATCCTTCAGCGTTTCGGTCTCGGATCCCTTGAACGCCCGGTGGTGGCATTCCGGAAGGGGAGCCATGGCAACCGCATCGTCGGTCCGAACGAGTTCCGGCGTGATGAAGGCCAGAAGGGTCGTTCGAACCGTGCTGTCGTTCTTGTTCTTGAAGGCGTACCCGATGAGCGGAATATCCCCGAAAATCGGCACCTTGCTGTCGTTCGTCGCGCGGCTGCGCTCCTCGAGGCCGGCGATGGCCAGCGTCTCACCGACCGGCACGGCCACGGAATAGGAGTATGAGCGGGAACTTGTGATCGGATAGGGATTTCCGCTGATCAATTGGGATCCCGTGATCGACGACACTTCGATCGAGAGGCTGAGCTGGACTAGCTCCCTGTGGGCGCCGCGGCCCGGAAGGATCGTGGGAAGGACGTTGACCACGGTTCCGACGTCGATGTAGGCGATCGAGGAGGTTGTTGCGGCCGTGGCGGAGCCGATCGTGGTGGTCCCCTGCTGGATGGGCTGCTGGGTCGTGTCCTTGAAGGACACCTCATGGTTGTTGGTCGTGTAGATGACCGGATCCTGGACGATCGAACTGTACTTGTCCGAGGCGATTGCCTGGACGGTCAGGTTGAAGGCCGGCGCCGAAAGGAGCGTGTTCGGCAGATAGTGGCCCAGGCCGATCGTCGTGGCGAGCGTGCTGGCCGGCGAGCCCGAGCTGCTCGTGCTGGTCGAGCCCGACGTTGAGGCGATGCCCGATGTCGATATGGTCGTCGTGCCGTTGCTGAGCACGCTCCCCGGCACGGTCGACATCTGGGTCAAGGCGCCCTGGAGGGATTGACCGGACAGGGTGAGCGGTCCGCCGGAACCCAGGAATGTCTGCGACCAGTCCGTGCCCAGCGCCTGCTGCGGATTGCGCGATGTCTCGACAAACTTAACCGCGATGCGGACCATCTGCTGCGGCCGGTCGATCGCCTTGAGATACTGCGCGATAAGGGAGTGCTGCTGCCGGGTTGCCACCACGAACAGCGTGCTTGTATCCGGATTCCAGATGGGCTCGACCTTTGGCGCATCCTGCCCCTTCCTGTCCGCGCCGGCCCCGGGGATGGCCGAGCTGTTCTCAAGCGAGGGCGTCGAGACGCCGACGGTCGGCAGGCCGAGGATTTTCTTTATGTCGTCGATGATCTGATCGGTCTTCGAATTGAAGGTGCCGTTCCGGGATGCGCCGGCCGCGGATGCGCCGCCAATCCCGGCTCCCATTCCACCCCCCATTCCGCTGCTCATCCCGCCGCCCGCCGAGGCCAGCTGGCTGTTGATGCTCGTCGATTGGATCTTCACCTGCTGCAGGTTGTCGAAGCGGATGAGGTATGACTTGCTGACCAGTTCGTTCAGGTTGATGCGATAAAACCGCCAGACTCCGTGGGTGAACTCCATGCTGAAGCCGTAGTTGTCGCCCAGCACCTGAAGCAGGTCGAAGGGGTTCATCACCACGTCGCTCGTGACCCTCTCGGCAAACTCGGTCTCCGCCGGCGCAATATAGGACATCCGTGCGGTCTGGGCCAGCAGCCGGATGGCGCTCGCAAGCGTCGCGCCCTTCAGCGGGACGTGATCCGCGGGCAGCGCGTGGAGGCGCGCCAGCTCGGGGGATTCGTCGGCGACCGATGCCGGGTTCATATCGGACGCCGGAGCCGCCGGACCGGCCTGGCCGGCATCGGCGCCACGCAGCGGCAAAAGGAGGATGGCAGGCAGGCACGCTACAAGTAGGAGAGGCGGCTTGAACATGGACGGATTATAACATCGAAAAATGCGCGGGTTCGGCGGCCATTTGGCCTCCGCGCGCTTCGGGCTGCTATCCTCCCTGCATCGTCATGCACTGGTTCACCGCCGAAGATGGCACGCGATTCCTCATCCAGACCCCCTTGGAGTGCGCGAATTCCCTCTCCCAGGCGTTCTCGGAGCCGGGAACGCCCGTCACCTCGCGCCGGTTCATGGCCCAGGTGAGGAAGGAATGCCCCCCCCCGGAGCGCGGGCAGCGCCGGGACGCCCCGCCAAATCGGACGGACAACGGGGCCTGACGCCGCCCAATCCCTGCTAGAATTGGCGGAGACCATGAGCGCCTCCTCCTTTCTAATCGCCGGATCCGGGTGGGAGGGCGCCATTCTTATGGCCCTGGCGGGAGCCTGGATGGGGCGGCTTATGGGCGGCCTGATCCAGCACATGGCTCGCTCCGCGGGATATCCCTCATCCCATTACGCCAGTTTCGAAACCGATGGCCGATGGCTGGCCCGGCTTCCCGTCGCCGGCCACTTCGCCCGCCCGCGGGGCGCCCGTTCCCACCGGGCATTTTGCCTGGAGGCGCTGGCCGGCATCGCCTTCCTGGCCTGCTGGCTCCTCTTTCCCCCGGCCAAGGCGTTCTGCGGTGCCCTGTTCGCCCTCGCCCTCATCGGGGCCACCTTCATCGATTTCGACCACATGATCATACCCGACCTGTTCACGACCGGGCTGGCGCTGGCGGGCGTCGCCCTGTCCGCGTTTGTTCCGTCGCTGCACGGGATCGGGCCGCCCGGCGCATTCGCCTGCGTCCGATCCTGCGCCGCGGCGCTTCTCGGCCTGGCGATCGGATCCGCCCTGGCGCTTTGGATATCGGTCATCGGCGAATGGGTGTTCGACAAGGAAGTCCTCGGATTCGGCGATGTGAAGTTTCTTGGCGCAATCGGCGCCTTCTGCGGCTGGCAGGGGGCCGCGTTCAGCCTTTTTGGCGGGGCGCTGGCGGGGGCCGCGGCGCTCATCGCGGCCGAGGCCTGCCGCCGCGCATTTGGGCGGAACTCGGTGCAGCTATTCCACGTGGAGTCCGCCGGCGGCGAGCAGGGGAAGCTCGGATTGGGGGCGCAGTTCCCGTTCGGGCCCATGCTGGCCGCCGCGGCCGCGGCTTATTTCTTCGCGCTGCACCCGCTCGTGGACCGCTTCCTATCCTGCTACGCCCCCGTCTTTTGACATCCCCTAAAAAAAACTCCGGCCCAGGGGCAGGTCCCGCCCGCGGCGTGTTACACTTGTATCCGTTATTGAAAAATCAAATCCACGAAAGGTATCATGAAACTCATTCGCAAGCTACTGTCCCGGCTTCCCGCCCGCACGGGCCGGAATCGCCTCATCCGCGGCTTAAGCACCGCCGAACTCGTCGGAATCATCGTCGTCGTCGGCGTCCTCGGAGCCCTCGGCGCGACGTACATCTCCGGAATGGTCACCGCGGCGCAGACGAACACGGGCAACCAGAACGCCGTGACCCTGAGCACGCTGGCCAATTCGTACGTGACCGGCGGCGGGCAGCTCGGCGCGGCCCCCCTCCTCGATCTCTCGAGCGCGTCGAATGCGATCACGTGCCTCAATACCGGCATCACGGACGCGCAGGGCATCAGCTACAAGATGTCTCCTCCGATCGCCCACAGCACGGTCAGCAGCTACACCGTGGCCGGAAACGGAACGGCGGGCAATCCGATCATATTCACGTACACGCAGCCCGCGGGTTCGCCCTAACGCCCGCGACCGCATCGTTCTAATCCGGGAATTCCCAGGAATTCCCGACAATCCTTTCTACCAGTGTTCAACATAAGAACATCGGCAGCGGATGGGTTTGGAATCTGCCGGGCCTCGAAATGGGCCCGGCAGTGCGGTCTGACCCTCGTCGAGGGGATGGGCATGATCGTCCTTGTGGGAATCATGGCGGGCCTCGCCGCCCCCGCGATAACCGGAATGCGTCAGGCCGGGCAGGACCAGCAGGCGATCAGCATCGCCCAGGCCCTGAATCAGGCCCAGCAAACCTACCAATTGCGCGTCGCCAACGCCGTCAGCAACTGGTCCAGCGTCTCCGACTCGGAGTCGAAATACGAGCTCATCTCAGGCTATGTGCCCTATGCGGCCGACACGCTCGCGGACTACACGCCCGCCGGCTACTCGTTGACGCTGGGCGCCACGCTGAGCACCAAGGTCGCGATAACCGGCCCCCACGGCCCCGTGTCTTACTGAGGGCGGGATTCAGCCATGAAGCCGGTCTCATCTGAGCTCGCTGCCGGATGCCGGGGCGGATCCTTCCGATGCGGCGCGGGGGCTTTCCGAAAAGCCGCCCTCGCGGACCGGCGCTTTTCGAATGCCGGATTCTCGATCGTCGAGGCGTTGGGCTGCATCGTCGTATCCGCGCTTGTCATGGGCGCCCTCACCTACGGCATGGGCGGCCTGTACAGCCAGCAAACGCATCCGGCGGTCACTTACAACGGCAGCACCTACAACCAGGCCCCGAGTTTCGACGATTTTGGGCAGGCGATCAGCCTGCATTCGGCCCTTTCGAACGCGGTCGACGCCGCGGACAGCATCATCGTCCTGGGCGGCACGCGCAGCCATCCCGTCTTCGATCCGACCGGGCCGTCAAGCGTGCTGTCCGAGAGCTTCATCGACACGAGCCTGGCCGCCGCGGCCGGCGGCGACGGGTTCAAGGCCTATTCGTCCTGGGACCAGCGGCAGATCAACAGTTCCCAGTTCTCGTCGTACCTGACGATGAACCCGGATCCGGCCGACTTCACGATCCTGACGGTCCAGGGCCTGTCGCAGATCACCTCGATCACCCAGCAGCGCCGCTACACGGCCGTCATCAACGGGCAGAACCTCGCCCTGTACGAGGTCACCCACCAGACGATCGACTGGTCCTCCGGCTCCCCGGTCCTGACGCCCAACGCGCTCACCGGAAACACGCCCACCTACACCTACCGATTCTACCTCACCGCCGCCGAGGACATCTGGTCGATGCCCCCGGGGGCGACTCATTACTGGTATCGCTCCGACACGGCGTGGGACCGGGACCAGGAGGGGCCGGCCCGCGTGGTTTTCGCCGATCCCTACTCGCTCGCGGGCCAGGACTCGGGCTCCCCGATTTCCCCGGTATCCCGCTTCATCTATTTTCTGCCGCAGATCCGATGAACGATCCGAATGCAACGCCGTTCGAGCGGACGCGGGTGCGCCGCCCGTCCCGATTCAGGTCCCAAAAGGGCATGGCGAGCTTTGCCGTGCTCCTCTTTGCCATGGTCTCGGTGCTGATCCTTGTGGCGAATTTCAAGCTGAACTACGCGGTCAGCGCGACGAGCGACGCGTACGACACCTTCAGTTCGCAGGTGGTCGAAAAGAACGGCATCGCGCAGGCCGTGAAGGAGAGCATCCTGGCGATCGGCGAGACTGCCATTTCCAACAGCTCCAATTCGCTGCGGCAGGAGATCCAGAACAGGATCTCAAGCATGAGCTGGGGCTCCGGCGTGACGGTGTCGATCGACCCGGGCACGCCCGTTCCGAACGTGCCGGCCAATTCTTTTTTTCCGATGGGCATTCCGCCCAGCGGCTCCCAGCCCAATTATTTCACCCCATCGGCGTTCACCCGGCCGGTGGCAGGAATGGGCGGCCTGTTCACGTCGCTTTGCGTCCTCGGACCGGTCGCCGACCTGGGGACGCTGACCGTGGCCTTTGACCGGACCACCAGCGCCTCCCCGCAGGACAACCAGACCTACGTCGTGAATGCCAACCTCTTCTCGGTCCCGCTCACGAACGTGGACGTCGTGGCCTACGGCCTGCCCATCTCCGGGTCCATCCCCACGTCCCCTCCGAGCGTGCCTCCCGGCTTTTTTGGGCCCGACGTCTCGTGCCTCGTGACGACCTCGAACAACCCCGCCAACGATCCGACGGCCTATCCGGACCTTTTTGCATCCTCGGGCGCCGAGAAGCTGCCCTACGAATACCGAAACGAGGTCAGCTTCTCCTGGAACGCCTACGAGTACCTTTGGTCCCCCGCGTACCAGGACGCGCTGATCGGCACAGCGGCCGCCGCCAGCGCCATCTACAATTTCTCCTCGCCGCCGGACCCCAGCGACCCGATCCCCGGCGTCACCCCGACCGGCAACTCGATAACGGTGGACTGCAGCGCCGTCACCGGGTCGATCCTGGCGGTCGTCGATCCCACCGGGATCGGCAGCGTCACGATCACGGGCAGTCCCGCGTCCGGCCAGCCCTTCGTCCTGCTCGTGCGGAACACATCCGGAGTTTCCACTCCCGTGACCTTCACGGGCGGCAACAACCGGCCGATCATCTTCTATTTCGTGCACGCGGCCGTCCAATTCAACGGCGATCCCCAGATTGAGGGCGCGCTCTTCCTGGATCCGAACACGACCGCCTCCGGCAATGTGACCTGGTTCGGCCACCTCTCATTCTACGGGCCCTCGAGCCCCCTCGGCTCGCTTGGCATCACGATGGCCGACAGCGCGGCGGTGAAGGCCGCCCTGGCGCCGCTCGCCCCGCACGTGCTTCTCGTCTCAACCAACTCGACCCGATGAACGCCAAAATCAAAGCCTTTTCGACGATCGAACTCGTGGGCGCAATCATCCTGTTCAGCGCCGCCACGGCGGGCACGCTTTACATGAGCAAGGCGATGCGCGACCACCAGGAGGCGGCCGCCTCCACAAACGCGCAGAATGCGTACGCCACGTTTCAGTCGCAGGTGACCCTGCAGGGCATCGATCCGTTGCTCGTGAACAACCCGATGGCCGGCGCGATCAACCAGGGGCAGACGATCACCGGCGGTGCGGCTTCGGCCGGCCAGAACCTGAACGCCGCCTTCGAGAGGAATGCCGTGACGGAACCCGTTGGCGCGGAGCGCAGCCTCGCCGGATCGGTGCGGGTCGATGCGGTCAACTACACGGTGGCCTCAGCAGGAAACGAGCCGGCGCGCGGAACCGGGATCGGATTCGCGGTCGAGACCACGGGGCCGGCGGCGCCCGCACCGCCCAACGCGATCCAGCTTGCGCCCCCGGTGTTCAACGTGACCGGCGACCTCACAAACATGACGTTTCCAATTAACAACATCGCGACCCTTCCGAGTTCGAATCCGCCCGGCACGGTATATCGCTACACGACCGACGGCAGCATGCCGACCGGATCGAGCCCGGTATGGAACAACAACCCCGGCTGGACCCCGGACACCTTTCCGGCGAGCGTCACCATTGCCGCGTTCAATCCGGATCCCATGTACGCGTCGAGCGCCGGCGTCACGGCCAGTTATTCCATGCAATTGTCCGCGAATTACTCCCGCGCCGACGGCAGGACATCCGATCTGTACGGATTCAGCCTGGGGGACCTGGCCGATCCGGGCGCGACCGGAATCGTCCTGGGCGACAATGTCGACGGATACACGATCGTCTACACCCTCGACGGCTCCAATCCGACGACCTCCCCCACGGCGATGGCCTACAGCGGCCCATTCGCCCCCCCCCAGGCACAGGGCGGGCCGGGCGGGACGCGTGAGGTTGCGGCGGTTTCGTCCGATCCGCGCATCTCCACCTCGGCGGTCACGACCTACACGCTGACCCCCGACCAGGCGCCCCTGACGCCCCCGACTTTCGTCACCTCGAACGCGGAGCCGCTCCCTCCCGGCACGGATGTCGTGATCAGCGTGAACAGCAACGGATCGCCGCGCACGGCGGTCAATAACGGGGCTCCGACCCAGTCGAGCAGCTCCGCGACCTCGTTTCCGCTCAATTAGCCCGGCGGTTCGCGCCCTTTCCCATGTTATACTCGATAACATGGACTGGACCCGATTTTTCAAGGCCAACTGCGACCGCAAGGGCTTGAGTGACTTCTTCATGCGCGAGACCGGCGAGGTCGCGATGATGATTGGAAGGCGGCTGGAATTCGTCGAAGAAAAGATAACAACCGAGGATTTCGACAATCTGGTCCGGTTGATTTTTTCGGGAAGCATGCCCGCCCTGGCCCTCCGCGCCTACGAGCCCGCCTTTGAACTGGCCGGCCGGCGATTCCGCGTGTCGTACTATCGGTCGCTGGGAGGGCGCGAAATCACGCTGCGCCTGCCTGCGATCTCGATCCCCGCGCCGGAGGAGCTGCGCGTGCCGGCGGCCGTTGTGTCCACCTTCTGCAAGATTCGCGGCGGACTCGTCCTTGTGTCGGGCCAGATGGGCTCCGGAAAGAGCACGACCGTCTCATCCCTCTGGCTCCATCTCGCGGCGCAGCAGGCGCACCGCGTCGTGGCGGTCGAGGACCCGATCGAATTCGTGTACCCGACCCGCCTCGGCCCCAGCATGTTCACCATGCGCGAACTGGACACCTCGTGCGAAAGCTACGAGTCGGCGCTTCTGGAGGTGCGGCGCCAGAATGCGACCGCCGTCAGCATCGGCGAGATACGCGGCGCCGAATCCGCCGAAAAATGCCTCCGATTCGCGCTGATCGGGCTCCTGGTCGTCGCCACGATCCACGGCGAAAACGTCCCCGCCACCCTGGCCTCGTACGTGGCCGAGCTGCCCAAGGAACGGCAGACCTGGGCCCTGGAGAATCTCGCCTCGGCCTGCCGCATGGTTCTCGCCCAAAGGCTGATCCGCAATCCCGACACCGGCGCCCTTATCGCCGTGCACGAGACGATGTTCAACCTCAGCTACGAGGGAAAGCACCTCGGAATCGCGGCCAACATCCGCGAGGGCCACCTTGAGCGGCTGCGCCGCGACATCCAGAGCCATCGCGCCGAGGGCATGCAGACCTTTGATGATTGCCTCAACCGCGCCGTCAACGAGGGATCGCTCCCCGCGGAATTCCGGCCTCCACCCAACGCACTATGATCCAGCAAGCCATCGACCTCCTCCTGGGGCGGGCCTTCAGCCCCGATTTCATCGACACGTCCGTCACGCTGGCGCGGCGTTTTGCGAAGCGCCCCCTGCTGGCGGTGACGATCTTCAAGGATGGGATCGAGGTCGTGCCGGTCTCCTTTTCCGGCGGCTCGCCCGTCTTCGGCAAGGCGGAATTCAACCCCACCGGCGGCGAGGACGTGGACGCGAATTTCCTGCGGGCCACGGCCGAGCGCCACAAGACCAGCGAATGCCTGCTGAACCTGACCACGGGATACACCGCCGTCCTTTCGTCGCGGGCCTCGCGGCCGGACAACGATGAAGAGGCGATCCTTCTCATGCGGGACAATCCCGAGCGAATCCTGGGAGAGCCCCCGACCCAGGGCTGCCGGCATTCCCTGGCATTCCACCCGACGCACAACTTCGCCGTCGTCTTTGCCCACCGGGAGAGCGAAATCAACATGGCCGTTGCGCTGGCGGCGAAGGCCGAGCTCGGGATCGCAAGGCTGCACTGCGGGGTTTCGAGCCTTCTCATCCACATCCTGGGAAACCACTGGTCGGAGGTCGGCCGGGAGGCCGAATTCCTGTTTGTGGACCGCGGATCCCTTTTCTACCTGCCGGCCGCCGAGGGTTCCCTGGGCCGGCCGCTTTTCGACGTCGGGCTGAAGGAGGCCGCGCTCAACCAGGCCATCGCAGAAAGGGTCGGAAAGCTCAAATCCGGAGGCCGGGTGATCCTGGTCAATTCGAGCGGCGTGGACATCGAGGCGATGATCAAGGAGCGCGCGGCCGACATCACCGTCGTGTCTCCGATGAAGGACGATGCGCAGCCGGCCCTGCTGGCCTGCTGCAGCGACAAGCCCCGCCTCGCCTACGACCTCTACCCCAACGATCGGGTCGTGAGGCCCTTCGCGCCGAGGAGCCTGCGGGTCGTGCCCTTCACCTTCTGGGCCGCGGCTGCGGTGTCCGTGGCCGTCATCGGGATCAACATGTTCCGGCAAGGCCAGGCATCCAGGATGGCCGGCAGCTATGTCAGGCAGTCCGACATGCTGGACCAGATGAAGAAGCACAGCGACGACGTGATCCATGAAGCGCAGTCCCGTGCGGATAACGCCTCGGCAATCTGCAACTGGCTCCTCATCAGCCCGATGACGCAGTCGCTGCTCGTCGACCTCACGAGGGAAATCCAAGGGGCGACCGAGCAGGCCCAGCGGGACGGCAAACCCGTGGCCCGCGTCGAAAGCCTTTCGCTCACCCGCCAGGAGGGGCAGCCGCAGATGCGCCTGGTGATCGTCGTCCTGGGCGAGCCCTCCGCGGCCAATCGCATCTTTCAGCGGGTCTCCGCCCTCTTCGGGCGCATGGGGTACAGCACCGTGGACCTCAAGGAAACGCTCGTGCCCCAGGGATTCCGCTACGAGCACCTTCTCAACATTCCAAAGCCCGGCGAGTCATGAAAAGCTACTCCCTTCCCGCCATACTCGTGCTGATCCTCAGCGCGCTGTTTCTCTTCGTCATGCTTCAGAGCTTCGGACGGGCCAGCCGGGCCAATCGGGACCTCGCCGAAGCGCAGGAAAAGGCGGTCTTTTCGCGCCAGCAGCTGGAAGCCGTGCAGCGGGCCGCCGCCGCCGCCAAGCAGAACAGCCTGCAGGCCGACAAGTTTCTCGAAACGTGGACGACCGAGCTGAAGGCCGAGGA
>JBEKAO010000077.1:0-10591 GCA_050015855.1 Opitutaceae bacterium | reverse complement strand
TCGCCGTGGATCTCGGGACGGCCCTGGAGGCCCATCATCAGGGGAACGCTCGGCCCATAGATGTCGCAGTCGAGCAGGCCCACGCGTCCCAGGCGGCCGCGGGCCGCGAAGCTCCAGGCGAGCGCGCAGGCCAGGTTCACGGCGAAGGTGCTCTTGCCGACACCCCCCTTGCCGGAGCCTATCGCGACCGCGTACTGGATCCGCTTCGGCGCGCCGGGCGCCTCGGAGGGGGTTCCGCCGCCGGCCGGCCCCCGGGCCGGCTGCACGGCGACGGACACCTCGGCCCGCTTTACGCCCGGGGCCGCGCGCAGGCACTTTTCCACCTCGGAGCGGATTCACCTGTTTCAACAGTTCCTTGATTTCGTCGGCGGTCACGGTTTGGAAAAATACAATCTAGAGCAAATAAGAGTTGTTGTGCAAAGGCGACGCGCAAATAGAAATGGGGCGATAGCCATGCATAAATCGACGTCCTTTCTCCTGTTCCTCGTCTGCGCCGTCCTGCCCGCATACGCCCAGCGCGACCTGGGCTCCGTCGACATCGTCACCGTGAGCAAGACGATCGCGGTCCGGGTTTCCGCGGATGATCCCCAGCTGAACTCGCTCGCGCTGCAGGCCTTCTCGTCCCACGGCCGGTACCGGGTGCTCGCGAGCGGCTACGCCTACGACATCCGGTTCACGGTCGCCGGGCCCCGCGAAGTGAGGGTCGATGTGACGAAAAGGGACGGCGAGCCCGTCGCGGCCGAGCTGTTCCCGGGCACGAGCGCGCGCAACGCGCTCCTGCGCGCCGCCGATTTTGCGGTCGAGAAGACGAACGGGCTGGGCCTGCGGGGCTATTTCGCCTCGCGGATCGCCTTCATCGGCCGGGCCACGGGGTTTCCGGAAGTCTACGAGGGGGACCTCTTCTTCGGCGACGTGCGCCGCATCACGAGCGACCGGGCGGACGCCCTCATGCCGCGCTGGTCCCCGGACGGGACGAAGATCATCTACACAAGCTACCTCCACGGGTTCCCGGACATCTATGTCATCGACCTGGCGACAAACCAGCGCAGGACCTTCGCGAGCTACAAGGGGACGAACATCAGCGCGCGCTACAGCCCGGACGGCAGCCGGGTCGCGATGGTCCTGACCGGGAGCGGCTCCCCGGAGATCTGGGTGAGCGACGCCTCGGGCCGCAATCCCATGCGCCTGACGCACGCGGACACGGTCAAGTCCTCGCCCTGCTGGTCGCCGGACGGAGGGCGGCTCGTCTTCGCGCAGGAGCCCGGCCCCCAGCTCTATCTCATGTCGGCGGGCGGGGGCGGGATGCAGCGGATAGCGTCCGGCTTCGGCAGTTTCTGCTCCGAGCCGGACTGGAGCCGCGCCGATCCGGACAAGATCGCGTTCTCGTTCATGCGGGGCGGCCGCTTCCAGATCGGCGTCTACTCGTTCTCGAAGGGGGCGGCCGACCAGGTCTCGAAGGCGTCCTTCGACGGGGTGGAGCCCTCGTGGCTCCCCGACGGCCGCCACCTGGTGTACACGGCGCGCAATTCGGCGACGTCCCGCATTTGTATCCTTGATACGGACACCCAAAGGAGCACTCCGGTCAGCCCGGCGAGCTTCGGGCCGGCCCTCCAGGCGAGCGTCCTGTGGCGCTAGCGCTCAGGCCAGGGCCGCCTCGTAGTTCGCCTCGGCCGCGTCCCAGTTGACCACGTTCCACCAGGCCGCGATGTAGTCGGGGCGCCGGTTCTGGTAGTTGAGGTAGTAGGCGTGTTCCCAGACATCCAGCCCGATGACGGGCTTTCCCTCGAAGCCGGCGACCGCCTTGCCCATGAGGGGGCTGTCCTGGTTCGCGGTCGAGCCGACCGCGAGCTTCTTGTCGGAGGTGACGGCGAGCCAGGCCCAACCGGAGCCGAACCGCCCCGCGGCCGCCTTGCCGAATTCCTCCTTCAGTTTGTCGAACGAGCCGAATGTCCCGGTGATCGCCGCGGCCAGTTTCCCCTTCGGGGCGCCGCCCTTGCCGGGGCCCATGACGAGCCAGAAGAACGAATGGTTGCTGTGCCCGCCCGCGTTGTTTCGCAGGCCCCCGCGGATCGACTCGGGCACCTTGGCCAGGTCGGATATCAGCGCGTTGACCGGAAGGGCGGCGAGCAGCGGCTGGTCCTTCAGGAAGTTGTTGGCGTTGTTGATGTAGGCTTGGTGATGCTTCGTGTGATGGATTTCCATCGTGCGGGCGTCGATGTGGGGCTCCAGGGCGTTGTATGCGTAGGGCAGCTTTGGGAGTTCGTAGGCCATGTAGTAGAGTGAGTTGAGTTTTTGTTGATAGGGACAAACCAATGCACCGGAGTGCGCGAACGTCAACTAACCCAGTACGTTGGCCATGCTGCGCCATAGCTAAAACTCACCTGTTCCTCGGGTGGAAGCGGGCGTGCTGGTCGAGCAGGCGCTGCGGCTCGACGGCCGTGTAGATCTGGGTGGTCGAGATGCTCGCGTGGCCGAGCATCTCCTGGATCGAGCGAAGGTCGGCGCCGCCGCTCAGCAGATGGGTGGCGAACGAGTGCCTGAGGAGGTGGGGCTTGACGGACTTGGAGATGCCCGCGCGCCGCGCGTAGGTTTTCACGATCATCCACAGCCGCACCCGGGACAGCGCGGCGCCGCGGCTGCTCAGGAACAGTTCGCTTCCGGTGCGCGGCTTCACGAAATGCGGCCGGCCGGATTCGATGTAGGCAGAGATCGCGTCGCACGCCCGCCTTCCGACCGGCACGACCCGCTCCTTCGAGCCCTTGCCGAAAACGCGCAGGAATCCCTGCTGCAGGTCGAGCTGCTGGAGCGCGAGCCCGGCCAGTTCGGACACGCGCAGTCCGCTCGAGTAGAACAGCTCGAGAAGCGCGCGGTCCCTCAGGGCCGCCGGATCCGCGCCGGACGGCGCCTTGAGCAGGCGCTCCATCTCCGCGGGCGAGAGCGTCTCAGGCAGGCGGCGCGAAAGCCTTGGGCCGGCGAGGAGCGCGGTGAAGTCGTCGCCGCGGAGGTTTTCGCGGACGAGGAAGCGGGCGAGGACGCGCAGGGCCGAGAGCTTCCGCGCGAGGCTTGCGGGGGACAGGCCCCTCCGGCTCAGGGAGCGGATCCAATCGCCCGCCTGCGCGGAAGTGACCGTCCGCCAGTCCCTTGAGCCCCTGCCCGCGAGATACGCCGCCGCCTGATCCAGGTCGCGCTGGTAGTTCTCGCGGCTGTTTCGCGCAAGGCCGCGCTCGAGGTCGAGGAAGGCGATGAGGGCATCGGTGTCGTTCGCAAATGCCGCCGGCGCCCTGCTGGCGGCCCCTTTATCCGTCCTTTGGCGGCGGGCCATGCAACGCGAATAGCCGTTCCCGGACGCCGCCGCCAGCGCTAAAGCATTAATACCGCCGGCGCGGGGGAGGGGGCGCGGTCGGATTGGTCTCCTTCATGCGGAACGTGATCCGCGCCTTCTCCAGGTCGTACGGACTCATCTCCATCTTCACCGTGTCGCCCGCCGCGATCTTGATGAAATTCTTCCTCAGCTTCCCCGAAATGTGCGCCAGGACGACGTGCTTGTTCGAAAGCTGGACCTTGAACATCGTGCCGGGAAGAACCGCCACGACCTTGCCCTCGACTTCTATCGCGTTGCCATCAGCCATGGTCGGCGGAAGCGCGGGAGGTGATCGCGATGGGTTGACGCGTCATCATGCAAAATTCGAAAGGCGGTGAAAAGCCCCTTGTAAGGCTTAAAACAGGCCCCTAAGTCAAGGCATTAGGTAAGGGGCCGCCTTGGACCCGCCGCCCAAACTTTCCACTCATCCGAAGTTGACACCCCCTTTTGAAAAGCGGTTTCCGTCGCAGCTCGTCCGGGACGACGGGTTTTTCATGAGCCTGGCCTACAACCAGGCGATCGATGCCTGGCGGGAGGACGAGGTTCCCATAGGCGCCGTCATCGAGATCGGGGGGGAGGTCGTGGCGGCGGCGCACAACCGGGTGGAGGGTGCGAAGGATCCGACCGCGCACGCGGAGATGATCGCGCTGACCCAGGCGGCCGCCAGGGTCGGCGACTGGCGCCTCGACGGCGCCACGGTGTTTGTGACCAAGGAGCCCTGCCCCATGTGTTCGGGCGCGCTGCTGATGTCCCGGGTGAAGAGGGTCTGCTACGCCGTTTCCGACCCGAAGATGGGCTGCCTCGGCGGTGCGGCCAACCTCAACGACCTCCCCCAGGTGAACCACCATTTTGAGATCACGGCGGGCGGGGTCATGGAAGCCGATTGCAGGGAGATTGTTCAGGCTTTTTTCCGCCTCAGGAGGGCCGGGGAGCCGCCGGAGAACAGGGGATCGGATTGAAAACGTCCAACAAACACCTCATACCTCCAGTATTGAATTCTATTCAATACTGGAGGTATGAGGTGTTCTTCGACGGAGGGGCTGTCTGAAGAATGCCGACTGAAATTCCTTCAACCCGACCCTTCTCCAAATCCAGCTTGAAGATGAACCGGACCCCTGCCGACCGATCATGGATTCTTTTTCAAATTGCCGCGGGCGCCGTTGCGCTGCTGCTATCAGCCTGCCAAACGACGGAAGGCAGCGCCGAACTTCGGCAACAGCGGGACGCTATTCAGCGGCGGCTGGCTCAACCGTCCGAGGCGGAGGATTGGGATGCGGCCCGGTTCGTCCTGCTGAATCGCGAGCTGGGTGAAGCGCCCCATTCCCTGGATTTCTTCGATACCTTGGCTCCGGACAATCCGGCGCGAATTTTCCTGGCCCGGCAGCTCGTGAGAGAGTTCGTGGAGAAGGGTCGGTACTCCGATGCCCTGCTGGGATGGGATGAGCGGTACGTGAACCGACTCATCAATTCGGGATTGCGGGATGCAACGCAGCCCAACCCGGGTCTGGCCGATGGTCGCGACCGGCATTTGCTGCTGCAACTGGCCGATTTTTTCGAGGTGCTCGCTGGCGCCGGCGACCTCGCGGACGCGCAATCCCTTGCCGGCAGGATCTCCGACTTGGATCGCTCCCCGGCAACATTGGAGCTTTTGAGAACGCGCTCAGCTCGCGCCGGCCATCCGGAACTGCCCGCCGTGAGAAACCGAGCTTTGGCCGTCATCGTGGTCAAGCCCGTCAGCAAGCTGACCAAGTTCAGGCATGAAATGGAAGACCCCCGGTCACGGGCCGCCACGGCCGCCCGGGCCAAGGGCCAGCTCGATGGTTTTTACGGACTTCTGTTCAAGGAACTCGACTTGCCGGCCGACCGCCTCGACCGGCTCAAAGACCTCCTCGTCCTGCGGCAATATGCGGTCTTCGACTCCGGCGAGGCGGCGACAGCGCGCGGCCAGACCTTGCAGAACTTTCCGGAGGCCTTCCGGGCCACGGTCGATGTGGGGGTGCAAAAGGTCGATTCCGAGATCGCCGCCCTTCTCGGGCCCGGCAACTATTCCCAATATTCGGATTACAATTCAAGGTTCCCCCGTTGGCTGACGGCCAACCAGCTCGTCGATTCGCTGCGCTCGACGCCGGCGCCATTGACCCTTGGCCAAGCCGTTCAGCTCGTCGATGCCCTCGCGGCCTCCAAGATTGAGAACACCGTCCCGGAGACGCTGAACATCACGGCGGGAAGCGGGCAGTTTCCGGCGCCGTTTCCCACCCGTCCCGATGCGGGCGTTCGCGAGAAGGCCGCCGGCTTCCTTTCCGCCCCGCAACTGGCGGCATTGCACAGGTTGGAGCAGCGCCAGGAGATAGAGTGGGACGAAACCGAGCGCGTCGAGCCGGCAGACCCGCCGCCCGCAGCCGGCGTCTGAAGGCTCCTTGAAGGGGTCAGGTTGAAAAAATTGCGGTCGAAGACCACCTCAGACCTCCAGAATTGAAATCCTTCAAGGATTTCAATTCTGGAGGTCTGAGGTGGTTTCGACCTTGACGGTTTTGTGATTCAAGGCGTCATGGTTTGGCTTTAACGGCCCGTGAAAATCAATGTCTTTGTCACGCCAAAAAGAAACGTCCTGGACCCGCAGGGAGCGGCGGTGGGACACGCACTGGCGAGCCTCGGGTTTGCCCCGCTGAAGAGCACGCGAATCGGCAAGCTGATCGAGCTCGAGGTGGAGGCGCAGGACTCCCCCGAATTCCGCACCCGCCTGGACAAGGTCTGCCGCGACCTCCTGAGCAACCCCATCATCGAGGACTTTCGCTACGAAATCGCGCCCCGATGAACATTGCGGTCCTGCAATTTCCCGGGTCGAACTGCGACCAAGACGCCTACCATATCTTCGCGAGCGGCCTCCGGCTTCCGACCCGTTACGTCTGGCACAAGGACAGGGCCCTGGGCGGGGCGGACCTGGTCGTCATCCCGGGCGGCTTCTCCTATGGCGACTACCTGCGCTGCGGCGCGATCGCGCGGTTTTCGCCCGTCATGGGCGCCGTGCGGGATTATGCCGCCCGCGGCGGGCTTGTGCTGGCCATCTGCAACGGCTTCCAGATCGCGTGCGAGGCCGGGCTTTTGCCCGGTGCCCTGATCCGCAATTCCTCGCTCGAGTTCCGCTGCATCACGTGCGAATTGCGGGTGGAGGATAGCACGGATGCCTTTTGCCGCGGCGCCCTCGGCGCGACGATCCGAGTGCCGATCGCGCACGGGGAGGGCAATTACCGGATCGACGAGGCGGGCCTGGCTCGGCTCGAGGCAAACCGCCAGATTCTCCTCAGGTACGTCCGCAATCCAAACGGTTCGATCGCCGGGATCGCCGGAATCCGCAACGAGGCGGGCAATGTCTTCGGCATGATGCCGCACCCGGAACGGGCTTTCGAGCGGTTTCATCCGAGCCGCGACGGGCTGGCGGTTGCGCGGGCCGTCCTGGCCGCGAAATTTCCGGAATTCCGCCCGAAATCCGCCGCCCAAGCCGTCCCGGCTTCGATTTCCGGATAGCTTACAGCCTGAACCATGCCGACGGCCGAATCGCAGCCCGCGCCCACCAGCCGGAGCCCCATCGTTTCCAAGCCCCTGCCTCCGAATCCCGACCCGATTCTCAATCAGGCGGTGACGGCCGCGCTGGTGGGGAAACACGGCCTCCTCCCGGATGAGTACGAACTCATCCGGGGCAGCCTGGGCCGCGAGCCGACCCTCACGGAACTGGGCATATTCTCGGTCATGTGGTCGGAGCACTGCTCGTACAAGAACAGCAGGAAGCTGCTCAAGGGCTTCCCGACCGAAAAGGCGCGGGCGGCAAAGGGCTACGGCCGGGTGCTCGTCAAGGCGGGCGAGGAGAACGCGGGGATCATCGATGTGGGCGACGGCTGGGCGGTGGCCTTCAAGATCGAGTCGCACAACCATCCGAGCGCGGTCGAGCCCTTCGAGGGCGCGGCGACCGGGGTCGGCGGAATCATACGCGACATCTTCACGATGGGGGCGCGCCCCGTCCTCCTCACCGATTCGCTGCGTTTCGGGGAATTGGACTCTCCGGCGACGAAGCGCCTGCTGCGCGGGGTGGTGGAGGGAATCGCGCACTACGGAAACTGCGTGGGAGTCCCGACCGTCGGCGGCGACGTCTATTTCGACCCAAGCTACGAGGGCAATCCCCTGGTCAACGCGCTCTGCCTCGGCGTACTGCGGCATGACCAGATCCGGCTCGGCAAGGCGACCGGCACCGGAAACCCGGTCTACTACGTCGGCGCGGCCACGGGCCGGGACGGGCTCGGCGGCGCCTCCTTCGCATCCCGGGAGCTGAGCGAGGCGAGCGCCGCCGACCGGCCGGCCGTGCAGAAGGGCGATCCGTTCATGGAAAAGCTCCTGATCGAGGCGTGCCTCGAGATGATGGCGGTTCCCGGGCTGGTCGTGGGCATCCAGGACATGGGCGCCGCCGGCCTCACGTGCTCCACCTGCGAGACCGCAAGCCGCGGCGGGGCCGGAATCGAGATCGAGCTCGACTGCGTGCCGCAGCGCGAGAGCGGGATGAATTCCTACGAGATCATGCTTTCGGAGTCCCAGGAGCGGATGCTCGTCATCGTGCAGCGGGGCCGGGAGCGGGAGATCGAGGAGATTTTCGCCAAGTGGGACCTGCACGCCTCGAACGTCGGCACGGTCACCGATACGGGCCGGATGCTCGTCCGGCACCACGGCGTGCCCGTGGCCGACATCCCGGCCTCGGTCCTGACCGACCGGGCGCCGCTCTATGACCGGGAGGCGAGGGAGCCCGCCTCGCTTGCCGCGACCCGGGCCTGGAGCCCCTCGGCGCTCGCCGACCTGGACTCCGCCGGCGCGCAGGCCGCCCTGCCGGCGCTTCTCGCGCACCCGACGATCGCCTCGAAGCGGTGGATCTACCGCCAGTACGACCACATGGTCCAGCATGGCACGGTCGTCCTGCCGGGCAGCGACGCCGCGGTCGTGCGCCTGCGCCTGGGCGGGGCGGAAAAGCTCATCGCGATCAGCAACGACTGCAACGGCCGGTACTGCGCCCTCAATCCCAGGCGCGGGGCGATGATCGCGATGGCCGAGTGCCTTCGAAACCTCGCCTGCTCGGGAGCCGCCCCGCTCGCGATGACCGACAACCTCAATTTCGGCAATCCGTACAAGCCCGAGAACTTTTTCCAGCTTCGCGAATGCGTGGCCGGCCTGGCCGAGGCCTGCCGCTTTTTCGACGTCCCGGTCGTGGGAGGCAACGTTTCGCTGTACAACGAGTCGCCGGCGGGGGCGATCGACCCGACCCCGGTCGTCTCGGTCGTCGGACTGATCGAGGACGAGAGCCACGTGACGCGCCAGTTTGTGCGCGCCCCCGGCGAGATGCTGATCCTCCTTGGCGGGGCGCCGTCGGAACTCGGCGGGAGCCAGTATATCGGCGTGCTACACGGCCTCAGGACGGGCGACGCCCCGCGGGTCGACCTCGCGGCTGAAAAGGCCCTGGACGAATTCCTCCTCCGGCAGATCCGGGAGGGCGGGCTCGTCCGGGCGGCCCACGACCTGAGCGAGGGCGGCCTCCTGGTCGCCGTCGCCGAGATGCTCTTTGCGCCGGCCGCGGCCGATGGCGCGGCCCCCCCGGTCCTTGGCGCGATCCTTGAATTGACCGGCCTGGGAGCCCCGCGGCTGGACGCGCTCCTTTTCGGCGAGAGCCAGGGCCGCGCCGTCATCGCCGTCACGGACGGGCCCGCCGTCCTCAGGGCGGCGGCGGCCTCCGGAGTCCCCGCCTCGGTGATCGGCCGGGTGACCGGGGGGCGGACGCTGTCGGTCGCCGCGGGCCCCGTCCGCGCCGCCTGGAGCGTTGCGGGGTTGCGCCGGGCGTGGGAGACGAGTATTGAATCGGCGATGGCGCGCCCAGGACTCGATTGAACCAATCCCTTTTGCGATGAGCGAATTCCTCTCCCACGAATGCGGAATTGCCCTGGTGCGACTCCTCAAGCCGCTGTCCTATTTTCAGGAGAAGTACGGCACGCCGCTCTGGGGATTCACAAAGCTCTTCCTTCTGATGGAAAAGCAGCACAACCGGGGGCAGGACGGGGCGGGCGTCGCCTGCGTGAAGCTCGACACGCCCGCCGGCGAGCCGTTCATGTTCCGCGAGCGCAACGTGAAGAGCGATCCGCTGGACAAGATCTTCAAGCAGCTGCTCGGCCGGTACAACCAGGGGGTCGCCGAGGGCAGGATCCACCCGGAGTTCGCGGCCACGGTGAAGAGCCATTTCGATTTCGGGGGCGAGCTGCTCCTCGGGCACCTTCGCTACGGCACGAGCGGCGGATACAACCTGAGCGCCTGCCATCCCTTCTTTCGCCGTAGCCCCTGGCCAACGCGCAATCTCGCCCTTTGCGGCAACTTCAACCTCACGAACACCCGGGAGCTGAACGAAAGCCTGATCGCAATGGGGCAGCATCCGATCTTCGCGACCGACACGCAGGCCATCCTCGAGAAGATCGGCTTTTTCCTGGACGAGGAGCACGAGGACATCTTCCACTTCCTGCGAAAGCGGGGCCTCGCGGGCGAGGAGCTGTCCAAGCGCATCAGCGAGGACCTGGACCTGACGCGAGTCCTCACCCGCGCCTCCGAGAAATGGGACGGGGGTTACGTCCTCTGCGGCCTCATCGGAAACGGCGACTCCTTCGTCGCGCGCGATCCGTCGGGAATCCGGCCCTGCCATTATTTCCAAAACGACGAGGTCGCGGCGTTCGCCTCCGAGCGCGCGCCCTTGATGACCGTCTTCGACGTCGCCGCCTCGGACGTGCGCGAGGTGCCCCCGGGCAATGTCGTCGTGATCAAGCGCCGCGGGCTTGTCTCCGTCAATCCGTTCAAGGCGCCCCTGCCGAAGACATCGTGCTCCTTCGAGCGCATCTATTTCTCCCGGGGCAACGACCTCGACATTTACCGCGAGCGCAAGGCCCTGGGGGGCAATCTCGCCGACCAGGTCGTGCGCGCGATCGGCGGGGACTGGGCCAACTCGGTCTTCGGCTACGTTCCCAACACGGCCGAGGTCGCCTATTACGGGCTCCTGTCGGCCCTGCGCGAGCGCCGGCGGGACGAGGTCAAGGCCGCGATCCTCGATGCAAGCCGGGAGGGCCGGCTCACGGAGGCCCTCCTGGACGACCTGATCCTGCGCAACTGGCCCCGCAGCGAGAAGGTGGTCAGCAAGGACATCAAGCTGCGCACCTTCAT
>JBEKAO010000076.1:0-21274 GCA_050015855.1 Opitutaceae bacterium | reverse complement strand
CGGTTGCCCTTGTCGAAAATGACGAAACGGCCGCTTGTGCGGGCGGGCTCCAGCTTGGGCAGCCCGGAGGGCATCTGCACCGTGTTCGCAAGCCGCGACCACTGGCAGAGGTAGCGGGCGGCGTCGAAGTTCGCCATCCGGGTCGTGTGCGGCTCGTAGGCGGTCCGCTCGGAGTCGCGAAGGTCGAGGAAGCCGTGCTCCTGGTCCAGGTAGGTCTGGTAAAAGAAGAGAAAAAGACGGCGGAGAATGTCGAAGTACTTCGGTTTCTGGTCGTCCGGGATCCATCCGTCCCGCAGCCCCTGGAGAATCAGGCTGATGCAGTGCATCTGCCCGTACGCTCCGGCGGCCCGGCCGAACGCCCAGCCGAGGCCGTCCGCGCGGACGAGGTCGGGCATCATCCGGATGTACTTCTCGGCGTAGGTGCGCAGGGTCGGCAGCTTCCGGTCCCGCACCCCGCTGTTTGCGTGAAGCTGGAGGGCCGAACGGGTGAAAACGAAGGCCATCACCCCGTAGAGGCTGAAGTTTCCCCCGAGCCCGTGGACCGAGTCGTCGAAAAATCCGGCCGAGCTGGTCTGGTTGATGCGATCGACCATCCGCTCGACCAGCCGCGAGGTCTCGTCCTTCTTGGACAGCCCGAAGCTGAACCGGGCGACGGCCTTGGCGATGTTGAAGGCCTGCCAGTGATTGTCGTAATCGCTGCGGTGCAAAAGCTGCTTGTCGATCCGCTGCTGCGTCTCCTCGACCAGGCGCTCCCAGACCGGATTGCGCTCCTTTGACGGGCCGAAGCACAGGAGGCCGAGGGCGGCGTAGGCCAGGCCGTTTTCGGCGGGCGGGTCCGTGAACATCTGCGCCGTGACGCAGCGCGCGGCGAGGTCTATGAGGTCGTGCCCCTTGAGGGTCGTCTCGCCCGTCCCGCGATAATACTCCCCCAGCGCATACACGGCGTGGCCGGGCTCGTCCGGCCGCGACTGCTCGTCATTGGCCGGAATAATGGTGCCGTCAGCTTGTATGGATTCAATGTTATGGCCCAGCATCGATCGGGCCATGTCGAGACATTGCTCGGAAAAACTGTGCATTGCTGGGTTGGCGCGTGGGATGGGAGAGGGCGGCGGCGTGCGGCGGCAGAAACGGGCAACAATTTATGAAGGGAGTGCCGTGGGCAAGAGGGAATTGCTGGGCGGGCGGCTAGCGCGCGATCAGTTTCAGGAATTCGTCGTTGGTCTTCGTCTTGGAGAGACGCGCGATCATGGTCTCGGTGGCCTCCTCGATCTTCTGCTGGACCAGGGCCCTGCGGAAAAAATGGATTCCCTCGAGTTTTTTCGCGTCGATCAGGAGCTCCTCCTTGCGGGTGCCGGAGGAGGCGATGTTGATGGCCGGCCAGAGGCGCATTTCGGCGCATTTGCGGTCGAGCACGAGCTCCATGTTCCCCGTGCCCTTGAACTCCTGGAAGATCACGTCATCCATCCGGCTTCCGGTCTCGACGAGGACCGAGGCGATGATGGTCAGCGATCCGGCCTCCTCGGTGTTGCGGGCCGAGGCGAAGAGCTGGCGGGGCTTTTCCAGCGCCCGCACATCGAGGCCGCCCGAGCCGGTGCGGCCGCTGTTGCGCTGCGTGTTGTGCGCCCGGGACAGGCGCGTGATCGAATCCAGGAAAAGCACGACGTGGCGGCCGACTTCAACCATGCGCTTTGCGCGCTCGATGCAAAGATCCGCGATCCGGATGTGATTGTCGATCTGCTCGTCATTGGAGGAGGCCCAGATCTCGGCCGGCACGCTTCGCTTGAAATCGGTCACCTCCTCCGGCCTCTCGTCGACCAGAAGGATCATGACCAGGCACTCCGGATTGTTTTCAAGGACGCCCAGGGCCATGTCGCGGAGCAGCGTCGTCTTGCCCGCGCGGGGAGGCGACACGATGAGGCCTCGCGTGCCCTTGCCGATCGGGCAGAAAAGATCGACCGCCCGGGTCGTCATCCGTTCGTCCTTCATCTCCATCTTCAGGAATTTGTCGGGAGACACGGTCGTCAGGCCCGTGAACTCGGTCTTCATGCGGCGCTCCTCGAGCGGCAGGCCGTCCACCGTCTCGATGAACTTGACCTTGGGGTTGGGAAAGCGTCCCTCGGGCGGGAAGGCGGTGCCGCCGATCAAACTGCCCTGCTTCAGCTTGAAGCGGCGGATGAGCTCCTTCGGGACAAAGGTGTCGGTCGGCCTGCGTTTTCCGTTCTTCCCAAGATCCAGGAGCTGGCCGTTGCCGCCCTTGGCTGCGTCGATGTCCAGGATTCCCTCGATGCGGACGACATTCTCGGGCGGCGCGGCCGCAGTGACCGCCGCGGCGGGCAAGGGAGCGGACTCGGCGGCCGGAGGCGTCGAATGGGCGCCCGCATCCGCGGAAGCAGGCGGCGCCTTCGCAGGCTCCGCGGCGGGAGGCGCGGGGTTGCGGGCTGATTTTCTTGCACTGTCCGGCTGGGCGGACGCGGATTTCTTTTCCATACGGTCGTTTTTGGGATTCGGACGACGCAGGGGAAACCGGCGCGCCAGGGGCGCGCGGTCCTGCGTTATAAGGGCTTTGGATCTTGGGCGACGGGCGCTGAATAGGACTCAGCCGTCGAATAAGTGGATTAATTGGGGCGCCGTCAGACGGTCTTATAACCCCAAAAACCCTAAACGAATGACTCAGACGATTACTTCAGTTTCCCGAGAGCACCGGGTTTTCAGGCCATCGGCCGAGTTCAAAGCTCAAGCAAACCTTGGGAGCGATGCGACTTATAAAAGACTCTATGCCGAATCTGTCAACTCCCCAGAGAGATTTTGGGCCCGCGAAGCCCGCCGGTTTCTCACGTGGCGGCGCCCCTTCAAGCAAGTATTGCAGTGGAACCTGCCGTACTCCAAGTGGTTCGGAAAAGGACAGCTGAATGTCGCTGAAAACTGCCTGGACCGCCATTTGGGCACGGCGAGGGCCAACAAAGCGGCGATCATCTTCGAGGGTGAGCCGGGCGATGTCCGCACCCTGACCTACCGGCAGCTCCACCGCGAAGTGTGCAAGTTCGCAAATGCTCTTTCGAGCCTTGGGCTGGTTCACGGCGACCGGGCGGCCATCTACCTTCCGATGGTTCCGGAGGCGGCGATCGCCATGCTTGCGTGCGCACGGCTGGGCGTCGTCCACACGGTCATATTTGGCGGCTTCTCGAGCGAAGCGATCAAGGACCGGGTCAACGACTGCAAGGCGAGGATCGTCATCACCGCCGACGGGGGCTGGCGCCGCGGCAAGATCGTCGAACTGAAGGCGAATGTCGACCGGGCCCTTGCCGGGGCCCCCAGCGTGGAGCACGTGGTCGTCCTGAAGCGCACCGGCCAGGACATCCCGATGGAGACGGGCCGGGACCGCTGGTGGCATGAGCTCGTCGCCGCCCAGCCGGACAGTCACAAGGCGAGGGGATTCGACAGCGAGAACCCCCTTTTCATCCTCTACACGAGCGGCTCCACGGGGAAGCCGAAGGGGGTCCTGCACACGAGCGCCGGCTACCTCCTGGGCGTTGCCATCACGACCCACTATGTCTTCGACCTGAAGGACAGCGACGTCTATTTCTGCACCGCGGATGTCGGGTGGATAACCGGTCACAGTTACGTCGTGTACGGCCCCCTTGCGAACGGCGCCACGGTGCTCATGTACGAAGGGGCGCCGAACCATCCCGAGCCCGACCGATTCTGGGACCTGATCGACCGCCACCAGGTCAGCATATTCTACACGGCGCCCACGGCGATCCGGGCCTTCATGCGCTGGGGCGACGACTACGTGAAGCGCCACCGCCTGAATTCGCTTCGCCTCCTGGGGACCGTCGGCGAGCCCATCAACCCCGGGGCATGGATCTGGTACCATACGGTCATCGGCAGGAAGCGCTGCCCGATCGTGGATACCTGGTGGCAGACGGAGACGGGCGCCATCATGGTTACGCCGCTTCCCGGGGTCACGCCGACGAAGCCGGGTTCCTGCACCCGGCCGTTCTTCGGCGTCGTGCCCAAGGTCCTGGATGAAACGGGCAAGGATGTCCCGCGGGGAAGCGGCGGGAGGCTGTTCCTCGCCAAGCCGTGGCCGTCGATGCTTCGGAGCCTCTGGGGCGACGACGAGCGGTACAAGAAGCAGTACTGGAGCGAACTGCCCGGGTATTATTTTGCCGGCGACGGCGCGCGCTTCGACGAAGACGGGTATCTCTGGGTCGTCGGCCGGATCGACGACGTCCTGAACGTCTCCGGCCACCGCATCGGGACGGCCGAGGTGGAGAGCGCCCTCGTCGCGCACCCCTTTGTGGCCGAGGCCGCCGTGGTCGGCCGGCCCGACGAATTGAAGGGCCAGGCGCTTGTGTGCTTCGTGACGCTCAAGAACGGGGTGGAGGCGACACCCGAGCTGAAGAATGTGCTGCGCGAGCATGTGACGAGGGAAATCGGCGCCCTCGCGCGGCCGGACGATGTGCGCTTCGCCGCGGGCCTTCCAAAGACCCGGAGCGGAAAGATCATGCGGCGGATCCTGAAGGAGATCGCGGCCGGCGGCGAAGTGAAGGGCGATACGACGACCCTCGAGGATTTCTCGGTGGTCGCGACCCTGCGGGCCGAGGAGGCCTAAGCCTCCGTTTCCACCCGCTGGGGGCTCAGGTTGCGCCAGCGATCGAGGACGCGGCGGTAAATCGCCTCGGGCGACAGCCCGTGGGCGGCGCGCAGGATGTCGACGTTTGTCCCATGCTCGACGAACCTGTCGGGCCAGCCGATCCGCTCGACCGCCGCCGGGCAGTCGCCTTCCTGGAGGGCCTCGAGGACGGCGCTGCCGAAGCCGCCGGACAGGGCGTGATCCTCCATTGTGACGAGAAGCGGAACGACGGCCGCCTGGCTCAGCAGAAGCGTGCGGTCGAGCGGCTTCACGAAGCGGGCGTTGACGACGCCGACGGAGATGCGCTCGTTCTTTGCGAGCCGGTCCGCCAGGCCCATCGCGTCATGCACCATGGGCCCGAGGGCCCAGATCACGATGTTGGATCCCTCGCGCAGCACCTCCGCGCAACCGACCGGCAGGGCGGCGGGCGCCTCCTTCACCTTCACGCCCCGCGCCGCCCCGCGCGGGTACCGGAGGAAGGCCGGTCCGTCGAGCTTGAGGCACGTTTCGAGCATGTCGGCGAGTTCGTCCTCGTCCTTGGGCTGCATCACCGTCGTCCCCGGGACGCACCGCAGGTACGCCAGGTCGAAAAGGCCGTGATGCGTGGGCCCGTCGTTTGGCGACAGTCCCGCGCGGTCGAGGCAGAAGGTGACGGGAAGATTCTGCAGGGCGATGTCGTGAATGATCGGATCGAAGGCTCGCTGCAGAAAAGTCGAGTAGATCGCGCACACGGGGCGCATTCCCTGGGCCGCGAGCCCGGCCGCGAAGAGGACGGCGTGTTCCTCGGCGATTCCGACGTCGAAGAACTGGGCGGGCAGCTCGGAGGAGAGGAGGGACAAACCGGTTCCGGAGGGCATCGCCGCCGTGATTCCGACGATCCTCCGATCGGCCCGCGCCTGCCGCAATAGGGCCTGGCCGAAGACGTCCTGGTACGCCGGAGGGGTGCCGGGGGCCGGCTTGCGGCTCTCGCCCGTGGCCGGGTCGAAGGCGCCCGGCCCGTGGAATTTCTCCGGGAAGTCGCGCGCCGCCGCCAGTCCGTTTCCCTTCTTGGTGAGGATGTGAAGAAGAACCGGGCCGTCGCATTGCCGCGCGAAATCGAGGTTTTTGACGAGTTCTCCCAGGTCGTGGCCGTCGATCGGCCCGAGGTACCGAAGCCCGAATTTCTCGAAGAGGCTCGAACCCACAAAGAAGTCCTTCGTCTCGCGCTTCCACTTGACCCAAAGCCGGTGCATGTCGTGGCCATGGGGGAGGCCGGTGAAGAATTTCTCCAGGTCGTGGTGAATCTTGTTGTAGGTCGGACTCGTACTCAGGCGGTTGAGGTAATGCGACATGGCGCCCACGTTGCGCGCGATCGACCATTCGTTGTCGTTCAGGATGACGATCAGGCGACGCGTGCAGCCGACGACGTTGTTCAGCGCCTCCATCGTGATCCCGCAGGTGAAGGCGGCGTCCCCGCAGACGGCGATCACGTGCTCGCCCGAGCCCTTCAAGTCCCGGGCGGTCGCCATTCCGAGTGCGGCGCTCAGCGCCGTGCCGGCATGGCCCGCTCCGTAGGCGTCGTGCGGGCTCTCCCCCCGGCTGAGGAAGCCGCTCGTCCCCCCGGTCCTGCGCAGGTTGCGGAACAGCTCCCCTCCGCGCCCGGTCAGCAGCTTGTGGGTGTAGCCCTGGTGGGAGACGTCGAACACAAACCGGTCGACCCGGGAATCGAAGACCCGGTGGAGGGCGATCGTCAGCTCGACGACCCCGAGATTGGGCCCGACATGGCCGCCCTTTTCCGCGGTGACGGCGATGATCTCGTCGCGAACCTCCTGCGCGAGTTGGGGGAGCTGTTCCGGGGCGAGTGACTTTACCGACGAGGGATCGCGGATTGTGTCGAGGAGTCGGACCGGGGAATTCATCAGGTTAGCGGGAGAGGTAATGCATAGTTCCGGCTAGGCATCTTTTGGAGCTTCAAATGGTTCGAAAGCCACTCCCTCCCGTTGTTTCTTCAATTGTTCGATCTTCAACTCGGCCTCCTTTAGGCGGGCCTCGCAAAGCTTCAGCAGCTTGTTGCCTTCCTCAAACCGGGAGAGAAGTTCCGCCAGCGGGACTTCCCCCGATTCCATCGATTCGACGACCGCTTCCAGGCGGCCGAGGGCATCTTCAAAAGACAATTTGGCGTCCTTGGCTTCCACAAGATCCAGCTTGGGAGGGACCAACGGGAGATTCAACCCTCAAGACTGAATCTTGCTTTTATATGGGGTGTGCCGCAGCCGGGTCCATTTAATCGCTTTCTTCGCCATTGCCCAATGCGCTGCGCTTGAAGGGGAAACGCTTGTCGTCGCAACCTATAACGTGGAGAATTACGGTCTGATGGACCGCAGGGTCGAATCGGTCTTCCATCCCGGATATCCCAAGCCGGAGTCGGAGAAAAAGGCGCTGCGGGAGGCCATCGAGGCCATCAAGGCCGATGTCCTCGCGCTGCAGGAGATGGGCGGCCCGGCCTATCTGAATGAACTCAGGCACGATTTGAAAGCCGAGGGCCTCGATTATCCCTATTCCGCGATTGTCGAGGCGGAGGACTCCGACCGCCACATCGCGCTGCTTTCCCGTTTGCGGCTCAAGGCGGTTTTCCCCCATGACCGAATCGAGTTTGCGTATCTGGGCGGCACGGCGCGGGTGAAGCGCGGGCTCCTGGAGGCCGTGATATCGGGTCCGGACGGCGACTTGACCGTGTATGTGCTCCACTTGAAAAGCCGGCTCACGGACAGGCCCGACGATCCCCAGGCGCAGATTCGGCGCCTGGGGGAGGCCATGGCCGTGCGAAACTTGGTCAGAAAGCGCTTTCCCGAGGGGTCCCAAGCCCGGTTCATCATTTTGGGAGACTTCAACGACGGGCGAAACAGCCCCCCGGTGAAGCGGCTGGAGCGAATCGGCGCCAAGGTCATCGCCGATTGCCTTCCCGCGGCGGATACCCGGGGCGAGACATGGACGGAAGTGTACCGCGGCGAGGGATCCTACACCGACCTCGACCACATCCTTGTTTCACCCGCGCTCAGCGGCGCCGTCGCGGGCGGGGCGGCCAGCGTGTACGACGGCCCCGAGACAGGCGCGGCAAGCGACCACCGGCCGGTTTTCGCAACGTTGGTCATCCCCGCCGCGCGCCGGTGAGGGGATCGGCCCGGATCATCTCGCCGTGACCGTGATCGGAATGGTGACGTCGCCGCCCTGGGCGTAGCCCTTCAGGACGAGGCTGCCCGCGCCGGCCCTGCCGCCCTGGACGGGCACGCTGACGCTTGTCTGCCCCGCCGGCACGACGACCTCGGGCATGATCACGCTCGACGGAACATCGGTCGTCACATCCAGAAGGAGGCCGCCGGCCGGAGCCGGGCTCGAGAGGGTGAACGTGAGCACCTGCTGTTCGCCGGACCTGAGGGCCAGGGAGTCGGGCGAGACAGTCACACTCGTCCCGTCGATTCGGAACGTGCCAATGGGCGAATTTCCCAGCGGACCGCTGACGCTCACATGGTAGGCCTGCCCGGAGGGCAGGGAGGGGACAAAGAAACTGAGCGACGTCGGGGAGGCATAGACCGTCCGGACCGGCGTGCCGTTGAAGGAGACGACGTCCTGCGGCGTGAATCCCCGGCCCAGAATCCCGATGCTCGAACCCACCGGGCCACGCGATGCCTCGAGTTCGAGGACGTCGCGGCGGACCACCTGCGAATGCTCGACACCCGTGTAGGCCTCGGAAAGCGATTCCCCGCTGGCACCCGACACCTTGTAGTTGACGAGGTAATAGTAGGCGACCTCCTGGCGGCCCGGCGGAAGCTGGTAGTCGAATTCGTAGAAGTTGTCGCCCAGGGCGCTCTTCTTCATCGGATAGGTCTGCCCGTCGATCACGATGCGGGGTTCGATCGAGGATTTGTCCAGGACGCTCGAGTTGGCTTTGACCCGCAGCGTGAACGTGTAAATCTCGGACGGATTCTCCGGGAGCGACTTCGGAGTCAGATCGGACAGGGCGATCGTCGTGCAGCCGGACATCAGGCCGAGCCCGGCGGATGCGGCGAGCAACGAGAGAATTGTTCTCGCGGGAGAAACGCGTTTGTTTTGCATTGGTTTTAAAAGGATGCGCGGACGGAAAATCCACTGTTTTTAATGAGCACCAACGTCATAGAGCAAGCCAAAGCTGCTCCCCCCGTGGAGCTGGGCCTCTACGTGCATGTGCCGTTTTGCGCCTCGACCTGCGATTTTTGCGCATTCTACCAGGTCATGCCGACCGCGGGCGACATCGGAAGGTTCCTCGAAGGAGTGGCGGCCGAGGCCGCGCTTGTCGAGTGGACCGGACCGGTGTCGACCGTTTTCTGGGGCGGCGGCACGCCGGGCCTGCTCGCCGCCCGGGATCTCGCGCGCCTGGCGAAGCTCGTCTCCGATCGCACGGGCGGGACGCCCAGGGAATGGACGGTCGAACTCGCGCCGGCCTCCGTGACCGAGGCGCGGCTGGCCGCCCTGCGCGACTGCGGCGTGACCCGGATTTCCCTCGGGGTCCAGAGCTTCCAGCCGCGCTGGCTCGAGGCCCTCGGCCGCAAGCACACCCGCGAACAGGTTTACCGGGCCTATGCGCGCATCCGGAAGGCGGGGTTTGCGAACGTGAATCTCGACCTCATGTTCGCCCTGCCGGGCCAGACCGGGGAGGAATGGGTGGCCGACGTCGATGCCGCCGTCGCGCTCGCGCCGGAGCATCTTTCGACGTATTGCCTGACCTTTGAGGAGGACACGGCCCTCTGGGTCCGGCTTTCCCAGGGCGCATTCCGGCTGGATCCCGAAAGGGAGGCGCGCCTCTACGAGACGACGTGGGACCGGCTCGGGGCCCTCGGATATGAGCAGTACGAGATTTCGAATTTCGCGCGCCCCGGGTTCGCCTGCCTTCACAACCTGAACACGTGGCGCATGCAGGAATGGATCGGCCTCGGGCCATCGGCGGCCTCGCAGCAGGGCGGATGGCGCGGGTCGAATCCGGCCGACCTGGGCCTTTGGCTTTCAGAGCTGGCCCAGGGCCGCCGGATGACGGCTGATCGCCGCATGCTCTCGCCGGGGCTCCTCGCCTCGGACGCCCTTGTCTTCGGGCTCCGGATGAACCGCGGCGTCGATCTCGCCGCCTGGCGCCTTCGCTGCCCGGATGCGCCCTGGCGCGAATTGGACGAGAACCTCGCCAAGCTGGCCGCCGAGGGGCTAGTCGAGCAGGGCGGAGGAATTGCGCGGCTGACCCGGCGCGGCCGGCTCCTCGCCGACGCCGTCGGTTTGGAACTGATTTAGGACCCGAGGCCCTCGATCAGCTCTGCGTCTTCAGCTGGTCCAGAAGCTCGATGAAGCTCGGTCTGCGCTTGAGGCTTTCGAGGTCCGGGTCGTGCAACATCCACTTGAAATCCCGGTAACCCAGGTCCACCGCCTGCCTGAGCGAGCGCAGGGCCGCCGTGGGCCGGCGGCAAAGGGCCAGGCTGCAGGCGAGGTTGTAATGCGCGGTCGGATTCTCCGGCTGCAGCCGCACGAGGCGGCGGTCCATCCTCAAGCCGTCGGCGATGCGGCCCGCCTTCGTGTACAGCCCGCCCAGGATCTCGATGACCTCGACGTAGCGCGGGTCCCGGCGCAAGATGGATTCGTAGAAGCCGATTTCAAACGCCGGATCGTGGACGGTCTCGCCGGTCATTGTCGTCGGCCGGCCTGCGCATGCCGCCGGGTCCAGGTTCCCCCGAGATTGGGGCAGGCCCCCGCGTCGCGAAGGGCGTTGCACCGCGCGCTGACCTGCAGGCGCTGGGAGACGGGAGTGAGGCCGATCTTCGAGGAGACGGTGCTGCCGTACCATTCCATGAACGGGGCGCTGATCTCAAAGATCTTGTCGCAGTCCAGGCACACGACCTGGGCCACCTGGGTGCTCTTGCCCGCGTTGGGCATGTAGAATTTCTCGCCGGATCCGATGTCCACCTCGCGCAGGAGGGCGCTCTCGGTCATGACCGGCAACGTGCGGTAAACCGTTGCGCGCGAAACGTACTTCGCCTTGGGCACCGCCCGAACGCGGTCCAGCAGCTCCTCGGCGGTGAAATGCTCCTTCTGCGCGACGGCCGTCTCGAAGATGGCCCTGCGCTGCTCGGTCACCCGCAGGCCTTTCAAACGCAGGTATTTTTCGAATGGCTTTGACAAGGTCCTGCACTACCGGGTGCCCGAGCCCCTGCGGGACCGCGCGCGCGTAGGATCGCTGGTCCGGATTCCGGTGCTGTCGAATCTGAGACTGGGCGTGATCGGGGAGATCGGAGCGCCCCGCGACTTCCCCGTCGAGAAGCTGAAAAGCGTCGCCCAGCTCGTCTATCCGTTTCCGGCGCTCGCGCCCGACCTTCTCGCCCTGGCCCGGTGGATGGCGGGCTACTACGCGGCGCCCATGGATTCGATCATCGAAACCATGATCCCCGCGGCCGTCCGCCGCGGGATGGAGCTGAAGCAGGAAAAACTGATCGCGGTCGCGCGGGATCTTCCGCGGGAGGAACTGGAGAAGCTCTCGAAGCGGGCGCCGCAGCAGGCGCGGTTGTACCGGTTCCTGGCGGGCGAGTCCCGGCCCCAGCCCAAGGGGCTGGTGCTTTCGCGCCTGGGCGTCGGGCCCGCGTCCGCCGCCGCCCTGGTCCGGGCGGGCCTTGCCCGGGAGGAGGCGCGAAGGATTGTCCGGGACGCATACGCGGACGGCTGGGCGCGGGGGGAGCGCGTGAGCGGGGAGGCGCCCGTCCCCAACGAGGAGCAGGCGGCCGCAATCTCGGGCGTCACGGAGGCCCTGGCCGGGGGCAAGTTCGCGGTCTGGCTCCTGCACGGGGTCACCGGATCGGGCAAGACCGAGGTCTATCTGCGCGCGATCGACGCCGCGCTGAAGGCTGGGGGCGGGGTCATCTTTCTCGTTCCGGAGGTGGCCCTGACTCCGCAGACGGTCAGCCGGCTGCGGACCCGGCTCGAGGCGATCGCGCCCGGCCACCGCTGCGTCGTCTGGCACAGCCACCTGAGCGAGGGGGAGCGCCTGGACGGGTGGCTTGCGCTGGCGACCGGCGAGTCGCGGATCGTGGTGGGGGCGCGCTCCGCGGTTTTCGCCCCGATTCCGAGCCTGCGCCTCATCGTCGTGGACGAGGAGCACGAGCCCGCGTACAAGCAGGACGAGAGCCCGCGCTACCACGGGCGCGACGTCGCCGTCATGCGCGCGAGCCTGGCGGGCGCCGTGTGCGTCCTCGGCTCGGCCACGCCCTCCCTCGAAAGCTACGTGAACGCCCTGTCCGGGAAGTACCGCCTCGCCGAACTCAAGCGCCGGGTGGACGGCCGCCGGCTGCCGCAGATCAACATCGTCGACATGCGGATCGAGATGGCCCGGCAGCGCGGATTCACGAGCCTGTCGAAGCGGCTCGTCGATGCGATGCAGGCCCGGATGGCCGCCCGGGAGCAGACGATCCTTTTCATCAACCGCCGCGGCTATTCGTCCTCGATGCTCTGCACCAAGTGCGGCCACGTCGAGGAGTGCCCCAACTGCAGCATCGCGCTCACCTACCACAGGACCGACGAGTCGCTGCGCTGCCATCTCTGCGGCTGGGAGCGTCCGGCGCCCGCCCGGTGCCCCGAGTGCGGGGCTCCCGACATCCGCTGGCGCGGGCTCGGGACCCAGCGGGTCGAGGAGGCCGTGCGCCGGGTGATCCCGAGGGCGCGCATCGCCCGCGTGGACGCCGACACGATGGGCCGGAAGAACCGATTCCGCGAGATCCTCGGGGACTTCCGCCTGGGGCGGATCGACGTCCTCGTGGGCACGCAGATGATCGGCAAGGGGCTGGACTTTCCCAACGTGACCCTGGTCGGGCTGATCGACGCCGACCTGTCCATGCACATTCCCGACTTCCGCGCGAACGAACGGACGTTCCAGCTGCTCGTGCAGGTGGCCGGCCGGTCGGGGCGGGGCGACCGGGCGGGCGAGGTGATCGTGCAGACATTCACGCCGGGGTCCGGCCCGATCCAGTTCTCGCGGCATGCGGACTATGCCGGCTTCGCGGAGGCGGAGCTTACCTCCCGGCGGGAGTTCAAGTACCCTCCCTACCGGCATCTCATCCATCACCTCTTTCGCGGGCCGAACCCGGAGAAGCTCCAGTTCTTCGCGACGCAGTGGGCCAAGCGGGTCGGCGAGGCCTTCGCGGGAAGGCTGGAGCTTCGCGGGCCGACGCCCGCGCCGATCGAGAAGATAAAGGGCCAGTACCGGTGGCAGCTGTGGTACTTCACCGCCGGCGTGGGCCGGGTGATCGGCGAACTCGCGCGCCTGCGCGAGGAGTTTGCGTGGCCCGGGGACATCACGCAGACGCTGGATGTGGATCCGGTGAATCTGGTTTGATCCCCCGCGACCGGGACCGGCCCGGTTAAAAAGAATTGCCTGGAGGGAACGCCAGGAGCCATTTTGGCTTCCTGCCGCCCGTGAACCTTCGCCGATTTCTCACCCTTTTGTACCTGGCGGTCTTCGCCGGCGTGAGCTTCGCCGCCTGGCGGTATTTCGACAATGCGCAGAAGGAGTACCGGCAAATGAAGACGATGGAGGAGAAGAACCGGCAGCGGCTGGACGAGGCCGAGCGGGAGCTTCGGCGCGAACAGGTGATCCTGCAGCGGCTGCGCACGGATCCGGCCTATGTCGAGCAGCAGATCCGCCTCAGGCTGGGTTACGCCAAGCCGGATGACATGATCTTCAAGTTTGAGCAATGACCTGGCCCGACCGGCGCATGGCGCGCGCGAATCCGCTGATCGAACGATACGCCCAGGCCGGCCAGGGGCACGTTTTCGCCTTTTTTGAAACGCTCGATCCGGCGGGCCGCAACCGGCTCCTCGAGCAGGCGGCGGAGGTAGACCTTCCTGAAATCGACAGGCTCAATCGCACGCTCGTCAAGGCGCGCGGCGCCGCCGGCGTCAACCTCAGCGGCCTCGCGCCCGCGCCGTACGTGCCTTTGCCCGGGAATGGCGGCGAGGCCGCGCAATGGGCGCGCGCAAGGGCGGAAGGCGAGGCCGCGCTTCGGGCCGGCAGGGTTGCCGCGTTCACGGTGGCGGGGGGGCAGGGCACGCGCCTCGGCTATGACGGCCCGAAGGGGACCTTTCCCGTGACGCCGGTCAAGGGCAAGCCGCTCTTCCAGGTGTTTGCGGAAAAGATCATCGCCGCCGGCCGCCGCTACGGCCGGCCGCTGCATTGGTTCATCATGACGAGCCACCAGAATCACGCGGCCAGCGAGGCGTTTTTCGAGGGCAACGGCTTTTTCGGGCTCGACCGGGGAAGGGTGCATTTCCTCAAGCAGGGCCGGATGCCCGCCGTCGACTTCGAGGGGAGGATCCTCCTGGATTCGCCCGGGGCCATCGCGCTTTCGCCGGACGGGCATGGGGGCGCGTTCCGCGCCCTGGACAGAAGCGGGGCGCTCGAGCTGATGGAAAAGGAGGGCGTGGACACCCTGAGCTATTTCCAGGTCGACAATCCGCTCGTCCGCTGCGTCGACGCGGCATTCATCGGCTGGCACCTGGTTCGCCGCTCGGAAATGTCGAGCAAGATGGTGCCCAAGGCCTACGCCGAGGAGAAGCTGGGCCATTTCTGCATTCAGGAGGGACGGCTGACCGTCATCGAATACTCCGACCTTCCGATGGCGCTGCAAAAGGAGACGGATGACTCGGGGCGGCTCCGCTACCTGGCCGGGAGCATAGCGATCCATGTCCTGGACCGGGACTTCGCCCGGAGAATGGCCCGGGCGGCGGGAGCGGCGGGGGAGACGCTGCCTTTCCACCGCGCCGACAAGAAGGTCCAGACGATCGATTCCGCCGGCCGGCCGGCCATTCCCGACAAGCCCAACGGAATCAAGTTCGAGCTGTTCGTATTCGACGCGATTCGATTCGCGCGCGACCCCCTCGTCATCGAGACGAAGCGCTCCGACGACTTTTCCCCGGTCAAGAACGCCCAGGGCGTGGATTCCCCGGCATCCTGCCGCGGGGACCAGTTGCGCCAGTTTGCGCGCTGGTTTGCGGCGAACGGGGCGGCCCTGCGGACCGACCCGTCCGGCCTGCCGCTCGAACCGATCGAGGTTTCGCCGCTTTTCGCGTATGACGAGGAGACTTTTGCCGAAAGCTGGTCCAAACTGAAGGTGAAGCCGGTCCCGTCCGCCGGGCTGTATCTCGGGGGATAGGGCGCCCGTTGCAATCACTGCCGATTTGCAGGAATATCCATTCACGAAATGACCGATATCGAACGCATCCAAGCCGCCGCGAAATCCGGCAGGCTCCTGGCAGCCGCGGCGGAGAACGCCGCCGCCTTCCTGTCGGCCGACCTGCCGGCATGGGCGGGAGCCAGCATCCACGAACTCGTCGAGAGCGGGGCGTGGCCCGAGCTGAACGACCGCTTCTACCGGTATCTCGAGTTTGGGACGGGGGGAATGCGCGGGCGCACGATCGGCGCCGTGCCGACAAGCGCCGAAATCGGCCCGCCGTCGCCGGAGCGCCAGCAGACCGGGACGCCCGAGCACGCCGCGATCGGCAGCAACATGATGAACGATTTCACCGTGGCCCGGGCGGTAGTGGGACTCTTCCGGTACACGCGGAAATACCTTGAATCCCGCGGGACGGCGGTCAGGCCGCGGATCGTCATCGCCTATGACGTCCGGCATTTCTCCAGCCATTTCTGCGGGCTCGCGGCCTCGACCTGGATCCGGCTCGGCGGAGAGGCGTTCATCTTCGACGGGCCGCGGCCGACCCCGCAATTGAGCTACAGCGTCCGCTGGCTCCACGCGCACGCAGGCGTGGTCATCACGGCGAGCCACAATCCGCCGCACGACAACGGATTCAAGGCCTACTTCGAGGATGGGGCCCAGGTCGTGCCGCCGCACGACACGGGGATCGTCGGAGAGGTGAACGCGGTGCCCCTGGGCGAACTGGCGGCTTTCCTCGACGGGGACCGCAGGGGAGTCACGGTTCTCGGCCACTCGGCCGACGAGGCCTACCTCGGGGTCGCCTCAAAGGCGGCGATCGATCCGGGGGTGTTCAAGGGCGCGCACCTCCGGGTTGCCTATACAAATATCCACGGGACGGGCGGCGTCCACGCGCCGCCGCTGCTCGTCCACGCGGGATGCGCCGTCCGACAGGTGCGGGAACAGGTGGTCTTCGATCCGCGTTTTCCGACGGTCAAATCGCCGAATCCCGAGAACAGCGAGGCGCTGTCGAAGGCCGTGGCCCTGGCCGAGAGGGAAGGATGCGACGTCGTTCTTGCGACCGATCCGGACTGCGACCGCATGGGATGCGCCGTGCGAAACAGGGACGGCCGGATGGAGCTTTTGACGGGCAACCAGACCGGAGCCCTGCTGGCGGACTACCGGCTGGCCCGGATGAAGGAAAAGGGGCTGATCCCGGCGGGGGGTTCGACCCGGGCCTGCATAATAAAGACCTTTGTCACGAGCGGACTGCAGGATGCGATCGGCCGCGCGCACGGATTCAAGGTCATCAATACGCTGACCGGCTTCAAGTGGATCGCGGCCAAGCTGCGCGGGTACGAGCAGGCGCTCGCCAAGGCGATGGGCCCGGATTTCGACTACGATGCGACAACGATCGAGGAGCGCGCCCGCCTGCACCTTCGGAATGGGACGTTCCTGGTTTTCGGGTCGGAGGAGAGCTACGGGTACCTGCCAAACGACATGGTGCGCGACAAGGACGGCAACGCCGCCTGCCTCATGTTTGCCGAGCTATGCGCCTGGGTGAAGAACCAGGGCCTCACCGTGCCGGAGCACCTGGACCGGCTCTACGCCAGACACGGCTTCCACCTCGAGGGGACGATCAACCTTTATTACGAAGGGGCGAGCGGCAGCGAGAAGATCGGGCGCATCATCGAAAGCTACCGGACGAACCGTCCGGCCGGATTCGGCGGCGTTCCGGTCGCGAAGTTCCAGGATTTCGGCCGCGAGCGCATCCTGGACGACGACGGCGAGGAGATTCCAAGGCAGGACCTGTACCTGGTGACCCTCGCGAACGGCTACCGCTTCGCCGCGCGCGGCAGCGGCACCGAGCCGAAGATGAAGTTTTATCTTTTCGCGAAGGAAGCGGTGCCCTCGCCGGCCGATCTTCCCGCCGTGAAGGCGAGGGTGAAGGCGGAGCTTGAGAGGCTGAAAGGCCTCATCGAGGCGGACGCGAAGGTCCGCGCCGAGGGCTGAATCCGACCGGCGGCTTTTGAGTTTCGAGGTTCCGACCAAGAGGCCAATCCCCCGGCCGGGTCAGAAGCGCCAGCCAATGCCCGCGTACGCCGTGCGCCCGCGCGAGTTCTTGCCGATGCCGGCGGAGCCTCCCAGATCGAGCAGAATTCTCGCACCCGGCCGGCAAGTCACCCCAAACTCCGCAATCCACACGGGCGAGCCATCGCCCGACTCCAACTCCATTTCAACATAGGGCGGATTCCTCGTTGAAATCGAACAGGCGAGCCGCCCTTGGCGGAAGAAGCACGAGGCTGCGGCGCCGAGAAGAGGAAGAATCGGAGCCCGGCGCTCAGACCGAAGGCGCGGGCCGGATTCGGCCTTTTATCGTCGCGTTGCAAGCACTTACATAAGCCGGTTTCAGAGCTACCCAAGCTAGATCCGCCAATACTCCTCTACCACCGTTCTTAACTCGATTGGTGTCCGTTTTGGTGTCCGTCGGCGCGCGATGAATTCTGAACAACCAGGCAATGTATCGCGCTCTTGTGTTGATGTTCGAAGCCAGCGTCGTCTAATTTTCGCAGCATCCTCAATTCTGTGGGTAGAACCGAACGGTTTCCGCTTCCTTTCCGCTATTTCGTATGTGCGGCGTTTGTTCTGTTTTGGATGGTCGTTCACTTTGAGCTGAAGTTGAGCCCAT
Organism: Opitutaceae bacterium; assembly: GCA_050015855.1. GTDB lineage: Bacteria > Verrucomicrobiota > Verrucomicrobiia > Opitutales > Opitutaceae > Palsa-1447. The sequence continues at coordinate 3,762 of JBEKAO010000076.1, read as the reverse complement.
TGGCCGGCCAGTACGTCGGCCTGCCTCTGATCCTGGGGTTTCAGCTGGCAATAGCGCGACGTGGATTCTGGAATCTTTGGGCGTTTGACGCATCGCGCTTTCGGTTGCGAAAACCTTATTTGATTCTGGCCGTCGCCCTGCTTGCGTTTGCCGTCATCCTCGTGGGCTTTGCGAGCACTCGCGTTCTTGCTGGCACCGGACAGCGGCTCGGACTTTGCACCCTTATTGCTTTCGGCGTTTGGCCGGCATCGTTTGCACTCCAAGAGCAAAACAAAGCAAATCTTCGTCGCGCCCTGCCTTGGATAGTCATGGCGATCGGCTTCGGCGTGATTTGGCGCGTCGCATGGACGATGGCGTCCGTGATGCGCCCTCCTCATTTCTCTTTCTGGCGCACAGAGGATCTGCTGGCAATGTGGCTTTCCGAATTTATCGGACTCTTCTTATTCGACGAAGTGGCATTTAGAGGCGCACTTGATCCCTATCTTAGAGGGTCGGAGTCCGGCAAAGTGCATCCCTGGTTGTCGGCTCTGTTCATCGGGGCGCTTTGGGCTTTGTGGCACCTTCCGGTGTACAACCGGGCAGCAACGACATTTCTCGGACTATTCACCCAAGTGGTGCGGCCATTCTACCTGATGGTCATGATCAACGGCTTTTTCTTTGCGTTCACCGCACGCAGGAGCCGCACTTTGGTTCCGTCTGCCGCTTTGCATGCCCTCGGGAACGCTTATTTGATGGCGACCCAGTTTTAGGAAGATGCAGAGGCCGAAAACCCGTCCCTATTCAACGACCACAGCCTCATCGGAATTGATGCCAAGAGCCTGGTTGTCTCATCAGTTTGGTTTACGACAGCTCGCAGCCCATATGACGGCGGAACAGGCTGCCTGGATGTTGAATTGCCAGTCGTATGAGGTGCCGGTTTTGGCTGCTGCCCAGCTGCTCAAGCCTCCGGGAAATCCTATGCCGAACGCGGTGAAGTGTTTCGGTACGCTTGAAGTTCTGGAATTGGCCCGAGACCGGGCATGGCTGGCTAAGGTGGCAAACGCCGCAAGCCAGCATTGGAAAACGAAGAATCAGCGGAAGACCGGAGCTGACGCAAATGGCACCTTGCAGGCATCGACCGGCGTGCTATCTTCAATGCATGACGACCAAAGTTGCCGCAACTTACGAGGGCGAAGTCCTGAAGCTCCGCCAACCGTTGCCGCTGCCCCTGCATAGCGAGGTGTTCGTCACGGTCGAGACTGACGTTCCCGCCGACCCCGACCGCCGGGATTGGATGACGGCATCGGAGACCGCGCTGCTCAAGACGTGGGACAATCCAGCAGACGATGTCTTTAATCAACTGCGCGAAGCATGATGTCGTTTTGCTGCCAATCCCGTTCACCGACCTCGCGAGCCGGAAGGTGAGGCCGGCGGTCGTTGCGGCGGTGTTCCCCCAGCATGGTGACGTGGTGTTGGTCCCGATCACGTCGCAGGTTCACAACACCGACGTGCCGTTGGCCGACTGGAAGGCCGCGGGTCTCAACGTCCCTTGCGGAATCAAAGCGCAGATTGCTACGCTGGAGCAGTCGATGATAGTGCGCCGCTTGGGTCAATTGTCCGATCAGGATAAGGCGGCATTCGACGAACGATTGACCGCATGGTTCCAATTGAAAGCTGCACCGGCGAAAAAAAAGTAGGCCCAAGCGCTATCGAAACTGGAGGCGCGGGCCGGAATCGGACTTAACGCTACAATTCAGTCAGAGGGAGAAAAACGTTCTGCCTCTGAGGCGCAAGGAGAATCCAGGTTAACTGGCGGCTACCGCTCTTAACTCTGTCAGTGCTTTTACTGACAGTTTCACTGACAGTTGGCGATGGGCCACGGCACCCACAGAGTCATTGGGTCTGATTCGCCGCCAATAGACGAAATTGATTGTGCGTTGGAATGGGAATTCTTATTAATGCCTCGTGAGGCGCCTTTCTGAAATATTGGCGTTCGTTACTTGCCTCGCCGCATCAGCGAGCGTAGGCGCTGCCGGCGGAGCGAATGCAACCAAGGAGGCTCCGATTTCATCCGCTGACAGCGACATCGTTGTGATGCGCGCATTCGTGGTCACAGCCACGCGCCTGGATAAGCATCCTTGGAGATACGCCTCAATTCCCGGTTATGAGATTCTCTCGAATTGCGACGATACTCAGACCGAACGGTATATGCTGGCGCTATTACGTGGGAACGGAATCGACGGTGCGTTTTCCCCGAAAGGGGGCGTCATAAGCTTAACGACGCCTGTCACGGTAATTCTTTTCTCCCAAATCCCTGAAAAAGACATAACGGCGGCGGTGATGTCCAAGCTGGAGTATAGCCACAGCGACCCAGTGCTTTGGGGTCGGTCGCTTCCGTCGGTTTCGTTTCCAACCTCTATGGCCATTGATGAAGACACCGAGGCATACTGTCATGGCATGCCATCGCTTAGCCGGTTGCCAGGGGTTTCGCTCCCGTTCGGACAAAGCAATCAAGAGGGCAATTTCAGCGGTATTCCGAGCTTCAATATGCATTCATACCGTTACTTGTTGGAGCACCGAGTTCCGGAATTTCCTGCTTGGCTGATAGAGGGTTTGAACGGTCCAACGGGAATCTTCACTTGGCCGAATATGGAAGCTGCTGAAGGGCGATCAGTTCGATTCGTCATACCGGCTGCTCAGTGGGTATCCGACGCCGAGACAATCTTAGCCCGCAAAAGACCTGAATCGGTCACGGCCATATTGCCACTAAAGAGTTTTTTTGCTCAGCAAAACCTAAGGCCGAAGAATCGATCTCCAGTTTGGTTCTCCGAGGCCGCTCTGTTTGTGCGCTGGGGAATCTTTGGCGGGGCGGACGGAGAGCAGAGTTCCTCGGCCGCGTTCTGGAGTTTTGTGAATAAGGCGTCGGTTGGACCGATTAGTGAACGCGGTTTTCGCGAATGCTTCGGCTTTGGATACGCGGAAATGGAATCGCGCTTGCGCGAATATCTACCCAAAGCCGTTTCTGGGGAATTAGTATTGAAATTCGATATGGATTGGAATCCTTCGGTTCCAAAACTACGCGATGCCACAGCATCAGAGATAGGGCGGATTATTGGCGACTGGCAGCGCATGAAGGGCATTGAGCTGAAGGCGGCAAATCCTGAGCTAAGTGCGGAGTTCCTCAGAGTTGCCGGCGATACACTTCTTGCGCCGTACATTAAAGGAAGTCGAGACCCTCAGCTCCTAGCGGTGTTGGGGCTTTATGAGCAATCCATCGGTGAGGAGAAGAGGGCCCGCGAATTTCTTGAAGCGGCTGCCAGCGATCATATGGCCCGGCCAACCGCATATATAACCTTAGCCCGGATTTGTTATGGGGAAGCCAAGGCTCATCCGCGCGGTCGTGACGGAAAGTTCAATTCAGACCAAGTCGCGTCTGTGCTCAACCCATTACTCAGTGCAAGAAGGTTATCCCCCGCCTTACAGGAAACATACTTAATGATCACAGATACCTGGGCGCAAAGTGAAGTTAAACCGACCCCTGCCGACTTCGCTGTACTGGATGAGGGCATCAGCTTCTTTTGGCGCAACCGGCGCCTAGTCGACGGGGTGGCTAAGCTTCGCACGTTTTGGGGTTACCCTTGAGCAAGGGTGGATGATGCGCTGATCCCCGGACGCGGCAGAATTTGGAACGGAAGGCGGTCGATGCCTATTTTGCAGAGCTGGCACACGACTGGACGGAAGACGAGGTGTTGGCGTGGCAGCGAAACAACCCGGTGGGCACCG
>JBEKAO010000075.1:0-10553 GCA_050015855.1 Opitutaceae bacterium | reverse complement strand
GGCGGTCCGGACTTCGATCCCCCGCCTTTTGCACTCTCCAATCAGGAGCTCGCTCATGCGGGCGCCGGACATGCCCCAGATGCAGGTGTCGGGCGGAGGATTTTCGAGGACCCATTTGCTGAGGGAATCGATCGCCGCTTCCGTGAGGATCACCTGGCGGGTGTTCTTGTCCCAGGCACCCACCTGGTAGCCGCCGAATTTCTTGCGGCCTTCGGTGGCTCCGAACGAGGGATATTCCGATTCAATCGGAAGGGTTTTGTAGTCGTAACCGACCGGGAACGGCTGCCTCCAAGAGGACAGCGGAAACACGACCATCGGTTCGGCGAGATAATAGGGTTCTCCCGTCTTGGGGGAGATAAGCCGGCGCTCGCGCACGCTGGGATAGGCGGCGTTCCGCGCCATGAGGCCTGTGACAACCGATTCAGGAAGCCGGCGGGTATCGGTCAGGTACTTGAAGACATGCCTTTCAAGGTCATCCGGCAGCTTGGCGAGCGGCCGATAGTGATTGGCCCGTGCCAGCCGGACGTATTCCTCGGCCGTTTGGAACCTGGCAGGCAACTCCTTGGGATATTCTTTCTCCTCTGGCTGAGGGCCCGTGCGGCTCCCATTGCGCAGGGGCGCGCCGGACGGCGAATAGCCGTCTCCGAGCGAGGCAGGAAGGAAAGCCTGTTGCAGCTCGTTGCGGGCGCGCTTGAAGTCGCAGGGTTCGCCAAGAATCGACCGGACCGCGATCACGAGATTGATGGCGCCAAAGGAGGCGCCAGGGTTGCGGCCGTTCAGCCCCGGGATCGGGATGCCGTTGAAACTTGCGAACCAAGGCTCGGCGGTCGAGCAGTTGAGATAGAAGCCAGGGGCGACCTCGTATTTCAGCATGTGGGCGCCGCCTTTCTTCCCTTGGAAGCCGAGCAGCGACTCCATGACTTCGCGGAGCGGAATCTGGTTTAATTCCGCCGTGATGGCCTTCTGCCGGGCGAGGCCATCCCCGGTCCGATCGCCGTTGGAAGATGATGCGGGCACGTTTTTGTTGATTGTAGCAAGCTGTCCCGGCGAACCGGGAATTGCAGGCGCCGGTCTTTCCCGGGCCGATTCGTGGGGCAGGTCCCGGAGTTGCTAGAATCAAGGCATGGATGCCCGTCAGTTGGCCGTCTCCGCAGGGTTGTCGCTTGCGGCAGTCCTGGCTTATGCCCAGGACCAGAATCTGGCGGGGTTCAAGGCGCCGCCGCCGGCCCCGGAGCATTCGCCGATTCCCGTCAAGTCAACCCCCGCCGCCTCCCAAGTCGCCCCTGCTACCGCTCCAAATTCGACGGCAATCTCGCCGCCGCTTCCAGCCCGGGTACTCTTGGTGATGCCTCACGGCTCGGTCCTGGCAGACGGATCCGGATTGCTCTTCAACTTCGATAAAGCGCCCCTGCCTGAGGTAATCAGCGCGATTGGACGGGGTTTCGGCATCAATCTCGCCTACTCCGGTCCGACCGGGCGGCACGTGTCCGGACAGTGGCGGTGCGGTGTGCCTGAAGAGGCGCTCTCCTATCTCGTGGACCGGACCAACCTTCAGTTCCGTCTCGAAGGAGGCGCATGGTCGGTCGGGGAAATGGCGATGGAGGCCCCGGCTAAGATCGATTTCTTGGAGATGACTATGAGGGGGGCGGCTCCGCCGACTGGAGACGGCGCGCCCTCGAAGGTTCCGGCCAAACCAGGGCGATCAGACTGACCGCGCATCCGATCGGCCCGAGAATGAGAGAATATCCATTATGGACGAAAAACAGCGTGGCCGAGTAGCCCAGCCCGAAAATGAGGGAGGTCCGGCGGCAACGAAGTGCCATGCTCACGATCGCTGCCATTGCCAGCAGCATTCCGGCCGAAAGCCACAGCGCCGTCACGATCTGAGCGTGCACGGTGGTGAGGACGTAGGCCAGCCGCTGTGGATCGATGTCGGGAGGTTGCCCTGTATTCATGGACGGCCGATGACAACCAGGACGGGACGGTCGCGGAGCATTTCTTCGGGACTGATGCTGAAACGCTCTGGCCCAACCTGGATGGCGCGGCGTTGTGATTCCCGTAGCCCTGGACGGTCTTCTTGGGTGCGGGTTGCAATGAGGAAGGCGCGGAATCGCGGTTCGCGCATGACGGCCCCGCGCTCGTCCTTGGTCAATTCCTCGTAATGCTTTGCCCGATAGGTGAAGGGGCCGATCATGGGGCCGACGGCGAAGAACCGGCCGGGAGGTACCTGTTTGGGATCGCCGCCGGGCTGAAGGTCCGTCCGGTACAACGGCACAGACGGCGCAGCTTGGGCGAGGTAGGAGTCAAGAAGTGAGAGAGCGGTCTGGGGCTGGGGACTTTCCGCGAAAAGGGCGGTGCCAAGGGCGAAGGCGGCGATCGTTGCAACTACGAGGTGGCGGGACATCTTTCTTTGACAATAGCAACCCTACGGCGTGATCCGGCCCAGCTTAACATCGAGGAGGTAGCGCATGGCTGGACGCTGCAGCGGATGGCCGACGCCGCCGGCCGACACCATGTGCCCGGCCTGCATGAGTTTGGCCGGTTGCAGGAGCCATCCCAGGCCCGCGGCCAGTTCGACGGTCCAGGCGGGGTCGCTCCCGACCGCGGCGATGAAGTCGTCGCGGCGCGAGGCAAAGTCGCTCAAGGCGAACTGGCAGGCCCATTTCGGAACGCCGCCGATGTCTTCGGGCTCGACCGCGAAGCCGCGAAGCGAAAGCCGAGGCAGGGCAAGGTAGGCGTAGAACGGGCCCGACGTCAGGACCTCGCGGTAAGGGGCCACCGCCTCCTCCGGATGGCGAAGCAGATGGTAGGCCGCCGCAGCCGCGTAATTGCCCCGTTCATCGGAACACCACCCGATGATTTCCGCGAGTAGGCTCGGATTGCTTGTCTCCCTTGCGTACCGCAGGCCCCAGAAACTGTCGCAGACCAGTATCCGACGGTAGTAGCCTTCGGGCTGGCGGAGAGGCTGGCGGCTTTCCGCCGCCCAGCGGAGAAGGTGATAAACGCTCTCGCCCGATCCGTCGAGATAGGGCTCCAGCGCGGCGGCGGTTTCGTCGTAATGGCTTAGGAGGAGCGCCAAAACGCAGGCCGGATGACCGGCGACCGTGGCCCGAAGCGCCGGGTGGCCGAGCGCCGATGGTCCTACGGCAATCAGAAGATCCGGCCGGTAGGGAACGAGCCCCAGGACGTCCTTTGCGATCTGCGAGTTCGGACCCCTCGCGAGGGCTCGGTGGATTTCCTGGATGGCCCAGGCGTCGTACTTGTCCTTCCAGCAAGGCTCACCGGCGGTCCACGCGAAGCTCCAAAGGGCCTGCGGAAGCGAGACGATCGCCGGATGGTTCGTCATGGCGGGGGAATTTCGACCGCAGCCGAGGCGTGCTGGGCGATCAGGCGGTCCCGGAGCGCTCGGGCAATGGCGGGATCGGTCGCATAGAGGAACAAGCTCGCATCGGAGGCGCTGGCAGAGGCGGGAAAAAGCCCTTGGGCCGTCACGACCGAATAGGTGTCATCGACGACGCAGGCCGTGCCCTCAAACCCGAATCGGGCGATCCGCACATCGGGCAGCACGGTCTTGTACCGCAGCCAGGCGCGGCCGCCCGCCTCAGGATCCGGATTTTGGGTCGGTGAAAGGGTGACGTGGACCACAACCCCGCGGCGGGCCGTCGAACCCAGCGCGTTCAAAATCGCCTCCGACTCGATCCGGCTTGCCGAAATCCAGATCTCTTTTCGCGCCGCCTCGAAAAGGCCGGTCCAAGTCGCCGTCACCGCCGGGTCGGGCGTAGGCGGAAACCGGATTTGGCTGGCAGGCCTGCTGACGCCCCGCCAACGGCTGAGTTGGAGGCCGCTCAAGCCACCGCCCACCAGGGCTAGGAGTCCAAGCACGCCTCGCGTGTACAGAGCCTGAAAGCGCGACCCCATCCCTTGATTGTAGCAAGTATCGAAACCGCCTCGACCGGCCGAACCCTGCTGCGGGCCGGCGGGGTTGCTACAATCAATTTAAGCATGCTGCTCAAATTATGGCGCAAGACGGTCGTAATGTTCGCTCGGCGGATGCCGATCGAATCAGCCGGGGTGTGCATGGCCTTCAGCGTCCTGTTCCTCTTGACGGCGGTCTTCATCCTGCCCGAGGCAGCGGAGCATGCGGCGGAGTCCCCCCTTATCGCGGAGGGCCTAAGCGCCGCCGAAGGCGGCTGGCGCGTGATGCACTGGATCGAAGGGACGATGATCCTGGGGGCGTGCGTGGCTTCCTCGATCTTCCAGGCCCGGTGCCTTCAACTGTGTTACCCCAAGTTCTACGACCCATACGCGATCGAATAAGGCTCCATGAACCGCTTCGACCTCGTCGGATTCGGCCAGGGCTGGCCGGTGAACTCCCCGGGAAGTTTTGCGCTCAGCGCGGCGGGCACTCTCCTCACGGCGGGCGTCCTGACCCCGGTCACGCTGTCGGAACTGGCCACGACCTACCATTGGCCTTCGTTTGTCGCCCCTGCGGGAGCGGTTGGGCTAATAGGTTTGGCGGCCCCGGTCTACGCCGGGAAGTTCCTGGAGCTTGCCAGGCGTCGCCGTCCGGCTGGCAAAAAGCACGGGTTCATGATCGCCGGGATGCCGGTCGGTTATGACGACATGCGGACCTCAATTCTCGTCACCGGCGTCACCGGGTCCTCCAAGACCGCCGGAGTGCTGATGCCGGCCCTGGCGCAGCTCTTCGTGACATACAACGAGGAAACCGACGACGAGCTTTCGAAAAACCCATTTCAGAAACTGGGCGCCTTCATTCCCGAGGTGAAAGGCGATCTGGTGGACGGCTGCATCTACCTGGCCCACGAGGCCGGTCGTTGCGTCTCTCGCGATGTGATGATCATTTCCCCCAATTGCCGGATTCCTGTCGTGCGCTACCGGGACGACAGCAGTCGGTTCTGGTACTTGAGCGGCCGCGGCGCGGCCGGCGGGTCGGACGCAGGCGCTATGCTTCCGCGACTTCACTTTCCAAGCGGGCATCATCGCGCCGGAAGGCTTGTGCCGAGCAATGTCTTCGAGTTTCCAGCGGACCTCGCGGCGGTCATGCCGGAATTATCGAAGATCCGGATCCCGCTGGGCGACTTGAAACCCCGTTTCATTGGCTGGCGCTGGGATGGCGGCCGGCTCCGCCGGGTGAGCCATACCGAAACCCGCGAGCGGGTGCTCCCGCTCCTAGACCCGGACGGGAAAGAGGAGTTCGCCGATCCGCCGATGAACCTAATCGTTGACGGGGTCGTCCTGATCGACAACGGGATTCATTACAATCTGGTCGATCCCAGGTTGCCCGCGGCGGAGGCGGCGGAACGGGTGACCCGCTTCGCCGCGATGGCCCGGGGATCGGGGGGCCGGGGCGAGAACGACTACTTCTACGAGCAGGGCCGGAAAGTGATCTCAGCCTGCATTTCGCTCCACCGGGCAGTGGAGGCGACCCAGTGCACGGCGGTCGACATCGTGCGGCTGGCGACGCAGGACCAGCGGCTCACCGCGGCCTTGGCGCGGCTTTCGGAGAAGGTGAAACTCCTCCGGGACGAGGCAGGCAAGTGCAAGTCGCCGGAGGCCGCCCAAGAGATCCTGCGCCGGCAGGTCGCCCCGCTGGAGGACATGGGTCATTTCTTCCGCGACGAGTGGCAGCGAATGGTGGCCGATGGGAAGACAGCGAATATCATCCGCTCCACAATTTCTGGGGCGTTCGACGTCTTCCTGCAGGATCCGCACCTAGCCGAGACCTTCTGCCAACCGTCGACCTTTTCCTTCGAGGACGTCGTCCAGTCGGGAAAGATCATCGGCCTCGTTCCGGGCGACCAATACGAGCAATTGGGGCGACTCCTCGGCACGGCCTGCAAGATAGATTTCCAGAGCGCCATGCTCGCGCGCAACGGAAGGCCCGATCTCAATTCCGCGAGGCTTGCGATCTATTTTGCAGACGAGTGCCACAAGTACATCATCTCCGGCTCCAGCACGGCGGGCGACCCGTACTTCATGAACCTCTCCCGGAGCAACAACGTCGTGAATATCTGTGCCACGCAGAGCTACGCCTGGATTGTCGAGGTAATCGGCCGCGAGGCGGCCAACGTCTACATCAGCGCTTTCGGGGTCCAGTTCTGGCTCCAGCAGGTCGATCCGGAAACCTCCCGGCGGGCGGCGGAGATCTGCGGCTCGGTGACGGAGGAGAAGGTCACGGCGGACCACAACGTCGACTTTGGCGGGCTCTTGGCCACGCTCGGGAGCGGCCAGACGATGTCTGTCCGGCACCGCGTGCGCGAAGAGGAAAGGAGCCGGTTTCGCGCCGAGGATTTCTCGCACCTCAATGTCGGGGAGATCATCAGCTACAACAAGGGGCGCGAGGGCAGGCGTCAGAAGGTCACCAAGGGCAACGCCGAGTACATCTTCTGCACCGAGCGGCCTAATGGCGTCGCGGCCGTGAACGAGCGCGTGCGCGAGTATTTCAGAGAGATCCTGGAGAACCTGACGCACGAACGCGGGCAGAGCCGCCGATGGGATTGCCTCCCGCGCGGGGAACTGACGGTCGGGGCTGACTTGAGCGTTTCAGCGCCAGGATCAGGCCCGTCGTCGTCGGCAGGCTCCCCGCCGACGAACGAGGCTCCCCAGCCGCCGTACCAGTCCGTCCTTCCCTTAACCCCCGGATTTACGGTCGGCTCCCGGCCTTTGGTTCAGGTGGCGAGCGGGGACGATGACAAGATGCCGTTGGGGCGCGTGCAAACCAACCACGGAGGGATCTTGCCACCTCCTCCAAAGTGCGCGGGGACCGCGGAGGGTGCGGACGAAGAGGGCGGAATTACCCCGGCCGACATCGAAAGGGACCGCGCCGCCTTTCAGGAGCACGTGGGCAATCTCGATGCCTGCGTCGGCGAAATGAGCCGAGTCGAGCCTCGGGGGCTTGCGGTTCTTCTCGAGGAGGCGCGGCGGAAGGCGGAACGGGGAGCGGCGCCGGCCTCTAAGTTCGGTGAAGCCCTCGGCCACGGGTATGGCGGAATGGTGTCGGAGGATCCTCATTCCCCGGTGCGGCCGGCGGCCGACGTTGCCACGGGCACTTCGGACCTGCCGTACTCGGGGGATCTTGCGACTCAGGTCGCCAACGACGCGCGTCAGTCGCGGCTCAAGCGGGAGAGCGCCGAGAAGGCGGAGGCGATGCGAGCGGCGCCGCGGCCGAAAGCCAGTCCGGGAGCTTTGGATTTGCGGACTATGAGGGAACTCGTCTCGTAGCCCATGGAAATTGTGCCCAACAAATCCGACCGCGAGTGGATCGTACTGTCGCTGGGAAGCGACGAGGCGCTGATCCTTCTTCAGCCGGGCCAGATGCTCCGGACCGTGTTGGAAGTTGATCGGTCATGGCGGGAGGGCGCAAGGTTTCTCACCCGATCCGATGGAGGAGCGGGAATGTTCGCTGTGTTGCCGCGGGCTATAGGGGGAGCCGTCCTTGCTGCTTCGGCTCGGCATTTCTTGGAGCTCGAGTTAAAAAAGATCTTCTTCGACTATTTGGACGAAGCCGAAAGGCCTCCCTTCGATCGGCTCTCGGAGGCACTACCGGAAAACCGGTAGGCCCATTGCTTTTCTAACCCGTACTTCCAGTCAATATCCCCCCACGCGAAAGCGAGGCCCTCAGGCAATAGAAATCCACCCGAGCATTTAACTGAAACCCAAAATACCGTAGTGAGGTACCCGCTCTGAGGGGAACCGCAAACCGCCATGCCGCCGCGCCGTCCAGCTCCGGTGATAGGCCTTGTGTCCTTTGTCCAGGATCCAAGGGGGGATCCATTGAGGGCCTATCCATCGGTAACGGTGGCAGGCCGGCCGTTCCAGCTTTGGCTGACGGAAAACGTGCTCATGCCGGTCCTATTTCGCTGGGCGGCCTTGGTTCCGAATGAGCAGGCTTTGGCCGCGCGGCTGCTTCACGATTTCGAGTGGGCTTCGAGCCGCGTGCGGGAGGCCTTCGAGGTGATCGAGGTGGAAGCTTCGAGTTTGGGCGAACCGGCGGTTCTCGCCGCCACCGGGGTCGCGGCGAACCTGCAGCGGACGCTTGCGATTCTTGCGGAATTCATCCTGCACCGAGATCCAAGGATCCGATGGCGGACCCGGGACCTGAAACCGGTTTTCAAGATGTCCAGCTCGTGGTGCGGGCTGATCGAATATCCGAAGGGCTCCCGGTATTTCTCCCAGGCCATCCGGCCGCCGGCGCATTCGGCGAGAATGGCGCCATTCCGGCGCGATCTCCGCCACGTGGCCAACGCCCTTTGGTGCAGTTTTAGTGATATAGAAAAGGAGTGCGAATACTCCCTTGCTCTGCTCAAGGACGCCTTGCAAGGCGACCCGACCTTGCGGGCCGAAGACATCCGTCATCTTCATGCTCATGCGACTCCCAGGCCCGCCAAACAAAAGGAAGGACGTGCGTCGTGAGGCCGATGACCGGGTTGCTACAATCAAGGTGGCATGGAAACTGGCACGGTTGTGATTCTTTGGTGGAATACGGAGATCCGGATTCTCACCCGGGATGGAAGGATTCGCGCCCGCTCGGTGGAGGGACGCGGCGATCCCATAGCCGCCATCTTGGAGCTCTTGGAAGAGTGCCCGGGCACGGACACCGTCCGGGTCGTCTATCATCCGGCGAACCTGGACGCCTATCCGCTGCCGTGCCCTAACACGAGCCGCTCCCGGCTTAAGGCCGTCTTTTCAGGCGAGCATCGCGCGCTCAGCTTGCCCCATGCCGTCTGGAGCGTCGAGGAGGTCCGCCGGAACCTGGATGGCGACGGCTATAACACGATTCTTTACATCGACAATCGGTCGCGCGTGCCGCGGTTGATGGAGGCCTGCGGAGCGCGGGGAATCGAGGTCGAGGGAATTTGGCCCCTTCAGACGCTCATCGAGGAATGCCCACCGTGCTCCACCGCGGATTTTGGGTTCATCAGCGTCCTCGTTCTTGGGAGTCAGTCGGCGGTGTCCTGCGTGCGGCCCAACGGCGGCAGGTACCTGCGGATCCAGGACGGACCTGAATCGGTCCAGAAGGCCGCTGCCGATCTCAATGCAGCGCTGGCGCTCTTCGACGGCGCGGCTCTGCCGGTCGGACTTCTGATGGTGGAGGGCGATCGGGATTTCGGCCCCCTCAGGGAGGCGGCGGGCGATCTGGCGCTAACCTCGATTTCTCTGGGCGAACTTCTGGCCAATGCGCAGTCGCTTAAGCCCGGTGGATTCTCGGACTTTCGGCCACGAAGGGCGGTCTTCAAACCAACGGGCCCGGAACTTGCCGCCCTGGCCGGGGCCATGCTGCTGGCTGCGTCCGTTTGGTTTGCGTACAATCGCTACGAGAATCAGAGCCTGTGGCAGCGGCGCTTGGAAGCCTCGCGGATTGAACATGCCGAACTCGAGCAGCTCGTGAATTCGCGTCGGGCGATCAAGGACCGCATCGCCCGCCTGAACCAGGCAATTGGCGTGAGCGCGGTTTCGCCGCAGCGTCACTACGAGCTTCTACTGGCCATCGGGCAGGCGGCTCCGGTCACGCTCTCGCTCCAAAGCTTCGTCGCGGAAGGCGATCAGTTCGAAATCAAGGGGCGAACTTTCGAGGGGGTTGGGGATCCAGATTCGCCGCTGTCGAACTTTTGCCGCCTGCTGCCGGCCAAAGGCCCTTATTGGGAAGTGCGGACGCCGGTCGGAGGAGCAGCTACGGCTCCGAGCGGCGCGACCGCGTCCACCGATGCGGCCGCTGGTTTCACGCTGCGCGGTAAATTTGCAATGGCTCGGGGAGCCGGCGACTAGGCCCCATGCGCAGGCGCTGGAGAGTCTCCGTCCGGGTCGGTGTGCTCGTTTTGGCGACGGGAATTGGATCCGCCGCCGCAGCAGCATTCTTTGAGAGGTCGGCGGTCGTGTCGGCCATCCCGCCTCCCGATTCGGGGCTCCAGCAAGCATTGGCTCAATTGAACGCTGCGACCCCGGAGGAAGAGGCCCGCCTGTCGAGCAGGTTGGCGAAGGCGAGTTCGGAGCTTCCGCTTGGGAGCGACTTTGACACGTGGATGAAGGGGTGGAGCGGAAGCTGGACAGAGGAATCAAGGTCGTCGGAATTGATGGAGCCGGTCGAACAGCGCAGGTACGTGATCGCCCACAACGATCGCGATCTGCACGCCTGGGCGGACATCCTGGCGAGCCTGAAGACCCTTTGCGCCGAGCCTGGGGTGACCGTGGACAGGCTCTATCTGGTTCTCACACCAGACGGAGACCATTTCGCGGTGGCCCAGGTCGCTTTCACGGCTCGAGTGCGGCGCTAAGCTCCCAGAAGGCGACCGGGAGCGGAGCGTCGGATGGGCCCGTTATCTACGACCATGAGAATCTATCTTTTTCTTGGACGGGCCGCCAAACTTTATGGCGCCCTTGTGGTCGCCGCCGTGGGTGTCCTGGGCGTTCTCGGTTTCGCGATTGCAGTCGATGCCTGGGTGGTCAACCGCTCCACGCCGAAAGCCGGAGACGGAGTTCACCTGAGATATTACGTTCTGCCGCTTGGAGGGGCTTTCCTGTCGGCGATCATCCTG
>JBEKAO010000074.1:0-10629 GCA_050015855.1 Opitutaceae bacterium | reverse complement strand
TCAGCCACGCCGAATTCGGGCTATACGTTTGTCGCATGGACCGGGGACACGCCTGCGAATCCGACCGCGGCCTCGACCACGATCGCGATGAACAATGCCAACCGCACCGTTACCGCGAATTTTGCCGCGCTTCAGGCACAGACCATCACCTTCAACCCTCCGGCTACAGCCCTCTATCCGGGCCCGGCGATCGTACTTACCGCGACGGCCTCATCGGGCCTGCCCGTCAGCTTCTCGGTCTTGAGCGGGCTGGCGACCTTAGTTAGAAGTACGCTCACCTTTACCGGTCTGGGAACTGTAACCGTTCAGGCATCCCAGGGAGGGGGTGTGAACAACGGAGTTTACTATCAGGCCGCTCCCAGCGTCAGCCGCCCGATTCAGGTGAATGCTCCCTTCACGATCATTCGGCTGCGGTTCAATTCACCGGCGATCGTAAACGGAGTGCCGACCGGCAACACGACCTTAGATGCCCAAAACATCGGCCATTCGGCGGCCGGGAAAGGCCAATCGTCGTTCATTTGGACGGATCCGACCGGGCTCCAGAATTCGCCGTGGCCCACCTTTAACAATCCAGTGCACATTACTCCCAGCGGCGGTTCCGTCTCTTTGCCATCGGCTCCGGTGGTGACGCCGACCCGGGCCAACTCGGTTCCTACGGGTCAATTGACAGGAAGTCCCTGACAAACCACGATCCCGTGATCCACCCAAATAAGGCAGCTGCAATGGCAGCAGCCTGGCGAGATTGTCCAACCAGCTTTCTTATGCTTACGAACAAAATCAAACGACTCGCTGCGACTCGATTGAAGGTAGCCCGGCTGGAGAAGGCGATCGCAGCGGAACGTGGACGAGAATTGGCAGAGCTACCGGCGCGGTATGGGTTCACGGGGGTGGGAGCGTTTCTTGCGGCAGTCCGCGCGGCAGCAGGTGGACGCGGAGCGGCGAAGCCCCGCGGTCAGAAGCGCCGCAAGCGGGCGGTGATCACCGAGGCCAAGCGGGCTCGTGTTCTCCGGCTGGTTAAAGCGGGAAAGACCGGCAATCAGATCGCCGAGGCCGTGGGAATTTCGCTTCCGAGCGTGAACGCGATTAAGAAGAAGGCGGGGCTCACGAAGGCGCGGAAATAGGTAGGCCAAAATACTTGGTTGAAAACTTTGGGATTTTTGGCCCAAAGTCGCCCCAAGTTGCACGACGTCGCATTTTCAGAGGCCGACGACCACGACTTTCATAACTACCTAAACAAGAAACCCTCCGATTGGTTTCAGAGGGTTTCAAATTGGGTGCAGGGGCTGGATTTGAACCAGCGACCTTCAGGTTATGAGCCTGCGGCGCTCAATGTTTTCAACACCTTACTGTTTACTCAATCCTGGGAAAGCGTCAGGCAGATTGATTGGGAGGACGGCGGGAGCGCGCCCTTCTCAATCGGGATTTCCCATTTTGCTTCATCGTACGAGGGAATTGTGGGCTCGGACGATTTGAACGTGTAGAAATCCGCGCGGTCCTCGTCCGAAAGGCAAGTTTTCGGTGCGCCGTCGTGCTGCCGTCACGTAGTTTTCGCCCAAGCGGCCGCCGCTGCAGCAAGATGGAACAAAATGACGGCAATAGAACACATTACTCCCATAAACTCCAAGACAGGAAGGTTGGGTCGAAGGGGCAATCATCCGGGAGCCGGTATTGGCAGCCTCAACCGGCTGATCGCGCACAGGATGGCCTGGAACAACCTCCGGGTCACCGCCACCTCGGCCAATTGAAAGGTCACCCGGCGGGCGTGACGAAGGACCTTTGCCCCGATCTTGATCAGTTTCTCCCGAGCCGTCGTCAACGTCCAGCGCCGAACTTCCCGCGGTAGGACCAACTGCCTGAGGAAGTTTCCGAGGTTGTAGGCCAACACGAAGAGATGCAGCCGCACCTGGTTGTCCACGAAATCATGGCATGACAGGCGCGTCCACTTCACCGCATTCTTGCCTTCCTTGATCCATTGTTCTGCCGTTCCCCGCTGGTCATAGAACCGGACGACGCGTTTGGCTGGCCGCGTGAGGTTCGTCACGATGAAGCCAACCCGGGGGAACAACTCGCCTTTGTGCTATTCAACCTTGGCGACCTCCTGCCGAGACCGGTTCCAGCTCTGGGCTTGGTAGGAAAAGTCGGCATACCGGACAAGAGGCGCATTTGACGGACGACCCACGGGACGGGTCAAGAGGGGCTCTATCTCCCGCTGCAACACGTCGTTTCCTGGGAGGCGAATGGCATAGGCGTATCCCTCGTCCTCCAGAAACCGGTAGAGCTCTGGCTGGGCGAATGCGGCGGCTGCTCGAAAACGATAGGGAAGCTTTCGGCCACGGTAGCGGGCCACCACCGGCTCCAAGACATACCTCCAATCCTTGGCGCTATGGACGTTCCCCTCCCTAAGCACGGAGCGTTCGACGTCGCCAAACTGGTTAAAGCAGAACAGCGGGTGATAGCATGTGCAGCCAAAATGGCCGTTATAGGCCGTGCCCTCCTGCTCCCCGTAGGTCTCGCTCACGGAGCTGTCCATGTCCGGGATCACTTCCTGCAGTCGCCTGCGATCCCGTACATGATCGATCCATTCGCCGGACAAGTTCGCCAGAGCCGCCAGGTTGCGGGGCTGTGTCAGCACCTCGGTCTCGAAACGCGCCATTTGGCTGGTCGATGCTGCCGCATGCTCGGTCGCCCGCCCACCAACCACTTGTTTCATGATCGGATCGACCGCGAGGCGCTCGGCGTCGTTCGTGTCTTCGTAGCCGGCAAGTCGGCTATATATAGACTGGCGAATTAGGGCCAATATCGAATGCTGCGTGTTCTTGCCGGTCCGCCAGTCGTTCAGCAGACGGCTGCTCATCGTTGTCAGGCCGAGCACCTCGTCCATCTCCCTATAGGCAAGTAGCCCTGCATCGGAGGAGATCATGGCGCCGTGAAATTCCAACGCCAGGCGCCGGTCAAAACTCAGCTTCAAAGCCTGGGATCGGCCCGCACCCACTCGGTTCCCTGCTGTCTCGGCATTGTGCTTTTCTAGGCCATTCACTGACAAACGGTTATGCACGACCGTCGAAAGCATTTGTCATGCCAATCTGGGAAATCCGGGTCAAGAGATCGCGCGCTCTTCGGCCGCAACGAGTCGCTCGGCAATCCGTCAAGCCGCCGCACTCGAAACCGATACACCAAACCAATATGTCACCGCAAACTCGCCGCCAGTTTGTAAAACTCGCCCTCGCCGCAATTCCCGCCTCCGGGATGGTCGGCCTCATGAGCCGGCTCCGCGCCGACGAGGCCGGGCAACTTCCGCCAAAGGTGAACTCCAAGGTGGCCGGCGTTCAGATAGGCCTCAACGTGCCCTACAGCTTTGCCGACCTCCAGATGAGCGGTCCCGAGGTCCTGAGTCGCTGCGTCCAGCTGGGGATCAGCGGGTTGGAGCTGCGCACCCAGCCGGTGGAGGCGTTTCTCGGCGCGCCGCCGCATCTGATCAGCCCCAAGGCGCTCGTGGCGGCGGCGGCGGGATCCCAGGCGGTCGACACTCAGATGCGAAATTGGCGCCTGTCGACCCCGACCGAGCGCATCCCGGAATTCCGCCACACCTATGAATCAGCGGGGGTCCTGATCGAAATCGTCAAGGTCGACGGCATTTTCAGGATGTCCGACGGGGAGCTCGACTACGTCTTCGAGCTCGCCAAGGTCCTCGGCGCTCGGGCCATCTCGACCGAAATCAGCCGTCAGGAGAACGACCTGCAGCGGCTCGGCGACTTTGGCGTCAAGCACTCGCTCTGGGTGGCCTATCACGGTCACACCGCCGTGACCCCGGCGAATTGGGAACGGGCTTTCGTCCTGTCGCCGCGCAATGCGGCCAACGTCGACCTCGGGCACTTCATCGCGGGCAACAATTATTCCCCGATTCCCTTCATCAAGGAGTATCACGAGCGGATCACCCACATCCATATCAAGGACCGCAAGCTGCATATGGGGCCGAATGTCCCCTTCGGACAGGGAGACACGCCCATCGTCGAATGCCTGCACCTGTTAAGGGACAACCAGTGGAATATCCAGGCCACGATCGAGTTTGAATACAGGGTTCCGGCCGGCTCGGACCGGATGACCGAAATTGCGAAGTGCGTTAAGTATTGCCGGGACGCCCTGGCTTGATCTGGGGCGCAGGGACGCGCCGAGATTGTACTGCAAGCCCATGTCGTTGGGATCGATCCGCCCGCGGTTTCAAACTGATCGATCGGCCGGCTCTCGGGCCGGCAATGGCCAAGGCAGGTTTGAAAACACCCCTGCGGGAAAATGCTCCATTTCCCCATTTCGGGGGATGTGCTGCCGCGCAGGTTGCATTATAGTGCGAGTTGCCGCGTACCTCTCGCCCCCCAACACATGAAGCCCATTTCCATTTTGTATCCGCTGATTTTGGTCGCACCGCTCCTGTGCGGCGCGGCCGCCGCCCACGCCGCGGCGACCGCCGATGCGGTCGGTGCCGCCGTGGGCTCGAAATTCGCCGTGCCGCCCACGTCGCGCGCGGTCTATAATTTCAATCCCGGTTGGAAATTCGCCTTCGGCGACGCGGCGGGAGCCGATCAGCCGGCGTTCGACGACTCGGCCTGGGCCGCAGTCAGCCTACCCCACACCTGGAACGAGACGGATTCCTATCGCACCCACATCAGCCATGGCGGTGGCGACGTGGGCGAGAACATGGGCATCGGCTGGTACCGGAAGCACTTCAAATTGCCCGCCGGCGCGGATGGCCAGAAGGTGTTCCTCGAGTTCGACGGCATGAGGCAGGCCGGGCATTTCTTCCTCAACGGCCAGCCGATCGGCAAGTACGAGAACGGGATCACGGCGGTCGGCCTCGACATCACGGGGTTCGTTAAGTTCGGCGGCCAGGACAACATCCTGGCGGTGAAGGTGGACAACAGCTCCGACTACAAGGAGGAGGCGACCGGCGTTCTGTTCGAGTGGAACTCGAAAAACTTCAATCCGAATTTCGGCGGACTCAACCGGGACGCCCAGTTGATCGTGACAGGCAGGATTTACCAGACCCTGCCGCTGTACGAAAATCTCCACACCTCCGGCGTCTACGTGTATCCGCAGGCCATCGACTTGGAGAAAAAAACGGCGGACGTTGCCGAGGAGGCCGAGGTCACCAATGAGTCGGGTGACTACGCCTCGATTACGCTTTCGGCCGTGGTCGTGGACGCGGACGGAATCGTCCGCGCGCAGCTGTCGGGCAACACCTCAGACTTGGTCAGCGGGCAGACTGAGACGTTTACTGCCTCGGGCTCGCTCGCCGGTGCCCGCTTCTGGGATGTCAACGACCCGTATCTTTACAGCGTGTACTCCATCCTGACTGCGAACGGCCAGGTGGTTGATGTAAACCGGATTCAGACCGGATTTCGCAAGACCGAGTTCAAGGGCGGTGCCGGCACGGGCGGCGTCTGGCTGAACGGCCGCTTCATCTGGCTCAGCGGATACTCGCAACGAGCGGCCGACGACTGGCCCGGCCTTGGCGGAGCCTATCCCGACTGGATGCACGACTTCAACGCGGCGCTCGTGCGGGCGAGCAGCGGCAACTATATACGCTGGATGCATGTGTCACCCGAGAGGGCGGACGTGGCGGCGTGCGACAAATACGGCATCGTCGAGGTCTGCCCGGCGGGCGATAAGGAAAGGCTTGTGACCGGACGCCAGTGGGACCAGCGCGTGGAGGTCATGCGCGACTCGATGATCTTTTACCGCAACGACCCCAGCATCTTCTTTTGGGAAGCGGGCAACACCATTGTGACGCCGGAGGAAATGGCGCAGATGGTCGCCTTGCGCAAGCAATTGGACCCTCACGGCGGGCGTGTCGCGGGCACGCGGGACAACGATATCATCGACGCCAACAAGGCCCTCACGCCGTTCTGCGAGTATTACGGGGTCATGATCGGCCAGGCTCACCAGACGGATCTGGTCACCGGGGACGAGATGTTCCGCGGCTACAGCATCGCGCGCCGAGACAAGGCGCCGCTCATTGAAACCGAGGACTTCCGCGACGAAGCCGCGCGCCGCTTCTGGGACGATGACTCGCCTCCGCATTTTGGCTTCAAGCCCCACCTGATTCCCGGGGGACGCGGCGGCGACCCGGCCGCCGGCGGCGATGTCTACCATTGGAATTCCGAGACGTTTTGCCTGGCCGCCGCCACCCGCTATGCGAGTTACGTGCGCAACCGGATCGACAATCCGGACCCCGCGCATTCGAAATGGTCGGGCTATGCCTCCATCTACTGGTCGGATTCCGATGCCGACGGCCGCCAGAACGGCAGCGAAGTCCTGCGCGTGAGCGGCAAGGTTGACGGCGTGCGCCTGCCCAAGGAGCTGTTTTTTGTGTCGCGCGTGATGCAATCCGCCAAGCCCGACCTGCATATTATCGGCCATTGGACCTATCCGGCCGGCACCCGGAAAACCATATACGTCGCGGCCACGCCCTGCGACCAGGTTGAGCTGTTCCTTAACGGCCAATCCCTCGGCGTCGCGACCAAGCCGTGCACGTTTGTCGACACTTTCAACGGGGGCAGGGTGCCGGGCTCCGAGCTTCTGCAGAACATGGACACTGGCTACGTTTACGCGTTTCCCCAGGTCGCCTTCGCCCCAGGCACGCTCAAGGCCGTGGCAACCAAGGACGGCCAGGTGGTCGCGCAGCAGGAGCTTAAGACCGCCGGCCCGGCCGCGGCCCTCCGGCTCACCGTTCATGCCGGCCCGAATGGCCTGCAGGCCGACGGTTCCGACGTGGCCCTTGTCGATTTCGAGGCGGTGGACGCGCAGGGTAACCGCTGCCCGACGGATGAAGCACGGGTCGATTTTGCGATAGACGGCCCGGCGATCTGGCGCGGCGGATTCAATAGCGGCATGCTCAATTCCACGAACAATCTATACCTGAGCACCGAATGCGGCATCAATCGCGTGGCCATCCGCTCGACCCTGACTCCCGGCACGATCACTCTGACGGCAGCGCGGGACGGCCTCGTTCCCGCCTCCGTAAAAATCGAATCGAAGCAGACCGAGATCGAAGACGGCCTCGAAACCCACCTGCCGCCTGCCTACCGCGGCCTGGCGGCGACTATTCCCAGCCTGGTGCCTTAGTAAATTCAGGCGCGGTTCAGCCGAGGTACCTGATCACGGCTTCCGTCCGGGAGCGGACGTGCAGTTTGCCGTAAATGTGCTTCAGGTGGCTGTTCACCGTCTCCAATCCGATAGTTAACCGTTGCCCGATCTCGCTCGACGAGAAGCCCTTGGCCAGCAGATCCAAGACCTCCTCCTCTCGTTTGGTCAACGGATCGGCCGCGGGCAGCCCCGACCGGGTCCTTCGAAAAGATTGAATCACCTTCCGCGCCACTTCGCCGGTCATCGGAACGCCGCCGTGCCTGACCTCTCGAATAGCGCGAAGGAGTTCAGCAGGCTCGGCGCTCTTCAAAAGATAGCCGCTGGCGCCCGCCTCCAGCGCCCGGAATATCTGCTCGGCGTCCTCATGGATCGTGTACATTATGATTTGAGTCTCGGGCAGCAGTTCCTTCAACCGGCTGGTTCCGACGATGCCGGAACCGTCGGGCAGATGGATGTCCATGATGATCACGTCAGGCGCCAGCGGCGGCACCTGGCGCAGGGCCGTCTGGAGGTTCCGGCAAATCGCGACGCAGGAAATATCCGCAGCCTCCGCGAAAAACTGTTCCAGCTCCTCGCAGATGCCGGCGTTATCCTCGATGAGGGCCACGGTCGTCTTCATGAATGGGAAAGGACGGGAGGGGCGCGCCCGTCCAGGACAATCGCCGCCGCGAGCGGAACGCTCCAGGAGAGCTCCGCGCCGAGTCCCGGTGAACTTCGGATATCCAGGATCCCGCCGATTTCCCGCAGGCGGCTCCGCATGTTGCTCAGACCGTTGCGCTCCTTGTTTTCCGAGGCCTCCGGGTTGAAGCCGACCCCGTCATCCCGGATAACGGTGGTGAAGATCTCCTGCGAAAGTCGGAATTCCACCGCAACGGAGCCGGCCTGCGAATGCTTGAGCACGTTGTTCAGGGCCTCCTTGGTCGCACTCAGCAGGTGGTGCTGAACCTCGGGAGTGATGCGCCGGGCCGGAATTTCCTCGACTCCCAGCACCGCGCAGTCGATGGCGGTGTCGCGGAAGAAGTGCTCGGAGAATTCCCGGGTGAAGCGGACAAGGCGATCGAGGGAGTTGTTCCGGGGATTGACCGTCCAGATGATGCTCTCCAAATCCCCGGCGAGCTGGCGCGTCTTGCGCACAAGCTGTCGGAGCCCCGGCTCCTGTTCCGGTTTGACCGCGCGGCGGCGCAGCCGGTCCGCCAAGAGTGTGATCTGGGTCAGGCTGCCACCGAGTTCATCATGCAGGTCGCGGGCGATCCGTGCACGTTCCTTTTCCAGCGCATGTTCCTGCTCGATCCGCTTGAGGCGGCGCTTGAGGAGACGGTGCGACGTGTATCGGGCGACCCAGACTACAAAGCCCGTGAAAGCTCCGAGAGCGAGCATTCGCGCCCACCAGGTATCCCACCACATCGGGGTGACGGCAAAGGACAGGGAAGCGCCAATCCCCCCGCGCCAAATCCCGTAGGGGTCGCTGGCGGCCACCTCAAGGGTATACCGCCCGGCGGGCAGGCCCGCGAAACTTGCCTCCTGGTCGGGGACGGTCTCGGTCCAGCCGTTGTCGAAGCCCACGAGACGATAGCGGAGGAGCACCTTTTCCGGAGCGGCGAAACTCGGGCTGGAAAAATAAAATGCGAGGCGATGCTGACCGGTCGACAGGCGCAGGCCGGACCTGTCGACGGCCCGGCCGTCGACCAACACCTGATCGATGTAAACCGGCGGCGGAGGAAGCTGGAGCGACACGGAGCTGGCGTCGATGCCGATCACCCCGTCCTGGGTGCAGAACCAAAGCCGGTTGTCGCTGCCCCGCCACGTGTCCGGCTGGCAATTGTATACCGGCGTCTGGCCGGTCAGTCCTTCCTCCGGGCCGAAAGTGGCGGCCGGAACCGTGGATAGGCGGCCGTCCGCCACGGCCTCCAAATCCGTCCGGGAGACCCGGAAGAATCCCCGCGGACTGCTGAGCCAGAAGATTCCGTGGTCGTCCTCCAACATCTGCTTGATCCGGTCGTTGGGGAGGCCATTGGCCTGGGTGAATATGGTCAGCCGTCCTCCCTTGACGCGTAGGAGGCCGCGGGCCGTCCCGATCCACAGGGCGCCGGTCGAGTCGCCATACAGCGCGCTGATATGTTCGCCCGGAAGGCCATCGTTGGCACTCTGCCGAACCAAATGGCCGCCGATATAGGCGTAGATTTCGTTCTGCAGGGCGATCCAAAGGGTTCCATCGACGGTCTCGGTCATGGCGGACACCACCTTTTCGGGGGATCCCTGATCGGCCATTATGTCCTCGAACTTTCCTCCTCGAAAGCGAAGGAGCCGCTTGTTTTCCGAGCCGATCCACAGCTCGCCCTTGCGGGAAAAGTAGAGCACATGGATGTCTTTCAGGTCGGGTGCGATCAGCTCCAGCGTCAGCGGGTCCCCGGCGGCCACCCTATAAAGTCCGGATTTGCTCCCGACCCAAATATTGCCGTCGGCGTCCGGACAGACGCAATTGGCGTAAAACGATGGCTCGCTGACCGGGAGATGCACCCGTTGAACGACGCCTCCAAAATAACGAAAGACGCCCCCGTCCCGATTGGCGCACCACATGGCTCCGGTCCGATCCTCGCAAATCGCCGTGCTGGCGACGTCGTCCTGATCGGAGCCCGGGCGGATCATCACGAACTTCTGGCGTTGCAGGCGGGCGATTCCGCCCCCCTTCGAGGCGACCCAGATGCCATGCTCGGAGTCTTCGGCCACCCATGAAAGTACCTGCTGCTGGGTCGGAGTCGCCCGCACCTGCCCCTCGGCAAACTGAAAGAGGCCGTTGCGGCGGGTCGCGACCCAGAGGACGCCCCGGCTGTCCTCGAACAGGCGTTCGACGACATCGCGGGCCGAAGGCCACTCCGGGGCTTCGGACAGGGTCGCGATACGCCCGGTTTCCATCTTGAGCAGCCTTTCCGCGGCTGAGATCCAGATTCCGCCGTCGCGAGCCCGCGCGATGACGAGCAGGGTACCCGGGGAACCGGGATAGCGCACGAGTTTCCCGTCCTCGAACCAGCCAAGGAAGTCGCCTTGCGCGACCCAGGTTCGCCCCTGGGCATCGGTCGCGACGGAGAATCCGACGAGACTTTTGCCGATGCCGTCGTTCGCGCCGAAGGCGGTCAAAACTCCGCTCCTCCACCGGAGGATGTCTCCCCTGGTGTCGCCCATCCATAGCGCGCCGTCCGGTTCCACGAACAACTGCTCCAATTGCCGGCCCCGCACCGCGGCATCGGCGGGATGCCGGACGAACTGGCATTCCCTGAGCCGGATGATGCCGCCGCTCGCCGGAAGCATCACAAGCGTCGATGGATCTTCCTGCGCCAGGGCCCGGATGTTTTCGCCGGAATCGCGCATCGCGTCCGGAAGCGGAAATTCCTCAAACTTTCGCCCGTCGAAGCGCGCCAATCCCGTCAACGTGGCGAGCCAAAGGTAGCCTTGCGGATCCTGAAGCACGGTGTTGACGGAGTTCTCTGTCAG
>JBEKAO010000073.1:0-10680 GCA_050015855.1 Opitutaceae bacterium | reverse complement strand
GCGTGGGAGCGGCGGCTCTTCCGCCGCGAGTTCGGCCCGGAAAGACTCCCGCTCTACGAGGCCTACGCCGCGATCTGGGCGAGCGACAATCTGCAGTATGACGGAGGCGGCGCCGCCCACGCGTCGGCGTACAATTATTACCACAACCTGTGGGCCGCACGGCTGGCCCCGCTGGTCGGAGCCGACCCGGCTCCCTACGAGCGCGAAGCCGCCCTGATCGCCCGCGGCATGCGCGAACTGCTCTGGATGCCCGAACGGGGCGGGTTCGCGGAATGCAAGGACCTGCTGGGACGGCAGCTCGTCCATCCCAGCGCCGCCGTTTGGACCTTTTACCTCACGATGGATTCCGGGATGCCCACCGCGCGAGAAGCCTGGCTTATGTCCCGGCAGGTGGATCGGGAAATCCCGCACCTGCCCGTGCGCGGTCCCGGCGTCCCCGAAGGGCTGCATACGCTGGCGGAGAGCGACTGGATGCCTTACGAATGGTCCTTGAACAATGTCGTGATGGCCGAGGCCGCCCATACCGCCCTCGGCTTTTGGCAGGCCGGCCGCTCCGAGGAGGCGTGGCGAATCACCAAGGGCTCCGTCCTCGCCGCGATGTTCATGGGAATTTCGCCGGGCAACGTCGGCACCATGTCCTACCTCGATGTCTACCGCCGCGAATCCCAGCGCGACTTCGGCGATGGCGCGGGCGTGTTGTCGCGCGCAATTGTCGAGGGCCTGTTCGGCGTCAGGCCCGACGCACTCGCCGGGGAGCTGCTCATCAGGCCCGGTTTCCCGGCGGAATGGGACCATGCAAGCCTGAGCCATCCCGACTTGTCGTATTCATTCCGCCGCGCCGGCGACCGCGATACCTACAGCATCAAACCCACATTCGCCCGGCCGCAGAAGCTGCGCCTGCAGGTGGCAAAAGCTTGCGACCGGGTGGCCGGGGTCGAGATCAACGGCCGGCCGGCTGAATGGCGCATTCTGGGCGCGACCGGGGCGCCGGACCGCGTTGAAATCGACGCCCCTGCCTCGGACCGGACGGAGATTGCGATCACCTGGGCCGGAGCCCGCGCTCCGTCCGAGCCGCCCCCCGCCGCCCCGGAACCGCCGGAGGCGCCCACGCCCGCCCTGCCCGCGCCACCCGCCGGCGCAATTCTGTCCACGGTCGAACTCAATCCCTTCTTCAACGACCGCGTCACCCGGATATTCCGCAACGAATACCGCGAGCCCCGCTCGCCTTATGTGTCGCTCTCGATTCCGAAGCACGGCCTCGGGGGCTGGGCCGGCGACGTCAACGAAACGGCGGATATCGACGACTCCGGCCTGCGGGCCGTCGCCGCCAAAAACGGCGGCCGGATCATTCTCCCCAACGGGGTGCCCTTCGCCACTCCCGGAGATCCGGCCGCGAAAAACATCCTTTTCACGTCCCAGTGGAAAAACTATCAGGCCGAGGCGGTTGTCCCGCTCAACGGGCGCGCGAGCGAGCTCTACGTCCTCATGGCCGGATCGACCGGCCCCATGCAAAGCCGCGTGGACAATGGCGAGGTCATCGTGGCCTACCGCGACGGAAGCACCGAGCGCCTGGCCCTGGAGAACCCCGTGACCTGGTGGCCGATCGAACGCGATTATTTCATCGATGATTTCCAATTCCGCCTTCCGGGCCCGCTGCCCCCCCGCGTGGACCTGAAGACGGGGGCCGTGCGCATGCTCGATTCCGTTGAATTCAAGGGCAAGGGCAGGACCGTCCCCGGCGGGGCCGCGACCGTCCTCGCCCTGGCTTTGAATCCTCAGCGGGAACTTGAGTCGCTGACCGTCCGCGCGATCGCCAACGACGTCGTGATCGGGCTTATGAGCGCGACCTTGCTTAGGCCGGATGCGGGGCCGGCTCAAGACCCTCCGCCGGGAAGGCGGTAATTTTCATGGGGTCGGCCCGTTGCAATTCCCGCTGATTCCCACACCATTGGTTCGCTGAAGCTCCCATGAACGTTGCAAGGCTTTCCGCGATTTCGATTCTTGCGTTGACCTTGGCCGGCCCCGCGGCGCCGGGCGCGGAGCCGTTGTTCCGGAGCGGTCCCGGCCAGGTGGCCCTCATTGAGCTCTACACGAGCGAGGGGTGCAGCAGTTGCCCGCCGGCGGAGGCCTGGCTTGCGGGGTTGCGGAATCAACCCGGATTATGGAAGGAGTTCGTTCCGATGTCCTTTCACGTCAGCTATTGGGACAGCCTGGGCTGGCGCGACCCGTATTCCTCTAGGATCTTCACCCTTCGGCAATACGCGCAGGCAAAGGCGTGGGGATCTTCGACCGTCTATACGCCCTGTTTTGTCCGCAACGGCCTCGAATGGACCCCCGGGCGCGCGGAATCCGACATCGGGCCGCCCGTTGGAGTGCTCAGCCTCGGGCGGATCGGGCCAAAGCGATGGCGGGTCGCCTTCCAGCCCGCCGATTCCCTGCGGCCGGGCCGGATCGAGGCGCATCTGGCTCTCCTATGCGGCGGCGTTGCATCCGACGTCCGTGCGGGCGAAAATGCGGGACGAAGGCTGGAGCATGAATTCGTCGTGGTCGCCATGAAGGACGCCGCGCTTGACCGCGATGAACGGGGAGAACTGGCGGCCGAAATCGAACTGGAGGAAAACGCGCCTGCAAATGCTCCCCGCTACGCGGCGGCCGCATGGGTGAGCGCGGAAGGGGCGCTGCGCCCGATTCAGGCCGTCGGCGGCTGGCTCGAGTGAAGACCCGATCCATTCCAATGGCCCAGGAAACATGGACTGCGGTTGAAAGCTATCTCACGGATCTTTTCGTCGAACGCGATCCGGCGCTCGAAGAGGCGTTGAAGGACAGCGCCGCGGCTGGGCTTCCCGCGATTCATGTTTCGCCAAGCCAGGGCAAGCTGCTTCAGCTGCTGGCATTGGTCCGGGGCGCCCGCAGCATCCTGGAGATCGGCACCCTCGGAGGTTACAGCACCATTTGGCTGGCACGGGGCCTGCCCTCCGATGGCCGGTTGATCACCCTGGAGGCCGATCCGGGAAATGCGGAAGTGGCCCGCGCCAATATTAAGAGGGCGGGATTGTCGGGCGTCGTAGAGGTGCGCGTCGGTCGCGCGCTGGAGACACTGCCGCAGCTCGCCGCCGAGGCGAGGGGTCCGTTCGACCTCATTTTCATAGACGCCGATAAGGAAGGCTATCCCGACTATTTCAAATGGGCGCTGAAGCTTTCCCGCCGGGGCACCGCGATCATTGCCGACAATGTCGTGCGCAAGGGAGCCGTCACCGACCATGCCAGCACCGATCCCCGGGTCCAGGGCGTCCGCCGGATGAATCTCCTCGTCGCCCGCGAGCCTCGCGTGAGGGCGACAACGGTCCAGACCGTTGGCGCCAAGGGTCATGACGGCTTCATGATCGCCGTCGTCACGGCCGAAGGATAGGGAGCACCTCAGACCTCCAGAATTGAAATCCATTTGCTGAGCAAATGGATTTCAATTCTGGAGGTCTGAGGTGCTTGTCAAAGGCCAATAGATCGCATAGCGCTGGTGATGAAGGCGGTAAAACGGCTCAAAAGTGACGTCGTGCGGCCGGCCAATGCCGCGGGTCCGGAATGTCAGCGGTTCGCCCGGAATGGGCTGCAGGGCGGCGAGGATGGAGGCAGCGTCACCGACAAGCACGGGGGCGGGCGGGTCCGGCCAGGCGGCGTATTTCTTCTGGTCTTCAGCAAACGTGCCGCCCTCGGGCATCCCCTCGGTCCCCAACTCGCCCGCCAGCACGATCGGGCCGTCGAATACCGCCACAACCCGGTCGTCGCCCGGCAGCGTCTCCGTGCGAAGCGACATCGGCAGCCCGATGTCGACCGTGTCCCCGTCCTTCCAGTCCCGCGCAATGGTCACATAGCCCGAGGCATCCGCGCGGGCGTCGACCGGATCGCCGTCCACGCGGATGGAAATGCCGGGCCGGCACCATGCGGGCTGGCGTATCTTCAGCGCGAGCGCGGCCGGCTGCCGGGCTCCGATCCGAAGCCGGGTCGAGGGCTCCTCCGGAAACCTGGTTTCCTGGCGCAGCGTGAGTCCGCGTTCCGGCCATTCGAGGGAGGAGGGAATGAAAAGGTTCACGTACAGGGATCGCTCGTCGTGCGCGTAGATCTCCTCGCCGTATTTCGCATGGTTTTCCATGCCGGTGCCCAGGCAGCACCAGAATGAGTTGTCCGGAGTCGAGTAGGTCTTGAAGTGACCCGACTTCATCGGGACAAAGTACGTCACCATTCCGCTGTCGGGATCCTGCGAGGCAAGGATCTGGTTATAAAGCCCCCGTTCGTAAAAATCCATCGTCGCGGCCTCCGGATCCCATGCGAAAATGTGCTCGGTCAGCTTGAGCATGTTGTACGTGTTGCAGGTCTCGTCGGTGACGGTGCTCAGGTGCTCGGAGAAATCCGCCACGGGGAAAAAGTGCTCGTTGTCGCTGTCGCCGCCGATTGCATAGGAGCGCTTCAGGGCCACCTCCCGCCAGAAAAACAGGGCGATGTCCCGGTACTCCCCGCTGCCGGTCAACTCGTACTCGCGGGCGGCTCCCGTGATCTTCGGAATCTGCGTGTTGGCATGCAGCCCGTCGAGCTTGTCCTCGCCCCTGGCCAGCGGATCGAACACCGCCCGGTGGTTGAATGCCTGCGAAAGGCGCAGGTGGTCGGGATTGCCGGTCACGGCGTAGAGGTTGGCGAGAACCTCGTTCATGCCGCCGTGCTCCGTCTTCAGGGCGCCCTGCATTTGCGCCGCGGTGAGGCGGTCCACCCGGAATTTCACCCAGTCCGCGACGCGGTTCAGGACCGCCAGCGCCTGGGGATTTCCAGTGTGCAGGTACACCTCGAGCAGCCCGGCCATGATCTTGTGCATGGTGTACCAGGGAGCCCAGACCTGTTTTTGCGCGTCGACCCGGTCGAAGAAAAACTCGGGGAAGGCCGAAAGGTAGCCGGCATGGCAGCCATTCTCGGCAAGCCGGTCCTGGCACTTGGCCAGCTCAGCCACCAGGTAATCCGTCCGCTGCTTCAGCCGCGGATCCCCGGTGGAAGCGTACATCAGGGCGCACGCCGAAAGGTAGTGGCCCATCGTGTGCCCCCTCAGGCCGCTGGTCGGGCTCTCCCACCCGCCGTAGGCCTGCACGTACGAGGTGTAGGAAAAAATCCCGGCGGTCGAGCGGAACATCACCAGGAGCCGGTCGGGATCGAGCGAGAGGAGGTATTGCAAGTCGCGCTCCTGGGCGTCCCGGAAGGGTCCGTCGAGAAGCCGGACCCGGCTGAGGTCGAAATGGTCGAGCGCGGGAACCGGAACGGGTGCGGCGCGAACCGGAGAGGCGAAGAGGAGAAGGGCCGCGCTGGCTATGACCAGGCTTTTCATGGGGGGCACCGGCCAATCTGCCGCCCGCCGGGAGTATTACAACGCTAACATGCCGCGGCTGCACGAGCGGCTGGAAGCCGTGCGCCGCTGGAAGCGAATTTTCCGGCCACCAAATCGATGATTTCAGCCGCGTCGTCGATCTGCCGGTCGGTGACGATCAACGGCGGCAAGGTGCGGATCACGTTGCCGCCTCCCGCGATCGTGAGAAGACCCTCATTCCGGAGGGCATCGATGACCTCCGAATTCTCCGGGACGCACTTCAGGGCGCCCATGAGCCCCTTGCCGCGCCACTCGCTGAAGACACCGGGATGCCTGCCGGCCAGTTCAGCCAGCCTTTTCTCAAGGCGCCGGCCTTTCCTTTCGGTTTCCTCCAGAAACCCGGGCGCCAGCAGCAGATCGAGAACGGCGTTGGCGGCCGAGGTCGCCAGCGGATTCCCGCCAAAAGTGGTTCCGTGGGTCCCGGGTGCCATGCCGCAGGCCGCATCCGCGGTCGCAAGGCAGGCGCCGATCGGGAACCCGTTGCCCAGCGCTTTCCCGATGCACATGACGTCGGGCGCCACGCCCGCCCATTCGCATGCGAACATCCTGCCCGTACGGCCCATCCCGCACTGAATCTCATCGAAATAAAGCAGGAGCCCGAATTCGTCGCACAGCTTCCGAAGGCCCTGCAGAAACTCGGGCGCGGCGACCCGCATGCCACCCTCGCCCTGCACGGGCTCGATCACGATCGCGGCCGTTCGAGGCCCGATCGCGGAGCGAACCCCCTCCAGGTCGTTCCAGCCCACCCGGTCGAAGCCGTCGGTCATCGGGCCGAATCCCCCGGCCATCCTGTCGGTTTTCGCAGCGGCGATCGCGGCCAGGGTCCGGCCGTGGAAGCACCCTTCAAAGCTGATGATTCGGTAGCGCTCCGGCCGGCCGGTTGCGCTGAAATGCTTGCGGATGACCTTGACGCCGAGTTCCCAGGCCTCGACGCCTGAATTCTGAAAAAACACCGTGTCGGAAAACGTCAGATCCACCAGGCGCTGCGCCAGGTGTTCCAGGGCGTGCGATTTGTACAGATTCGAGGTGATCCAAAGCCGCCGGGCCTGGTCGGTCAGGGCCCGGGTGATGGCGGGATGCGCGTGTCCGAATGCGGCGACGGCCGGCCCGGCGACAAAATCCAGGTAGCGGCGGCCCCGGTCGTCGAAGAGATAGCAGCCCTCGCCGCGCTCGAAATAGACGTCGGCCCGCGCATAGACGGGCATCAAGGCATTCACGGGGAGCCTCCATTGAACTTGGCGCGATAGTCGCCGGGGCTGACGCCGAATCGCCGGCGAAACGCCCGGCGCAGGGAGTCCGAGTCGGCAAAGCCGACCGATTCCGCGATGATCTCGATGGAGTTCCGCGAAGTCACCAGCTGCCGCCGGGTCTCGCCCAGGCGCATTTCCTGGACAAATGAGGCGGGGCCGCAGCCGAAGCTGCTTTGGAATCGCCGGCGAAAGTGCCGCGGGCACAACGCGGCCTTGCCAGCCAGGGTATCCACCGACAGGTCCCCGTGCAGGTTTGAGGCGATCCACGCGACGATGTCGGCAAAGCGCTCGGTCGCCTTTGTCTGGACCTGCAGGGGCTCGGAAAACTGCTCCTGCCCGCCCGGCCGCTTCAGGTAAAGAACCAGTTCGCGGGCCACTTCGAGGGCGGTGCGCTGGCCGCAGTCGTCCTGGATCAAGGCGAGGGCAAGGTCGATCCCGGCCGTCACGCCGGCCGATGTGTAGTATTTTCCGTCCTTCAGAAACAGGGGATGGGGATCGACCTTCAGGCGGGGAAATCGCCTCGCGACATCCGCGGCGAACCGCCAGTGGGTGGTGACCCTGCGCCCGTCCAGGAGGCCGGTCGGCGCCAGGCCGTAGATTCCCGTGCATACGGAGACCACCCGCCGGGTCCCGGCGGCACGGCTCAGAACCCACTCCGCCACCCGTGAGCTCGTCGCTTCCGTGCGCAGTCCCTTTCCGCCCGGGACGATCAGGGTGTCCAGCGGCGGGGCGTTGAGCAGCGTGCGCTCGGGTTGGATCACGATGCCCGCCGAAGTTCTGAATGGCTTGTTTGTCGGGCCGATGATGACGACCTTGTAGAAAGGCCGGGGCTGTGAGCCGCCGTCCCGGCTCAAGGCTGAGCTGAAGGCCTCCGCGGGCCCGGCGATATCGAGCGCCTCGGCCTCATCAAATCCCACGATTCCGATGCATCTGGGTTCCGAGCGGGTCATGGGCGTCATCCTAACCGGCGATCGAAATGTCCGCAAGGACCTTAATCCGACATTTTCGGACTTTTGCCGCGCGCCGGCCCCGGCCGCATTAGCAATTCCAAACGCCGGGCGCGCCCGGCCTTCTCACTGGCGGCCCGGGGCACGAAAACCTCGACGCCGGCCTGCCTGGCGCGTTCCATCGGCTGCCTCGCCATGAAGATCCTGATCGTCGTCGCCCACCCGAATCCCGAGAGCTTCAACCATGCGATCGCGCGCACGGCGGCCGACGCCGCCCGGGCTGCAGGGCACACGGTCGTCCTGCACGATCTCTATGCCGAAGGGTTCGATCCGTTGATGCCGGCCGGGGAGTTTCCAAAGGACGCACCCCTGCCTCCCGCGATCGAAGGACACTGCGAGGACCTGCGGGCCGCCGACGGGCTTGTGATCGTGCATCCGAACTGGTGGGGACAGCCCCCGGCCATCCTGACCGGCTGGATCGACCGGGTCGTGCGGCCCGGCGTCGCCTATGAGTTCAAGACCGGCGCCGGAGGCGAGGGCGAGCCCGTCGGATTGCTGAAGCTGCGGGCGGCGCTTGTGTTCAACACCGCAAACACGCCCCCGGACCAGGAAATCGCGCTCTTCGGCGATCCGCTTGAGTCGATCTGGATGAAATGCGTCTTCGGCCTGTGCCAGGTGCCCAACGCCGAACGCCGCACGTTCAGCGTCGTGATCGTCAGCACCCCCGAGCAGCGGGCCGGCTGGCTTGAGGAGGTCCGCGCCGCGGTGCAAAAACGCTTTCCCAGCTAAGGCCGGATCTGCTCGACGATCTCCAGCCCGTAGCCGTCCAGCCCGACCACCTTCCGCGTGCTGTTCGACAGCAGGCGGATCTTCCGCAAGCCGAGCGCCACAAGGATCTGGGCGCCGATCCCGTAATCGCGGAAGCTCATGTGGGGGAGAGGATCGCCGGGCTTTGCGTCCAGCCTTCGGATCAGTTCGTCGCCGTCGGTCGGGTGCTCCATGTAAAGAACGGCCCCCGAGCCGGCCTTTGCGATCGCCTCGAGCGAGGCGGCGAGCGTGACCTGCGTGTCGAAGCCGCGCATTCTAAAGACATCGCCGATTATGTTCTCGCTATGAACGCGGACCAGGGTCGGCGCGGGACCCACGGCGCCCATCGTCAGCGCGAGATGGTGCCGGTTGTCGATCCGGCTGCGAAAAACGTGCATCGTGAATTCGCCGAATTCGGAAGGAAACGGCCGCGAGCCCACTTTTTCGATGAGGTGGTCCTTTCGGGCGCGGTACTCGATCAGCTGGGCGATTGAAATGAGCCTCAGACCGAAGCGGCGGCCGAACTCCATCAGCTGCGGCAGCCGCTGGACCGTGCCGTCGTCATTCACAAGTTCGCACAAGACCCCGCTCGGATGCAGGCCGGCGAGGATCGCCAGGTCCACGGCGGCCTCCGTGTGGCCGGCGCGCTCCAGGACCCCGCCCGGCCGGGCCCGCAGGGGAAACACATGGCCGGGCTGCACGAGTTGATCGGGGCGGCTCTGCGGGTCGGCCAGGATCCGGATCGTCTGGGTGCGGTCGAAGGCGCTGATGCCCGTCGTGATGCCCTCGGCCGCGTCGACGCTGACCGTAAAGTCCGTGCGCCGGTTTTCGCGATTGCTCGCCACCATGGGGCCGAGGCCCAGCCGCCGCAGCTGCGGTTCGACCGTCGGAACGCAGACGATCCCGCTGCAGTAGCGGATCATCATGTTGACCTCCTGTGGCTTGGCCAGCGCTGCCGACATGATCAGGTCGCCCTCGTTTTCGCGGCTTTCATCGTCCGTCACGATGACCAGGCGGCCCGCGGCGACGTCGGCCACGGCCTCTTCGATGGTGGCAAAGGGGACGGATTCCTGCATGGGCCAATGATTCTAACTATGAAGAGGTTGTGTCAACGCGCCTTGCGCTTGAGATCCCGCCAGCGGGCCAGCCGCTCCGCAATGGCCGCCTCGGCGCCCATCTCCTTGGGCGTGTAAAGCTTCAAGGGGCGCTCCAGGTAATCCTGTCCCGAGATGGCCTCCGGAAACTCGTGGGAATAGGCGTAGCCCTTGCCGTGGCCGAGCCGCTTGCTCGCCTGCCCGCCCTTGTCGCGGAGGTGGATGGGGACCGCCTGGACGGGGGATTCGCTGATCGCGCGGCGGGCCTCGCCGAGCGCGATCGTGGCGGAATTGCTCTTCGGGGCCGTGGCAATGTAAAGGGTCGCGTGCGCGAGGGTCAGCTCCGCCTCGGGAAGCCCGACGAAATCGCACGCCTCGTGAGCCGCGACGGCGAGCGGAAGCGCCCGCGGATCGGCGAGCCCGACGTCCTCGCTTGCAAGGATGATGAGGCGCCGCGCGATGAACCGCGGGTCCTCGCCCCCCGCAAGCATCTTCGCCAGCCAATACATCGCCGCATCCGGGTCGCCGCCCCGGCAGCTCTTGATGAACGCCGAAATCGTGTCATAATGCTCGTCTTCGGCGTCGTAGCGGATGCGGCGCTCGCGGGCAAACACCTCCAGTTCGGCCGCCGTTACCGCGGCACCCTCCGGAAGGCTGAGCGCCAGCACCTCGAGCGCGTTGAGGGCGCGGCGCAAGTCCCCTTCGCACATGCGCGCCAGGTCGCCAAGAATCCGCTCCTCCGCCGTGCACCCGCGCGACCCGAGGCCCCGCTCCCTGTCGGCCAGGGCCATCTTGAGGACCCCCACGATCGCACTCACCTCCAGCGGCTCGAGCCTAAACAGGTGGCTTCGCGATAGAAGGGGCGGAATCACGTAAAACCCGGGATTGTGCGTCGTCGCGCCGATCAGGCGCACGTTTCCCTCCTCGATATCGGGCAGGAGCAAATCCTGCTGGGCCTTGTTGAATCGATGCAGCTCGTCGATGAACAGGATCGTTCCCTCGCCCGGCCGGCGGCGCGCAGCCGACAGGATTTCGCGCAATTCGGCCACATTTGACATGACCGCGTTGACCCGAACGAACCGGCTTTTCGTTTCGCGGGCGATCGCCTCGGCGATGCTTGTCTTGCCGGATCCGGGCGGACCATAGAAGAGGAGCGACCCAAAGCTGTTTTGGGCGACCAA
>JBEKAO010000072.1:0-11480 GCA_050015855.1 Opitutaceae bacterium | reverse complement strand
CATAGCGCCAGCTGGTCGCCCATCCAGGCCAGGCAGACGTCATGGGGCGTATGGATGTAGCAGCCCCATTCGCCCACGTGCACCGGGGCGCCCCGGTCGGTGAGCGGCCTCCATTTTTCGATCTCCTCGGCCCTGAGCTTCTCGCGGTTCCAAAGGACGCCGTGCCTGTCCACCATCGGCCAGGCGGGCTTTTCGAGCGATTCGAATTCGCCGGCCGGCACCCAGTTCGCCTTGTAATGGCTCACCATCTTCGGCTGGTAGTCGTGGGAGCTCTGGACGATGCCCTCATCGATCAGGCCAGGGACGGGCGTCTGTCCGATGTCGGCTCCGTTGGCGAAGATCAGGCGGTCGGGGCTCGCGCCCCGGATCGCGGCGATCAGGGCCTTTGCGATTTCGACGTAGCGGGACTGGTCCGCGATGAAGGGCGGCTCGTTCAGAAGGTCGAAGCTCAGGCGCGAACTCGGGACGTCCCTGTAGCGCTCCGCAAAGAAGCGCCAGTGGTGCTCCGCGGCCTCAAGGGCCCGCAGCATCGAGTCGCGCGGGCTGTCGAATAGCTGGTAGGGCTCGCGTTCGCGGCCGTTGACGCAATAGCCCGGAATCCGGTGAAAACCCAGGCACACGTGGATCCCGTGCCGCCTGCCGAATTCCAGGGCCTGGTCGACCGGATCGATCGCGCGCGAATCGATCGCCATCCAGTCCTTCGGGTCGGACCACGCCCAGTAGGAGAGCGGCAGCCGGGCGAAGTCGAAGCCCCACCCGGCCATCCACTCGAAATCGGATTCCCTGAACGGACGGCCGTGCGCTCCGCCGGTCATCTCCGTCAGGTTGAACCCGCGCCAGCGCGGGATGCGCGGCTGCGGCCGGGACGCCGCGGCCGGCTGGGCCATGCCGCGCCCGGCAAGCAGCGCCGCCGCGGAGATTTTCATGAAATCGCGCCGTGTCATGATCTAGGTGAAGGCTCGAATTCGCCCGATGACATCATCGCGGAAGCGCGCGAGGATCGAGCCCGCGAACTCCTCCAGGCCGGGCCCGCCGGGTTCGAGCAATGGCCGCAGGTTGAGCGCCCAGGTGATTCCCTCGAAGCGGTCCGTGGCATGGCTTTCCCGAAAAGTGGCGTGGGCGGCCCGCCGGCCGAGCGTCGCAAGATCGTACCGTTTTCCCCCCGCGATCTGCGAATCGAAGACGGCGAGGAGGCCCGCGGCGAGCTCCGGACGGCGGCCCGAATCCAGCGCGACCTTGTCCGCCTCAATCGCCCAGTCCAGGTCGCGCCAGACCTCGCAGCCAAGGACCCGGCGTGGGCGCCGCGCCGGCGGCAGGGCGCGCAGGGCCTCGAGGCACCGGGAGAGGACCGCGACGTGGGTGTCGTGGCGGTCCATCGGGTTGTGAAGATAGACAACCTCCGGCGCGCAGCCCGCGAAGATCGCCGCCAGGTCGGCGGATACCGCCGGATGCGCGGGGCGCTTGACGTCGGCGCTCGCGTGTCCGAGCTGGATCTGGATCGAGTAATTCCCCAGGCGGGCGGCCTTTCGCTGCTCATCCCTGCGGATGTCCCGCATCCGGTCGTCGGTGCACTCTTCATAGGGCCCGCGCCTGGGCGATCCCGCCCCATTGGTCACCACGACGCCCCCGAACGCGCCGCCCGGGCTGTCCAGGGCGTCGCAGATCCCCGCATACGCCATGATTTCTATGTCATCCTGATGGGCGGCTATGCAAAGGTGTGTGACCTTGGAGAGGGCTGCGGCCGGCGCCGAGCCCCCCGGGACGTAGATGTCGGCCTGGGGTGAGGAAAATTTCATGGGCGGGGCATGAATGTTGCAGCGGATCGGCGGGCCAATGTCGACCCCAGAGGCCGGTTTCTGTTTGCGGTTTATTTATGCCCGGCAGGCCCTTGTTTACTATTACAAACCGGCTGGAGTCCCTAATGTAGTGTGAACAAATAGTCAAAATCATGGGTGACACCGCATTCATAGCCATAACCGTCGCGTTCTTCGCGATAGCGATCGCCTACGTCCATTTCTGCGACAAGGTGCGCTGAAAAGGAATCCCCCAACCGCCATGTCCGACCTCATCGTCGCATTCATTTCCATAGCCTGCCTGGTCTATCTCGTCGTCGCAGTCCTGCGTCCGGAGAGATTCTAGACCGGTCCATCGCGCGGGCAGGCCATCCGGCCCCCCCGCCGCGCCCATCCCTTCAGCTTGATTTTCCGCGCCATGAACAATCCGAACGCCTGGCTTCAATTCGCGCTCTACGTCGCCGCCCTTCTCCTGGTCACAAAGCCGCTGGGGCTTTACCTCGTGCGCGTCCTCGACGCGCACGGAAAGACCTGGCTCGATCCCGTCGTCCGGCCCATTGAGCGCCTCACCTACCGGATCTGCGGCATCGATCCGGAGCGCGAACAGAACTGGATCGCCTACACGGTCTCGATGCTGATCTTCAGCATGGTCGGCATGCTGGTGACGTATTTCATCCTGCGCTTCCAGGACAGGCTCCCGCTCCAGGGACTGCTCAATCCGCAGAAGTTCGGCGGCCTGACCCCGCAGCTTTCCTTCAACACGGCCGCCAGCTTCACGACGAACACCAACTGGCAGAACTACACCGGGGAGTCGACGATGTCGTACCTCTCGCAGATGGCCGCCCTGGCATCGCACAATTTCACGTCGGCGGCAGTGGGAATCTCGGTGGCCGCGGCCCTCGTGCGCGGAATCGCGCGCCACACGGTGAGCACGATCGGCAACTTCTGGGTGGATGTCGTCCGGGTCACCTACTTCCTCCTCGTTCCGATCTGCCTCGTGTTCGCCGTGTTCCTCGTCTCCCAGGGGATGATCCAGAATTTCAAGCCGTACACGGTCGCGAAGACCCTGGAACCCTACACAACCTCGGTGCAAAAGACGGACGACTCCGGAAAGCCCGTGAGCACGCCCGACGGCAAGCCGGTGATGGTGAGCCAGACCGTCGACACCCAGACGATCGTCCAGGGGCCGATGGCCTCCCAGATCGCGATCAAGATGCTCGGCACCAACGGCGGCGGCTACACGAACGCCAACGCCGCGCATCCCTTCGAGAATCCGACGCCCTTGTCCAATTTCCTCCAGATGCTCTCGATCTTCGCGATCCCGAGCGCCCTCACCTACTACCTTGGGCGGATGGTCAAGAACCAGCGCCACGGCTGGGCGGTGTGGTCGGCGATGTTCGCGATGTTCGTAGCGGGCGTTTTGGTCTGCTGGAAGTTCGAGGCGGCGGGAAACCCGATCCACCAGTCGCTCGGTGTGGCCGCGGCGGACGGGAACATGGAGGGCAAGGAAGTGCGCTTCGGAATCTTCAATTCCGCGCTCTTCGCCACGATCACGACCGACGCGTCGTGCGGCGCAGTCAACGCGATGCACGACTCGTTCACCCCGATCGGCGGACTGGTGCCGCTCTTCAACATTGAGACCGGGGAGGTCATATTCGGCGGCGTGGGGGCGGGACTCTACGGAATGCTGATCTTTGTCGTCCTGGCCGTCTTCATCGCCGGCCTCATGGTGGGCCGCACGCCCGAGTATCTGGGCAAGAAGATCGAGGCCTACGACGTGAAGCTCGTCATGCTGGTCCTCATGGTGCTCGCGACGACGATCCTCGGCTTCTCGGCGTGGGCTTCCGTGACGCCCTGGGGCCAGGCCGGCCTCAACAACAGCGGGCCTCACGGATTCAGCGAGATCCTCTACGCCTTCAGCTCCTGCGTCGGCAACAACGGCAGCGCATTTGCGGGCCTGACGGGCAATCCGACGGACGGCAACCCCCACTACAACACGACCCTGGCGATGGCGATGCTCATCGGCCGGTTTCTCATGATCGTGCCGATCCTGGGCCTGGCCGGCAATCTCGCGGGCAAGAAGCTGATCCCGGAAAGCTCCGGCACCTTCCGGGTCGAGGGGATCACCTTTGTCGGGCTTCTCATTGGCACCGTGCTCCTCGTCGGCGCCCTCACGTTCCTGCCCGCCCTCGCGATGGGGCCGGTCGTGGAGCATTTCCTGATGAAGGCCGGAACGCTGTTTTGACCGGAGAGCAACCCGGCGAAATCCACCCATCCAACGCACCCTTCAATGAGCGCAAAATCCGTTTCCCTTTTCGACCGAACCATCCTGTCCAAGGCGGCGCTCGACGCCTTCAGGAAGCTCAGTCCGCGCCACCAGATTTCGAACCCGGTGATGTTCGTCACGCTGATCGGCTCCCTGCTCACCTTCTGGCAGCTCTTCGTCTCGAAGGAGCCGTCCGGGTACGTGCTCCAGGTCGCGCTGTGGCTTTTCTTCACGGTCATTTTCGCCAATTTCGCCGAGGCGGTGGCCGAGGGCCGCGGAAAGGCGCAGGCCCAGGCGTTGCGGGCCTCCCGCCGAAAGCTCGAGGCCAGGCGGCGCCGCAGGGACGGATCGTTTGAGTCGATCGACGCATCCCAGCTGCGCAAGGACGACGTCGTCACCGTCGCGGCGGGCCAGCTCATCCCGGGCGACGGCGAGGTGATCGAGGGAGCCGCCTCGGTGGACGAATCCGCGATCACGGGCGAGTCCGCGCCGGTGATCCGCGAGGCGGGCGGGGACCGAAGCGCCGTAACCGGCGGCACCGGCGTCCTTTCCGACCAGA
Organism: Opitutaceae bacterium; assembly: GCA_050015855.1. GTDB lineage: Bacteria > Verrucomicrobiota > Verrucomicrobiia > Opitutales > Opitutaceae > Palsa-1447. The sequence continues at coordinate 6,862 of JBEKAO010000072.1, read as the reverse complement.
TCCTGATCCGCATCACCGCCAATCCGGGCGAGGGCTTCCTCGACCACATGATCAGCCTTGTCGAAGGCGCGACCCGCCAGAAGACCCCGAACGAGATCGCCCTCACGATCCTCCTGTCCGCCCTCACGTTCATCTTTCTTCTGGTCATCGTCGCCCTGAAGCCCTTCGGGATCTATGCGAATGTCGCGTTCTCGATCACGGCGCTCATCGCCCTTCTCGTCTGCCTCATTCCGACGACGATAGGCGGCCTCCTGAGCGCGATCGGCATCGCCGGCATGGACCGGCTGCTCCAGCGAAACGTCCTTGCGATGAGCGGCCGCGCCGTCGAGGCCGCGGGCGACATCGACGTCCTTCTGCTCGACAAGACCGGGACGATCACCCTTGGAAACCGGATGGCCTCCGAGTTCATTCCGGCGCCCGGGGTCACGCCGGAGCGGCTGGCCGACGCGGCCCAGCTCGCGTCGCTCGCGGACGAGACCCCGGAGGGCCGATCGATCGTCGTGTTTGCCAAGGACCGGTTCAAGCTGCGCGGCCGTGAGCTCGCCGCCCCGCACGCGACGTTCGTCGCATTCACCGCCCAGACCCGGATGAGCGGCGTCGATCTCGCGGGGACCGACGGGCAGCCCGCGCGCTCGATCCGCAAGGGCGCCGCCTCCAACGTCAAGGCATGGGTCGAGGCCGTGGGCGGCACCTGCCCGCAGCAGGTCGCCGACACCGTGGAGCGGATTTCGCGCGAGGGGGGCACTCCCCTGGTCGTTGCGGAAAACCGCGCGGTCCTCGGGGTCATCTTCCTCAAGGACGTGGTCAAGGGCGGCATCAAGGAGCGATTCGCGCAGCTTCGGGCCATGGGAATCCGCACGGTGATGATCACCGGCGACAATCCCCTGACGGCGGCCGCGATCGCCGCCGAGGCGGGGGTGGACGATTTTCTCGCCCAGGCGACGCCCGAGATGAAGCTCGCCCGGATCCGCGACGAGCAGGGAAAGGGCCACCTCGTGGCCATGACGGGCGACGGCACGAACGACGCGCCGGCGCTCGCCCAGGCCGACGTCGGAGTCGCCATGAACACGGGCACCCAGGCCGCGAAGGAGGCGGGCAACATGGTGGATTTGGATTCGAACCCGACGAAGCTTCTCGAGATCGTCGAGATCGGAAAGCAGCTCCTGATCACCCGGGGATCGCTCACCACCTTCAGCATCGCAAACGATGTCGCCAAGTATTTCGCGATCATCCCGGCGATGCTCGTGGGCTCCTTCCCCGCGATCGCGCCGCTGAACGTCATGCGCCTGGCCTCGCCCCTGAGCGCCATCCTGAGCGCGGTCATCTTCAACGCCCTGATCATCGTGGCCCTCATCCCGCTCGCGCTCCGGGGCGTCGCCTACAGGCCCGTTGGCGCCGCCGCCATCCTGCGCCGCAATCTCTTCATCTACGGGGTGGGCGGCGTGATCATTCCATTTCTCGGAATAAAGCTGATCGATTTGCTCATCAACGCCCTCCACATCGTTTGACCCATGAAAACGCTCCTTTCCGATCTCAAGACCGGCCTGTTCCTCACCCTTGTCCTGATTGTTGTCTGCTGCGTCGCCTACCCGGCCGCCGTCTGGGCGGCCGGGCGGGCGCTTTTCCCGGCGAAGGCGGACGGCAGCCTCATTGTCGACAAATCCGGCGCGGTCGTCGGATCGGCCCTGCTCGCCCAGAATTTTGCCTCGGACAAGTACTTCCAGCCCCGCCCCTCCGCGGCCGGCACCGGCTACGATTCGACGAGCTCTTCCGGCACAAACTACGGGCCCACGAGCGCCAAACTCGCCAACGGCTCGCACGCCAAGGACGCCAAGGGCAAGGATGTCGACGACCCGAATAATTTCGACGGGATCAAGGACCTTGTCGCCGCCTACCGCGCCTCGAACGGCCTGAAGGCCTCCGACCCCGTTCCCGCCGACGCCGTGACCCGGTCGGCCAGCGGCCTCGATCCCCACATCAGCGTCGCCAACGCGCTTCTCCAGTCCGCGCGGGTCGCAAATGCCCGCCACGCCCCGGTCGAATCCGTGGAGGCCCTCATTCCCCGCTTCACCCAGGAGCGCGATCTCGGAGTCTTCGGCGAGCCGGGCGTGAACGTCCTTCTCCTCAATCTGGCCCTGGACCGGGATTTTCCCGCCCGCTGAGATTTCTCGCTTCATCGAGCGCACGCTGTAAGGTGGGCCGCGCCCGAACGTGTCACCCGCTCCACGCCCAGATCCCGACGCCCTGCTAGCTTCGCTCCGGCGCGAGGAGGCCCGCGCGTCCCGCGGGCGGCTCAAGGTGTTCTTCGGGATGTGCCCCGGCGTCGGCAAGACCTATGCCATGCTGAGCGCCGGGCGGCAGGAGCTGCGCGACAAGGTCGACGTGGTCGTCGGGGTCGTCGAAACGCACGGCCGGGCCGAGACCATGGCGCTGCTCGAGGGCCTGCCCGCCATTCCCCGGCAGCAGATCGACTACCGGGGAATCCGCCTCTCGGAGATGGACCTGGAGGCCGTGCTCCTCCGCAGGCCGAAGCTCGTCCTCGTCGACGAACTCGCCCACACGAACGCCCCGGGATCGCGCCATCCCAAGCGCTACCAGGACGTGATCGAGCTCCTCGATGCCGGGCTCAACGTGTTCACGACCCTCAACGTGCAGCACATCGAGAGCCGGGCCGACGCGGTCCGGCAGATCACGGGGGCGCCGGTCAACGAAACCGTGCCCGACTCGATCCTGGAGCTCGCCGACGAGATCGAGCTCGTCGACCTGACCCCCGAGGCGCTCCTCGAGCGCCTGCAGGACGGAAAGGTGTACATCGGCGACCGCGCCGCGACGGCCGCGGAAAACTTCTTCAAGGAGGCGAATCTCCTCGCGCTGCGCGAGCTGGCGCTGCGCTTCACCGCCGAGCGGATGGACAAGCGCCTTCGCGAGGTGCGAAGCCATGGCGCCCAGCAGACCGTCTGGCGCTCGGGCGAGCGGCTGCTCGTCGCCGTGGGACCCAGCCCCTCCTCGACCCAGCTCATCCGCTGGACCCGGCGGATGGCGGCGGCCCAGGGCGCCGCCTGGATCGCCGTCAACGTCGAGTCCTCGCGCACCCTGAAGGCGGACGCCCACGCCCGCCTGGACCGAAACCTCGCCCTGGCGCGCGAGCTCGGCGCCGAGGTGCTGGTCACCCACGACGAGGACGTCGCCGGCGCCCTGGTCCGCGTGGCCCTGCAGAACAAGGCGACCCAGATTGTCGTCGGGAAATCGCTCGCCCCGCGCTGGCTCGACCTGCTGCGGGGCGGAAGCCTTCCGGACCGCCTGCTTCGCATCCGGCAGCCGATCGACATCTACGTCGTTCCGCCGGAGCGCGCCGAGGCGACCGGGGTCTGGATCGACCTGTCGCCGGTCTCCGTCTCGCAGGTCCGCGAATATTTCGAGGCCCTGGGCGTCATGGCCGCGGTGACCCTGGCCAGCTGGTTCCTCGCCCCGCTCCTGGGGTACCGTTCCGTCGGCATGCTCTACATGCTGGCGGTCATCGCCCTCAGCCTTCGCGTCGGCCGCTGGCCGATCCTCTTCTCCGGCGTCCTGAGCGCCCTCGCGTGGGACTACCTTTTCATTCCCCCGCTCTACACCTTCGTGATCGCGAAGTTCGAGGACGGGATGATGGTGGCCATGTATTTTGTCGTGGCGCTGATCACCGGGCAGTTGACCGCCCGCATCCGCGCCCAGGAGCGGCACGAAAGGGCCCGGGAGGAGCGCGCGACCGCCCTTCTCCACCTGACGCAGGCCCTCGGAACCGCAAAAACCCTCGACGAGGGCGTCTTTGCGGCCCTGCGGCAGGCCGACGAGCTCTTTTCGGCCAAGACGGCCCTCCTCCTCGCCGACGAGAGCGGCTCCGGGCAGCTCACGCCCCATTTTGCCGGATCGTTCACGGTGGACGAGCGGGAGCGCGCGGTCGCCGACTGGGTCTGGCGGAATCAGAAGCAGGCCGGCCGTTTCACCGACACCCTGCCCTCCGCGAAGGGCTTTTACGTTCCGCTCGTCCGCGAGGAGGCGGCCCTGGGCGTCCTCGTCGTCCGCGTGGCGCCTGAGACCGCGCTCTCGATCGCCCAGCGCGACCTGATCGCCGTTTTCGCGGCGCAGATGGCCCTGTTCGCCGAGAGCGAGCAGCTCCGGGAGACCCGCGAGCGCGAAAAGCTGCTCGCCGAGTCGGAGAGGCTGCACCGGACGCTCCTGGACGGGGTCTCGCACGAGCTCAAGACACCCCTCGCGGTCCTCGGCTCCGTCGCCGAGAACATAAGCTCCGCCAGCGGGCCCGCCCACGCGGCCCTGGTCGAGGAGATGCGCACGGCAACGCGCCGTCTCACGCGGCTCGTCAACAACCTCCTGGACCAGACGCGCCTGGAGTCCGGCACCCTGAAGCCGAGGCTCGACTGGTGCGACACCTCGGACCTCATCAACGCGGCCCTGGAGGGGGTGCGCGAGTCCCTCGCCAACCATCCCCTCGAAATCGACGTTCAGCGCGACATGCCCCTGTTCCGGGCGGACGCGGCCCTCATGGAGCAGGTCCTGGCCAATCTCCTCCTCAATGCGGCCCTCCACACGCCCGGGGGAACCCCGATATTCCTCGCCGCCGGCGTCGACGGCGCCCGCAGCCGCGTCACCTTCACGGTTGCCGATCGCGGCCCCGGCCTTCCCCCCGAAATGCGCGAGCATCTGTTCAAGAAGTTCCAGCGGGGGGACGCAGCCCGGGCCGGCGGCCTGGGCCTCGGGCTTTCGATCATCCGCGGGTTCGTGGCGGCCCAGGGCGGCGATGTCGTCGCGGGGGAGAACCCGGGAGGAGGGGCGGTGTTCACCGTTTACTTGCCCTTTTCGCCGCACGGCGATATTCCGGCAGAATGACCGACACTCATTCAAAGAACGAGTTGCTCGTGATTGATGACGAGGTGCAGATCCGGCGCCTCCTCAGGGTCACTCTGGAAGCCGCCGGCTACGGCGTTCGCGAGGCCGACTCGGGCGCCGTCGGCATCAGTGAGGTCACGTTCCGGCGGCCCGACGCGATCATCCTCGACCTCGGCCTCCCGGACATTTCGGGCCTGGAGGTTCTCAAGCGGCTCCGGGAGTGGACCCAGGTGCCGGTCCTGATCCTTTCGGTCCTCGGCGAGGACGAGAAGAAGATAGCGGCCCTGGATTCCGGCGCGGACGATTATCTCACGAAGCCGTTCAGCGGCGGCGAGCTTCTCGCCCGGATCCGCGTCATGCTCCGGCGCACCCAGCCGAGCGACGACTTGAAGATCGTAAGGTTCGGCTCGGTCGAGGTGGACCTCGTGCGGCGGATCGTCAGCCGCAACCACGAGGAGGTGCGCCTGACGGCCAAGGAATACGCCCTCCTGCGCGTCCTCGTTCTCAACGCCGGCAAGGTCATCACCCACCGCCAGCTCCTCCGCGAATTGTGGGGCCCGAACGCCGAGGAGCAGACCCAGTACCTCCGCGTCTATCTCGGCCGCCTGCGCCAGAAGCTGGAGGATTCCCCCAACCAGCCGCGGCACCTGAAGACCGAATCGGGCATCGGCTACCGCCTCATCCTGGAATGAGGGGCGGACGCCGGCGCGCGACCCAGGCTACCGCTGCTGCTCGCCCTTTTCCGGGACGCCCGGCTCGTCGAGAAGCTGGATCACGGTCGCCGGACCCAGATCCGCAGGCTCGGCCCACGAGCGCAGCGCCCACACGACTTTCTTGTCCGGGGTCACTTCGAACACCTGCACGCTGGCCGGCCAGTCCTTCGGATCCTTGATTCCGTTGGGGCACCAGTTGCTGATCACGGTGTCGCCGTTGGCGAGCCGGTCGGCCTCCTGGAGGCTGAAAAACCGGATGTCGGGGATGTCCTCCTGGGTGAGTTTCCAGACCGTTTCCTTCCCGGGATTCACCTCGATGACGTAGCCCCTGTTGCTCGTGATCAGCGTGTCCCCGTTTTTCAGCCGCACGGCGGCCCAAGGCGATGGCACGGCGAACGACCAGATCTCCTTCCCGTCCATGTTGTACTCGGCGACCTTGTTGTTGTCCTGGTGGGCGGCGAGCAGCGTCCCTGCGGCGGTCAGCCGGGCCCGGCGGAACTGGGGGTGCGTCTTCATCGGGTCGCCCGTCGGGAGGATCATTTCCTTCTCGGTTTTCCCGGTCGCGATGTCGACGATCATCATTTTTGCCGGGTTTCCGTTCTGGATCATCATGATCTTGTCGAGGCCGATCGGCTGCGCGACGTGGACCTCAAATCCCTTCGGGGCATCATAATTCCAGATGATCTTTTTGTCCGGCGTCACGATGTCCGCGCCGGTCTTCCGCGCGAAGACGATGTTGCCGTTCGAAAGCAGGGTCGCGTCGCTGAATTCCTGGATGTCCCCGGCTGCGTTCTTCAGCGGAATCGAGTAGGACCAAACGACCTTCCCGCCGCGCACGATGAACATCGTCTGGTCGGGATGCGTGTAGTACCATTCCCCCGCATAGAAGAACGGGTGCTGCGCAAGGCCGTTTCCGGGGAGGACCGCCGGCGAATATTGCGCAGCGGCTTCAGCCGCGAATCCCGAACGTGCGCACAGGAAAAGCCCGGCCGCGCAGAATATGAAGAGGCGGGAGAACGAAACGGATGAGGGGGTCATTTTTAAAAAGCCATGCAAAGCCATTCGGCTCCGGATGGCCGGACGAGCCTCGCAGGGCAAAGGCCCCTTGTCGATGCCTCTCGGGCGTGGGTAATGGTACGTTTTGATCGGGAGAGCCCTTTGGGCTACGACGCGGTTTTCCGAATCGGAAAACAAAAAACCGCCCGGACGAATCCGGGCGGTCGCGCTCTAGTGAGGATCGAAGCCGATCCCGGCTCAAGGCGAAA
>JBEKAO010000071.1:0-11561 GCA_050015855.1 Opitutaceae bacterium | reverse complement strand
GCCCGCCGCTCCGCCTCGAACCGGTAGAACGACCAGCTGGCGGTCACGCCGCCCGGGCAGCGATATAGCGCATCGTAATCCCGCAAATGCCGCCGCAGCCGGCCTGCGGCAAACCTCCGGTGCGGCGCCCCGCCGACGTCATGAAGCGAGCGCAAGAGCGAGAGCGCCGAGGGGTAGCGGAAAACCCGGCTCTCGCATCGGTCGCGCAGCAACCGGAAGCCGGCGTTCGCAAGGTACGCCCGCCACTCCTGTGGCGCCCGCCATGCGACCGGCGAGGTGTCGCCGGCCATTGCGTACCATTCGGCGAGGCTGCCGGACGCGAAAACGCCCGCGAGAATCCGGCCGCCCGGCGCGAGGCAGTCCCGCCACGCCGAGAAGACACCGGCCGGGTTCGAGGCCCATTGCAGCATGCTGCTCGAGAATATCCAATCCCAGGGGCCGGCCGCCGGGCGTTCGGCCTCCATCGGGGTCCAGTTCGCCTCAGGGACGCTCGCCCGGCCGACCCTGCACATCTCCGGCGAAAGGTCGGAGGCCGTGACGGAACCGGCCCAGGGGATAAGATGCCGCGTGAACAGGCCCGTGCCGGCACCAATCTCCAGGACTCGTCCGGAGCGGTTTGGAGGCAGCCACTCGGAGAGCCACTCCGCCATCGCGGCCTGGACTCCCGAACGCGCTCCGTACGTGCGCGAAGCCTTGCCGAAGTTCGAGGCGAGGACCTCGGCTGCGGCCCCGGTCCGGGCTGCCAAGGGATGGATCGGTTTTCCCTGCGAAATCATGCCGGGGCTCGCTTTGCGGACACCCGCCCGGGCCCGCCGCCCACCGATGCGGCAAATGCGCGGATCAGCGCAAGGGGGTGGTGCGTCGCTCCCTTGAGCGGAGTTATCGCCCGGGCCAGTTCGTGCAGGCGGCGGGCGTCGAGCAGGGGGTCGTCCTCCCCGCACCAACCGGCCCAGCCCTCGGGGAGAATCGGATCGAGCCGGACGTTTTCCAATTGCGCAAGCCCCCAGGCCAATGAAAGCCGTCCTTCGTCCGAGGTCGCCCAAGGGTCCGTACCCAATGCCAAGGGGCCTGCCGCCAGCGGCGCGGCCACCCGGACGCCGGGAACCCTCTCCAGACCCGCCCGGGAGTAGAACTCTCCGATCGCCCGCAGCGGATCCTGCCGCAATCCCCGGGCCAGGACGCGGACTTCGGCGCGGGGGATTCGGCCCCCCAGGCCCTCCTCGCTTGGAAAGGCAAAGATTGGCGCCAGGAGGGCGATCCGGCCCAGGCGGTCGGCGCGCGGGGCCTGGCCGATCAAAAGGAGCGTGCCGAGCGAGTAGCCGACGACCCAATCGAAGGGCGCGCGGGCTTCCAACCGGTCGATGGCACCCGGCGACGGCCTTTCAAAAAGATGGCTGGCCGACGGAAACGCTCCGCGCGCAAACGCCTCGAACCAACGCTCAGGCACCGCCCAGCCGAGGAGCCACCCGATCTTCACCGGCCCGCCCTCCATTCCGCCATCGCCTTCGCGACGCGCGAGAGATCGTCGGGCGAGTGCGTGCGCTTCATGGAGAGGCGCAAACGGCTCGTCCCCGCGGGGACGGTCGGCGGGCGCACCGCGGCGACCAGAATTCCCGCCTCGCGCAGGGCGGAGGCGAGGGAGACTGCGGCATCCTCGCCTCCCATCCGCACGGGAACGACGGGCGACTCCCCGACGGGCACGTCCCAGCCCCCTTCGCGCAGCACAGCCCGGAACCGGCGGGAGTTTTCCTGCCACACGTCCTGCCCGGCCGCGGAAAGCTCCCGGACGCGCCCGATGGCCGCCAGCGCCCCGGCGGCATTGGCCGGAGGCGGCGCCGTGGAATAGATGAATCCTCCGGCCTTGTTGACCAGGTAATCGCGCACGGCCGAGTCCCGAAACAGGGTGTACGCTCCTCCGGAGGCGAGGGTCTTCCCCAGCGTGCCGACGAGAACGTCCACGGCCCCCTGGACCGCGGTGGCGCGGGCGAGTCCCGCGCCCTCCGGTCCGTACCATCCGAGCGCATGCGCCTCGTCCAGGATCCAGCAGAACCCGTGGCGCCGCTTCAATTCCGCGAGACGGGCCATGTCGGGATAGTCGCCGTCCATGCTAAACACGCTTTCCGTCACGACAAAGGCCGGCCGCCCCGCGGCCTCCGGGCCGGCGAGCGCAGCCTCCAGCCTGTCCAGGTCGAGATGCGGATACCGGTGGATGCGCGCTCCCCCGTGGAGCAGCCCGGCGATCATGCTGTGATGGATGAGCCGGTCGGCGAGGACGATGTCGCCCTTCTGCGGGAGCGTTTCCAGGACGGCGGAATTCGCGGCGTAGCCGCTCGTCCAAAGCAGCCCAAAGGGAAGCCGGTGCCACGCGCACAGGGCATCCACCAGCGCCTCGTGCGGCTGGCGCCACCCGGTGATGAGCGGCGAAGCGGACGCCGAGGCGCCATGCTCCCTCGCCGCGTCCGCGACCGCCGCGGCAATTGCGGGATCGCGCGAAAGCCCCAGATAATCGTTGTCCGCAAGATTGATGACCCCCTCCGGGAGCGCGGTCACCCGGATCCGGCGCCTGAGGTTCATTCTCTCCCGGTCCGCAAGGGCCGTGTCGCAACGGCTGGCGCAGAAGCCCGGCCCGGCCCCCGGCGAGGAGGCCCGTGCGGGCTTTTCCGAAAGCGCATCGATCAGCGCCCCGATTTCGCGCGCTTCGGTCTCCCGAAATCCCAGTTCCCCCCAGATGGGGACGCCCGACCGCCGCAGGCCGGTCCGGTTGGATTGAGCCACCTCCGGATCGGCGGGCGAGACTGCGTTGAGCCACACCCCCGCCCGCAGGCCGGCCTGGACCGCCCGGGCGAACGCAAGGCGCCCCTGGTTGATCGCCCCGATCCGGTCGGCAACCACGATCACGACAGCACTTGCGCCGACCGCCACTGCGAAATCCGCCCAATCCCGCCCGCCATCGTCGATCGGGGAGCCGATGCCGCCCGCCCCTTCGAAGAGGCGCCAATCGCAGCGGGGAAGCGCCTGCGCCCGCTCCTCGAGGATTTCCATGGAAATCTCCTCCCCGGCCAGCGCCGCGGCCGCGGCGGGCGCAAGGGCCCGCGGAAACGAGGCGAGCGTGTGGGCTTCGATTTCAAGGTCCCCGGCCAGCCGCAGCGCGCGCGCCGCGTCGCCCTCGGCCGCGCCATTCACTCCCGTCTCGACCGCCTTGATGATCTGGATCCTGTCCCCGGACCTTCCGGCCAGCAGGCGCGCCAGCGAGGCGACGGCCTGCGTCTTGCCGACGTCCGTGTCAGAGCCGGTGACCAGTATCGTTCGCATAGCCCGAAGATTTCATGAACACGGGGAAAGATCGCCCAAAATGCCGGAGCAGAAAAAACCGAAGGCGACCGAAGGCGGCCTATCAGGCCATCGAGGGAGCATGAGGATTTTTATGCCCGGCATTTTTGGCGAGATTCCACGGGCTTCATGAAATCTTCGGGCAAGGCTGCGGTCTGCGGCTGCGCAGCGAGCGGATGCAGGCCGAGCCGGTCCAACAGGCGCATGTCCTCCGTTCGCTCCGGATTGGGCGTCGTCAGGAGCTTGTCGCCGAGAAAAATGCTGTTTGCCCCCGCGATGAAGCACAGCGCCTGGGCCTCGTCCGACATCGCCGTCCGGCCGGCGGACAGCCGCACCATTGCGCGCGGCATCAGGATCCTGGCCGTGGCGATTATGCGGACGAACTCGAAAATGTCGACGGGTGCCCGCTCCGCGAGCGGAGTGCCCGCGACGGGGACGAGCGCATTGATCGGGACCGAATCGGGCTGGGGATCGAGGGCCGCAAGCTCCGCGAGGAGCTTCAGGCGGTCCTCCACGCTCTCCCCCATCCCGAGGATTCCGCCGCTGCACACCTGCAGCCCCGCCTCTCGGACCGCCGCGAGGGTCGCAAGCCGCTCGTCATAGGTCCTCGTTGTGATGATCTCCGGATAGTATTCCCGCGAGGTGTCCAGATTGTGGTTGTAGACGGTGCACCCCGCCTTCTTCAGCCTCGCCGCCTGGTCCGGCGTCAGCATCCCGAGCGTGCAGCAGACCTCGAGGCCGAGCGAGGAGACCCCGCGAACGGTCTCGAGCACCGAGTCGAACTGCCGGCCGTCGCGCACCTCGCGCCACGCCGCACCCATGCAAAAGCGCGAAGCCCCGCCCTCCCGGGCGGCCCGCGCGGCCCCGAGCACCGATTCGGTGTCCATCAGCGGCTCCGGCTCGACGCCCGTCGCGTAGAGGGAGGACTGCGGGCAATACTTGCAGTCCTCGGGACAGCGGCCCGTCTTGATCGACTGCAGGGTGCACAGTTGCACGCCGGCCGGATCGTGATGGAGCCGGTGGGCCTGCTGCGCGCGGTGGATGAGATCGGGCAGCGGGAGCGAGTAAATCTCCCGGATGGAATCGAGGTCGTGTCGGGACATGGTGAATTCGGGTGGAAGTTGCGCCGCCTTACGCCGCGGTCGCATCGTCGATCGCAGCAGCCGTGCGCCGCACGAGTTCGGCGAGTTCTCCCTCGTCGAGGCAAAGCGGAGGCACGAGGAGAAGCGAGTCGCCGAGCGGACGAAGCAGAAGGCCGTGCGCCCGGGCCCGCAGGCAGACACGAAGGCCGAGCCTTTGATCCGCCCCGTCCCGCCTTTTCTCCCTCGCCGCATCGAGTTCGACGGCCGCGGCCAGGCCCCTCTGCCGGATCTCCGACACGAAGGGATGGCCCGCAAAGGCCGCGTCGAGCAGCCGGCCGAAGGCGTCGATCCGGCGCCGGAGCACCGGGCCCTCCGTCATCGGCCGAAGCTTGCGGATATTCTCGAGGGCCACGGCGGCGGCGAGCGGATTGCCCGTGAAGGTGTGGCCGTGGTAGAAGGCCCGCCGGCTCTCATGGGAGCCGAGGAAGGCCTCGAAGATCTCCTCCTGGGCGAGCGTCGCGGAAAGCGGGAGGTAGCCCGCGGTGAGCCCCTTGGCCAGGCAAAGGAAATCGGGCGACACGCCCTCCTCCGCGCACACCAGCATCGGCCCGAGCCGGCCGAAACCGACAAAGACCTCGTCGAGAATCAGGTGCACCCCATGGGCCCGGCACCTTGCGGCGACTGCGGCGACGAATCCCGGAGGCTGGAGGCGCATGCCCGCCGCTCCCTGGACGGAAGGCTCAAGGATCAGGCAGGCGGTGCGTTCGGCGCGCTCCGCAAGAAGGGCGTCCAGCGCATTGAGGCTGACGGAAGTATCTGATTCCCTGATTGTTCCGTTCCACTCCCGGCAGCGCGGCGCGGGAAAATGATCCGCTGGAAAGCACCAGGGCCGAAATCGGTCGTGGAAAAGCCCGCTGTCGCCCGCGGCCATCGCGCCGAAGGTGTCGCCGTGATATCCATTGGCCATCCCGATGACGCCCCGCTTCTCGGGACGGAGGCGAAGCTGCCAGTATTGGAAGGAAAGCTTGAGGGCGACCTCGACCGCCCCGGCCCCATTGTCGCTGAAAAACACGCGGCCCAAACCGTCCGGGGCAAGTTCCGCAAGCGCTTGCGCGAGCTCCGCGCCCGCGGGATGGGTGAGCCCGAGCATGGTCGAATGGGCGACCCGGCCGAGCTGGCGCTCGAGCGCGGCGTTCAGGTCGGGGTCATTGTGCCCGTGGACATTCGTCCAGATCGATGCGTTTCCGTCCAGATACCGCCTTCCCGCCGTGTCCGTCAGCCAGCCGCCCCGGCCCGAGGCGATCGCAAGCGGCGGCAGGCCAAAGTATTCCTGCATCTGCGTAAACGGATGCCAGACATGCCGCAGATCCGCCGCGCAGGCGCCGTCCCGATCGGCGTCCAAAGGCGGTGCTAGCTTTTCGGCCGGCATGATTTCCGAACCCTGCCGGACGAGCGTCCAAAGACAAGCGCTTTTTGTTAAGGGAAACTAATCCCCTTACTTAACAACCGCCCCATTGCCGGCGGCGGAGCGCAAAAGAGAGGCCGCCTTGGCGAAAATCACTCCCCGTCGTTCCCAATCGCCTCGACCGGGCACCCCTCCAAGGCCTCCATGCAAAGTGCAATCTCCTCCTCGGTCGTCGGCTGCTTGAACACATAGGAATACCCGCCCTCGTCGTTGCGGGTGAAAAACGCCGGGGCCGTCTCGCGACAAAGATCGCAATCGATGCACTGCTGGTCGACGAAGAACTTCCCCGCCGCATTGGTCGCCCACTTATCGGACTTGTTAGCCATGACGATACAAAGCATTCGCGCGGCGATCCTGTCAAGCGGCTTGCGTCTTGTCTTTGGCCCGTCTTGCCATAATTTGCGAACGGAAATGCTCTACGACCGGCCCTACATGCACGAGACCCGCCCCGACGGCAAGACCACCGTCCTCGGTTGGCTCATGTGCGCGATCGTGGCCGGATACGTCGTGCAGGCGGTCGTGTCCCGGATGTTCAACGGGGGCGACCTGGTCGAGAGGCTTTTCGCCCTCTCGCCCATGGGCCTGCGGGCCGGGCACGTCTGGGCCCTCTTCACCTATGGTTTTCTGCATGCCCAGGGGCTTCAGTACCTGCTTCACATCGTCGTCAATCTCCTCGGCCTTTTCTTTCTCGGCAGGGCCCTGCTTCCGGTTTTGGGCGAACGGCGCTTCCTCCTGGTCTATTGCGCGGCGGTGATCCTCGGCGGTGTCTGCTGGGCCGCCGTCAACTGGCACGCGGCCGCCGAATTGATCGGGGCGTCGGCGGGAGTGATGGCGCTCCTGATCGTCTTCGCATGCCTCTACCCGAACCAGGAGATGACTTTTTTCCTGTTCTTCGTGGTGCCGGTCACGATCAAGCCGAAGTACGTCGCCTACATCGCCGTCGCCGTAGACCTGTTCGGCTGCCTCGCATACGAGATCTCCGGAAATTCGTCGCCTTTTGGATACGCCCATTCGGCCCACCTGGGAGGGATGGCGGCGGGCTGGCTCTACTTCCGCTTTATCCACTCCGCGTCCTGGCGCCTGCCGTCCCGCCGCGGAACGATCGAGCTGCCCAAGTGGATGAAAAACTCCCAAAAAACCGGAACCTCGGCGCCCTCGTACAAGGTCAACATCGGGAACCGCGAGAACCTTCGCGCCGAGGTCGACCGCATCCTGGACAAGATCAACAGCCAGGGATTCGGCGCGCTCACGGCCGAGGAAAAACGCATCCTGGACGAGGCGCGCGACCTCCTTAGCAGGCGGTAGCCCTTGGCGAGTCCAGTATCGCACCCGCTTCGCGCGGCAATCGCCGCCGGACGCCCGGAATTTTCAGCGGAGAGGATCGGCGCACCCGCCTGGGCCCGGCTGGAGCGCCTGGCGGAGGCGAGCCCGGTTTATGCGCGGGTGATCCTCAACCGCCCCGAGGTTTGCCTCTGGCTTGAGGAGGAGCGCAACCTCCGCACGACCTTCCGGTACCGCGCCCTGCACGACGAATGGCGGGCATTCGGCGGCGAGGACGCCGGACCGGCCGGCGACGACGCGCGAATCGGGCTTCTGCGGCGATGGCGCCGCCTCATGTCGCTTCGCATCGCCTATCGCAGCGTCAACGGGCTGGCCGACGAGCAGACGACGGTCGGGGAGCTGAGCCGGCTGGCCGAATTCTGCATCGGAGAATGCCACCGGGTCGCGTTGAGGCGCCTCAGGGAGCGCTTTGGCACGCCATGGGATGAGCGCGAGCGCAGGCCTGCGCGCTTTTGCGGGCTAGCCCTCGGGAAGCTCGGGGGCGGCGAGCTGAACTTTTCGTCGGACATCGATCTCATCTTCTGCTACGAGGGCGAGGGAGTCTGCCGGCGGGGCGGCTCACCGATGAGCGCCTCGAACATCGAGTTCTTCACGAAGCTGGCGGAGAACCTGACCGGGCTCCTCGGCGCCGCCACGGAGGACGGTTTCCTCTTCCGGGTGGATGTGCGCCTGAGGCCCGATGGGGCATGGGGTCCCCTTGTCCCCTCGCTTCTGGCGGTTGAGAATTACTACGCCACCGTCGGGCAAACCTGGGAGCGCATGGCCCTTTTGAAGGCCCGGCCGGTTGTCGGAAACCTGGATCTCGGCGCAGAACTGCTGGAGGACCTCCACAGCTTCCGCTATCCGCGCCACCCGCCCCCTTCGCTCCTCGCCGAAGTGGCGGCCATGAAGCTGCGCACCGAGCGCGAGATCGTCGGATCGGAGGCGCTCGAGCGCGACTTGAAGCGCGGACCCGGCGGAATCCGCGAGATCGAGTTCATCGCGCAGTCGCTTCAACTGCTGAATGCCGGGCGCTTCCCCTTTCTGCAGACCCATTCCACGGCGACGGCGCTCGAGCAGCTTGCGAGGTACGAGCTGCTTGACATCCGGGACGCCCGATTTCTCGCGGAGGCGTACTGGCACCTCCGCCGCGTGGAGCACCGGCTCCAGATGCGCGACGAGCGGCAGACCCACGAGCTTCCGGCCGATGCGGGCGAGCTGGAAACCCTGGCATCGAGCCTCGGCTTCGAGTCCGCCCAGGCCTTCCTGAAGGACCTCCGGGACAGGCGGCTGCGCGTGCAAT
Source organism: Opitutaceae bacterium (assembly GCA_050015855.1). Taxonomy (GTDB): domain Bacteria; phylum Verrucomicrobiota; class Verrucomicrobiia; order Opitutales; family Opitutaceae; genus Palsa-1447. The sequence continues at coordinate 3,061 of JBEKAO010000071.1, read as the reverse complement.
CGCTCTACGACGGGTTGTTTCCCGATCGCATCGTCGATTCCGAATTCGAGGCGTGGTGGGAGTTTTTCACGACCGACAAGATCCCGGCGATCGCCGCCGAGCGGATCGGGCGCTGGTTTGCCAACGAGCCCGATGCGCCCGCGGTGCTGCGCGTTTTCGGCAGCGGAGACCACCGGATGCAGGTCACGCCCGATCTTGTCGCGGATTTCCAGAGCCTTGCCGAGCGGTTTGACTCCCTCCTGCCCGAACTGGCGCGGCCCCTCCTGGCCCTCACCCGGCTCGCCCGCTGCGCCGAAAGGTACGGGACCCGCCGGAGGTTCCTGAACCAGTGCGCCTCGAATCCCCGGCTCCTTCGCGTGCTCGCGCTTCTTTGCGACCGGAGCGCGTACGGAGCCGACCTTTTGAGCGCGCATCCGGAGATTCTCGAGGAGGTCTTCAGGCCGGAGATGCTCCGGCGGCAAAAGGACCCGAAGGATCTCGCGGCGGAACTGGCCAAGGGGACGCCCGCCGGACAGCCGGCCTTTGCGCAGTGGCTATGGCTTTACGTGCGGGCCGAGGAGCTTCGCTACACGATCGGCGAACTGCTCGGGTTCGCGACCCGCCTCGAGGTCGAATCCGCGCTGACGCGGCTAGCCGACGCCGTCCTGGCCAGGCTCTGCGCGGGTACGGACCTGCTCGTCGTCGCCCTCGGGAAATACGGCGGGTGCGAACTGGCGCCCGGTTCGGACCTCGACCTCCTGATCGTGGCTCCCGGGGGAACCGAGGCCTCGGCCGCCGCCGAGGTCGAAAGGATTCGGGCTGTCCTGCATCCGGGGGGTCCCCTCGGCCCCACCTTCGCGCTCGATTTGCGGCTGCGCCCGCACGGCGACGCGGGGCCGCTTGTGACGACCCTTTCCTCCCTGCGCGCATATCACGCGGGCGCGGCCCAAACCTGGGAGCGCCAGGTGCTCCTGCGCGCCCGCAGCGTCTGCGGCCCTGCTGGCTTGGCGGCCGAATTCCAGGACTGGGCGCTGCAGCGGGCCTACGAGGGGGGGCTTTCCGATGCGGAACGTCTCGAAATCTGGGCCATGCGCGCCCGAATCGAAAAGGAGCGCGACGTCGTCACGCCTCCGGAAAGGGCCTTCAAGACGGGCGCCGGCGGACTTGTCGACATCGAGTTCCTGGCGCAAACGCTTCAGCTCGAACAGGGAGGCTCCCTCCCCGGTGTGCGCCAGACCGGGACGCGGCTGGCGATCCAGGCCTTCGGAGCGGAGGGCCTCATGGAGCCCGCCGAGGTTCGGACGCTCTTGGACAACTTCGAATTCCTGAAGGGCCTCGAATTCGTCATCCGGCGCGACGCCCACCAGGGCGTGTCGGTCCTGGGAGAGACGCCGGCCGATCGGGCTCCGGCAGCGTTTTGGCTCGGATACAGGGACGAATCCGTGTTTTGGAACGAGCATGTGCGCCGGCTGCGCGAGACCCGCCGCATCGTAAATCGTGCCTGCCGCCTTGAATCTCCGCCCTTTGCGTGAAACAATTGGGCCTCCATTCACGTCCAACAGACATCCAATGATGCCCACCGCCGCCTTCCGCCGATCCCGGCTTGCGATTCTTTCGCTCGTCCTTGCGTCCTGTGTCCCGATCCTCGCCGCGGCGGATCGCACATTCGTCACGTCGCCCACCCTCGCGGCTGAAGCGGAAACGCTCGTCCAGTTGTTCAAGAACGCCCACTTCAACCGCGCGAACGTCCATCTGAGCGATTACGGCGAAGTGATCCCCGACTACATGGCCTTTTGGGACGGCCAGCACATGTTCTTCCTCGAGAGCGACAAGAACGCGTTCATGAAGAAGTACAACGGCGCGACCGTGTATGAGCAGGTCAGCCAGGGGGACATCGACGCCGCATACGAAATCTACAATCTCTATTCGGATCGCGTCGAAGCGCGCATCAACTGGATTTTCAACGAGCTGAAAAAGCCGATGAACCTGGACGAAAACGAGACCTTTGCCCGCGACAGGTCGAAGTCCGAGTGGCCGGCCACCGCGGCCGACTCCGACGCTCTCTGGCGCCTCCGCCTTAAGTATGAGATCATCGAGGAGCTATTGGCGTCCAAGGCGAAGCCCGTGAAGGTTGCGGATGCCGCGACACCCGGCGCCGCGCCGCATGCCGCCTCGGGCGGGGCTGCCGAAAACTCCGCGGCAAGTCCGCCGTCACAGGCGAAGGACGGGGCGGACACCGCCAAGCCGGTCGTGAGCGCCGACTCGGTCACCGCGGCGACGGAGGTCGTGCGCAAGCGCTATGAGCGCCTGCTCAAGAACATGGGCGACATCGAGGGGGGCGATCTTGCCGAGGCCTACCTGACGAGCATTGCGGCCCTTTACGATCCTCACTCGAACTACTTCTCGGCAGCGGACTTCGAGGAATTCGGAATCCAGATGAAGCTTCAGCTTGTCGGGATAGGCGCGGTCCTCCAGCTGAAGGACGATTTTTGCACCATCGAGGAACTCGTGCCCGGAGGCCCCGCCGACCTCGGCCACCAGCTCAAGCCCGGCGACAGGATAATCGCCGTCGCGCAGGACAACCAGGAGCCGGTCGACATCATCGGCCTCCAGCTTCGCAAGGTCGTCGCGATGATCCGCGGCGCAAAGGGAAGCCGGGTTCACCTCACGGTGGAGCCGTCCGGCTCCACGGACGCCTCAGCCCGCAAGCAGATCGTGATCACGCGCGACGTCGTCAAGCTCGACTCCGCCCGCGCCCACGCGGGCCTTTTCCAGGTGCCCGGAGCCGACGGAAAGGCGGTGCCGATCGGCGTCATCACCCTTCCGGAATTCTACGGGCCGGCGGATGAGGCCCCGGCCGGCGCCGACAAGAGCAGCGCCTCGGAGGACGTCGCGGCGCTGATCACCCAGCTGAAGGCCGCCGGGGCAAGGGGAATGGTGCTCGATCTGAGGGGGAACGGCGGGGGCTACCTGGGCGAGGCGATCAACGTCGCCGGCCTGTTCATTCCAAAGGGCCCGGTCGTCCAGGTGGTCGACAGCGAGGGGCGCAAGCAGGTGGACAGCAGCGAGAGCGACAGGGTCG
>JBEKAO010000070.1:0-11784 GCA_050015855.1 Opitutaceae bacterium | reverse complement strand
ATCGAAAAATGGAGGCCGCTCACCGACCGGGGCGCCCCGGTGCACGTGGGCGAATGGGGCTGCTACATCCATACGCCCCATGACGTCTGCCTGGCCTGGATGGGCGACCAGCTGGCGCTATGGAAGGAGGCGGGCTGGGGATGGTCGATGTGGAACCTGCGCGGCGAATTCGGCATCCTCGACAGCAACCGCGCGGACGTCGCCTACGAGGACTTCAGGGGCCACAAACTCGACCGGAAGATGCTCGAGCTGCTACTGACCGGCTGACCGCGGCGGCCCGGCGGACGTGAGCTCGCGCACGCGTTCGATCAGTTCGAGGCACGAGCGCCCGCTGTGGTACGGGCATTTCCAAAGGGTCACCTTGGGCCGCGGGATCGGGGTTCCGTCGCGCCTGACCTTCTCGATCCAATCGCCGTGCACCCGGTCGACGAACTTTGCCTGAATGTAGGCCCAGCTCCTTCGCGATGCCTCGAGAAATCGCAAATCACCCGAAAGCTGGTAGGCGTTCATGAATCCCACGACGGCCTCCGCCTGGGGCCACCAGTCCTTGCCGGGATCGGTGTATCCGCGCGGGCCTCCCTCGTTCACAACGCCGCCGTCGGAATCGACGCCCTCCTCAAGCGTGGTCCGGGCGATTGCGAGCGATATCGGCTTCACCCTGGCGATCAGGGCGGGATCGCCCAGCCCCTTCGCGGCCTCCAGCAGCAGCCAGCTCAGCTCGATGTCATGGCCGTAGGAAACGGCGTCCGAAACCGGGGTCCAGTCCTCCTTCATGAAAAGCACAAGGTGGTGCGTGCGCGGATCGATGATCCGACGGATCACAAGCTCGACGAGGTCGCGCTGGTTTTCCCGGAGGCCGGCATCCGGCCACACCCGCAGAAGGCTTGTGTAGCCCTCGAGAATGTGGATGTGCGAATTCTGGGACTTGGGCGCCTCGCCCAGCGGATTGCGCCGCCCGTCGGCGAAGCGCTTCCAATTCCGGTCGAGCGAATCGTAGTAGCCGCCGAAGGAGCTGTCGCGGGCGTGCGATTCAACGAGACGGTAGATGGCTATCGCCTTTTCGAGCGCGGACTTGTCGCCCGTCGTCCGGTAATACTCGGAAAGCGAGTAGATGCCGAAGACTTGCAGGTAGACCAGCTTTTGGGCGTCCAGGGGCCTGCCGTCCGCCGTTATCGTCCATAGAAGGCCGCCGGAGCCGGCATCCCAAAAATGGTCCGCGAGGTCCCGGTAAGCCCAGCGAGCCATTTCAAGGTAGGCCGGGTCCTTGTAGGCGCGGTAAGCGGCCGAAAACGTCCATAGGACGCGGCAGGTCAGAAGGGCGCCCCGCGGCGAATCCTTCCGGACGGTCATATCCGCGTCGATCTGGCCGAAAAATCCGCCGTTCTCGGCATTCCGCGTGTATTTCATCCAGAAGGGCAGGATGTCCCCCCTGAGCTCCCGTTCGGCGCCCGACGCCAGCGGCGCAAGCTCCGCCGCCGGCGCCTCCGGCCCGGCCGCCGCCTGAATCCCCGGAGCCTGGAGGCAGGCGGACAGAATCAGGAGGATGGGGCGGACAATTCGCTTCATATCCCGCATCGGGCGCGACCTACTTCTCCTTGACCCGCTTCGCCACGATCTCCTCGGTGGCGAAATCGCCGACCTTGCGGGTGAACTTGATCTCGTCGTCACCGTTCATTTTCCCGGTGTACTCGATCGAGACGTCCTGCCCGCCGAAATTCAGGGGTTCCACGAAGGTGATCCCGTCCTTGGTCACCTTTCCCTTTTGGATCGCGACCGTGCTTTTTTCTCCGTTGCGGTCGCTTGAGGCCGTGCCGGTGAGGTTTTCGCCGTCGACCTTGAAGGTGTAGACGTACTTCTGCACGCCGATCTGCGAATCGAATTCGGACTGCCATTTGCCGGAAATATCGCCGGCGCGGGCGAGGCCGGCGAGGCCCAGCCCGAAGGAGACTGCGAGGAGGAGTCGTAGGGATGTTTTCATGGTAGGGTCAAACAAAGTTCAAAAAGGCTGTCCGCCGGCCCGGGTCCCGCAAAGGGCGACCTCGAGCCCGAGCTCCGCCGCAAGGGCCGCTTTTGTGTAGAGGGCCAGGTCGGCGCCCCTGGCCGATCGCGCATAGGCGACCTGGATGTGGTTGGATTTATGCCGCGCCATCATCTGGTCCCGGGAAACGCCGTACGTGACGGCATGCATGATCGGCCACTGCGGTGTCGTCGCCCGCCAGCGGCGCTCGGTTTCGGCGGCCGGAAGCCCGATCGCCTTTGCCCGGCCGAGGTCCATCTTGAGCCTGCCGTCCTCGATGAACACGCGGCTCCAGACGATCTCGCCGGGCCTGGCGACGCCCCGCATGGTGCCGCCGCCAAGGCGAAAATACATCGGGGGCTGCCGGTGCGAATCGGTGCCCCGATAACCCCCGGCATGGTGGGCGGGAGGGGCGCTGCCGGAGATCAGAAGCACCCAGACGTATTCGCCGGTCGTGCCGCCTCGGTCGAAATCGCCCCAGCGCAGGTCGTGGAGGGTGTTTTCGACCGGCTCGCCCAGCAACCGGTGCACGCGGAGAGTGAGAAGGCCGTCGAGCCCGGCGCATTCGTCGACCTCGTTGAAGTGGGGGAGGGGCTCGCCCGGGCGGATCAGGCGGCCGGCGGCGTTTCGGACCGGAGGGCGGTCGGAGTTGTTCAGCATGCCTTCTGCCAGGTCGGAGGCGGGAAGCAGATCCTTCAGGCCCTGCTGGTATTGGATCCCGATCGTGCTGCAGCCGAATTCATCGGCGATCCGCAGCGCCGCTATGTACGTGCGGCACTGCCAGAGCACCTGGTCCTCGGTGAGGTCGGTCTCCGGGTTTGGGCCGAAATGGAATTTCATGCCCTTGGCTCGGAGCCAGTCGTAGACCTTTCGGCCCTCGGCCTTTGGCGTCTGGGTCGCCGCGTAGTAGAGGGCCGACTGCGATAGCCGCTCCTTGAAGACGCCGGTCTGGAAGAGGAGCTCGTCGGGAATGATGGCGTTGTACATGCCCATGCAACCCTCGTCGAAGACGCCCATGATCGCCTTGTGCGCGCGCAGTTCCCTGGCGAGCGTTCGCGCCGAATCGGCCGCGCGGCGGGGGACGGCGCAGCGGGCCAGAGGCCTGACGTGGGTCGTCCTGTGGCGGACGCGGCCGGTCTTCAGCCACGAGGCGAGGCCCTTGCTGAAGAGCGGATCGGTGAAGTCGGCGCTCCAGAGGGTGGAGTAGGCGACGCCGGCCTTGGTCAGCGAGCCGTTCAAATTGAGCATGCCGACAAGGCCGGGCCAGGTCCCCGACCAGTTGGCCACGGTGAGAATGGGGCCCCGGTGGGAGATCAGCCCGTGCAGGATGTGGTGCGAATACTGCCACACGCTTTCGGCGACAATCAGGGGGGCGCGGGGATCCAGGCGTGCGAATACTTCCATGCCCTCCTTCTGCGAGCCGATGAAGCCGTGCCTTTGCCCTCGCTTGTAGGGATGGGCCCGGACGAGGCTCCATCCATGGGCCGAGACGGCCCTGGTCAACTGGCGCTCCATGGCGGCCTGGGCCGGCCAGCACACCTGGTTGGCTGCGGTCCTCAGGTCGCCGCTGGCGACGAGAAGCACGGTGCGGGAGGGTGGGGTTCTCTTCATGGACAGAACACGCCCGCCAATTGAAGCGGGTCGTCACCTCGTCTCCAAAAAGGGGCCGATCTGGCATCCTCAACGTGCCTGCGCGCCCGTCAACCCTATGTGTGCGAAATCGATTTCCCGCCTTGGGCCGAAGAAAACCCTTTGACAGTTGCCGCCGGTCCACACCTGCATGTAGTTTCGTTCAACAACATGCACAGGCGGACCCCCTGGATCGCAATCTTCGCTTGTCTTTTCGGGCTGCTTCCCCTCGCGGGCCGCGCCCATAGCCTGACGATCACGCAGGTCCTGGTCATCTTCGACCGGCCCGGCACGGTCACGGTCAAGATCGACCAGGACCTGACCCGGTTGCTCGGATCCCCTGAAGCGTACCTGAGCCTGTCCGGGGCGAGCGCGGAGGCGCAGCGGCAGACGATCGAGCGCCTCCTGCCGGCGATCCTCGACGGGCTGCAGCTCAATATCGGCAGCACCCGGCTGCAGTTGATTCTTCAGAACTTCACCGTTCCGGTTCTTACGCAGGACACCTACGACGACCCGGCGCTGGACAAGTTCACCACCTTGAACTTCCTCGCCGTGCTGCCCGCGAGCCGCGATCCCCTGACCCTCGTCGTGCCCGACACCGCCCAGGTCGACTTCCCCGTCGCCTTCACGGTCCAGATCCCCTCGGCGCACATCTCGGAGACCTCCTTCATGGAGGAGGGCACGAACGAAAGCGATCCGTTCGTCTGGGCGGACTCGGCCCCCCGGGCCGGCGCGAGCCAGGCCGAGGCCGCGCAGCCTTCCTCGGAGGCGCACGCCGCGGCCGCGCCCAAAATGACGCAGATGGAAGTCGAGACCATGCCGTGGCCCCGGCAGCTCCGGATGTACCTCCTGCTCGGGTTCCATCACATCGTCCCGGAGGGCATCGATCACATTCTTTTTGTCCTGGGGCTGTTCTTTCTGGGGATCACCTGGCGGAAGCTCATCTTTCAGACCACCGTCTTCACCGTGGCCCACGCGACCACCCTGTTTCTATCCACGTACGGAATCTTCAGCCTGCCGAGCAAGTACGTCGAGCCCGGCATCGCGCTCTCGATCGCGTTCATCGCCCTGGAGAACGTTTTTAACCCGAGGCTCGGCTGGAAACGGCTGGCGGTCGTATTCAGCTTCGGGCTGATTCACGGCCTGGGATTCGCGAGCAGCCTCTCCGAAATCCCCTTTCCAAAGCATCAATTCATCGTCGCCCTGCTGGGCTTCAATTTCGGCGTGGATTGGGGCCAGCTTTTCATCATTTCACTCGCCTTTCTCGCGGTCGGCTGGTGGCGGAACCGGCCTTGGTTTCGCGCAAGGATCGCCATTCCCTGTTCGCTGGCCATCGCGGCGATCGGGATCTTTTGGGCGATTCAGCGGATCATATTCTACGGCACGTGGAAGATTTGGTGATCCGGGCAGTCAACTCACTGCACGAGGCCCGCCTTCAGTCGCAGCACCCGCCGGACGCCGCGCGGAATCTCATCCCGCCTGTGGGTCACATAGATGACCGTCGACATCCCGGACGCGACCAGGGATTCGACGGCGCGCAGGAAGCGGACGCGGTGGGCCAGGTCGAGGCCCTGGCAGGGCTCGTCCAGGACGAGCAGGTCGGGGGCCTTCACGAGGGCGCGCGCCAGGAGAACCATCCGCTGCATTCCCGCGGACAGCGATCCGAGGGTGCGTTCCCCGCAATCGGCAAGGCCGAGGCGCGCCAGCCACCGGTGCGCGACCCTGCACTCGCCCGGGGTGACCCTCTGGAGGCAGCCGTAGGTGTCGAATAGGCCGGAGACCACGGTTTCCAGGCAACCCAGCGTCTCGGGGAAGTGAAGGTGGAGTTCCGGGGACACGTAGCCGATGCGCCGCTTGAGGGTCCAGATATCCACGCCCGAGCCGCGCTGGCGCCCGAAGACCCTCACGGTGTTGGCGTAGGCCTGCGGGTGGTCGCCGATGATGAGGCTCAGCAGGGTGCTCTTGCCCGAGCCGTTCGGACCCAAAAGCGCCCAATGTTCGCCGCGCCGAACGGTCCAATCGACCCTTTGCAGGATCGCCCGCTTTCCGTATCGGACCGTGACGTTTTCCAGGCGGACGAGTTCGGCGGCCGGAGCCGCCCGGCTTCCGGCCGAAGCTGCCATCGGGAGCCGGCGAACGCGCACCCGCCGGGCGTCGCCTCCGAAAAGCCGCCGCACCCGCGGATTCCTCAGCATCGCGGTCCGGCGCCCCTGGGCGACGACGCGGCAGCGGTCCACGCACAGGATATGGGTGATTCCTCGGGGCAGTTCGTCGGGATGGGTGACGATCAAAAGCAGGTGGAGCGAACGATGCCTCATCAACTTTTCGAGGACCGCCTTTAGATGGGCGCGGAAAGCGATGTCCAATCCCGAAAACGGATCGTCCAGGATCAGCAGCCGGGGCCGCCGCAGCAGGGCGCGGGCGAGCAGCGCCTTGCGCATCTCCCCGTTCGACAGCGACAGGAGGCTGCGGTCGAGCAAGGGGGCGATAGCAAGCAGGCGCAAAACCCGGCGCAAATGGCGGCCGAAGGCTGCGACCGAAGGCCGCGCGCGCCGGAGAACCTCGTACGGGTTCCGGTCCTCGATGGAATCCTGGGAGAGGAACTGGCGGACCGTGGCCGATCCCTCATCCTCGAGGCTGAACCAGCGGGCCGCCGACGGAGCGCCCCCGGCAAAAAGCTTCTGCTGCTCGAATGAAACCTGGGCCACCGCCGCTTGCGGAGTCCACCTGTGGCGGCCCCGCAGCCGGAAGTGGTACCGGAATTCTCCGCGGACGACGGGGAGCTTCCCTGCGAGCCCCCGGGCGAAGAGCGACTTGCCGGAGCCGTTTGCCCCGACGACGGCCCATTGCTGGTTACGGGCGAAGGTCCAGTCCGTGTTGCGGAAGACCAGGCGATCGCCGAATCGGAGGCTGACGCCCGCCATGGCCAGAAGCGGCCGGGAATGGATCGCGGTCATGCAGGTTGTCTGGCGTCGACCGGGGCGGATGTAAAGATGCCGGCGTCGATCCCTACGCTTGACGAGGATTGTATATTGCTACATAGATACGGCATGTCATCTACGTACTCGATCACAGAGGGGCAGGCGAATTTTCCACGCGTGGTCAAAGAGGCCCAGGCGGGCCGCGTGGCGACGATCACCAAGCGCGATGAGCCGGTCGCTTACGTCATCGGTTCAGAGCGCATGAGCGCTCTTGTCGAGACGATGGAGATCCTTGCGAATCCGGCAGCGATGAAGGCAATTAGGGACAATCAGGCTGGAAAATCCAAGTTTTACTCGATCGATGACATTCCGGACTGATGCATAATGTTCGCGTAGGGGAGCAGATTCTCGAATTCATCCGCCGCCAGGCACCGGAACCCCGCCGGGCGCTCAAGCGGGCGCTGAGGGAACTGGAACGGGAGCGAGGTGATATTCGAGCCATGGAACAGGCGCTAACCGGCTATTACCGTCTTCGCATTGGCAAATTTCGGCTGATTTTTCGCTATTCCGACCCGGGGACGATCGAGGCAATATTTGTCGAAGAACGAGGCATTGTATATGAGGTCTTCGAGGCTCAATTGCTTGCGAAGCTGAAATCGTAGAGGCGCGCGGCTCTATCACCTCCCCGGCAGAGATGATCGCCGCATTGCGCGGGCACGCAACTCACCTTGCTCCGACAAGCGCGCGGAGCGGAACAACCTCCACGTCCGGAGCGAGACGATAGCTGCGTTCGCCGGGATATACTACCTTCAGTTCGTTTAGCTTGAGATCGGCCAAGGCGATCCGCATCGACGGAGTCAGGGTCGGTGCATCGCTGCGCTTGCATTCGATCCCGATGCGACGGCCACCGTGGAGCAGTAGAAGGTCGATTTCGGCTCCGTTATGGGTCGCCCAATGGTACGCCGCATCGGGTCGCAGGGCTTTGATCACCTCCTCGACGGCATAGCCTTCCCACGATGCGCCAACTTTGGGATGAAGGGCCAGCTCGCGCGCGCTACTAATGCCAAGCAGGGTATGCAGCAGCCCGCTATCCCGGACATACACCTTCGGCGCCTTGACCTGGCGCTTTCCGAGATTCTCGAACCAAGGCGGCAATTGGCGGACCATGAACACACCGCTTAGAAGATCAAGATATCTGCGTACGGTGGATTCGTTGACGGCCAGCGCACGAGCAAACTCGGCCGCATTCCAAGTCTGTCCGTGATAGTGCGCCACCATGTGCCAAAAGCGGTTCAGCGCGGCAGCCGTAATCTGAATGCCCAACTGCGGCAGATCGCGCTCCAGAAATGTCTGCAGGAACTGTTTTCGCCAGGCGATGGAATCGCCTTCGTTGCGGGCGGTAAACGCCAAGGGGAAGCCGCCTCGAATCCAGTGGCGGGGCTGTGCGGACGCACCCAGATCGCCAAGGCGGAAACCTTCCAATGGCACAGTTTCGGTCCTGCCCGCAAGAGTTTCGGACGACTGGCGAAGAAGCTCAGGCGAGGCGCTGCCCAGAATCAGGAAACGGGCGGGCAGGGGACGCCGGTCGGCCAAGACGCGCAGGAGCGGAAACAATCCCGGGCGGCGTTGAACTTCATCGATCACGACCAGGCCTTTCAATGGCCGAAGCGCCATGTCGGGTTCCGATAGACGCGCCAGGCTTGCCGGATCCTCAAGATCGAAATAGTTGAGGGAATCCGGGGCCACAAATTCCCGCGCTAGCGTCGTCTTGCCGCATTGGCGTGGTCCCAGCAGGGTGACCACGCGGCTGCGTTTCAGGGCGGCCCGGACCGCCAGACGATCTGCGGATCGATCAATCATACCTGAAGAGTGACCATGAAAATCCCGCAGTCAATGCGGGATTTTCATGGTCACTCCATTCCGATTGCCCAAGGGTCCACATCCCGGGCAGCCCGCCATGCACTGGTGCCATTACCCGGCCTATTTTTCCGGGGTCGTCGTCCGAAGCGCGCACAACAGCCCGCTAGAGGCGATTAAGCGGGAAATGCAGATCGATGGAGCGATAATCGCGATCATTCTCCAACAAATTGACTCCATGCTGCACGACGATGGCGGCGATCAGGCAGTCAATCGAGTTTCGGATCGTTACACCCTTGCTTCTCAATTCCCGATAGATCGTGGCCCCCAATTCGAAGGTCGAGCGATCGTCGGGAAGATAAAGCAGGTCGGCGAAACGCTGCCGCGTTTCACGATACTCCCGCTCCTCCCGAATTCCTTGCAGGACTTCCGTTACGACGAAACCGCAGCAGCAAAGGTCGTCGCGATCCTGTATGCACTTCTCCAGTCTTGCGGTCGAATCGTTCTCCCTGCCGCGCAGGAAATCGATCCAAACGGTCGAATCAACCAGGACGTTCACGCCGCCCGCTTCCGTCGCATTGCCGCCAGATCGCCCTCCCAATGCACCTTGCCCTTTAGGGCGAGCAGGCCCTGCTGCCTTTCCCTGCGGACCAGCTCGTGAAGCGCAAGGTCCACCAGGGCTCGCCGAGTCTTCAAGCCGGTTGACTTCAGACCCTCGCGCACGAGCGCTTCGTCCAGAACAATGTTCGTTCGTTTCATGATATACACATAAAGATCCGGTTTTGTGTGTATGCAACCAGATTCGATGCGGCCGGGCGGCAGGCCATTCGCTTCAAGTTCCCGGAAACCCGCCCCGGCCTTTCATCGCTTCCATCTGGCGCATCATCTTCCGGGCGCCCCCGCCCTTGAACATCTTCATCATCTGGCGCATCTGGGGAGGATGTTAGCTGACCAATGAGTTAGCACATGTCGCCAATCGATGATGCCATAGCTGGCAATGTTTTATAATGGCAATGTTTGGCAACATCGCCGATTGACCTTTTTTGGGATCGGGCGGCGGTTGATCCGCTTGACTTATGGCTTGACTCATACTTGACCCAGCGGGACAATTCACACGATGAGCTACCAGCCGCGCTTCCAGATAAGTCCAGCCTTGCTCACCCGGGTCGAGGCAATTTCGGTCCTGCGGGAGCGCATTCAAGGCGCCACCGTACAGGTGCCTTGGATTCCGGCTTTGCAGAAGGATTCGCGGGCGCGGAATGCCCATTCCTCCACGGCGATTGAGGGAAATCCGCTTACGCTTGAACAGGTCCGGGCGGTCGAACAAGGCGCGACGCTTCCGGTCGCGGGTCGGATCCGGCGGGAAGTGGTCAATTACTTTGCCGCCCTTCGGCATATCGAGAAGGGATCGGCCAAAAAGCGGCTGACGCATGAAGATGTATTTCGCCTTCACAAGATTGTGGCCGGCGAGGTAATGGATCAAGGCAACGCCGGGCGCTACCGCATCATCCAGGTGCGGGTTGGGGCGTATATACCGCCGCCACCCGAAGAGGTGTCCGGCCTGATGTCCGAACTTTTGGACTGGTGGAATGGCGAATCGTTTTTGCTCTCACCCATTCTCAGCTCGGCAATCGTTCACCACCGGTTTGAGTCGATCCACCCTTTTGCGGACGGCAATGGCCGCACTGGGCGAGCGTTGGCGCTTTGGGATCTTTATCGGCGCGGCTTCGACTCCCATCATATCTTCTCGGTCGATGAGTTTTACTGGGAGGATCGGCCGCGTTATTATGCCGCGCTTCAAGGCGTCCGGGCTAATGCCGAGGACCTCACCTCGTGGATCGAGTACTGCGCAGAGGGGCTGCAGCAGACCCTCGAGCGTGTTTGGAAGCGTATTCAAAACCTGTCCGCATCCCTCGGGAAAAAGAAAGTCGTACTGCGCCCGCGGCAAGAGGAGCTGCTCGAATTGCTGCGGGTGCGCGGCAGTCTGAGCCCGCGGGAGTTATGGGATGGTCTTCGCGTTTCGAAGCAGGGTGCCATGGACCTTCTTCGCCCGCTGATCGCCGCAGGTATGGTGCGACGCGTCGGCACCCAAAAGAACGGACGTTATCTTCTGAAGTAGCCCGGTCGGCTCACATCCCCGGCAGCCCGCCCTTGCCCTTCATGGCTTCCATCTGGCGCATCATCTTCCGGGCGCCCCCGCCCTTGAACATCTTCATCATCTGGCGCATCTGCTGGAACTGCTTGATGAGCTGGTTCACCTCGGCGATCTTCACCCCGGATCCCGCCGCGATCCGCTGCCGCCGGCTCCCGTTCAGGATGTCGGGCTTTCTGCGCTCCTGGACCGTCATCGACTGGATGATCGCCTCGGCACGGGCCATCTGGCCCTCGGCGCCGTCCCCGAGCTTCATTCCGCTCATGCCGGGCATCATCCCGAGGATGCTCTCCATCGAGCCCATCTTCCTGACCTGCTGCATCTGCGAAAGAAAGTCCTCCAGGTTGAAGTCCGCCTTGCGGAGCTTCTCGGCCATTTTCCCGGCCTCCTTCTCGTCGACGGCCTCCTGGACCTTCTCGACGAGCGACACGACATCGCCCATTCCCAGGATGCGCGAGGCGAGGCGGTCCGGATAGAACGTGTCGAAATCGGCGGATTTTTCGCCCGTGCCGACAAACTTGATCCCGACCCCGGTGATCGACTTGATGGAAAGGGCCGCGCCGCCGCGCGCGTCGCCGTCGAGCTTCGTAAGGATGAGGCCGGTCAGCTGGAGGGCTTCGTGGAAGGCCTTGGCGACATGGACGGCCTCCTGCCCGAGGGCGCCGTCCGCGACGAGAAGGACCTCGTCGGGCTGGACGCGGGCGCGCAGGCGCTTCACCTCCTCGATCAGGTCCTGGTCGATTTGAAGCCGTCCCGCGGTGTCGAAGATGATCGCATCCGCGCCGGCGGCCTGGGCGGCGGCCAGGGCCGCCCCGCCAATCGCGGGCACGTCCTTGGAGAGGCGGTCCGCATAAAATCCGAGCTCCTCCTGCTTGGATAGGATCTCCAATTGATCGATCGCGGCCGGGCGGTGGACGTCGCCCGCCACGAGGGCCGGGCGATAGCCGCGCTTCTTGAGCAGGCGGCCGAGCTTCGCCGCGGAGGTCGTCTTTCCCGACCCGTGCAGGCCCACGAGCAGGACCTTGAGCGGCCTGGCGGTGCTGAGCTCGTTCGCCCCCTCGCCCAGAAGCCGCACCAGTTCGTCATGGATGATCTTGATGATCTGCTGGCCCGGCGTGACTCCCTTGAGGACGTCCTGGCCCACGCACTGGGCCTGGACCCGCTCGACGAATTCGCGCGCGACCTTGAAATGCACGTCGGCGCCGAGA
>JBEKAO010000069.1:0-24125 GCA_050015855.1 Opitutaceae bacterium | reverse complement strand
TGTCGGTGGGCATCCCAAAACCGGCCATTGATGGGCATGTCAAAACCGGCCACGAGGAGGACGGCAGAGGGATGACCAAAGAGGGTTGAGTGGACAAGGCTTTTGTGGGGAGAGGAGGCGTGGAGGAGAGGGGCCGAGCCGCAACACGTAAGTGTAGCGGCGGATTGCGGCCCCTCGCCTCCACCTCGTTAGGTGTCAGGGTTGGCGCGGTCCTTGGTTTTGTTTTTTAGCCGGAAGGAACGGCCTTCGAGGGTTAGGACATGGGCGTGATGCAAAAAGCGGTCGAGGATTGCCGAGGCGCTGGGGACGTCGCCCAGGAGCGAGCCCCAGTCGGAGATCGGCCGGTTGGACGTCATGATGGTGGAGCGGTTCTCGTAGCGCCGGAGCACGACCTCGAAGAGCAGTTCGCCGGCGCGGGCGGGGAGCTGCTTGATGCCCATGTCGTCGATGATGAGCAGGTCCACTTTGAGGTACCGGGCGAGCTGGCGGTCGTTGAGCGGGGCGGTTTCCTTGTCGGCCAGATCGCGGACCAGGTCGAAGATCGAACGGTAATAGACGCTATGGCCGGCTTTGAGGGCGCATAGGCCCAAGGCTTGAGCGAGATGGCTCTTGCCAACGCCGGGCGGCCCGATGAGCAGCACGTCCTCGTGGCTGCGGACGAAGGCGGCGGTGGCGAGCTGATGGATCAGCTTGGCCGGAAGCGAGGGGTTGAAGGCAAAGTCGAAGCTGTCGATCGTTTTGAGTTCGCGGAAGTCGGCCGCCTTGATGCCGCGGGCCAGATGGCGGTCGGCTCTGACGGTCAGCTCGTCTTCGACGAGCAGCTCCAGCAGTTCGACGGGTGGCAGGCGACTGGACTGTGCCTCCTGGAGGCGCACATCCAAGGCATTGGCGAGGCCCGACAGCCGCAGTTTACGCAGACGTTGTTTGAGCGGATTGAGGTTCATGAGGAAACGGGGCCAGACCGGCGTAATCCTGCAGATCCCGTATCAAGGGATGGCGCTGGGTGAGGACGACACCGTCGCGGCGCTGGAGCGCCAGTTGGCGGCACCGGTCGCGCAGTTCCGGCAGGTGCCACTGCCCGGCGGCCGTCGCACGCTCAGCTCCGGCCTCCAGGACGGGAGCGCCGTACTGACGGCCGAGTTCGGCGACGCCGACCAGGGCCCGCTCGCCTTCCAACCCACGGGCGGCGAGGACGCCCTCGCCCCAGTTCACTGTGCGGGGTCCGATCAGCGCCAGGGCCGCCAGAAGCGCTTCCCGACCCAGTTCTCGGCGGCTGCGCTTGCGCGGGTCGATGTGGTTGGCCGTCGTGGTGAAGCTGCCCTGTTCGCCTCGCAGATGCACGGCCACGGCCTGGAAGCGCTCGTCGAAGACGCGGACCATCCGATCATCCCAGCGCACCCACACTTCGCGGCCGACGTACTCTGGCGGCACCGAGTAATACGCCTTGCCGACTTCGACGTAGGCGTCGGTCTGCACCGAGCGACGGCCTTCCTGGAAGAGCGGGAAGCGCTCAGCTGGCAGCTGCCGCAGTGCCGAGCGCTCCAACCGTTCAAAACGATGCAGCACCTGTTCCTTGGTCGTGCCGTGGATGCGCACGTCAGCCACGGTGCTTTCCCATTGGGCCAGGAACAGGTTCATCGCCTCGAGCGTGGGGAAGGCTTCGCCACGCAGAGCCAGTTGTACGTAATGGATCCCGGCCTCCACCTTGCCCTTGTGCTCCGGCCGGCGCGGAGCGCAGGCCAGGACGGCCAGGCTATAGTGGCGGCCAAACTCGGCCATTCGCGGCGTCAGGATTGCCTCGCTCCATTCGGCGTGCGCAATCGCCGCCTTGAAGTTGTCGATCACCAGCTTGGCCGGACTTCCGCCAAAGTGCAGCCAGGCCCGTTCGATCACGGCCAAAACACTCGTGGTATCCAGCCGCCATATTGCCTCGCTATAGGCCCGCCGGCTGCAGGACAGCACAATCCGCACGATCCACGGCCAGCGCCTCTTCCCATCGAACCCGATCACCGGACAACTCTTGCCAAAGTCCAGCTGAGCTTCCTCTCCGGGCCCGGACTCCATCCTCCGGAACGGCAACACTGTTATCCGGCCGAGCCGCCGCACATAGCGCTTTACCTGGTCGTACCCGCGTTCAAACCCGTGCTCCTGAACCAAAACCTGATGGATCTTCCGTGCCGTCCACCCCAGTTCCATCCACTCGGTAATCGGCACCTGGTAGGCCACGCATGCCCCCGTGGGCATTTTGGCCGGTTTTGCCTCCAATCCCTCGATCTCAGAGCCGGTGGGCGTTTTGGCCGGTTTTGGCGGCCCCAGACACTCAGCCGCGCCGCAACAAGGCCAATACTGTTTCTTGTTCGATCACGTTGAGGACGTTCATCGTCCTCCTCGTGGCCGGTTTTCACGTGCCCATCAATGGCCGGTTTTGGATGCCCACCGACAATCATCTGTTTTTCGGCATCGTCTGCTTGGTGGTGTCGTTGATGACCGGAATGGTGATACTTGGCCTTGGAGTGGCTATCACAACGAGGCTGGAGCTCGTCGAGGCCCTTTATGGGGAAATGGAGTCTGAAGATGGAAAGGCAATCGTCGCTGCCGCCAGGGCCCGGCCTAAAGAGATGAGCGCCCTACTAATCGCGCCGTATTGGGGCCCCCTTCGATGGATGATGCGAAGAGCGGCAGAACGCGGGAAACATGATGCGCTCTCGGCCGATAAGGGTAACATTAGATTGCTTTGCTGGTTCGTTTACATGGCCGCCCTACATGGCGCATTAATCGCGGTCGGAATCATCGGACTCGTGATGGGGCTCAAGTAAGTGCTGCGATTCGCTCGCTCGGCGGGGTTTTTAGTGCCCGAGTGTGTGCGTTCTGTGTGCGCTCTTCAGTTTCACTCTGAAAAGAGCGCCCTCAAGGGGAATCGAACCCCTATTACTAGCGAGTACATTTGTTTGTTTGTGAACACTAGGTGTTTAGCAGGGGTTGTTTGTTGTTGTAAGGTGGCACGAGTTACACTGTGTTACAGCCATTATGACTGGCGTGTGCATCTACAAACGAGCGAACTCGCCGTACTGGTGGATTAAATACTGGGACCCGGTGAAGCTGACTTACAAATACAAGAGCTCCGAGTTTCGACATGACGATCCGGCCGGGCGCAAAAACGCCCTGGCGATGGCGCGGCCTTTGTCCGAAGAGGCCAGAGCTGCCCGCGAGATTGCGCCGGCTGCTCGATGGGAGTCTTGGGTTGATGAATGGCTTGCCCTGAAGCACCGCGATTGCGCGCGCACACTTCAATGCGAAACGCTCCGATGGACCTGGGTCCATGCCTTTCTGGAAGAGCGACAAATTGCCGGTCCTCAAGGAGTCACTTACCAGCTTGCATTGGATTACCTCAAATGGCGCACCAGCCAAACGAAACGGGTTTCGAAAAAGCACCCCTCGCACAACACAGCCCTTGCCGAAGTGCGCTTTCTTAGCCGCGTCATGCGCGAGGCTGTCCACCGAGGCTTCGTCTTGGCGAGCCCACTTGAACGATTGGGAATCAAGAGGGACAGACCGCCCGAGAAGGATGAAATGACCGACCAGGACATTGCGACCATCCGCGCAGCCCTGGCCAAAAGGGAAGGGCACCTGCCTCTGCAAGACCAATGGATGACCATTTGTTTTGAAGTTGCCATCCATCAAGGCTGCCGACTCCGGGAGACAAGTTTGCCTCTCGACGACATTGACCTGACCCATAGTCAGATCATGTTTCACGCGAAACGTAACAAAGTTTTCACTACGCTCCTTCATGACGGATTAAGGGACCTCATCCAGCGACTGAAAGCCACCGGTGCAGACCGCACATGCACACTCCCAAAAATGGTCAGCAAGCAGTGGCATTGGTTCTTTAAGGGACGTCCCGAACGGAACTGGTCTGGCGTCTGCCCTCACGTGTGTTTTCACTGCACCCGAGTGACCGTAATAACCCGGATGGCACGAGCTGGAGTTCCTATCCAACAGGCGATGGCCTACGTGGGACATGCGAACGCACTTATTCACCGGATTTACCAGCGCCTTGCGCCGAAAGACTTAAAGCTTTGTACGGAAGCTTTGTCTTTCGGGGGAACCAACGCGACGCGACGAAATCAGGATGCCGCCTAAGCCAAGCGTGCAAGTCCCTGCGCGTCACATAGCGCCCGAGGAGGTCGTTTAATGCGCGGCCCGCGCGCCGCATTGCTTGAATGGTCCACCGCGATACACCGATGGCAGCCGCTTGAGCTTTTGCCGTTGATAGAATCATGTCGGGGTCGGTAATCCTTTCGGACGCCGCCCGGCCGTTTTTTTGCCCTGAAGTTCCTGTTTCCATTTTTTCTGCGGGTTCTGGCCGGACCAACGCACAGCGACAGCTACACATGGCTTACGGCCTGTTGCTGCCCCGCAGCTCGGAACGCATATTTGTCGATCCATGTAAGGCCCGCTCCTCCGAGCTTGAAGAGCGGCCACGGTATCGGATTTTATTATCTTAAGGGCTGACCGAAAAGAGCATGTTTGCGCTTGAATGTCAACCACGCCGCGAATGCGGCAAGAGCCCCTCTTTTCACCCAACTTCCACCGCCACGCCCGCACGCAGACAACTTCTACACCGTCCTGTGGAAAGCATACACATCTTGATGGTCGTCCCAACCATGCTCCAAGAATAGCGTTTCATCCCATCCAATGATGCTTTTTGCCAACTCACACATCCGTTGGTGGGTGACAGCCGAGATACCGTAACCGGACTCATTTGGGTAATCGGCGTATCCGTAACCTTTCGATTGAAACTCTCGAATTAACTTTTGCTGTCCATCTGCCGAAAGCCCGTATGTAGCTTCTTTTCCCTGTACCCATTCTATGCAACGCCCGCCGTGAGTGGTGTAAACGCACAACCCTTGATCCGACAGATGGTCGTAAAAAAACCGAAGAAGATCGCTCGCGCGCTGCTCCTCGATGTGTGTGAAAAGAGAGCCGCACCAAATGAGGTCAAATCGGCGCGGCAGCTCTATATCACCGAAATGTATCTTTGATAAAAATGGAACGATAGAGAATGTTCGACGACAGAAGTCTAAAGCGCTCCCATCAATTTCCGCGCCAGCGATATCCGCATCCGGAAACCTTGCTCGCAGAAATCTTAGGACTCGCCCGTGGCCGCACGGGAAATCAAGAATGGAGCCAACTTCAGATTCTTTGCTCACAGAGCGAAGCGCTTTTTCAATGCAGCGTGCGGCCGAAAGACCAACAGACAGATATCGGAAAGCATCACCTTGCCACATTGAGTCCGATTGATCGATTTGAGTGGAAACCCTTCTAAGAAGGCTTTTTTCCTGATGCGAGACATCCGATGAAGAAAGAAGGGGATGCTTTCCATAAACATAGACTTTGACTCGACGACAGACATTCACAATGCACCTTAGCCCACGATGCGCGTTCATAATGTCTCTGAGCCGGCGGGAATAAGTATTCATAAGAACCGTCGTTGATTGACCTGCATTCAGCTTACGTTATCGTCCCCCTCGATCGAGCACAACGCGAAACTCCACACAGTTCACCGGTCGCCACGGCACGCGCGCCGGCCAGCCATCAACAGCTATATGTGAGAACTCCGACCGCAGGCAAGCCAAGGGTAATCCCGCTCGGAGTCCGCCCTACGTCGGTCATGCGCTTTCCACGCCTCATCCAAAGCGAACTGCACACCCGCGTAAAACTCAAGGTCATGTTCCGCCGTGGTCACAATGCCATCATACTCCGGGCCGCAGTACAGTGTCCGTAGTAAGTGATATTTCCAGTTCGGCCCAACGTCCCGTAACATTTTGCCCCAGGAGCCCCAAAGACGAATCGCCAGTTCGACAGCCCGCTCCCTGGCCCGTTGGGTACGCCGATCATTCCACGTGAACGGTCCGACGACGACCCGCTCCCAGGATTGCGAATAGCGCACCAACCGGGCTCCCCTGTCGCCTTTGCGCCTCGTACCCAGCTCCCTGGATAGGTAGCGCGCTAGGTAGCGTCCTAGGCCCTCAGAATGGCCGCGCATGGGCAATAGTTCATGCCGCCCGAAGCCATAACGGGGAAGGAGGTCCCGCAGGAACGCCCACTCATCCCTCAAGCGCCGTGGTGCTGACCCATACTGTCGCCGTTTTAATGCCTCCCAACTAAGATTGCCCCTGATATCCCAATCGACGACTACCGCAGTGTGCGCGTGCAGGCCATGCCGTTTGTGCCGTTGAAGAACCGTGACGAATTGGACGAATCGCTCCCTCAGCGCCCCCGTAAATAGCGAATTGAGCCGCCGTGAAGCCTCCACCATGTCATGGACCTCATCGGGGAACGATAATGTCAGCATACCCACATGGTCCGTGCCGAATCTCCGCGCCGCCCCATCGATTTCCAACTGCAGAATCTTCGAAGCATTCGCGCCACTCTTCCAGCCATTGCCTTGTTTGAGTTGTCCATTCGGGGGACAAGGAATGCCGGCGGGCGCCGGCGCGGCCGCTAACGCGGCCGCATCCAGCGCTCCGCCCGGCATCGTCGCGGCCGCCGTCATGGAACACCCACGCCCCTTCCCCCGCCCTCAAGGGCGGGGAACCTCCCGCTTGCTGCACGGCGGCGTCCTGTTGGCCGCCGTCCGCTCGCTGCGCTCCGCCATTTGGAAGCCGCCGCGACCCTACCCGTAGTTACATTCCAGTTACACTCTTTTGTAAGTGCCTTAGCGCCAAATGGCGCCCTCAAGGGGAATCGAACCCCTATTTGGGCCTTGAGAGGGCCCCGTCCTAACCGTTAGACGATGAGGGCAATCCGCGGGAGGGGAGACGGTTTCAACTTCGAGGGTTTGCGTCAAGCGCGCGTTATGCGGCCCGCGGTGTCCTGACTGCGGCTTGCCGCGCAGACAGGGAACCTCGCGGCGAGTTTGCGTCTTTGCGCAATTCCTTTATGGTCACGGCAAAGGATACCCCATGCTTCATAGATCGATCGTGTTCTTGTGTGCCATTGCCCTTGCCTCGACCGCCTCGGCGCAGGATTGGGCGAAGGCGAAAATAAACGCCTCCCCGCGCCACCGGGAGTGGGTGACGGTCAAAAATGGAGACCGCACCGTGCAGTGCTTCGTCGTGTACCCGGAGGTCAAGGACAAGGCGCCGGTCGTCCTTCTGATCCACGAAATCTTCGGGCTCTCCGACTGGGCGCGCGACGAAGCCGACCAGGTGGCCGCCGCGGGCTATATCGCGATCGCGCCGGACCTCGTCTCGGGGCTCGCCCCAGGCGGCGGCGGCACGAGCGATTTTCCGGACCAGGATTCCGTCACAAAGGCCGTCTCGAAGCTGCCTCAGGACCAGGTGACCGGGGACCTCAATGCGGCGGCGGATTACGGTTTGAGCCTGCCCGCTTCAAACGGCGAACTCTTCGTCGCCGGATTCTGCTGGGGCGGCGGACAGTCGTTTCGGTTCGCGACCAGCCGGGCGGGCCTGAAGGCGGCGTTTGTATTTTACGGGACCGCTCCGACGGATTTCGACTCCATCGCGCGGATTCTCTGCCCCGTGTACGGTTTTTACGGCGGAAATGACGCGCGGGTCACCTCAACGGTGGCGGCAACGACCGACATCATGAAAAAGGCGGGGAAAACGTACGAGCCCGTGACCTACGAGGGCGCCGGCCACGGATTCATGCGTTCCGGCGAGGATCCGGCGGGGACGCCCGCCAACAAGAGGGCCAACCTGAGGGCCTGGGAACGCTGGTTGATCCTTCTCAAACAGAATTCGTAGCGGTGCCGGACCGGGATCGCCTCAGCCGGGACCCGACTCCCGGAACCTCCATTCCGCGTGGAGGATCAGCCCGATTCCCGCGGCCACAAGGAATATGGAATAGAATGTGCCCCGGCTGAGGCCGAGGATGAGCCCCGCGTCGGGCTCCCGGAAGATTTCCCCGATCGCGCGGGCGACCGCGTAGGCCAGGAGGAATTCCCCGGACAGCCGGCCGGGTTTCCTGCGAACGACGTCGCTCTTCCAGAAGCGCCATTGCATGAAACAAAGGAGGAGAATCCCCTCCAGGCCCGCCTCGTAGAGCTGCGATGGGTGCCTTGGGAGAAGGGGAGTCCCGGGCTCGGCGCTATCGGGAAAAATGACGGCCCAGGGAACGCGGGTCGGCTTTCCCCAAAGCTCGCCGTTGATGAAATTGGCGACCCTTCCGAAGAAAAGGCCGGCCGGAGCCGCCGAAACGAGAAGGTCGCCCAGGTGCAGAAACGGAATCTTCTCCGAGCGGGCGAACCAGACGAGGGCGATCGTCACCCCCACCATCCCGCCGTGGCTCGCCATGCCGCCCTCCCACACCCGGAGAACCAGGAGCGGATCGGTGACGAGCCAGCCCGGGTGATAGAGGAGAAAATAGCCGAGCCTTCCCCCGATCAGGGTCCCGAGGACGACGGCCACCATGAGATCGGGGATCCGCGCGGCGGGAAGCTGCGAGCGGCCCGCGCGCCAATAAAGCCGGAGAAGGCCGGCGGCCGCCAGGAATCCCAGAATGAATGCCAGCCCGTAGTATCGGATCCCGATTTCACCCCAATGGGGCCCGAGAAAGCGGTCGAGATGATGAACCCAGAAGGCGAGGGGCATGGGTCAGGCCTTTGGGGCGGGGGAGGTTCCGGCGACGGGGTGATCGGCGCGGGCGCGGGGGCGCGCCATCTTCAATTGCTTGGCGCGGGCGAGTTCGCGCATGTCGACGGCGAGATCGTCCTTCTCGAAGATCTCGCGGCCGAGAAGCTGCTCGATCACATCCTCCATCGTCACGACCCCCGCGGTCGCACCGAATTCATCCACCGCAACGAGTAGCTGCTGGTGCGCCTTTAGGAACACCTGCAGGGCGTTGCCGAGCGTCGCCGTCTCGGGAACGAACTGGATCTCGCCCATGAGCTGTTCGACGAGCATCTGGTCCTGGTCGTTCGCCTTGGCCTTCAGGAGGTCGCGCCGGCGGACGAGCCCCACGATGTCGTCCAGGCCCTTGCCATAAACGGGCATCCGGCCGAAAGGGAGGTTGGGATACTCCTGGAACACCTCGCTGACGGTGGCGGCGCGGCGCAACGCCGTGACCACGGAGCGGGGCGTCATGACGGAGGAGATCCGCACCTCGTCGAGCGACAGGGCGTTGGTGATGATGTTCGATTCGCTCCTCGAGAGCGTCCCCTGTTTGGCCCCGAGCTCGGCCAGCAGGATGATCTCCTCGTCGGAGCGGTGCAGATGCGCGGGCCCGCGGACGAACGGACGGATGGCGAGGTTGCAGAGCCAGGTAAGGGGGGACAGCGCGCGGCGGAGCCAGAGCAATGGATAGACGACGTGCGGCTGGAGCCGCGTGCGGTAAACGACGCCGAGATTCTTGGGCAGCACCTCGGTCCCGACGAGAAGCAGGGCTCCGTAGGCCGCCGCGGCGAAGACGAAGATCCTCGGGCTGAAGAGGCGTGCGCCCAGGGCGCCGACGATGACCGAGCCGATTCCATTGGCGATCGTGTTCAGGGTGAGGATGGTCGAGATGGTCTCGTCAATCCCGTGCTTGAGGGTCTCGAGCGCCAGCCCGCGCCGCGGCCGCGATTTCTTCAACGCCTCGATCTCCGCGACGCTTGTGCTCAGGATGATCGCCTCGAAAAGGGAGCAGATGAAGGAAAGTGCCAGCGTGCATGCGATCGCGAGGACAAGCCAGTGCATCCGGGAAGTCTAGAGGCTGTCCCCGGGCTGGCAATTGCCTTTCCGCAGAGCCCCCTTCCGGGGTAGAAAACAGCCTTGCGCAGCGGCGGCGACCCGCAACTACTGTCCCTCATGGGCGAACTCAAGCGCACGCCGTTGCGCGAATTTCATGCCGCGCACGGGGCGCGGCTCGTGGACTTTGCCGGCTGGGAGATGCCTGTCCAGTACCGAAGCATCCTCGATGAGCACAAGGCGGTGCGCCGCGCCGCGGGCCTCTTCGATGTGAGCCACATGGGCGAGGTCGGCGTGCGCGGACCGGACGCGGCCGGGTTCCTGAATCGCCTCGTGACCAACGACGTGGCCAGACTCGTGCCCGGGCGGGCGCTTTATTCCCCGGTGTGTTACCCGGACGGCGGGGTCGTGGATGACCTCCTGGTCTACAAGTTAAGCCCGGAAAGTTTTTTTCTCATTGTGAACGCGAGCAACGCGTCGAAGGATCTGGCCTGGATCCGGGAGCAGTCGGCGGGATTTGACGTGGCGATCTCCGATTTCTCGGGCGACTATGCGCTGCTCGCCGTGCAGGGCCCGCGGGCCCCGGCAATCGTTCAATCGATGACCGATGCGAAGCTTGACGCGGTGAAGACCTACCACTTTGCGGAGGCGCCGGTCGCGG
This sequence comes from Opitutaceae bacterium, assembly GCA_050015855.1. Classification (GTDB taxonomy): domain Bacteria; phylum Verrucomicrobiota; class Verrucomicrobiia; order Opitutales; family Opitutaceae; genus Palsa-1447. The sequence goes on along the minus strand of JBEKAO010000069.1, from coordinate 13,775 downwards.
GAATGCAATGCCTCATCAGCCGGACGGGATACACCGGGGAGGACGGGTTTGAATTGCGCGTCGCGGCGGGCCACGCCGTTCGAATGGCCGAGGCGCTTCTTGCCGCCGGCGCCGTTCACGGCCTTGAACTGTGCGGACTGGGGGCCCGCGACAGCCTCCGCCTGGAGGCGGGTTATCCGCTGTACGGCCATGAGATCGCGCGGGACATCTCGCCGCTGACGGGGGGGATCGGCTGGACGGTCAAGCTGGACAAGGGCGTCGATTTTGTCGGCCGGTCAGCGCTTCTCGCCGAAAAGGAAAACGGGGGGCCGAACAAGGTTGTCCACTTCAGGACCGGGGACAGGCGGATCGTGCGCGGCGAGTCCGTTGTCGTAGGCCCCGACGGCGCCCCGGCGGGACGGGTCCTTTCCGGGACCCTGTCGCCGATTTTGAACGAGGCGATCGGCTCGGCGATTGTGGGGGCGCCCTTCGTGTCGCAACCGCTTGCCGTCGATATTCGCGGTTCGCGAATCGCCCTGCGGCTTGTCAAACCGCCTTTTGTGGAATTGAAGAAGGGCTGAATTTTCCATGAGCAACGTCCCGAACGAACTTCGCTACGCAAAAACCCACGAGTGGCTGAAAACCGGAGGCGACGGAACCGTCACGGTCGGCATCTCCGACTATGCCCAGAATTCTCTGGGCGACATCACGTACGTCCAGCTGCCGAAGGTCGGGGCGCAGCTGAGGGCGGGCGAGCCGTTCGGCGTGATCGAGTCGGTCAAGGCCGCATCGGACGTCTACGCTCCGGTGGGAGGGGCCGTCGTCGCGGTGAACACCGCGCTCGACAAGGCCCCCGAGACGCTCAACCGGGATCCGTACGAAAGCGGCTGGATTCTAAGGCTCAAGCCGTCCAGCCCATCCGAAGCCGGGAATCTCCTCGATGCGGCGGCCTACGCAAAACTGACCGGGTAGGTCCCATCCGCGATCATTGCTTCGCCGCGGAATCGGCCTTCGGCTCCAAGAGCCACTCGAAGCTGACCTTGATGTCATCGCCCGTCTTTATCACGGGCATCCCGAGGATGCGCGGTGCGGGCGGCTCCACGCCAAAATCGGTCATCTTCAGCTTGGTTGAGCCGGTGATCCTGAGCTTGGTCTTGTCGATGCGCTCGATTGTCACGGGCATCGTGTTCGTCTGGGTTGTGCCCGACACCGTCAGGGCGCCCACGGCGTCAAACTTCAGCGGCCCGGCGGCGCCGGCGGCGGACGTCGGCTTCAGTTCGACCAGATGATATTCGATGCGGGGATACTTGGCCATGTCCAGGTGGTCCTGCATGAACGTTGGGCTTTGCGGCATTGGAGTCCTTGAGCGCCGATTCCGGAAATCCGCTGTCCGCCTCCATGAAGCCGCCGATCGCCGGGCTGTCGACCGTCCAATCGTGGAGGGTGGACGTGCCTTCAATCCTGAGCTTGCTGCCGGCCTGTTGGGCCTCGTATCGAACGGTTTGAGCGGCCGCCGGAATGGCAAGCAGCAGGGCCGCTGCGCCGGCGATTGCCGCAATTCGGGATCGTTGGGCTCGTGGTTCGGTTGTGTTCATGCGCGTGGGATGGGGAGCCGCGAAACCGGCCCATCCATGCGGGATCGGCTGGATGGACGATCGCGCGGAGGCCGGAGGGGGTCGCGGTAAATCGGGCAAATGCGCCGCACAAAAGCGCATGCATCCTTACGCGCTTTTAATTTGTAATGTAAAGACCAAAAAGAGTTTGGCGCTTGACCGGTCGGATCGATATCTATAAGAAACACAACGATGAATCCCCATTGCACGCGGGGATGGCTAATAGTAGAAGCCGAATGCCCATGAGGCTGCGCTCTCATGGAAGGTCGAGGCCGATCGCATTTTGGGGAGGAATTATAAACCGATGAAAATTGGCGCACAGTCGATGCCGATGAGATGGGCGGCAGGTCCCTTGGACATTGCCAGGCGGCAGAAGGGAAAGGAATTCACTCCGGAGATCGCCGGCGTTTTGCGCCGGTGGCAGGACCCGTCCCTGTTGGACCTGGTGCGGGACACCCCAATCAATACCCTGGTCGTGAGCTGGGCCTCGGGATTGCCGGCGGACGCCGAGCAGCCGGGGGCCCTGAGGCCGCTGCTCGAAAGAGGGCGGCAATTGGGCTTGAGTCTTGTGGGATTGGTCGAGGGTCCGGCCGACGTGGCCGCCGCGATTGCGTCGGCGAGAGCGGCGGGCCTTTCCGCAGTTGCGATGGGCGCCGTTCCGCCAGGGGATGCCGGCATCCCGGTCATGGCCTGGACAAAGGCAGGCGAGGCGCTCTGGGGCTCCGATTCCCCGGTCCTGGGCGTGGCCGACGGCATCTGGCCCGGAGTTCCGCTTGAAAAGACTCCGACCGGCGGGCCGACGAATCTGCCGTGGGTGGATTCCAATGGAGCGCTGCTCGCGATGACAAAGGCGCGGGCTCCGGATAAACCGGCGTGGATATTCGTCGATCCTCCGCAAAAGGCGAAGCCGACCGTCGAGAACTACCTATTGACCGTGGCGGATGCTGAAGCCTATGGCGGAAGGTGGGTCCTATCGCTGGACGAGCAGATGCGCGCGGGCCTGGCCGACGGGAGCGCTCCATCGTTGGATGCCTGGAAGCGGATAATGGCGGCATTGGCTTTCTTTGAGCAGGACAAGACGGCCTGGAGCTTCGAGCGGATGGGCCGGCTGGCAATCCTGTCGAATTTTTCCGAACCGGACCGGACGTTCAGCGAGGATCTTCTCAATCTGCTTCCCCGGCTGCGCGAGCCGTTTCGCGTGCTTTCGAGAACGCAGGCACTGGCGGCATCCTTTGGCGGCCTGCAGGGGATATTCTACGCGGACCAGGAGGCGCCCGACCCGGAACTCCGGCAAAAGCTGGTCGCCTTCGCCAAGGCGGGCGGGACGTTGTTCGTTCGTTCCAAATGGCCGCAGCCGGAAGGCTCGCCGCTTGAGGTCTCATCGGAGGAAGCGTACCTCCTCTTCAGCCTGCGCGCCCTCGGCAAGGGCCGTATGGCTGTCGCCAGGGAGGATAGCCCCGACACGTACTTCACGTGCGCGGATGTCCAGAATATCCTGAGCCACCGCGGCGACCCGGCGCGGCTGTACAACGGCGCTTCGATGAACTGCTTTATCCAGGTCTCCCCCCGGGGCCGGCAGGGAATGATTCACCTGCTCAACTACTCGCGGCGCCCCGGGAGCGACAATGCGCTCATCTATCTGAAGGCGCCCTACCGAACGGCGCGATTTGTAAGCCCGGAGATCCCGTCGCCGGTGGCGCTTCAATGGGACCCCCAGGAGGGCGGCGGGGTGGAGCTCGATCTGCCCCGGATATCCGTGTACGGCGCGGTCAAAATGGAAGCCTAGGAATCGGAGGAAACCCCCATGAAATGCGATCTCAGCAGAAGAGAGTGGCTGGCCGGGGCCGGCGCGGCGGCTGGTTATATTCTTGCGCGACCCGCGCTCAGCTTTGCCGCCGCCTCCCTCGCAGGCCCCGCGCCGGGCCAGCCCGGCAACCCCCCGGCGGGGAGGGTCACAATCGGGAAGTGCGGGGATTACGGCCCCGATCTCATCCCGACCCTTCAAAGGATGTTCGACCAGCTGGGCGGCCTGGAGAAACTGGTGAAGGGGAAGACGGTCGCGATGAAGGTGAACTTCATCGGCGTTCGCTGGCAGCGCCTGGGCAACGCGAAGATGGAGGACACGTTCTGGTCGCATCCCCGAATGATCGGGGCCTGCGTGCACCTGCTGGGCAGGGCCGGGGCGCGCCGGATCCGCGTGCTGGAGGGCCCCTGGTCGACGGCGGAGACGCTGGAGGAGGTCATGCTGGCCCAGAACTGGCGGCCGGAGGATATCCTGAACGCGGCTCCCAACGTGGAGTTCGAGAACACGAACTACCTGGGACGGGGAAAAAAATATTCGCGGTTCATGGTTCCCGGGGGCGGGATCGTATTCCCGGGCTATGACCTCAACCATTCGTACGAGGATTGCGACGTATTCATTTCCAACGCCAAGCTGAAGGAGCACGCCGCCACGGGGATCACCCTGTCGATGAAGAACATTTACGGAACGACGCCGGTCACGATCTACGGCGCTGGCGCCGGCGTCGACGAGCCGGCCATACGCCCACAGGGGGGCCGGGGCGAAGTCTTTCACTTTGGCCGCCGAGCTCCCTCAAAGAGCGCGCCCCAGCAGCTGGATCCCAATTTTTCAAAGGATCAGGGCGTCCGCCTCCCGAGAATCATAGCCGAGCTGAATGCCGCCCGGCGCGCCGACCTGGCGATCATTGACGGAATTCATACGGCGACCGGAGCCGAGACAAACTACGGCAGCAGGCCCCAGGCGGCGGTCCGGCCCGGGGTCATCATCGCCGGAACAAACACCGTCGCCACGGACGCCGTGGCGATGGCCGTCATGGGATTCGACCCGATGGCCGACCGGGGAAAGCCGCCGTTCGCGAACTGCGACAGCATGCTGCGATTCGGCGAGGAGCTGGGAGTAGGCCGGCGCGACCTGAGCCGAAACGAAGTCGCGGGAGTTCCCATCGCCGACGCCCTGTTCGACTTTGCGGCGGTCCGCGAGAGGATCCTGCGGCAAGCCAAGGCAAGTTGATCCGCTTCGAATCTTCCGTCGACGCCATGGGAACGACCTACTCGGTCGTTCTCCACGGAGACAGCCGAGAGAGGCTGGAAGAGGTGGCCAATGCGGCCTTTGACGAGGTGCTGCGGCTGGACCGTCTGCTGTCAATCCATCGGTCCGATAGCGCATGGAGCGAGATCAACCGCCTCGCCGGGCTTGGGCCCGTGACGGTATCGCCTGAGGTATTCAGGCTGGTCTCCCGGTGTCTTCGATACAGCCGGAGGAGCCAGGGAGCGTTCGACATAACCGTCGGCCCGCTCATGAGGACATGGGGGTTTTTCAAGGGCACCGGGAGGCTGCCGGACCCGGACGAGGTGGCGGCGGCCATGACCAGGGTGGGTTATCGCCATCTTCATCTGGATCCCATTGCCCGCACGGTCCGGTTTGACGCGGAGGGGGTGGAGATCAATCCCGGCGGAATCGGCAAGGGATATGCGATCGACCGAATGGTGGGGATTCTCGGAAAGCGGGGAATCGATGCGGCCCTCGTGATGGCCTCATCCAGCAGCATTTACGGCATGGGCGCGCCTCCGGGAGAACCGAAGGGCTGGAAGGTCGGGATTGGGGATCCGAGGCGGCCGAGGCGGCATGCGGCAACGGAGGTATGCCTCAAGGACATGTCGCTTTCCACATCCGGCGGCTATGCCCAGGCTTTCGGGGCCGAAGGCCGGGTGTTTTCCCATATCATGGATCCGCGAACGGGATATCCCGCGGCGGGCATGCTCCAGGTTTCGGCGATCGCGCCCCTGGCGATCGACAGCGAGGCTTGGACCAAGCCCTTCTTCATCCATGGGCGGTCCTGGGCGGCGAAAAACCGGCCGGGAAGGCTCAACGCATACTTTTGCGAGGATGGCCCGGGAGAATCCTGGGGATGGCTGACCCCTGCCTGACCCCGCGCTGTCAGCCGGACCGCTCCGCGCGCTCGAGCTTTCGGCGTTCGGTGTGGCTCAGGATTCTCTTCCTCAGGCGAAGCGACTTCGGCGTCGCCTCCACAAACTCGTCAATCGCGATGTATTCGATCGCGCGCTCGAGCGACATCTTGAGCGGGGGCGTGAGCTGGATTCCCTTGCCCTCGCCCTGGGAGCGGAAATTCGTGAGCTGCTTCGCCTTGACGGCATTGACCGGAATGTCCTCCTTGCGCGGGTTCTCACCGACCAGCATCCCCTCGTAGACTTCCTCGCCCGGCCCGACGAAGAGCTTGCCCCGCTCCTGGATTGCGGAAAGGGCGTATGCCGTCGTCACCCCGGCCTCCGTCGCGAGCAGGGTGCCGGTGAGGCGCGTGATGAGTTCGCCGGCCCACGGACCGTACTCCTTGAAAAGATGGGAAATCACCCCCCGGCCGCTCGTCGCATTCACGACGTCGATCTCCAGCCCGATCATCCCGCGCGTCGTTATGACGGCCTCGATCAGGGTGAAGGTCGGGTGCTTCTCCATGTTCACGATCTGGCCCTTGCGGTTCGCCAGGTTTTGAAGAATGGCGCCCACGGATTCCTCCGGCACCTCTATCCAAAGCGACTCGTAGGGCTCGTGCACGCGTCCGTTGACCTCCCGGGTGATGACGGTCGGGCGGGACACGAGCATTTCAAAGCCCTCCCGGCGCATCGTTTCCACGAGGACGGCGATCTGCATCGCGCCCCGCGCCTTCAGGGTGAAGACGCCGGCCTTGTCGGAGTCCTCGACCTTGAGGGAGACGTTCGTCTTGACCTCCCGGTACAGGCGCTCGCGGAGCTGGCGCGAGGTCACGTACTTGCCCTCGCGGCCCACCAGCGGCCCGTCGTTGATGCAAAACTGCATCTCGAGGGTCGGGGGATCGATCTGCGTGAAGGGCAGGGGATGGGCGTTCTCGTCGGCCGCGATCGTGTCGCCGATGTCGATGTCCTCAAATCCGGCGAGCCCGACGATGTTGCCGGCCACCTCCACGGGCGACTCCGTCGTTACAAGCCCGGAGTATTCGAAAAGCTTCGTGATCTTTCCCCGGACCCGCTTTCCGTCCGAATTGCGGATCGCCCAGACCGGATCCCCCATGGACACCTTGCCCCCGAGGATCTTGCCGACCGCGATCCGGCCGACGTAGTCCGACCAATCGATGTTTGAAACGAGCATGTGAAACGGCTCGTCGGGCTTTGCGAAGGGCGGCGGAATGTGCTCCAGGATGGTCTCGAAAAGGGGGGTCATGTCCACCGGCTTGTCCTCCAGGCGCCTCATCATGTAGCCGTCGCGGCCCGAGCCGTATACGACGGGCGCGTCGAACTGCTCCTCGGATGCATTCAGTTCCAGGAGGAGCTCCTGGACCTTGTCGTACATCTTTTTCGGCTCGGCGTTCTCCCGGTCGATCTTGTTGATGACGATGATCACCTTCAGCCCGTGCTGGAGGGCCTTGCGGAGGACGAAGCGGGTCTGGGCCTGGGGGCCGTCGTACGCGTCGACGACGAGGAGGACGCCGTCCACCATTCGAAGCGCGCGCTCGACCTCGCCGCCAAAATCGGCGTGCCCGGGAGTGTCGACGATGTTGATGGTCTTGTCGTGCCAGTGGACCGCCGTGTTCTTGGCCTTGATCGTGATGCCCTTTTCGCGCTCGAGGTCCATCGAGTCCATGGCGCGTTCGACGACCTGCTGGTTGGCCCGGAAGACGCCGCCCTCCTTGAGAAGCTTGTCCACGAGGGTCGTCTTCCCATGGTCGACGTGGGCGATGATGGCGATATTGCGAATCTTTTGATTCACCTTTGACGATCCTTTGCGCATGGAAACATGGAAAAGGGGATCAACGTGAACCCCGGGCGGCGGCGACGCAAGCATTCGCCGATGCGTACGACCTCAGGCCTCCAGAATGATGCGAACGACCTCAGACCTCCAGAATTGAAATCGGTTGTCCAGCAACGGATTTCAATTCTGGAGGTCTGAGGTCGTTATAAATAATTTGGCCCCGGAACCTTTCGGTCCCGGGGCCAAATTTGGGGGTGGGTGCTCGCCACGCACTCTTTCCCGGCGCACACATTGGGCGCACTCGCTTTCGCGGGCCGTGTGCTCCCCGACGCCACTCTCCGCGGCATGCGAAGGTATCGATCTCATGGCGGGATCGCTCCGGCCGTTGCCGGCTGGAGTCTGTTGAGCGAGGCCTCTTCGCCTGGTTCGGCCGCCCCCTGCCGGGGGTGGCTCGCCGGACGTGGTGCAGACACGCCTGCATTGCGTGCTTCGCGTCGGCACCGTTGCCGCTGGGACGGCGCCGGATTTTGTCCGGCCGTTTGCCCAACGTTACGGGTCTGACCTCTTAACTCTCAGGTTGCATTCGCTTTGCAGTAGGGTGACGCGTTTTTTCACGCCGCCCATTTTGAGGAGGTTTGACGGGCTTTGCCTCGCCCGCTCGCTCCCCGCCGTCCCGTTTCCCTTGCGCGCCCGGTCCGGGCTTTACACCGGCTCGGGCCTTTTGGCGGGGTCGTCCCGCCGGGAAACGCGACTGCGTTCTGGTCTGCGCAGTAGCAACCATAACCCTCTGGGTAACTGCGTCGGCGCCCGGTTCGAAACTTCCCGCGCGCCTGACTCGACTCGAGCGCGGTTTCTAATCGCGCCTAGCCGCTCAGCTCCTGAGTTCATGTCACTGGACCGGTCATGACACCGGCCAGAGGAGCTGGTGATGTTGCCATTCGACCGCGGTTTTACCCGCTTCGAAGGGGAAGATGGCACCAGCTGCCACCCTCCTTTCCCCGGTCGCCCGGGATTATCCCAGTCGTGCTCTCGGCGGATTTTTCATACCGCCGCACTGCGACTGTTCTATCAAGGAACGCGGCGAAGTTGTCGCGCGGCGTTGCAAATGGGAAGCGTTTCTTATGCACAATTTCTTCACAGGCCGGATCGGTGAATAACTTGGCAATAACGTAATTGACCAGTTGTTTACAGCTTCGGAAGGAGGCGTGCTTGCGCCTCGCGCGGGATTTTGCGGCCATTGCTGTTCCGGCAATGAACCGCGATCTCCCGATTTACGAACTCGAGTCCGCCTTTGTCGCGGCGGTCCGCGACCGGGGGCGCGTGATCGTGCAGGCGCCGACCGGTTCGGGAAAGTCGACCCAAATGCCCCAGATGCTGCTCGGGCACGGGCTCCTGGGCGACCGGGGCGAGGTCGTCGTTCTCCAGCCGAGGCGGATTGCGGCCAGGCTCCTCGCCAAGCGGGTGGCGGAGGAGGTTGGCTCGCCGCTCGGCGAAACGGTCGGCTACCAGATCAGGCTCGAATCCCGCGTAAGCGAGCGGACGCGCATCCGTTTCGTGACCGAGGGTATCCTGCTTCGGCAGATGTCGTTTGATCCGCTCCTGAAGGGAGTGAGCGCGGTCGTTTTCGATGAGTTCCACGAGCGGCACCTCTACGGCGACATTTCCCTCGCCCGCGCCCGCCAGATCCAGGCGGGCGCGAGGCCGGACCTGAAAATCGTGGTCATGTCGGCGACCCTGGACGCCGGGCCGCTTCGCGGGTACCTGTCCCCGTGCGAGGTCCTCGTCTCGAAGGGCCGGAGCCATCCCGTGCAAATCGAGTATCTTCCCAAGGCGGTCGACTTCGAGGCCGAGCCGGTGTGGGACGTCGCGGCGCGCGAATGCGAGCGGATCGCGGCCGGGACATCCGGCGACCTTCTGGTATTCATGCCGGGCGCCTATGAGATCAGCCGGACGGTGCAGGCAATCCAGGGGGCGCGCGGCCTGCGCGGATTCATCGTCCTTCCCCTCCACGGCGAGCTTCCCGCGGACGCCCAGGACCGGGCGGTGGCGCGCTACGACGCCCGGAAGATCATCGTCTCCACCAATGTCGCCGAGACATCCCTGACGATTGACGGGGTGACGGCGATCGTGGACAGCGGGCTTGCGCGAATCGCGCGCTTCGACCCGCACCGCGGAATCAACACGCTTCTGGTGGAGAAGATATCCGCCGCCAATGCCGACCAGCGCGCGGGCCGCGCGGGCCGCACGGCCCCGGGGCTGTGCGTCCGGCTTTGGACGGAAAAGGAGAACGCCCGGCGTCCGGCGCAGGAACTGCCGGAGGTGAAGCGCCTGGACCTGGCGGAGGTCGTGCTGACCCTGAAAGCCGCGGGAATCGACGACATCGGCGGATTCGCCTGGCTCGAGATGCCGGATTCGCGGGCGCTCGAACGGGCGGAGGAACTGCTCCGCGACCTGGGCGCCCTGGCGCCGCTTGCGAATGCCCCGTTTCTGCGGATCACGGAGACCGGCCGCAGGATGCTGCGCTTCCCGGTTCATCCCCGTTATGCGCGCATGTTCCTCGCCGCGCAGGAGCGCGGCTGCGTCCGCCCGGTGGCGCTCATGGCGGCGCTCACGCAGGGGCGCAGCTTTCTTCTCCGTGGGGTGCCAAGGGAGGTCGAGAAGGCCCGGCAGGACCTCTTCGGCGAGGAAAGCGAGAGCGATTTCTTCGTACTCATGCGGGCCTGGCGGTACGCGGAGCGCTCCGAGTTCGCCCTGGACGCTTGCCGCCGCCTGGGCGTGCACGCGCAAACCGCCCGGCAGGTGGGCCCCCTCTTCGCGCAGTTTCTGGAGATCGCGCGGGCCGAGGGTTTGGACGCGGGGGAGCCGAGCCCCGGGGCCGCGCGCGGCCCCGACGTGTGCAAGTGCGTTCTGGCGGGCTTCCCGGATCATCTCGCCCGCCGGCTCGACGCGGGGACGCTGCGGTGCGAACTCGTCCACAACCGGCGGGGCGTGCTGGCCCGCGAAAGCGCGATCCAGAAATCTCCGCTTTTGGTCGCGGCTGAAATCAGCGAGATCGGCGGACGCGCCGGAGAGGTGAGCGTCGTCCTGAGCCTCGCGACGAAGGTCGAGGAGGCCTGGCTCAAGGAACTGTTTCCGGAGGATTTCCACGAATTGCGGGCGGTCGTCTACGACGCGGAGGCGAAGCGGGTGGTCGCGCGGCGGGAGCGGCGCTTCCGCGATCTCGTTCTGGAGGCCCGCGCCAGCGAGGACGTGCCCATGGACGAGGCGGCCTCGCTGCTCGCCCGGGAGGTGCTCGCCGGGCGGATCCGAATCGACGCCTGGGACGAGGCGGTCGAGCAGTGGATCGTTCGCGTCAACCGCCTGGCCGAGTGGTTTCCTGAGATGGAAGTCAACCCCTTGGGCGAAGCCGACCGGAAGACGATCATCGAGCAGATCTGCCATGGCGAATTCTCCGCGCGGGGGGTGAGGGAGAAGGAGGTCATGCCCTTTCTGCGGGACTGGCTGACCGCGGAGCAGCTCGCCGGCCTGGACGAGTGCCTGCCCGAGCGCCTGACGATGGCGAACGGCAGGCGCTCGCGCCTCACCTACATGAAGGAGGGCCCTCCGGTATTGAGCGCGCGCATCCAGGAGCTTTACGGGGTGAACGGCGGGCTCTCGATCGGCCACGGCCGGGTGCCCGTCAAGTTCGAGGTGCTCGCCCCCAATCAGCGCCCCATCCAGGTGACCGACGATCTCGCCGCGTTCTGGCGGGAGATCTATCCCAGGATCAAGCCGGAGCTGTCCCGCCGCTACCCGCGGCACGAGTGGCGCTGAACGTGCGAGAAAAGACTACTGCGAGAAAAGACCTCAGACCTCCAGTATTGAATTTCATTCAATACTGGAGGTCTGAGGTCTTTAGGCGCGCTACGACTTCTTCTTCGGCCTGCCGTTCGAGCGCTCGATATTGAGATAGGTCTTGTTCCGTATCTGGCTCTCGTACATTTCGAGGAGGCGCACGCCCTCGCGGGGCTTCACCTGGTCCTTGCGGGTGGCGGCGTCGATCATGCTCTTCATGCGCCGGCCGAGCTCCTCCTTCTGGTACTGGACCCCCTCGATGACGTCGGCGATCCGGCTCCCGTTGATGGATTCCTCGATGTAGAAGCCGTTGGGTTCGTCGTCCTCCAGGAAGACGTGGACCTCGTCCACGCGGCCGAAGAGGTTGTGCAGGTCCCCCATGATGTCCTGGTAGGCGCCGGTCAGGAATATTCCCAGGTAGTACGGCTTGTTGTTGAGCGGGTGGAGGGTGATGTACTCCTTCACGTCCTGCAGGTCGATGAAGCTGCTGATCTTCCCGTCGGAATCGCAGGTGATGTCGACCAGGATCGCGTTGACGGTGGGCTTCTCCTTGAGCCGGTGCAGCGGGGCGATCGGGAACAGCTGCTTCAGGGCCCAGTGGTCCGGAAGCGACTGGAAGACGGAGAAATTGCAGACGTACTGGTCGGCCAGCATGGCGGACAGATCGTGCAGCTCCTCGGGCTCATACCCGGCCTTCTTCCCCTCGCGCGCGATCTGCTCGCAGATCTGCCAGAAGAGCGACTCGGCGGCCGCGCGGTTCTCGAGGTCGAGGTAGCCGAGGTTGAACAGAGAAAACGCCTCCTCCTTCTTCTGGATCGCGTCATGGAACCGCTCGAGGCGGCCGAGCCTGGTCTTGTTCTTGAGCATGACCTCGAGATCCATGACGACCTTGTGCTTCTCCTCGGGCTGGTGCTGCTGGCCGAGCGACTCGCGCTTGCTGATCCGCTCGAAGACCTCGACGACGAGCATCGAGTGCGGCGCCACGACCGCCCGGCCGGATTCGCTCACGATGTCGGGGACCGGAACCGAGGAGGCGTTGCAGATCTCGCGGATATTGAAGACGACGTCCCGCGCGTACTCCTCGAGCGAGTAGTTCATCGAGCTTTCGAAGTTCGTGCGGGAACCGTCGTAGTCGATGCCGAGGCCGCCGCCGACGTCGAGGTAGCCCATCGGGAAGCCCATGCGGGCGAGCTGGCAATAGAAGCGGGTCGCCTCGATGACGGCGTTCTTGATCGTGATGATGTTCGGCACCTGGGAGCCGATGTGAAAATGCACGAGGCGAAGGCACTGGGTGAACTTGACCGCCTTCAGCTTCTCGCAGGCGAAGAGGATTTCCGCGGTGTTCAGGCCGAACTTCGCGTTTTCCCCGGTCGAGAGGGCCCACTTTCCCTCCCCGCGGGTCTGGAGCTTGGCCCGGAAGCCGATCATGGGCTTGACGCCCGTCTCCTCGGAGAGGCGGATGATCTCGTCCAGTTCGGAAAGCTGCTCCACGACGAGGATCACCTTTTTCCCGAGCTTCCGGCCGAGGAGTGCCAGCCGGATGTAGTCGGTGTCCTTGTAGCCGTTGCAGATGATCAGGCGGTTGGCTCCCTCGTGCATGGCGAGGGCGACCACCAGCTCCGGCTTGGACCCGGCCTCGAGCCCGTAGCTGTAGTCCTTGCCGGCGGAGATGATCTCGTCGATGACCTCGCGCAGCTGGTTTACCTTGATGGGGAAGACGCCCCGGTACTCCCCCTTGTATCCCTCCTCGCGGATCGCCTTGCGGAACATCTCGTTGAGCTGGACGACCCGGTAGCGGAGCAAATCCTGGAAGCGGATGACCATCGGGGCGTTCAAGCCCATCCCGGCCGCCTCGTGCACAACGTCCAGGATGCGGATCATGCGGCCGTCGGCCAGCGGCTGGATGTTCACGAACCCCTCGGAGTCGACCGAGAAATGGCCGGACCCCCAGCGCTTGAACGCGGTGAGTGGGAGGGAGAATGGATAGGGCTTGCCATTGCCAGAGGGAAAACCGTTAGATGGTTCTTTCTTCTCCCTTCATTTTCCTCAACACGCAAATCCGAAAATGTCCCCGCTGAACACGGTCCTCTTCCTTGCCCAGGCCTCCGCACCCGCCGCGCCCACAGCGGCGCCGGCTCCGTCGCCGTACATGCCGTTTTTGACGATGGTGCTCATTCTGGGCGCCCTCTACTTTCTGATGATCGCCCCGCAGCGCAAGAAACAGAAGGAGCACGAAAGAATGCTGAAGGCGCTCAAGACGGGCGACGACGTCGTGACCTCGGCGGGCCTGTTTGGGACCATTACAAACGTCAAGGACGACCGGTTTGTCCTCCGGATCGCCGAAAATACGAAGGTTGAGATCGCCAAGGGCTTCATCCAGTCGGTGGTGAAGCGGGGCGATGCCGAGTAAAGGAGGCAGTCCGGCCGGGATTCCCCGGGCGCCGCGCCGGGAATCGCCGTGTTTTTGAATCCGACCCGAAGCGGCTGCGCCAACCCCTTTAACCAAATAAATCCATGTTCAAACAAAACATCTGGAAGCTGCTGCTCAGCGTCGCGATAGCGGGGTGGGCGGTATCCCAGCTCCTGCC
>JBEKAO010000068.1:0-12313 GCA_050015855.1 Opitutaceae bacterium | reverse complement strand
CCCCCGTCCAGGCGGCGGCCCGACCCGGTTTGAGTCGTCCGATATTGCCCAATGCGCGGGGCGGCTAGTTCCCCCCGATCGGATATCCCTGCCAGACCCATTCAAGCGCGGTCGGGTAGAGTTCGGAGATCGTGGGCCGGTCCGTGTGCCCGGCGTTGCGGGCGAAGACGAATTTGTAGTGATAGCCCTTCGCCGCCAGCACCTTGGCCATGTTCTCGTTGGCCTGCACCCAGTCGTGCATGGCGTCCCGCGCGTTGTAGTTGTCGCGGTCGCCGCACTCCATGTAGATTCGCAGGGGCTTGGCAGGGCTGTTGGGGATCAGTTTCTCGTGAAACTCCCACGCACCGTGCGGGTATTGCGGATCTGTCGGCCATTGCTGATTGACGAACGTGCCGGAGAAGGTGAAGACGCGATGGTAGCGCTCTGGATGAAACCACGCCATGCTCATTGCGCACGAGCCGCCGGAGCTGGTGCCCATCACGGCCCGGCCGTCGGGGTCCTTGGTCAGTTTCACATTCGCGACCTTTTCGACCATCGGAAGGACCTCGGTCTCGACAAAGTCGCTGTACTTGCCGGACACCGTGTCATACTCCAGTCCGCGCTCGCTGCCCTGCCCATCGCCGCCGCCGTTGGGGATGGCGACGACGATCATCACCGGCAGCTTCTTTTGCGGGATCAGGTGATCGAGCACGTTGAACGCCCGCCCGTCGCCGTCGCAGGTGATCATGAACGGAGCGGGCGTCCCGGGAACATACTGCCTGGGAACGTACACCGAGACCGTTCGCGTCCAGGGCTGGGGATGGCTGGTCACGGTGATTGCGTTCGCGCCCGCCGGATTCGCCGCTCCGGGCGCGGCCTGATCGCGCGCGATTCCAGGGTAGAAGCTGCTATCGGTCGAGCTGAGCTTGAATTTGAAAATGGCGCCCTTGGGATCGCCGTCCCCCACGGGGCTCATTTCCGGCGAAGGGGTGTGCGTAGGACCGATGATGAAATTGCCATCGGCCTCGACCGGCGGAACCTGGCCGTCCGGCAGTTCAATGGCCTTGACAAATCCCGGGGCGAGCGGATCGCGCGTTGGCGCGGGAGGACGTCCCGCGGCGCGACCACCCGCCGGGGCGCCGGCGGGCTGGGCGGAGGCGATGCTCGCACCCATTGACAGTATGACGGCGGCAAGAAGCAGCGGTGGTTTCATGGGGAATTCGGGGTTGTGCGGATGCGGGAGTGCCGGTTTGTCTATTGGCTGGCGAGGACAATCTTCCCAACCGGCGCAATCGATCCGCCCTTGGGCTCAAGGCTGATTGCGAATTTGGCCACGGCCGCAATTGGCCTGCCTGCCGTAAAGGTTGTCCGGCCTGCCCCGGTGGCCGGGTCCACCTGGAATATGCCGGCGCTGACGGGCGCCGCCCCGGCGCCCGAGGGTATGACCCAAAGCTGGTAATCCATGTCCCTCATGGCCGCCGGAAGCTTTTCGACCGACAGTACGCCGCGTTGATTTGCCGGGTCCCAGACCGCGACCGCAAGAGCCTGCGCCGAGTCTCCCGCAGGGGACACGAGGGCGGCGATCTTCATTTTCGCCAGATCGTCGCTGTCCTTCATTTTCTGGGTAAGGACGGCCACATCATGTCGCGCCTCCTCCTCGCCCTGCTTTGCGAGCTCAAGTTCGCGGGCGTCAAGCAGCCGCTCCGATTCGAGCCGGTTGCGCGCAGACTGCAATTCGTCATCGGCCAGTCTCTGCTGGTCGACCAGCAGCGCGTTCCGGCCAATCGCGCTGAAATAGAGTTGCGCCGTCCACGCCGTGGTCAGGACAAAACAGGCGGCCACGGACCAGGCTATCAGGACCGGGAACGAAAGCAGGCGTTTTGCCTCCTTCGAGGAATCCTCCGCCTGGCTCCGGCCCTCCGCCGAAGCGAGAATCCGCTCCTTCAGTCCGGATGGAGGTTCCGCAGGCGGAGCGACGTGGGCAAGCGCCGCCGCCGCGCGCAATTCGTCCACCTTTCGAAGCAATTCCGGATTCTGGGCCGTTTCCCGGTCAAACCGCGCCTTCTCCTCGCCTTCCAGGAGGTGGAGGGCCTCCAGCGCTGCAAGTTCTTCCTGGTTCTCGTTGATCATCGGAGGTGCTGGAATTTTACCGTCCTTTCTTGGCCGTGCGGGGGGATATGGCGGAGGTTTTTGGCCGTCGTGGCAACGCGGAAAAGCATTCGGCGCGGACGTCGGACAGGCTGGGAAGAAAACGGGCGCGAAACCCCAGGCATTGCGTTTCACCCCTTCCTGTACGCGCTGCCGACCCCAACGGATGCTTCCAAAGGCCACGGTTGCCGCCCACGGGGTTGCGAAGCATTCTGCATAATGCCCCCCTCAATGACTTCCGGTATTTGTGCGGTTTCCGCGCCACCGGCAGTATAGGGGAAATCAGATGGAAGACGCCGAACTCCTCCAACGCTATGCGGCCGAACGGTCCGAGGCCGCATTTGCCGAAATCGTCGCCCGGCATGTCGATCTCGTTTATTCGGCGGCGCTTCGGCAGTTGCGCGGCGATCACCACCGGGCCCAGGAGGTCACGCAAATGGTCTTTGTCTCCCTTGCCCGAAAGGCGGCGGCGTTGGTTCACCATCCCGTGCTGCCGGCCTGGCTCTTCAGAAGCACGGGCCTGGCCGCCCTGGACCTCCAACGGCGCGAAGCGCGCCGGAAAGTGCACGAGCGGGAATCTGCGCTAGAGACGATTTTGACGCGCGAAACAGCAGAGGGCCCTGAATGGGACCGGATTCGCCCGGTCCTGGACGATGCGATGAATCAATTGGGCGAGCGCGACCGGGAGGCGATCGTCCTCAGATATTTTGCCAACCGCCCGTATGCCGAGGTTGGGCGGCGCCTGGGCCTGAGTGAAAACGCCGCACGGATGAGGGTGGACCGGGCGCTCGACAAGCTGCGGGAGCGCCTCGGCCGGCGGGGAATCACGTCAACCTGCGCGGCCCTCGCGGCGGGCCTGTCGGCCGAGGCCGCAGTGGCGGCGCCCGCCGGCGTTGCCGCAGCCGTGGCCACCGCGGCTGGAGCCGTCGGAACGGCCGCGGCCGGTTCGGGGCTTCTTCTCTTTATGAGCGCAAACAAAATCATGACAGGGGCGGTTACTCTCTTTGTTGCGGCCGGGGCGGCGACCATTGCAGTGCAGGAGCGGGCGAACGCCCGTCTCGCGGCGGAAGTTTCAAGCCTTCAGGCGCAGACGGCGGATCTTGGAAGCCTTCGGAAGGAGAACCAGGTGCTCGTTCGGACGACCAACGCCGCTCGCAGTCTCGCGGAGGAGAATCAAGAGGGTGATGCACTCGCCGAAAAATACAAAGCCCTGGTTGCGGAGGCCACAGGGCTGAGGCAGCAGATCGCCGCCGAGGCCGCCCGCCGTCGCGCGGCGGCGGCGGCAAAAGGTCCGACGCCTAGAGACATAGTCGATCTTTCGAAGCTCGACCAGATCCCGGTGCCCGTCTTTCAGGCGCGCCCCTCGTATCCCGTCGAATTGCGGCAATCCGGCGTGGGAGGGCAGGTTCTCGTCGATTTTGTCGTCGATTCAGCCGGCAACGTCCACAATGCGTATGCGGCGAGTTCGACAAACCAGGGATTTGAGCAGGCGGCGGTCGATGCCGTGAGCCAATGGAGCTTCAATCCGGGCAAGAAATCCGGACAAAGCGTCAACACGCACATGCAGGTTCCGATTGTCTTCGCCGTCAATAACGGGCCTCCGCCTCCACAGCCTGTGCCGCCGTCGGGTGCCGGGGAGTTTGTTACGCTGTCGACCCTTTCGGTGCCGGCGTCCCCACCTCCGCCAACGGATTGGTTCCCCGGCCCCGCAAATTGAAGCCATGCGCATCCGGCTCATTCTCCTTCTTGTCGGGCTCGCTGCGCTCGGCGTGTTCTGCGTCGTCCTGAAAAGAGAGCGGGAGCGCAACGGGAGCCTTCAAATTGAGGCTGCCCGGCTTGGGCAGGTCCAGGTCGACCGGCTTCGTATCCAGGATGAAAACGAACGCTTGCATAAAGCCCTGGCCTCGACCGGGGACCTGACCGCCCTCCTGAAGCGCCATGATGACATCGAGCGCACCCGGAACGCGATCGATGCACTCAGCCTGCAGATCCGCTCGATGAAGCGCAACCTGGGTCAGCCGGCCGATCCGGTATGGCCCGACGGCGCCGAGGTCGTACCATCGAGCGAATGGAGATTTGCAGGGCAGGGGAGCCCCGCGGATACGCTCGAAAGCGTTCTCTTTTCTGCGCGCGCCGGCGATGTCGACCGCCTGGCCGGGCTGATCGCATTGGATCCGGGCACAAAAGCCAAAGCCGACGCCCTGTTCTCAAGGTTGCCCGAGGAAGCCCGCACTCAGTACGGCACTTCCGAAAAAGTCATCGCCACCCTGATCGCGGCGCAGATGCCCACCGATTACGCCGCGATGGCGACATTCCGGGAAGTGGATTCAGACTCGAACGCCCTCCTCGGCGTGCGCATCGAAGACGCAGCGGGCGGGCAGCGAGATCTGACTTTCAAGTTCCAGCGCGACGAGGGCAATTGGCGGCTCGACGTGCCGGCACCGGTCGCTAGCGCCCTTGCGAAGCAGTTGGATTCGGTTCCGGCCTCAAAGTAACGCATTCGGCCCAGGCAAAGGCTGCATCAGCTTGCCCGTCGGAGCTCGACCCGAAAAACCTTTGACAGTGCCTACCCCGGGGGTAGGTTGACTCCCCCACTTATTGCAGGGTGGAGCAGCCTGGTAGCTCGTCAGGCTCATAACCTGAAGGTCGTTGGTTCAAATCCAACCCCTGCACCCAATTTGAAACCTCCAGAAACCTCTGGAGGTTTCTTGTTTTCAGGGGGTTGCGAAAGCCCATGAGGCGCAGCTTTGGAAATGAACCATCAGGCAACTTGGAGCAACTTCGTGGAAGCGGTGACGTAGTTTTGGACGTAGTATTTGGAGCGGACGTAGTCCGTGACAGATTCGGCCAGTGATTTGAATCCTTACTTGGGCTTTAACCCAGCCCATCAAACACGAGCTCCGTTTCCAGCAATCTCACGATAGTCCGAGCAAGGCACTGGGAGAAACGATGCTTCGACCGTGGTATTGTGGCGCCATGAACAGCAACGGTATTTCTGGCAAAGTCATCGTCATTACGGGCGCAAGCAGCGGCCTCGGTGAAGCCGCAGCGCGGCTTCTAGCAGCGGAGGGAGCGGCAGTCGTTCTCGGCGCGCGCCGGGTTGATCGAATCCGATCCCTGGCCGATGAATTGAGCGCCAACGGTGCCAAGGCGCTCGCCCTCGCCACCGATGTTACGAATCCGGAGGAGGTGAAGGCATTGGTGGACGCGGCCGTCCAACAATTTGGCCGGATAGACGTGATGATCAATAATGCCGGCCTGATGCCACACTCACCTTTGGAACGGCTGAAGATCGAGGATTGGAACCGCACCATCGATGTGAACATCAAAGGCGTCCTCTACGGGATCGCCGCCGCCCTCCCGCACATGCAACGGCAAAAGTCTGGGCACATCATCAACGTGTCGTCCGTAGCCGGCCACCTGGTACGCCCCGGCGGAGCAGTGTACTCGGCCACCAAGCATGCGGTGCGGGTCATCTCCGAGGGCCTGCGTCAGGAAGTGAAGCCCTATAACATCCGTTCGACCATCATCTCTCCAGGTGCCGTCGCCACCGAGCTTCCTGACAGCATCACCGAGCCGGACGTGGCGGCAGGAATCAAGAGCTTTTACGAGAAGTACGCCATACCGGCCGAATCGTTTGCTCGCATCGTCGCCTTTGCCATTTCCCAGCCAGCCGAAGTCGACGTGAACGAGATCCTCTTCCGCCCCACTAACCAAGAGCTTTGACGCCAATACAGGATCAACCATGGAAATCAAACGAGCCGGTTCTCAACCCTCCGGAAAGGGGCCATCCGAATACTTTACGGGTACTGTCCGTGTGGACCCCCTGTTTCAAGTGCCCAGTCCAGCCCGAGGCTTTGGAGCAGCTGTGACATTCGAGCCCGGTGCCCGCACCGCCTGGCATACCCATCCTTTGGGACAAATCCTCATCGTGACCGCCGGGTGCGGCCGGGTTCAGCGGTGGGACGGAAGCGTTGAGGAAATCCGCCCCGGCGACGTCGTTTGGTTTCCCCCGGGTGAAAAACACTGGCACGGCGCCGCACCCACAACCGCCATGACCCACATTGCCATCGTCGAGCACCGTGACGGCAATTCGGCGGAGTGGATGGAGAAAGTGACCGACGAACAGTACGGTGCCTAAGAGAAGCTCTCGTGAGCGACAAGTGCTCCAAGCCCCTACCTCTGTATTTCCCATGAAACCTCTCCGCCTTACAGAAGCTGCCGTGCGCAATCACGAAGAATTCTTTCCAAACCATCAGTCGACGCTGCAACAGACTGATCCCGAGTTCATCGAACTTTTCGACAACTGGGCCTTCGACGAGGTACTCCGAGATACCAAGCTCGACGCCAAGACGCGTGTCTTGCTCATCCTGGCATCGACAATCGCATCGCAGGCAGTGGCAGAGTACCGCGTAATGGTGGGAGCGGCTCTCACTCTTGGCATCACCCCGGTAGCCATCAAGGAAGTCCTTTATCAAGCAGTGCCATATGTCGGCATTGCGAAGGTGTTCGAATTTCTTCATGCGACCAATGAGGTCCTGAAGGCAAAGGGAATCTCACTTCCCGTCGAAGGGCAGTCCACGACCACGGCGGAAACGCGCTACGAACGCGGGCTCGCCCTTCAGCGATCAATCTTCGGGCCCATGATCGACGAAATGCGCAAGAAGGCACCCCGCGACCAGCAGCACATTCAAGATTTTCTGGCTGCGAATTGCTTCGGCGACTACTACACGCGCCAAGGCGTGGAGCTCGCGCTCAGAGAGCTGCTCACGTTCGCCATGCTGATTTCCCTCGGCGGCTGCGAACCACAGGTAAAGGGCCACGTTGCCGGAAATCTAAAGCTGGGCAACGATCGCGCGCTGCTAATCGACGTCGTTACTCAGCTCCTCCCATATATTGGTTATCCGCGAAGCCTTAACGCGCTGCGCGTGATAGACGAGGCGGCCCCCTTAGCCGCTGAACGAGCGACCGGATAATCCCATGCGCTCCACCCCAATGGTCGCGCTTGTGATTGGCGCGACCGGCAGCATCGGCCGGCTCGTCGTCGAAGAAGCGACCAAGGCGGGCCATCGTGTACGGGCGCTGGTGCGCGACCCGCGAAAATCCCGCGACCTGCCGCAGGGAACCGCAGTCGTCGTTGGGGACGTTACGAAGCCCGAATCGCTCCTGACAGCCGTGGACGGTGTCGACGCCATTGTCTTTACCCTAGGATCGGATGGAGCAGGCAAAGCGGGTGCGGAAGCTGTGGACTACGGTGGAGTGCGAAACGTTCTCCAAGCCCTCGGCTCAAGACCGGCCCACATCGTTTTGATGACCTCGATCGGTGTCACCAACCGTACCGGCACCTACAACCGTGCCACGGAAGCGCACGATTGGAAGCGCCGTTCTGAGCGTCTCGTCCGTGCCAGCGGCCATCCCTACACCATTGTTCGACCAGGCTGGTTCGACTATAACGCCCCGGACCAGCATCAGCTTGTTTTCCTCCAGGGCGACCGCCGTCAAACAGGGAATTCCAGTGACGGCGTCATCGCGCGCCGGCAACTCGCAAACCTCCTAGTCAGCAGCCTCGGTTCCAAGCCAGCCGAGGGGAAGACGTTGGAACTCGTCGCCATTACCGGTCCAGCCCAGGAGGATCTAGATCCACTATTTCGTGCCCTAGAAAGCGACTCCCCTGGTAGCCTTGATGGCGTCAAGGACACCGCAAACATGCCGCTCGAACTCGAGCCGGAACGTGTGCGATCCGACTTGGAATCCATCCGCTCGCACCGACCTTCGGCCCGGAGCCAATAGATCTGCGATTAATATGAAAATCACCATGAAACAACGCACCTGGCTCATAACCGGGATCAGCAGCGGCTTCGGTCGCGAACTCACCGATCAACTTCTCGCGCGCGGCGACCGTGTCATCGGCACCGTCCGGGACACCGGCAAAGTTGCCGATCTCGTCCAGCGCTACCCGAAGACCTTCCACGCGGAAGTCCTCGAAATGACGGAGCCTTCGGCAATTCAGCGGGTCGTCGATCAGGCGTTCCAACGCGGTCGGATTGATGTCATCATCAGCAACGCGGGATACGGCCTTTTCGGTGCCGCCGAGGAAATCAGCAACGCCGAAGTCGAGCATCTGATCGGCACCAACCTAGTCGGTCCCATTCATCTGATCCGAGCCGCCCTCCCCCACCTGCGAGCCCAAGGCGGTGGCCGTGTGATCCAGATCTCCACTTATGGCGGGCAAGTGGCGTTCGCCGGCAATTCCCTGTACCACGCATCCAAATGGGGCATCGAGGGATTCGTCGAATCCGTCGCCCAAGAAGTCGCCCCTTTCGGCATCGGCATGACCATCGTCGAGCCCGGCGGGGCACGCACGGAATTCCGCTACGGCGGCGCCCGGGTGGCAAAGGCCCTGCCGGCCTACGAGAACACGCCCGCAAGGGCTTTCATGAAGATGCTCGATCCGAAGAACGGTCTTGCACCGGGCGACCCCGTGCGGATGGCAGCGCGCATCATCGAGAGCGCCGACGTGGAGCCCGCTCCGATGCGCATGGTACTCGGTTCCCTGGCGTTGGAGAGCACGCTCGCGACGCTGCGCAAGCGCATTGCCGGCTTCGAGGCGCAAGCGGAATTGGCCGCTTCAACGGACTTCCCGCCGGGTTCATGACGCACTCCGATTGGCTGGTTAGATTCAGGCCCCTCTCGGTGGCAATGCCGCGGCGCCACCCGCCTCCGTCACGCCGGGGGCGTAGGAGAGTTGCCTGGAGGAGCGGGCCTGCCCTAATCTGCACGCCTTCCCTTATGCCGGTGCCCGCACATACCTCTGCCGATTGGCTCGACCGGTACGCTGCTGGAGTCCGCATTGCCTCTGGCAAGGGTCCGGCATGGCAGGGTGTGCGTCTGGCGGTTATGGCGCTACCCGCCAAAACAGAGCCATTCATTATGCCGGCGGTAACGGAACCTTTCATCGCTTGGATCAGCTCGGGTGAAGCGGAGGCGGAGGAGCGTGAAGGCGAAGGTCCTTGGCTCAAGACGCAGCTCAAGCGAGGTTCGCTCTATCTGACCGCCGGCGGCGCCTCATACGAGTTTCGCTTTCGGACACTGACTCCTGAGCCGTTCGAAGTGGTTCTTGTGCTGCTGAGCCTGCCACTTTTCCAAGAGGGGCTCCTGGAAGTATTCGGGAAGAATGCAGCCAACGCACGGTTGCGGGAAATCTCCGGATTTGAGGACGCGGCCTTGACGGGCCTACTCCAGCAGCTCAAGGACGAGGCGGTGCGCAAGTCGGCCAGTGGCCTCTTTGTGAGGGGAATCGCCCAGGCGGTTGCTGTTCATCTGGCCCGCAACTATGCTTTGCTCGACCCAACGATGCAGGGTGAGAGCCCCGCGTTACCGGGCTACAAGCTGCGGCGAATCACGGAATGGATGGCGGAGCATTTAACCGACGAATTCAGCCTACCAAGGCTCGCGGGGATGGCGGGCTTAAGCGAGTTTCACTTTAACCGGCTCTTTAAGAGAGCAACTGGAACTCCGCCGTCCCGCTATCAGATCAAGCTTCGAATCGAGGCTGCGCAGCGTCTGCTGCGCGAAACAAGCAAGAGCGTCATCACTGTTGCGAACGAGGTCGGGTACTCGAATCCGAGCCACTTCGCCCAGGCCTTTCGGAAAGAGACGGGACTGTCGCCTCGCGATTACCGACGTGACCGCTGATCGGATTTTTTCTCTCTCGTTTACGACTCGTACGTAGGCGCGGGGTTTCCCGAACCATTTCGTAATCCTCAAGGTTACGAACGTATCCTTAAAGGAGTCATCATCTAAATAGCCTAAGCGACGTATGGCTTCAATGAGCTTAAGCTTTCGGACCTTTCAATTTTGCGGAAGCGGTCATTTCCGACGCGACGAAGCGGGTGAAATCGGCGATGTCATGGCGGACCGAGGCATTTTCCAACGCCGCCATGTACGCTCGGCGATGCTCCACTCGGATGACGGTCCATGGATAGCCGCCTGAAGCTATAAATGCATTCAGGATGAACCGGCCGATCCTGCCATTGCCGTCCGAATAGGGGTGGATGTAGACAAAGAGGAAATGCCCAAGGACCGCCTGCACGCCGGCGGAAGGCTCGGCGGCGAGGAGCGCAAAAAGCGTGTCCAGCAATTCCGGCACGGCCTCGTGAGGCGGCGGTACGTGCTCAGAGCCGCGGATGAAAACCGGACGGTTGCGGTAGCCAGCGAGTGCGTAGGCGGGCAACAATCCAGCTTGGACGGAGGGGCTGAACAGTGCACGATACCAGGACGGCAAATCGCGGTTGATGATCGCGGGCGCGGGCTGGCCGCCGAGGATCTCCCGCAGGCTCGTCATGACTGCTTTGAAAGTCTCGTGATAGCCTTTCGCGGCCATCGCGTTCACCTGCTTGCTGTCGGTCGCAGCTGTTTCCGGATTCCATTCGCCGGCAGCGATCCGGGCGATCAATTCCGGCGTGACCTGATAACCCTCGATGGAAAGCGAATGGTAAGCATCGTGAGTGTAGATTTCGGCGACGCGGCTGAGATAGGCATCGGCGGGCGGAAGGCCAGGCGATGGCGGGAAGATCTCATTCGCGACTGGACGCATTCCCTGCCAGAGGGCTTTCAGACGCCCGACGTAGGGCGAACTGAAGAGCAACCCAATGGGCAGTCGCGGGGGAGCTTCAAATGGATTGGTTTCGGCGAACTCCAGCCCGGCGGCCGTCAGGTCGGCGGCGAGTCGGCTGGCTTGCTCCGTCAATCCGCAGTGGCGGAAGGCGCCGACTAGCCGGCCGGCGGCGGTGGGAGAACCGGCCTCGCCCAAGAGGATGCGGCTGAGGTCCTCGGAGCGGACGAGGCGCAGGGCGATTTCCGCATTGGTGACGGAATGCCGGAAAAAGGCCGGGCTCACTCGCACCAAGGCGAGGGCCAGAGGCATAACCTGCACGCCTTGCCGGAGGTCCGTGGGCCTCGGTAGATTTTTCTTGTCGGAATAAATCAGCAACGACGTGCGGTTCGGCAGTTGCACGGTCGATGTGCCACCCCTGCCGGCGATAATGACCAATTGCATCGGCGTTTGCGTGTTGCCAGTCCACAGGTCGAGGGAGTGTTCGGCCGACAAGCTGTAGCCGGTCTCAAAACGATGGCGCAGATATGCGCTTACGAACCCCCAAAAATGGGCGTGCCAGAAGGTCGTGTCACCAGGTTCCGCCTGGGGAGTGGTCAGCGCATACCAGCCCTTGATAATTTCCACAAGGAAGCCACGCTTAGTCAGCAACAGGCGATCCGGTCGGGAAATGTCCGGACCACGGACGACTTCCCCGTTCGCGCTGGCTCGAACCCGTTGGAGGGCGGCCGCAAGTGCTTGTTGTGGAGTCGGCATCGACTTTGTTTTACGCCCAAAGTTAACTATGTTTTATGAACTCTGTCAACTTTGTTTTACGAACTTTTCCAATTTTGTTTTTCTGCTAAAAATTGTTCTAACGTTTTATTAAAAGCAATTTATGAGCTTCATTATGTATCATTTTTCTCAATGTTTTATGACCAAATAAAAGGACATTGGCGCTTATTACTCAGCGGGAGAAGTCAGCTTTCCTTGCGCGATCGAGGCGATTTCCTCGTATGAATATCGCCAAGTGCCTGGCAGCACCTCCACCGATCGAATTAACCGATCGCGTTTCAAACGCCAGATCGTCACTCGGCTCACTGACAACAATGCTGCAGCTGCCTTTTGGGTTACTAGCAGACGTCCCGGATGTTCATTCCTCAAGGTTACTGCGGGGACACGGCCACTGATGAGGCTTTGAATTGCTTGGCTTTCAGAGATCGATAACGATGTGTCGGTTGATAGTACTGTTAGGAGGATTGCGCGGCTGGTGGTGTTCATCGCAATCAGACTGATATTAACATATACACCTGCCTAACAAACAATTGTCTTCGCCACGCAATCAGCGCGGGCATCGTCGGTGAAACCACGGGAAACCCGAGGAAACTTTCAGCAACCACATCTACCTACAAGGCAACAAGTTAATGAAGCATATTTTAACTTATTAATTAGTAATTACTTATGTAATTAGTGTCGGTGGGCATCCCAAAACCGGCCATTGATGGGCATGTCAAAACCGGCCACGAGGAGGACGGCAGAGGGATGACCAAAGAGGGTTGAGTGGACAAGGCTTTTGTGGGGAGAGGAGGCGTG
>JBEKAO010000067.1:0-12346 GCA_050015855.1 Opitutaceae bacterium | reverse complement strand
GGGCGGGGATAGGTGGTGGACCCTACTGGGCTCGAACCAGCGACCTTTTCCATGTCAAGGAAACGCTCTAACCAACTGAGCTAAGGGTCCGCAAAAGCCGGAGGGTTAACTCAAGGCCGGAGGGGGGCGGGAGCAAGGAAAAATCGCCGGGCAATGCCTGCGCAGTTCCCGATTCCAGGCGGATCAGGGAGTCAGAAAGCCGAGCCGGGCCGCGAAACTTCGATGGGCGGTCTCAATCTCCCCGAGCCTGGCGCGGAAATGCCAGATTCCGAACAGGAGGATCAGAAAGGCAACCGCCATCCCCAGCCGGACCGATGCCGGCCCAAGTTGACGACGGCGTCCGTACTCGCGCCGGGCGCGCTCAAACTCCGCGGGCGGAAGCATCGGCGCAGGAGCGGCGGGATTCGGACGAAACTGGTGCACCAGGCCCGGGTCGGCAATCCGCCCGAAGATCCGGTGGAATCGAGGCCGGGGAATCTTCCCCACAAGAAAGTGAAGCTTGTCGTAGGTGTAGTCCGCATCCTCCACCATCCGGGGAAAAAGGATCAGGGTGATCGGAATGTCATGCTCGGCCAGGGTGTGCATGAGCCCGTGAAAAAGCTCGCCAAGGACAGCCTTCTGCGCGGCGGGGTCGCCCGTTTTCCACAGCCCCCCGTGAAGGCTGCCGTTGCGGCCTCCCACCCTCGCGCGGCTCATCGCGGCCGATTCAAGGTCGCGGATCGGAACGATCGCCCGGTCGATGACGAACCTGCCCGTGGCCAGCACGGCGGGCAGGCTTTCACAGAGGTCGGGATTCTTGACGATATAAGGCGCCCTCGGGGAGATGATGCTCCGCTCGAGCCCGGCCTGGCCGTGCGCATAATAATCGCGCCGCCATGTCCTGCGCGAGAAGCCCGTATCCAGTCCGCACTCGGAGAGGAGGCGCACAAGAAAGGTCGTGCCGGCCCTCCCCGTGCCGGTGATGATGACCTTGTGAATTGGATCCTGCATGCGGATTCGGGCCATCCGCAGAGAAGCGGGAAAAACTGCTTTTGCCCGATGGGTAGAAAAGACGCCAAGGGGTCCGATCGGTTACATGAAAAACACGCATGGATTCAGGGACCCCAATCAGTGGATACAGCGAACAGCGGCCCGCCACGCACTAAGGCAAGGTGTTAAGCCGGACGTACTTGTACGGATGATGGTCCAGCAGGTTTGGATACCAGCCCTGGACCGATGGCTGCATCAAGAACACATGCGTGTAGAAGAAGATCGGAATGATCGGAACCGACTGGAGCAGCAGGCCCTCCGCCTCCCGGAGCCGTTCGTTCCGGGAGGCGGCATCCGGCGTGCGTTCGGCGGCGAATAGCAGCGCGTCGTAGCCCGGGCTCGACCATCCCGTGAAATTGTCGCCGCTGCCGCTGCGCCACACGTCAAGAAACGAGGCCGGATCCTCGTAATCGGCGACCCAGGACGAGCGCAGGATCTGGTAGTCGCCCACGCGGCGGGCGGCCAGGACGGACTTGAGGTCCTCGTTGACGAGCCGCGCGTCGATCCCCAGTTCCCGCCTCCACATTTCCTGGACGGCCTCCGCGATCAGCTTGTTGTTTTCGGAATCGTTGAAAAGGAGCTCGAACGGGGGCAGCCCCTTTCCGCCCGGATACCCGGCGGCGGCAAGGAGGCTGCGCGCCCCGGCGAAATCCGTCGCGAGGCCAGCCGGCGGCTCGTACCCGTCGATGCCGGGCGGAACAAAAGTTTCGGCGGGCTTCTGGCCTCCGCGAAGGATGTGATCCACGATCGCGCGGCGGTCGACGGCCAGGGCCAGGGCCTTCCGTATGCGGGGATCGCCGAGGCTCGCGTGCCCCGTATTAAGGCGGTAAAAATAGGTGGCCAGATAGGGGTCGATCCTCAGGAACGCCTTGAGTTCGGGGCCGCCGGAGCGGTAGGCGTCGATTCGTCCAACCGGCAGTGCGTCCGTCAGGTGCAGCTGCCCCGCCCGAAACTCGCGCTCCTCCGCATCGAGGCTGTCGATGGGGTAAAGCCGGATGCCGTTCAGCGCCACGTGGGAGGCGTCCCAGTAGGTGGGCGATTTCGCGAGGGCGATGACCTTGTTCGGCTCCCAGGATTCCAGCAGAAATGGACCGTTGCCCACGAGATGGCCCGGCCTCGCCCATGGGTTGCCGCGCTTGTACAGCGGGCCCTCGCCTGCGATCACCCCGACGGGAACCGGGCAGAAGGACCAGTGGGTCAGAAGCGACAGGAAATGCGGGGCCGGGTGCTCGAGGGCCACGCGGAGGGTGCGCTCGCCCAGGGCGGCCACGCCCACGCGGGAAAAGTCGTCGGTCACCCCCTTGTTGAAGGCCTCCGCGCCCTGGATGACGAAGAGCAGGTTTGCATTGTCGGCCGCAAGCGAGGGGGTGAGGATCCGCTTCCAGGACTGCACGAAGTCGTCCGCGGTCACGGGCTTGCCGTTCGACCAGCGCGCCTCCGGCCTGAGGAAAAAGGTGTACGAAAGCCCGTCCGGTGAAATGTCCCAGCGATACGCGACCCCCGGCACGGGGTGAAGGTCGCGGGGGTCCTCGGTCACGAGCCCCTCGAACAACCCCGAAATCACCGCCTGCTCCGCGGTGCCGGTTCCGAGCTGGGGGTCGATGTCGGACACCTCGTAGCCGATGCCGCGCAGGAGCACCTGGTCGCGGTCGGCCCGCTCGACCTGGGTTTCCCGGCGCAGGCAGCCGGAGGAGGCGGCCGCGAGCAGGGCGGCCATGGCGGCCGCCCAGGCGTTCGGGAATTTCATGGCCTTTCGATAAGGGCGACGGCGCAGGCCGCGATCGCCTCGCCCCGGCCGAGTTCGCCGACTCCCTCGTGGGTCGTGGCCTTGACCCCGATCGCGTCGGGGGGAAGCCCGGTCGAGCGGGCGAGGGCGGCCTTTATCTCGGCGATCCTCGGCTGGATCTTCGGCCTTTCGGCGACCACCGTGGAATCGATATTGACGGGCGCATACCGGAGCGAGCGCAGTTCGGCGATCACATGCCGAAGGAGCTGTTGCGAGTCGGCGCCTTTCCAGGCGGGATCGGTGTCGGGAAAGTGATGTCCGATGTCCGGAAGACCGGCGGCGCCCAGCAGCGCATCGCAAATTGCGTGGGTTAGGCAGTCGGCGTCGCTGTGGCCCAGAAGGCCGTAATCGGTCTGGAAGCGGACGCCGCCGAGGACGAGCGGACGGGCTTCGGCTATCCGGTGGATGTCGTATCCGTAGCCGATTCGAATCATGGAATGCGCTCCTCCGCCCGGCGTTCGCTCATGAGGAACTCCATGTACGCCATGTCCGAGGGCGTGGTGAGCTTCGGGTTCGGGCGGTCATTCTCGATGACGGCGATGGGATGGCCCAGGCATTCGACGGCGGCGGCGTCATCGGTGACGTGGAGCCCGCGCGCCGCCACCCGGGCATACCCGCGCACGATGAGGTCCCGGGCGAACACCTGCGGCGTTTCCATGGCCCAGAGCCGGCTCCGGTCGAGCGTGCGCAGACCGCCCGAACCCTTGCCCGTGGATTCCTTGATCGTCTCGGTCACGCGATGCGCGAGGACGACGGCGTCCTTCCTGCGCACCGCCTCATGCAGCGCGACCAGCTGCTCCGGCCGCACAAAAGGGCGCGCGCAATCGTGGACGAAGACGTAGGCGATGTCTCCGGGGAGCGCCGCCAGGGCGTGCATGACCGAATCCTGCCTCGCCCGCCCGCCCCGGATGAGCATGGAGGGCGTCGGAGCCGCCGCCGAAAGGGCGAGCATTTGCCGGAGATCGCGGTAAACGACGACGTAAAGATCGGCGACCCCGCTCTCCAGAAACGAGGCCCCGGAATAGGCGAATACCGGGCGGCCCGCAAGCGGCGCGAGGACCTTGTCCTCGACGGCCCCCTGCATGCGCCGTCCGCTTCCGGCGGCGAGCAATATGGCGGCGGTGCGGCTCATGGAAGGTGGTGCTCAGTCAGCGAAGGTCATGGAGGATCGCGGCCGCGGCCGCGGCCCGATCCTTCGCCATAAGGATCGGGCGGCCAACAACAATATAATCCGCCCCGGCGAGGGCGGCCTCGGCGGGCGTCATCACCCTTTTCTGGTCGTCGGCCCCGGGCTTGCCGGCCGGCCGGATCCCCGGGGTGACCAGCTTCACGCGGGCGGGCAATTGCGCCCGGAAGAGGGGAACCTCCAGGGGAGAGCAAACGAGGCCCCGAAGGCCGGCCGACACGGCGAGCTTCGCCAGCCGAGCGGCCTGCGCGGCTGGATCCTCCGCCACTCCCGTCTCGGCAAGCCCGGGACCGTCCATGGAGGTAAGGACAGTCACGCCAAGGACGAGCAGGTCCGCGCGCGCGGCCTGGCCGGCCGCGGCCAGCATTTCCCGGCCGCCCCCCGCATGGACGGTCAGCATCCCGATCGGCAGCGAATTCAGCGACTCGACCGCGCGCGCGACCGTGTTCGGGATGTCGTGGAGTTTCAGGTCGAGGAAGACGCTGAATCCGCCGGCCGCAACGGATCGGACGTAATCCGGGCCGTGGGCGGCGAACATCTGCAGGCCGATCTTCACCCACTTCACGGTCCCGCGCAGCTCCGCAAGCACGGCGTCCGCCGCTTCGCGGTTCGGCAGATCGAGGGCCAGGATGAGTTGGCAGGGCATCTTTTCGGCGTTTGGGAGTCCAATTGACCCAAAATCGGGCCGGGAGGAAAGGTTTTCTTCTTCCGTTTCGCAAAGTTTGGCAAAGATTGGGCGTATCAAACCGTGAAATCGGCCCGCGCACATTCCCCTGCGAAACTGAACCTTTTCCTCGCGGTCACGGGGCGGCGCCCCGACGGCTACCACGATCTTGTCTCGCTCGCGGCGCCGCTGACCTGGGGGGACGATCTGCTGGCCGAGGAAACCGAGGGCGGCTTTTCGCTCGAATGCGGCGACCCGCGGGTGCCCCTCGGCCGGGACAATCTCGTCTTGCGCGCGGCCGAGGCGTTTCAGGCCGCGTCCGGATGGCGCGGCGGCGCCCGATTCATCCTCCATAAGCGAATACCGATCGGAGCCGGCCTCGGCGGGGGCAGCAGCAATGCCGTGGCCGCCCTGCGCGCGCTGAACGAGCTGGCCGGCGGACCGCTCGGCGAGGCCGGCCTTCTCAAAATCGCCGCCGGGCTCGGTTCCGACTGCCCGCTTTTCCTGAACGGGGGCCCGGTTGTCATGCGGGGCCGCGGGGAGCGGGTCGAGCCGCTTCCCGAAACCCCGGCCGCGCGCCTGAGGGGCCGGCGTGTTTTCCTTTTCAAGCCGGGCATCGACATCTCCACGGCCAGCGCCTACGCAAGGCTCGCCGATCGGGCGCCGGATTCCTATCTATCGGCCGCCGAGGCGGAACGGAGGCTGGCGTCCTGGCTTTGCGATCCGTCGGCCGCCGCCGAGGAAATCCTCTTCAACAGCTTCGAGCGCCCGGTCTTCGAGAGGTTCATGGCGCTGCCGGTCCTCCTTGACCGGATGCAAAGCCGCTTCGGGCTCGCCCCGCGAATGACCGGAAGCGGCAGCGCCTGCTTTGCGCTTTTGCCTTCCGCAGGCGGCCCGCCGCCGGATGGGGTCGGGGCCCTGGTGCGCGACGCGTGGGGCTCGTCGGCATTCTTCGCGGAGGCGCGGATTGCCTGAGCCGCCGGGTAGCAAGTCGCGCAATATCGGCATTGACCCGCGCGGCCGAAGCGCCGTTATGCTCGTGCACCGCACGCGCCAGCGCGCTCAAGCGCGAGCGGCGCCCTTCAAATGCCTTCGGAAAATAGCGGTCAGAAAGAGATTGTAGTGCAAGGCATCTCCGCCTCGCAGGGCATCGCCTATGGGCAGATATTCGTGTATCTCCAAAGCGAGGTCGAGGTTCCCAGCTACCAGGTCGATCCCGGCAAGCGCATCGAGGAAATCGCCCGTTTCGACAAGGCTCTGGTCGTCACCCGCCAGCAGATCGCGAAGATCCAAAGCGAGGTGGAAAAAAACCTGGGCCCGGAGGAGTCGCTCATCTTCGACGCGCACCTGCTCGTGCTTGAGGATCAGGCCCTCATATCGGAGACGATCCGGGAGTTCGAAACGACCAGCCAGAACATCGAGACCTGCTTCAACCAGGTTTCTCAGCGCTACATCAAGGCCTTTTCGGAAATCGACGACGAGTACCTGCGCGAGCGTGCGGGCGACATCCGCGACGTGGCCCAGCGCGTCCTCCAAAACCTGCTCGGCCAGGCAGAGAACAGCCTGAGCAGGCTGGCCGAGAGGCGCATCGTGGTCGCCAACGACCTTTCGCCGTCGGACTGCGCAAGCATTGACCGGAGCGCCGCGATCGGGATCGTGACGGACAAGGGAAGCAAGACGAGCCACGCCGTGATCGTCGCCCGCTCGATGAAGCTTCCGGCCGTCGTCGGCGTGCGCGACATGACCACGCGCGTGAAGACCGGCGACTGGGTGATCGTGGACGGGTACGAGGGCACGGTCATTCTCCACCCCTCGGAGCAGACGCTTTTCCGCTACGGCAAGATCAAGCAGGAAAAGAAGTCCTTCGAGGACCGGCTCGTCGAGGCCAATCGGAAGCCGGCGGTCACGCTCGACGGGATCGAGGTCCAGCTCATGGCCAACATCGAGAAGGTGGACGAGGTCGCGCAGGTGAAGGATTACTTTGCAAAGGGGATCGGCCTTTTCCGCACCGAGTACCTGTGCCTCAACTCCTCCCGCGTCCCGACGGAGCAGGAGCAGTTCCTCGCGTACAAGGCCGTGGCCGAGGCCATTGCGCCCCTGCCCGTGGTCATCCGGACCCTCGACCTCGGGGGCGACAAGCCGATGCCGGGCGTCCCGGAGCTGCTGAGGCGGGAGGCGAACCCCTTTCTGGGCTTCAGGGCGATCCGCTACTGCCTCGAGCATCCCGAGGTGTTCAAGGACCAGTTGAGGGCGATCCTCCGGGCGAGCGTGCACGGACAGGTGCAGCTCATGTATCCGATGATCAGCGGGACCGAGGAGCTCGGCCGGGCCAACGAAGTTCTGTCCGAGTGCAAGGAGGAGCTGCGCCAGCGCGGGCAGCCGTTCGACGAGAAGCTCGCCGTCGGGGCGATGATCGAAATTCCGAGCGCGGCGTACACCGCGGACCTTCTGGCCCCGAAATGCGACTTTTTCAGCATCGGAACCAACGATCTCATCCAGTACCTGCTGGCGATCGACCGCGGGAACGACCGGATCGCCCACCTTTACGAGCCCACGCACCCGGCGGTCCTGCGGACCCTGAGGAGGATCGTCGAGGAGGCCCACAAGAAAAAAATCCCGGTCGGCGTTTGCGGCGAAATGGCCGGGGATCCCGTCTTCGCGCCGCTGCTTCTCGGGCTCGGTGTCGACAGCCTGAGCATGTCCCCGAACTGGCTTCCGACCGTCAAGTATCTCGTCCGGGCCCTGAAAATGTCCGAGGCGCGCGCCCTGGCCAAGGAAGCGCTCGCGATGGATTCCCCGAAGGAAATCTACGGGATGTTCGACTCGTTCTACCGTTCGCGCGTGACGGTCGAGTAAGGACCTCGAGTGAAGACCTCAGACTTCCAGTTTTGAATTCCTGCTGCAGGAATTCAAAACTGGAAGTCTGAGGTCTTCACTCGACGAGGTCTTCATCATTTCTTGATTCCGCTCGCGAGCAGGGTCTCGAAAAAGGGCTCGGTCGATTCCCGGGCGACGGCCGTAACATCGACTTGCTGGAAGCCGGCCTTCTTCAGGAAGCCGTGGAGCACGTTTTCCTTGAAGCCGGGCCAGACATCCGCGTACAGCTCCCGCGCCCTCTTGAAGCCGTGCTCGTTCAAGTCGAGGATGAGCACCTGGCCGCCGGGGCGCAGGATGCGGGCCGCCTCCAGGACCGCGACCTGGGGATGGTGGGCGTGGTGCAGGGCCTGGCTGAAGAAGGCGATGTCGACCGACTTGTCGGGCAGGGGCACCTTTTCGATGTCCCCCAGCCTGTAGGTCAGATTGGCCAGGCCGTTCTTGCGGGCCAGCTCGGTGCCGACTTCGACCATCCGGGGCGAGTTGTCGATGCACCAGACCTGCTTCGCCCGCCTGGCGAGAAGCTGGGAAATCAGGCCCTCGCCGGCGCCCAGATCCGCGATCACGACCGGTGGCGTCAGCCGAAGGGCCAGGTGGCCGATCGCCTCCCAGGAGCGCCCCGGGCAGTGGCTTTTCCCGAGCCGGCCGGCGATCAGGTTGAAATACTGCTCGGAGACCCGGCGCCGCTTGAGAAGGATCCGCTCCAGGTTTTCGCGATCCTCGTCGACCAGGGGCAGGTCGGCGACCGAATCGACCGCCGCCCGGAGCAGCGCCGCCTGCCGCGGGGGGAGATTCGCGTGAACCGAATAATAGGCCTTCTTGCCGTCGCGCCGGTCGGAGACGAGCCCGGCCTGGCGCAGCAGCGCCAGCTGGGAGGAGATCCTCGACTGGCCCATTCCGAGGATCTCCTGCAATTCGGCCACCGAGAGCTCCTCGCGTGTGACGAGTGCGAGCAGCCGCAGGCGGGTGGGATCGGACAGGGTCTTCAGCGTGTCCCAGGATGCGCTCACGTGGAAACAGGCTGGGTGCCGCCCGGCCCGATTGCAACATTATCGCCCGCGCAGCAGCTCGATCAGCTGCCAGACGCCGAATGCGCCGACAAGGAAGCCTGCGACGACGTCGATGATGTGCAGGCTGGCTCCGCCAAGCTTATGCTTGAAGCCCCACCTGGCCAGGGTGTAGACGAACCACCACGCCGCGGAGCCGGCAAAAACGCCGGGCCCGAGCCAGGCCATTTCCGAGTAGCCGCGGACGGCTCCCAGGTCCAGCGCGGCGAACACGGCGAGGAAGGAGACGATGACGGACGGATTTGCGGCCATCAGGAGGAAGGCCGAGAAGAAGGCCCCCGGCAGGCTCCCCGTCGAGCTCTCCTGGGCCTCCTCGGGCGTCCGGGCCCGGATCATCTGCACGGCGAGAACGATGAGAAGAACTCCGCCCGCGGCCCTCAGGCCCTCCCGATGGGTCAACAGGGCGCGCACGACGGCCGTCAGGCCGAAGGCCGCCGCCGTTCCGTAGATCGAATCCGCAAGGGCCGCGCCCAGGACGGTCAGCAGTCCAACGAGCCGCGGGCCCGCCAGGACGCGCCGGAAGCAGAGAATGCCCGCCGGGCCGAGCGGCACGGCTACAATGAAGCCGGCCGCGATTCCCTTTAGTAAAATCTCAATCACGGCTGAATCCGATGTCAGTCGCTGGGGGCGGCCGGACGGCGCCGGCCGCATCGCCGGCAACGCATCCGTGCCAGCCTAGGTCGCTTCCGCGAACCGCCCGATGGAAACGACCGAGTGGATCTCCTCGACCGCTCCAGCCTTGATCTTCACGGTCTCGCCCGCCTTGCGGTTGAGCAGGGCGGCCCCGAGCGGGGTCTTGTATGAAATCACGTGGTTGGCCGGATCGCCGTCCCAGGCGCCGAGGATCGTGTAGCGGGTCGTCGTCCCGTCCGCATGGCGCAGCTCGACCACGCTCCCGATCCCGACCACGTCGGCGGTGGCATCCTTGAAATCGGTGACACGGGCGCGGGCGAGGTCGCGCTCGAGGGCGCGCTTCTGGGCCATGAGTATCTGCTGGTCCTGCTTCGCCATCTTGTATTCGGAATTCTCGCGCAGGTCGCCGTGCTCCCGGGCGGCCGCGATCGCGCGCGAGTTCTCCGGGATCCTCTTCGAAACGATGGCCTCATACTCCTCGCGCCGGCGGTCGTAGCTCGAGCGCGACACGAGGATCTGCTCCTCGCGGGCCTCGGCCTCGCTGGCGACGAGGGACTGGATGTTGGGGAAAATCTTGATGAAGCGGGCCAGAAGGGACTTTTTCGTCAGTTCCTCGAATCCCTGGTTCAGCAGGAGCGTGTTCGCCAGGTCGCGGGCGGTTTCGGGGTCGGCGGTCGACAGGAGGTCCCCGATCAGGTCCGGGTCGTCGCTCAGGATGTCGGCGAGCGGGATGCGGCGGGCGCTCGCGGCCTGAAGCGCCTCGTAGTCGATCCCGAAGAATATGGCGCTCAGGAGCCTCGGGTTGATCAGGTCGTTGAGCAGCTTCGCGAACTTCTTGGAATGGCGGTTCTTGACGATCCAAAGAAGGACCGGCGCCCGCAGGTTCTGCTCGGTCTGCCAGCGCTTGAGCGCCGCCGCGAGATCGTCGGAATAGCCGTTGTCGACGAGGAAATTGATGCACTCGGTCGTGAACTTGCCCTGGGAGACCTTGAGCAGGTTGAACACGATGTCCCGGCACTCGACCGGATGGGTCTCCCGGACGAGCTCGAGAAACCGGCTCTGAAAGGGCACGGGGATCTTCTCGGCGATCGCCGGCAGGTCGCGGACATTGGCGGCCAGGGATGCCTGCGTCGGCTCCAGGGGGGTCTCGGCTCCGGCGAGCTTGGCCAGGTCATCGCGCACGGCGGCGCCATAAAGCCGCTCCGATGCGTCGAGCTGGTTGCTGTCCCGGACCGCGTCGGCCAGGCCCTTCAGCACGGCGGACAGGTCGGCCTTGGTTTCCTGGCGCTTGGCGGCTTCCACGAGTTCCTCGGCAAGGTGGATGCGGCGGCGGGCGGACCGGGTGCTGTTGAACTGTTCGAGGATTTCGTCCTCCGCCGAAATGGGCGTTTCGCGCAGGACATAGCATTCGGTCTTTCTCTCCGGAACCCCGATCCGGGGGTCGTTGGCCGCCGCTTTTCGGGCGCTCGTCCACCACTTCTTGAACTTTTCCTCGCCGACGACCTGGGCGAGCGTGATTTCGAGGTCGATCGCGGTCGTCGCGTGGTTCGGATAACCGAGGAGGGTTTCGACCACCAGCTCAACCGGATTCTCGGCAACCAATTGCGCGATCTTCTCGGGCTCCTCCTCCTTTCGGACCAGCAGGTGCTGGTGCGGCAGGATTTCCATCGTGCCGACGCAGAAGGCCGGATCCATGTCGTGCCCCTTCTTGTCCTTGAAATCGATTGTCAGGCGGCGGGTGGTCTCGTCGTATCCCTTGATCCGGCCGAATCCCCAGCTCCGGTGAACCACGTATGCACCCGGTTCCATGGCCTCCAGTTTCCCTTTGGCGGCCTTCAGGGAGGGATTTTTGGATATGAGCGCGGAAACGGCTGCAGAATTCATGGTTGCGTGATATGTGGCGTAAACCGGAGAGTTGAGCTTACAATGGCTGACCTTGTCAAATCGCGCGTGGAGGGCCCCATGGCCTGGCCGGAGGCGGCGCGGCTCCTGGCGCGCTGGCTTGCCACCCGCGAGCGCATAGACCGATTGATGGAGACGGCGACTCCGGAGCTTGTCGGCGCGGAACGCGCCCGGTTCCAGCATCTTGTATTTGGGGTCGTCCGACACGCCCTTCGTCTTGAGACCGCATTGCAGCGCATAGTCGTCCATCCCCCGCGATTTGTCACTCGCGCAGCGTTGTTCCTGGCCGGGTTTGAATTGATCGAAGGCACCGGCGAAACCGCAAAAATCGTCCATCACGCGGTGGAGCAGACAAAAGCCCTGGCAAGCCCCGCCGAGGCGCGCCTGGTGAATGCCGTCGCGCGCAAGCTGGCCGAACTGCTGAAAAACGAGGCGGAACCCCCGCCTCTTTCCCCCGCGGGCTCCCTCGCCGAATTCTACTCCCATCCGGTCTGGCTCGTGCGCCGCTGGCTCGCCCTGTTCGGCGCCGAATCCACCCGCGATCTCCTCGCCTGGAATCAACATCCGGCCTCGGTATATGCGCGCTGGCGCCCCTTCGGGAACGCGCCGGCTCCCGTGCCGGAGTGGCTAAAGGCGACCTCCTGGCCCGGATTTTTCGAGGTGCCGTCGGGCAGGTGGGCGGACGTCGAGCACCTGCTTCGCTCCGGCAGCGTCTACCTTCAGGATCCGGCCACGCGCATCCCGATCGAGCTTCTGGCTCCGAGACCGGGCGAGTCCGTTCTGGATGTTTGCGCGGCTCCGGGCGGGAAAAGCCTGCAAATTGCGGATGCGATGGCCGAACCCCTCCCGAATCCAGCTCCAGGCGAAGGCCAAAGAACGGCAGGCGGGGGCCTCGTCGTATCCCTGGACATCCCGGGCGCCAGGATCGACCGGCTGAAGGAGAACCTGTCCCTCGTCCGGGGTGTCCGGACGGAGATCGTGATCGGGGACCTGCGCCGGGATTCGGCCCGCTCGCTCAAGGAACGCGGACTGCCGCTGGAGTATTCCGCCGTGCTGGTCGATGTTCCATGCTCGAACACCGGTGTCATGGGTCATCGCATCGACGTCAAATGGCGCCTCCAGGAGGGGGATTTTCGCAAGCACGCCCGCCAGCAGCTGGAAATCCTCGCCGCCGCCGCCCGGTTTGTCGCCCCCGGCGGCCGCCT
>JBEKAO010000066.1:0-12587 GCA_050015855.1 Opitutaceae bacterium | reverse complement strand
TTCACGCGGATCTTGCGGTCTTTCAGCTCCAAAGCCCCCCACTGTCCCCACTTCGTGGTGGGGAGCCCCCTATTAAATGGCTGCCCGGGCTGGGATCGAACCAGCGACCAAGTGATTAACAGTCACCTGCTCTGCCACTGAGCTACCGGGCAACACGCTTTTCCATCAGCATCCTAGGATCGTCCTGAGCCTAGTCAGCGACAAAATAAGCGTGGAGTACTACGGAGGCTGCACACGGGCGGGCAAGCAAAAAGGGCACGAACGCCGGAGGGGCGCCGTGCCCTGGAATCGATGGATGCCCGGACTTTAGGAGGTTGAATTGTCCGGGTGGGATTCGTCCACGACGACATAGAGGGTCGAACCGTGGGACCATAGCCGGACGAGCGTCTTTCCGGAGCTCGAGGGCTTGGAGCTCAGATCGACCGCGTCCTGGGCGGAGCTGACCGCGTGGCGGTTGATCGAGAGGATGACGTCGCCGGCGCTGATTCCGGCGCGGGCGGCCGCCGAATCCGGGTCGACGTTGGTGACGATGGCGCCGGACAGGTGCTCGGGTATGTTGAATTGCGCCCGAGTGTCGCTGGTCAGGTCGTCGACGCCGACGCCGTTCAGCACACCCTGGTCGTCGGGGCTCGCGTTGGAGACGCTGCTCGCGAGGCGGGCCTTGGGATTTTCGCCCGTCGTCGCGTCGAGGCGCAGGGTCTTCCCGTCGCGGATCAAGTCGAGGGCGACCTTGGTGCCGGGCTCCGTGCCGCTGACCGCGAGCGCCAGGTCGTTCGCATCCTTGATCTCATGCCCGTCGAGGGCCGTAACGACGTCGCCGTCCTTGATTCCGGCCCGCGATGCCGGGCTGCCGGGGGCGACTTCGCCGACGAGGGCGCCGTGCATGTCCTTCAGGTTGAACGTATCCTTGAGGGCGGGGGAGATGTCCTGGATGTTGATTCCGAGGTAGCCGTGGACGACCTTGCCGGTCTTCACGAGGCTTTCGGCAACGTGGCTGACCATGTTGGCGGGCACCGCGAATCCGACGCCCTGGAATCCGCCGCTATGGGAGAGGATCGCCGTATTGATTCCGATGAGCCGGCCATCCAGGTCGACCAGTGCGCCGCCCGAGTTGCCGGGATTGATCGCCGCATCGGTCTGGATGAAGTTTTCAAACCCCTTGCCGTCGTCGATCAGGCCGACGCGCCTGCCGGTGGCGCTGACGATTCCGCTTGTGACCGTCTCGCCGATTCCGAAGGGATTTCCGACGGCGAGGACGCGGTCGCCGACCCGGATGCCGGCGCTGTCGGCGAAGGTGACGGCGGGCAGGCCGGATGCGTCGATCTTGACGACCGCGATGTCGGTCTGGGGATCCCGGCCGACGACCCTGGCCTTGAGTTCGCGGCCGTCGGAGAGGGTCACCGTGACCGTGTCGGCGCCGTCGACCACGTGGTTGTTGGTCACGATGTAGCCGTCCGCCGAGACGATGACGCCGGAGCCGAGGCCTTCCGTCGGCGCCTGGCGGATCTGCGGCACGCGATTGCCGAAGAATTGCCGGAAGAAGGGATCGTTCAATCCGGGGAAGGGGTTGTTATCCATGGCCTGCTGGCGGGGCTTGGACTCGACCTTGATCATGACGACGCTGGGGGAGACCTTGCTCACGACATCCGCGTAGCTCGCGGGGTCGTACTGGCCCCGCGGGACCGGCTTGTCATCGCGCTTGAGGTTGAGAATGGAGTCGCTTTTCGGTGCGCCGTGGAGGACGGCAAACAGGCCGGCCAGGGCGAGAACGGCCGCGCCCTGCAGGGCCCGGCGACAGGGGAGGGAAGGGAGGTGGAATGTTTTCATCATGCGTTGACGGTAACACCCCCGGGTTGCGCCGGACTTTCGCGAAGATTACAAAGTGTTTAATATGGGGTTTACCGCTTTTCAAAGCCGCCCGCCCTGGGCAAAATGCGTGGATGCGCCTGCTCGTGGTCGAGGACGATTCGAAGATTGCCTCCTTCGTGGTGCGCGGCCTCAAGGAAGCCGGCTTCGCGGTGGACCACGCCTCCGACGGGGAGACGGGCCAGTCGCTTGCGGAGACCACGGATTACGATGCAGCCATCGTCGACATCATGCTCCCGAAGCTCGACGGGGTGAGCCTCGTCAAGCGCCTCCGGGCCGCCCGCCGTCCGGTGCCCGTCCTTTTTCTTAGCGCGAGGAGCTCGGTCGAGGACCGCGTGCGCGGCCTCCAAAGCGGGGGCGACGACTACCTGACAAAGCCCTTCGCCTTTTCCGAACTGCTGGCGCGAGTGCAGGCGCTGATCCGCCGGGCCACCCAGTCGCCGGAGGCGACGAGGCTCGCCGCGGGCGACGTCGCGCTGGACCTTCTGACCCGGGAGGTCACCCGCGCCGGGATGCGGGTGGACCTGCAGCCGCGCGAGTTCTCCCTCCTCGCCTTTTTCCTGCGCCATGCGGGCCGCCCCGTCAGCAAGACCATGATCCTCGAGCACGTGTGGGACTACAGCTTCGATCCGCAGACAAACGTCGTCGACGTCGTCGTCTCGCGCCTGCGGGCGAAAATCGATCCCGACCGCACGAGGATCGAAACCCTCCGCCACGTCGGCTATGTCTTCCGCCCCCATGCTTGAGCGCCTGCGCCGCTCGCTCGCCTTCCGGCTGGCGATCCAGTACTCCCTCGTCTTCGCGCTTGTCGCCGGGGCGCTTTTCACCGCGCTTTACTGGGAGCTCGCGGGCACCCTCGAGGCCCGCGACCGGGCCGCGGTCGAGCAGCTGGCGGGCCGGCTCGGGCAGGCATACGACCTGGGCGGCGCCGCGGCGCTCAAGGTCGAGCTCGACTCGAACGCCTCGCCGGAAGTCCGGTCCTATTTCGTCCGCGTCATCGATTCCAGCGACGCGCCCGTGTTCCAATGGGTCCCACAGGATTGGATACAGACGCAGGTGCAGAAGATCCCGTTCCCCGCCGGCTGGGGGATCACCGCCA
Organism: Opitutaceae bacterium; assembly: GCA_050015855.1. Taxonomy (GTDB): domain Bacteria; phylum Verrucomicrobiota; class Verrucomicrobiia; order Opitutales; family Opitutaceae; genus Palsa-1447. The sequence goes on along the minus strand of JBEKAO010000066.1, from coordinate 9,622 downwards.
CCCGCCAGGTCCGGTCGGTCCGCATCCCCGACAACGCGCTCAAGGATTACACGATCGCAACGACGCAACTGTCCGACGGCAGCATGATGCAGGTCGGACGCAGCATCGACAGCCGGGCCGTGCTTCTGCGGCCCCTGCGCCGGGCGTTCGCCGGCGTCGGGGCCGTGGCCCTGGCCCTTTCGGTCGCGGTTGGGACGTTGTTGGCCTGGCGCTCCACGCGCCCGCTGCGCCTGGTGTCCGACACCGCGCGCCGGATCGTCGAGACGGGGGACTTCGCGGCCCGGGTGCCCGGCGCCTCGGGAAGCGGCGAACTCGCCCTGCTCGTCCGCCAGTTCAACACCCTTCTCGAGAAGAATTCAGCCCACGTGCGGGTGCTGCGGGAGACGCTCGACAACCTGGCCCATGACCTGCGCACACCCCTCGCCCGGCTCCGCGGGACCGCCGAACTGGCGCTCAACCAGGGAGGGGACCCCGCCGAGGCGCGGAGCGCCCTGGCCGACTGCGTCGATGAGACCGACCGCCTGCTGCATGTGATCGAATCCCTGCTCGACCTCTCCGCGGCGGAAGGCGGCGCCTTAAGGCTGAACAGGAAGCGCATCGACCTGCGTTCCATCGCCGAACGGGCGGCCGATCTCTACCGGGAGGTGGCCGAGGAGCGAAGGATTGCGGTCGCCCTCGATCTGCCCGAGCCGGTGGAAGTCGAAGCCGACCCCGTGCGCCTGGGGCAGGCTGTCAACAACTTGCTTGACAACGCGTTAAAGTATACGCCTGAGGGCGGAAACGTGACCGTGTCGGTGGCCGGCGACTCCGGCGGGGCGGCCTTGAGCGTGACCGACAATGGGCCGGGAGTGCCGGCGGCCGAACGCGAGGCGATTTTCCGCCGGCTGTACCGCGGCGATGCCAGCCGCTCGCAGCGGGGACTCGGGCTGGGCTTGAGTCTCGTCAAGGCGATCGTCGAGTCCCACGGCGGCACCGTGACCGTGGACGAAAGCCCCGGCGGCGGCGCGCGATTCAAGATCCGGTTGGAACGCGCCGGCCCGGCCCGGCCCGCGGGCTGAGGACCGGGGAGTGCGGGCCGCAAAGTTTTGATTGCCTTCGCCGGGCCGAACCGTAAGAGATGACCCTCTTTCAAATACGCCTGCCCCCGTTCCAGGGGTCTCAGGGGGAACGAAACCATGAATACTCAGCTCACGCTCAACGTATATTCGCGCACCCAGACCGGCCGCAGCGCCTCGCGCCGGCTGCGCAAGGCGAACCGGGTTCCCGCCATCCTTTACGGGAAGCACACAAACCCCGAAAAGATCGCACTTGAAGGAACGGAATTGGTGAAGCTGCTCAAGGCCGTCGGGGGCCGCTCGGTGCTGATCGAGCTCCAGCATCCCGGCCGGCCCGAAAAGGCGCTGTCCATCCTGCAGGAGATCCAGCGCGACCCGATCACGGACAAGTATCTCCACGTCGACCTCCACGAGGTGAAGTCCGACGAAAAGTTCGAGATCGAGGTGCCCGTCCACATCGTTGGTGAGTCGACCGGCGTCAAGAACGAGAGCGGCGTCCTGGAAATCGCCTCGCACACGCTGAAAATCCGCTGCCTTCCGAAGGACCTGCCCGCCGTCATTTCCGTCGATGTCACGCCGCTAAAGGTCGGCGACACGATCAAGGTGGGCGAGATGAAGCCCATCGCGGGCGTCGAGTTTCTCGATCACAAGGGCCAGCCCGTCGTTTCATGCGTCGAACCCGTCGCTGAAATCGTCGTCGAGGTCCCCGTCGCGGCCGAGGCCGTCCCCGTCGAGGGCGCCGTCGCCCCGGCCGAGGGGGAGGCTGCAGCCGCCGTGCCCGGCGCCGAAGCGAAGCCCGGCGCCGCCCCCGCAGGCGATGCGAAGGGCGCAGGCGCCGCCGCGCCAGGAAAAGGGGCGGCTCCCGCCGCCGGAGCCAAGGGCGTTGCGGCTGGAAAGGCGGCCGCTCCCGCGGCTGGAAAGGCGCCGGCCGCCGCGGCCGGGGCCAAGCCGGCTGCGCCCGGAAAGGCCGGCGGTTTCCCGAAGAAGTAGGGCCTTTTTGCCGCGGGCCGCACCGAATCCACTTTGCGCCCCCCCCCAGGGCATCCGTTCTTTGAGTCATGTCCATCACGCTCGTCGCCGGCCTCGGAAATCCGGGCCGGACCTACGCGAAGACGCGCCACAACCTCGGCTGGGTCGTAATCGACGCCTTCGCGAGGAAGCACGGCCTTTCGTGGCGCGACGAGCCCTCCTTCGAGGCGGCCATCTCCCGCTGGGATTCCCCGTCGGGTGTGCGCTGGCTTGCGAAGCCGCTCACCTTCATGAACGACAGCGGATTTGCAGTCGCGGCGATCGCGCGCTTCCACAAGCTCCCGGTCGCCGATGTCTGCGCGATCCACGACGACCTCAACATCGAGCTTGGGCGGGTGAAGGTGTCGGTCACCGGGAGCGCCGGCGGCCACAACGGGGTCGCGAGCCTGCTCGACCACCTGGGCGACGGCTTTGCCCGGTACCGGCTGGGGATCGGCCCCAAGGAGCCAAAGGAAATTGACATGAAGGATTTCGTGCTCAGCAAATTTTCGTCCGAACAACTTGTTATTATTGACCAAAAACTCGACTCCTACGTACAGGGCCTGGAGCTGCTCCTCGGGAGCGGCGCCGACCGGGCCATGAACCTGATCAATCGCAAAGAAGAATCATGAACACCAGCAAACGCCCGTACCGCGCGACCTTCATTCTCGACAATCGCGGCAAGGAAGATTCCACCGACACGATGGTCGAGGGCGTCAAAAAGGAGATCGAGGCCGTCCAGGGCGATGTGACCGCGGTCGAGCTGGTCGGAAAGAAGGACTTTGCCCGGGTCACCGACAGGAAATTCACGGGCGCAATCTACGTGCAAATCTCATTTCTGGCCCCGCCCGACGGCCCGGCCCACCTCAAGGAGCGCCTGAGGCTCAACCACAACGTCTATCGCACCTTCGTCGAGAGCCGCTGACGGCTCCGGCGCGGGGCATCACCCCATGGCCTACCTCAACAAAGTATTCCTCATCGGAAACCTGACGCGCGATCCGGAGCTCCGGGTGACGCCGAAGGGCACGGCGATCTGCCAGTTCGGAATCGCGGTCAACCGCCAGTTCAAGGACGAGTCCGGCGCGACCAGGGACGAGACGACCTTCGTCGACATCGAAGCCTGGGGCAAGCAGGGCGAACTGGTTGCGAAGTACCTTTCAAAGGGAAGCCCGGCGATGGTCGAGGGGCGCCTGAAGCTGGACCAATGGGAGGACAAGACGAGCGGCCAGAAGCGGAGCAAGCTGAAGATCGTCCTCGACAACGTGCAGTTCCTGTCGAGCCGCGGCGGCGGGGGCGGAGGCGGCGCGCCGCACGCCGGATCCGAGGAGGGCGAGGCGCCCGGCGGCGCGACCCAGCCCGCGGGCGGGAAGCCAGCCGCCCCCGCGGGCAAGGAGCACCTGGATGAAGACGTTCCGTTTTGATTTCCACATGACGACCAAATGAAGCACAACGATGAGCCGCGCCGCTGGCGCCGGCCCGGCCGTTTTGCAGCCAAACAACCAATATTCTCCCAATGGCCCACAGTGAAGTCCTCCTCTTGAAGCCCGTCGAAGGTCTCGGCGGCGAAGGCGACCAAGTCAAAGTCCGCGCCGGTTACGCGCGCAATTATCTGCTGCTGCGCGGGATCGCCGTGCCGGTGACCGCCGCCAACCGCAAGCAGGTCGAATCCCTGAAGCGCCGCCGCGGCGAGCGGGAGGCGCAGGAGCTCAACGGCGCCCAGGAGCTCGCGCGAAAGCTCGAGAAGGCTGCCCTCGCCTTTGCCGTCAAGACGGGCGAGGGCGGGAAGATGTTCGGCGCGGTCACCGCGGCCGACGTCCACGACAAGCTCGCAGCCGCCGGATTTGAGATCGACAAGAAAAAGATCCTCCTGTTCTCGCCGGTGAAGACGCTCGGCCGCCACGAGGTCAAGGTGAAGCTTCACGCCGACGTCACCGTGGAACTAGCCTTCGATGTCGTGTCGGAGAATCCGATCATCGAGCCGCGGGCCGAGGCGCCCGGTGGCGAGCGCAAGGGCGAGGACCGGAATGCGGGCGAGAGAAGGCCCGACCGGTACGCGGAGCCAAAGAGGTTTGCCGAGCGGAACCCCACCGAGCGGAAAACCGAACCGAGAAAATGACAGGAGAAGGCGGCACCGGATTCGCCGGTTCCAGCGGCGGAGCCCCGGCTGCGGCGCCCGGACGGTCCCCGCCGCACAGCGCTGAAGCGGAGGAGTTCCTGCTCGGCTGCTGCCTCCTGGACGGGGCGGACACGATCGCGCGCTGCCTGGAGGCCAGGCTCCCGCCCGAGGCGTTCTATTCGCCGCCGAACCGGATCATCTACGAGAAGATCTGCGAACTTTACCAGAAAAGCCCCCCGGTCGACGTGGCGGTCCTGGCGGAGGAGCTGAAGACCGCCCGCCAGCTCGACGCGGCCGGCGGCTATCCGTACCTTGCGCAGTTGAGCGGGAGAATCCCGACGACCGCCCAGGCGCAATATTTCATCGACAAGGTCCGCGAGCTGCACCTGCTGCGCGAGCTGATCAAAGTCTCGACCCTGACGGTCGAGAATTGCCTCAGTTTCCAGGGCGGGATCGAGGAGTTCATCGACGGGGTGGAGCAGAATATCTTCCGCGTCACCCAGTCCCGCATCACCGACGCGGCGAAGGCGATGAGGGAGCCGACCCAGGAGGCCATGCGCGTCATCGGGAAGATGATGATGAAAAAGGGGGACCTGACCGGGGTCAGTTCGGGCTTCAAGGATCTCGACAACCTGACGTGGGGATTCCAGCGCCAGGAAATGATCGTTGTCGCGGCCCGCCCGGCGATGGGCAAAACCTCCCTTGCCCTTAATTTCGCCGAGTCGGCCGCCCTGCCCAAGCGGGGCGATCCCGTGCCCACCCTCATTTTTTCGCTCGAAATGAGCGCCGCCCAGCTCGCCCTTCGCATGCTCTGCTCCCGCGCGAGGGTTAACCTGAAGCTCCTGCGCGAGGGGCTGCTGGCAAGGAATGGCGACGACAACACCCGGCTCGTCGCCGTCGCCGATGAGTTCTCGAAGGCTCCGATCTACATCGACGATTCCAGCCACTTGTCGATCATGGAGTTGCGTGCGAAGGCGCGCCGGGTGTATGCGCGCAGGAAGCTCGGCCTGGTTATTGTCGATTATTTGCAGCTTCTCAGCCCCACGGACTCGATGGCCCCGAGGGAGCAGCAGGTCGCAGAGGCTTCCCGCGGACTAAAAGCATTGGCGAAGGAACTTGATGTCCCCGTCATTGTATTAAGTCAGCTGAACCGCTCGTCAGAGAAGGAAAACCGCGCTCCCCGGCTGGCCGATTTGCGGGAATCCGGATCTATCGAGCAGGACGCCGACGTAGTTCTCATGCTAGCCAGACCCAAAGATGCCGACGAAAAATTCCAGGTGGCGGCTGATTCAGCCGAGTTAATCGTTGCCAAGCAGCGCAATGGACCGGTAGGAGAATTGAAACTCACTTTCTTACGAGACATCACCCGCTTTGAAAACTACACTCAGTAACCCGGTGCCGCGGGTCACCCATGTTTTGTTAGCTCTTGGCATCTGGCTTCTAGCGGGATTGGCGCAGGCGCAGGAACCCTCGTCGCCGGGCCTCGGTCCGGAGGGCCAGGCTCCGGGGGCGGGCTACAAGGTCGGAACGGTCACGATCAAGTTTGTCGGAACGGCGAACGTGAACGAACAGGTGGTCCGCGCCAACATGCAGCTTCACGAGGGCGGCGATCTCGACGACACGATCCTGGATCGCGACATCCGCAACCTGTACAAGACGGGCCTCTTCGAATTTGTTCAGACAAAATGGGAGCCGGCCGGACCGCGCACGTACAACCTTGTCGTCGAGGTGACCCCGAAATTCCGCGTCCTGGCGGTCCAGTACGTGGGAAACAAGAAGGTGAAGACGGCCACGCTCATGAAGCAGACAAAGACGCGCCCGAACACGGCCCTGGATGAGCGGCAGGTCAAGGATGACGAGGGGAAGATCCATGATTACTATCAGAAGGAAGGCTACAACCAGGCCACGGTGACCTACAGGATCGACAGGGACCGGACGACGGGCTTCGGAACGGTGATATTCGAGATCCGCGAGGGAAACCGTGTGAGGATCGCCGATGTGCGCTTCACCGGCAATGTGCACATAAAGACCAAGGCTCTTCGAGGCCAGATGGACACCAAGCGGTGGTGGATTTTCTCCTGGCTGACGTCATCCGGCGTCTTCGAGGACGACACCTTTGACGACGACCTGGGCAAGCTCCGGGACTTCTACCGGGAGGCGGGCTATCTGGACGTGGACATCTCCGAGGATCACGTGGTCTTCCAGTACCCGAAGCCGGACAGGCTCGTCATCGTGATCGCGATCAACGAGGGCCGCCGGTACTATGTCGGCCAGATCAACTTTTCGGGAAACAAGCTCCACTCCTCTGCGCTCCTGCGCCGCGTCGTCCGCCAGAGGACCGGAGCCGTCTTTTCGCCCTCCAAGCTCGACAAGGACAAGGACCGGCTCGAGGACTTCTACGGGAAGGACGGATACATCGAAACCCGGGTCAACATGCTGCGCACTCCCAACCTTGCCACGGGGAACATCGACATCGAGTACCAGGTTGACGAGGGCGACAAGTACAACGTCGAGTCGATCGAAATCGAGGGGAACACGAAGTCCAAGAGCACGGTGATCCTGCGGGAGCTCGTGATGGGCCCCGGGGACGTCTTCAACACGCTCTTGATGAAGGTGAGCAAGAACCGGCTGGACAACACGCGCTTCTTTGACGACGTGACGATCACCCCGCAGAGCACGAATCTCCCCGGGCGCGAAAACATGAGGGTCGCCGTCAAGGAGGGGCGCACGGGGGCCCTGACGTTCGGCGCCGGGTACAGCTCCCTGGAGAAGGCCACCGTATTCGCGGAGGTCTCGCAGTCGAATTTCGACCTCTTCAACACCCGTTCGCTCTTCCAGGGCGACGGCCAGAAATTCCGCATACGCGTCGAACTGGGCCAGCTTGCGAACGAGGCGGTCATCCAGTTTGAGGAGCCCTACCTGATGCAGAAGGTGCTGACACTCGGCTTCAGCCTGTACCGCACGGGCATCGACTATGAGAGTACCTACTACGACGAGGTGGACCTCGGCGCCACGGTCTACATCCGAAAGCACCTCTTCGAGCTGATCAGCGCACAGCTCGGCTACACCTACCAGGTGACCGAGATCGACAATGTCCAGTCGGACGCTTCGCCGATCATCCAGGCGGCCGCCGGCAAGAACGACGAATCGCGGATCAACCTCGAGCTCGTCCGCGACAACCGCGACAAGATCATAAACACCACCCAGGGCAATTACATGCAGTTCGACGAGACCCTGGCCGGCGGACCCCTAGGCGGGACGAACGATTACCTCAAGACCGAGTTCCGCGGCTCCCAGTTTTTCGAGCTGTTTGAGACCCAGGCGCAGGTGATCTCGATCATCGCCCGCGCCGGATCGATCCAGACCTTTGGCAAGACCACCACAATCCCCTTTTACGACGCGTATTACCTGGGCGGCCCCAACGACCTGCGCGGCTTCCAATACCGCTTTGTGAGCCCTCGAGACGTTTACGGCGAGCCGATCGGCGGCAAGACCTACGGAATGTCCACGCTCGAGTATTCGCTCGATATCGTGAGTCCGGTCCGTTTTGCCATTTTTTACGACGTGGGATTCGTAAACCCTGGATCCTATGACTTTAGCGTATACAACTACCAGGACGATTTCGGCGTCGGCCTGCGCCTGACGGTCATGGGCTCCCCCCTGAGCCTCGACTACGGAATCCCGCTCCGGGGCGACCTTTACTACCCCAACAAGTCCGGAAATCAGTTTAATTTTTCCTTTGGCACGCGGTTCTGATTGTGCTCTACTCGAAAATTCATCCCGCAATACGACTCATGAAGAAACCTATTAACTCCCTGCTCACATTAGGAGCCTTTGGCGTGGCGACCGTGATCGCCCAGGCCCAACCGGCGCCAAAAATCGTCGTCGTCGACATGGCGAAGATATTTGAAAACCACTACGAGACCGTCGCCGAGACAGCCAAGCTCAAGGATGCGACCGACAAGGCGCAGGCGCAGGTCGACCAGATGAACAAGGAAGGCGATGCCCTCGTCGCCGAGTACAAGGAACTAAACGACCAGTCGCAGAGCGCCCTGGCGACCCCGGATGCAAAGGCCAAGGCCACGGAGGACGCCAAGAAGAAGGCCGCGGAAATCAACCAGAAGGTGGCGGACCGAAACAAGTTCGTGACCGACACCCGCGCGGTGCTGCAGGATCGCAACCAGAAATTCCGGGCCTCGATGCTCGAGGAGATCTCGAAGGTCGTCGTGACGGTGGCCAAGCGCCATGACGCGACCCTCGTGATCGACAAGTCCGGGCCGACGCTTCTCGGCATCGCCTCGGTGGTTTACGCCGATCCCAGCTACGACATCACCCAGGAGGTGATGGATGAGATCAACAAGAACCGCCCCGCGGGCACCCCGGCTCCCATGGCGGCGCCATCCATGACCGCTCCGGCCATGCCGGCACCGGCCTCCTCCTCCGATGTGCCGAAGATCACGGTTCCCGGCGTGACGGCCCCGGCCAAGTAATCAGAACAGTTTTTCCGAAAGGCCCGCTCTTTGCCGAGCGGGCCTTTTTATTTAGGGATGCCCTCAGACCGCCGGTATTGAAATCCGATCTTCGGATTTCAATACCGGCGGTCTGAGGTCTTTTGCCTGTCATTACCCGCTATTGCACCCGGCCCGATTTTTTTCACGCTTGCCCGCATGCAGGTAGCCTTCACCCCGGACGAGATCGTCGCCATCGTCAAACCGCGCGAAGTGCGGGGTTCCACCACGGAGATGATACGCGGCCTCGGCTCGCTGGCGCTGGCGGCGCCCGGAGACCTGTCCTTCCTGGGCAATTCGAAATACCGTTCCGAGGTTCCGGCAACCCGCGCCTCGGCCGTTCTCGTGCCCCCGGATTACAAGGGCAAGCCCGGGCCGAATCAGCTCCTGCTCGTCGTCGACAGCCCGTCGATTGCGCTGGCCCGCGTTTGCTCGCGGCTGGAGCAGGCGCTTTGGCCAAAGCCCGCCGCCGGGGTCCATCCGACAGCCTCCGTCGCGCCCGGGGCGTCGATCGCGGCGGGCGCCACCGTCGGGCCGCTGTGCGTCATTGAGGCGGGTGCCGTGGTGGGCGCGGGCAGCCACCTCCAGGCGCAGGTCTTTCTCGGACGGGGGGCAAAAATCGGCGCTGACTGCTGGCTCATGCCGGGCGTCGTCGTCGCGGCGGAATGCATCCTAAAGGACCGCGTCCGCCTCCACCCCGGCGTCGTCGTCGGGGCGGACGGATTCGGCTATGAATTCGTCCACGGCCGCCACGAGAAGGTGCCGCAGGTCGGAACGGTGATGATCGAAGACGATGTGGAAATTGGCGCGAACACGACACTGGACCGCGCGCGGTTCAGCAGCACGGTCGTCGGGGAGGGCACCAAGATCGACAACCTGGTCCAGGTGGCCCACAACGTGGTCATCGGCAGGCATTGCCTGATTTGCGCGCAGAC
>JBEKAO010000065.1:0-13501 GCA_050015855.1 Opitutaceae bacterium | reverse complement strand
CTCTGGACGCATTACATGAGAGGCACTTCTTAGCATGTTATAACCGGGGCCAAACGAAAGAGGAGAAAGGGCGATTAGGAAATGCGGCGCAAGCTGAGTTATCTGAAAGATACACCGTGTACTACAAAGCTTGGCCCGATATGGACCCTAGCCGCGCGAAGGAATATTTTTCAAACGTTTCGTTTGAAATGGCACAGTCATTCTTTCCGAGTCGCAAGCCAGTGATTGACGTCAGTCTGCAAGTGATGATCCCTCTGGAAATCGCTGGCTTCATCGAGCAGGCCAAGAAATTGAGAAAAACGGTGGCGATAACTGATTCGTAGTTTATGGACCAGCGCACTGAAAGTTCCTCGGGGCCGGAAATTCCGCTAACGGATAGGATTCGACGCTGGGACGATATCCGCCGCTCTCAATTTGGCGTGGCTTTGACAACGTTCACGGCCTTGGCGACGGGTGGAATTGGATATTGTGCAAAGCTCATTACCGACCAAAAAGATGCCTTCCCTTGCCGGGCTTCGGGCTGGTTCTTGGCTGCGGCATGTGCATTTGGACTCGGGTTACTCGCTGGAGTTTTGTGCACTTGGACTCGTTTATGGGATGCTCGTCTAACCGCGAGAAAACTCCGTCGGCAGGACGAAGGGGCGCCGAAGAGTGAGTTGGATGAGATTCAAGAACGATTCAGATTTTGGGGGAAAATAACATGGGTCCTCCTCAATGCCCTGATGCTGGCGGTTCTCATCGGCATCGTCTGCATAACAGTGTGCGTTTTTTACTTATATGGCGACAAGCTGTTCTGAGAAAGGCGAGGCCGGTACCCTGAATGATGTACGGCGTCGCTGTCGTTTTCGCTTCCTCGCTGTACCACGTTTCGTCATCTCCGAATGAGTACGCCCAACCGAGTTCAAGCAGGGCTTGGGCAGGGTGCCAATTTCGGATGGACTCGCGCGGCTACCGTCGTTTGTGGCATGGGCTCGAAGTGAAGCAGCAGTAGCCAACCGCGATTCTAGAATTGGCTAAAGCTTCCCATTCTCGACCATTATGTTCTCAACCATCTTCTCCGCAGTTTTCTCTGCTTTGAACAAAGCTACATCTCGTTCGAAGGTTACACCCTGTTCCCTCGCCTGCTGTTCTTGAGCTTCGAAGTTAACCCGCTTCCATTTATTGATAGACTTGCGAGACCCACGGGAGAACGAGATGGCGCAGGCGATAATGTAAAAGCCGACGGCAAAGAGCTGAGTCTTGATATTGTAGACGAAGAATATGCCCGCAATGGCGACCCAGAAGAGAGTGATTCTCGAAAAATAAAATTTGGTGACGAAGCTTGGTGAACGAGAGAAAGCCTGCGGCATCTCGTGCCTTGCAAGAAATCTGACGCGGTTGGCGTATGTCTTAAGCAGAAGCGCGGCAAGAAAAAGACCCCAAACAAGAACCGCGAGTAATGGGTATTGGTCAGCTAGCTCCATTAAAAAAGCCTCGAATTTTGGGAATGCATAGACAAGAGGATTTTGACCAATGAGAAAGAGTCAGATTAGCCGTTGGTGTCAGAGGTGCGGACTCCAAATGTGTAGCCGAGAATTGTTTCCAAGATGCCGGTCGCTGCCGAAACTGCAGTTGGCTCAATTAGCGCAAACAAGAGCGAGAAAATGACGGTGAGTACTATGGCGAGGGCGCGCAGGTTGAATGATCCGAAACCTGGCTTCGAACTGACCCGGTTGTCCATACAGCCGTGATACCATTAAGGATGCCCGATTTTCTGGCTCTGCACCTGCCTGGCGACCGGCGACTCTGGCTTTAGCCCCAGCGACTGTGCCTGCTGGGCGACGAGAGCCCGAATTCGCTGCTGCACGTCCGGGCGCTGCGACCAAAACTCGTGGGCCACGCGATGGCCCCGCTCGCGGGCCTTGGTCGCGACCATGAGGTAGAGCATGACCCACTTCACCAGGAATCCCCGGCTGGAGGTCTCGACCTGATTCAAAATTTCAGGATTCTCGTGGATGAATTTCTCAAGTTCCGAACCCTGACCTTCCGCTAAACGGGCTTCGGTTTCTTGGCGATCCCGCTCTGCAAGTGTCCTCCCCAACCGGGTCGATGGCGTGCCTCCGGCCACCCTCGCTGGATCGAGTTCAAGGCGGCGGGTATCGCGTTCGACCAATTGGCGCGTTTGATCCGCGAGGGAGAACATCGTCAGGTCACCGCGGATGAAACCGTGGATCAGGTCCTCAACAGCCGGGATCGAAAGGCAATAGAGCATCAGAGCCTCGACCGGTAGCGGGACCTCCAAGCCGACTTCGGAGCCGATGCCCACCGAGCTGCGGGTGTAAATATCGACGGTTTCCAAGGCCATCCGCAGCAAATACTCTTTTGTTGCGTCGTCTTGAGAGGCCGCTGGACTGGACGGGGCGTCGGTGCTCATCGGTAGCTCGGGTTGATGGGCGGCGGCGGGAGGGTGTCAAATTGAATATGGCCGGCGGCCGGGCGTGGCGGTGAGCTTATAGCCGCATTTTCGAGCTTATCTGTTGTGAAGGCGGATGATGATCCCAGGCCGAATAATGGACGGCGAAGCGGCGGGGCGATCTTATCTGGCTGACCTTCGGGACTTCGACCGCGAGCTGGCGATGCCCGTCGGCGGCAATCGTTTGCCGCAGGGCGGCTTTGTCCGGCGTGAAGACAAGGATGCGGCGCCGCGCGCGTGAAATCGTGACGTACCACTGCTTTTGGTTAGTGGCTGGCTTGCAACCCGAGTCCGCGAAAAGCACGGTATCCACTGTCTTTCCCTGACTGGAGTACGAGGTCATCGCGTAACCGTAGTTGAAGAGCCGTTGTTCAGGCCCCAGAACCTTTGTCAGGCCGCGGTCGTTTTCGACGCTGATCCGTCCGTCTGCAAGAGCGCCCCGGACAGTCACCAGTTCGCCGTTTACGAGCGGTTGATCGTCGATTGAGCGGCCGTTCCATTTGATTTGCAGGCGGTCGCCCTGGGCGATCTCCATCTGCCGTTCCCGGACGACCACGAGGCGCTCTGCATATCTGTATGCGAGCGGCGAACGGCGTCCGTTTTTAAGGAGCGTGATGCCCTTTTCGGTCGCCCCGACGACTGGAGACAGTTCCCCACGGGCATGGCGGCCATAGCCTTTTAGGAAAAACACCTTTGTCCCCGGCAAATAGCTTCCGGCGTCCTGTTTTTGGGCCGCCGTGAGATCGACCGCCTGATAGGCGGCAATAGATATCCCATCGCCCAATTGGCCGGCACTCCGCAGCGCGGCCCGCACGGCTGCATTGATGGCATCGACCTCATTCCAGGTCTGGGTGACCACGAGAACCCTATCCTTTCGCTTCGTAGCCGAGAGGTAGTGCTTGGCGAGCATTTCGCGACCCTCGCCGGGGCTATGCTGTTGAATCCAGCCCAGGGCATCTAGCCTGTCGAATGCCCGCACCGCGTCGCCTTTGGACGCGAGCTTGACCGCGGACCGATAGGCCGTGATGGCCTGCTTCTCCTTCGCGGTTGTGGCCAATCGCGGCTCCTGGCGGCGGATGGTCTCCAGTTTAGCAACGGGGACGTTCGCGTACCGCTCCAGAAGGACAAGGGCATCGGAGGCCGCCACGGCGCCATGTTGGCGTGTGTCACCTGAGAGGATGAGTTTGCCGCCGCTTTCCCGAGCAATCGTAGCCAGCCGGTGCATGTCGCGAATGCCGACCTGGCCGGATTCGTCCAAGCAAATAACGGTCCTTTCGGCCAGCTTCGTGGGGTCATTCAAAAATTCTGCCACCGTCCGGGCCGGGAGCCCGTCGTTTTGGAGATCGAGCACCTGCTGGCGCTGGGGTGCCAGGATGACCCAGTGACGTTTCGCTTCGATTGTGCCGCGTTGAACCTCACGGAGGGCGACCGTCTTCCCGGTGCCGGCGGCCCCGCGGAGCTGCGTGATAAAGGAATTGCTCTGCATGAGCTTTGCGACCGCCCGGCGCTGTTCGGCGGAGAGGCTCGGATCGGGTACGAAGTTACAGTTGATCGCCCCTTCGGTCACAGTTCTTTGCGTGGCCAGGCGGAGAAGGCTTTGCTCCAATTGGACAATCTCTCGCGACGTGACCGCCCCTTCATTCACGGCGAAGACCGCTGGCATGTGGTTGAGCGCGTCGCGTAGCGCCGGCAGACTGAAGTCCTGGCCGCGGCCGCGGGTGAGCGCTGCGGCGAGCACCTGGTGCTCGGCCACGACGCAGTTTCGCTCAAAGACGTGGCGCGAACCCCAGGACAGGATGTCGGCCAAGTCGGCCGGTGTTCGCTCCTCGCCTTTGCTGCGACGGTCGAGGGACTGGAGGGAGGTGCGCTCGCCGGCTGCAAGCTGCCCGAACCACGAACTGCGCAACCGATCCGCCGTTGCTTCCTTGATCTTCCGGCGCCGCCGATCATGCGCGACCTGCTCGCGAACGTCAGCCATAGTCCCGCGCAGTCCATCGCGGGCCACCCGTTTGGCCGTTTCCTCGTGAATCTGCCGGCTGCGTTTCGAGAAGCGTTGGATCACGGCGTTAGTGACGCCTTCGACCTCAAAGCTGCCCGCATACCGATAAGGTTTGTAGCCGAGTGCTGTCAGGCCACGGCAAAGCTCATGTTCGTAGACGGCGTTTGCGAACCGCTGGGCTTTCAGCATGCCATGCGTTTGGAGCGCCTTCCACCGATTTTCCGCCGGATCGAAGGTCGCGTTAAAGATGACCGCATGGGTATGCAGGTGCGGGTCTAGTTCCCGGCTCGTGTCATGCCGAAAACAGGCCGCCACCAGATTTCCGGTCGGACGCGCACCGTCCTTAGTCTGGCCCTTGCGGACACGCGTTTCCGCGAAAGTCTCCAGTTCCTGGAGCGCCGCCCGGACTGCGCCCAAATGAAGGTCGATTACCCGTGGGTCCTGGAGCAGGGCGATCACTGAAACGCTTTTCGGCGGACTGATCGTCCAGTCATAGAAAATGCGCTTATTTGCCACCCACTTCCCATTCTCCCGTCTGATTGAATTCCTGCGGGCCGTCAGACGTTTTCCGGTTCCAGGATCGTTGCCCTCACAGAGCGCAAGGAACGCCGATTCGCTCACCGTTTGCGTGAGGTTTAGCCGTGCAGCTCCTTGGCCGAACCATTCCCCTGCGACGACGTTTTTCTGCGAGTAGTAATCGCCGGCTGAAAGATGCGTCCGGAAATATTCCCGGGCATTCTTTAAACTCAGTTGAGGCTTCGGTGAAATCATGGCTAGGCGCCTATGCGACAAGGCCGAAAACTCGACTAGGAATGATGGAACGCAGAAGCGTTCCTTTTTTGGGGAGAGACAACCTACCCCTTGCGGTTGCCCGCAAGATTTGGATGCGACGGCATGCTATTTGTATGATAAGCAAGGATACTTCAGGATAACTCGGGATCAGTCGTCCCGATTCGTCCCGAGGGCTCCCGAGTCATCAGCCGGGGCGGGCCGCTCGCCAGGTTTCTGATCGCGCCGGATGCCGTGCTCCTTGCAGAATTGCCGGATCGAGCGGCGGTCCGCATGGCGGTATTTGACCGGCAGGTTGGCGTGCAATTCGCCGACCTGATAGCGGGGTTTTGGGTAATCCAGAATGTAGAGGAGCACATGGATTTTCCACGAGTTCGCGTGCCCGAAATCGGCTTCCCCGATGACCTGGCCGGACCGTTCATGGAAGAAACGGACAGCACGCAGAAAGTCATGCACCAGACGCCCCGAAGGGTCGCTTGCGACCGCCGTCCAGTGCCCGGTAATCGCGTCCAGGAACCCGGCCGGGACATTTTTGTGACCGGAGGCCGCCAGGCGGGTCCATAGTCGGACAAGGAGAAACGTCATCACGTCCATTCCGCCGCCCTGGTAGCGCTTGATGAGCGCCAAAATTCGCGCCTCTGAAAGACCGCCGTAGGGTCCCTTGCCGCCCGCCGGTCGCGGGGGTTCGGACAAGATCTTCTGGGTCATAAGCGGAGACCAGAGCGGGGCGCCGGCGCCGATGCTCGCGGGATCGGTGAGCAGCTTTCGGAACGCGGTTTGAGTGGCCGGCTTTTTCGCGAAGCTCTCCAAGAGCCACGTGCGGATAAATAGGGAATTCCGGCAGAATTTCACGAAGTGACGCACCTCCGCCACGTGCTCGGGAAGCATCGCTTCGTAGAGGAATCTCTCGATCCGGTCGTCTTCGGCGGACACGGCGTCACGATCATTGCGTTTGCGGGGCGCGGTCATAGCGGGGCACCCTTCTGGCCGGGAGTTTGGGCGGATTCCCGGAGAAATCGCTCAACCTCCCAGACTGGGTAAATTGGCCGGCGGATGGCTCTCGACGGGTGGAGGAGCCCACGCTTAGCCAGCCGGTCCACGGTGATCGCGCTCACTCCCAAGGCGCGTGCGGTTTCCCGGCGCGAGAGCGCGAGAATGAGGTTTTTATTGAGGCTTGTATCGGAGTTATTCATGGCGGCGCCGAGATTGCCTGAAATTTATGAAAACAGATAGGGACGCAGTGAACGGCCGGAGTCAAAGCGTGTCGCCATTCGCGAGACGTTGAACCTGCTTTTTTGGCAGGCGCTTGTGCCGAAGGCAGGGCAGCGGCCGGAGCATGCGCCGAGTAATCAGCCGGTAGATGGTCGGCTGGGAAACACCGAGCACGTGTGCGGCTTCCGCCACGGAGTAGGTCAATGACTCGGGCTGATCTGCCAGCGCCGGGACGATTTCCGCGGAGAGCGGAAACGGAGGAGAAGTGATTTCAGAGTTCATGCGCCCAGTTTGGCGCAAATGGCGACGATTGGATAGGGATGGAGTGAAGGTCGATTTTCTCCTAATCTATCAGGCCGCTATCCAATGAATTAGCCCGATTCGCTGGCGCTTAGATGGTGCGCACCCGGCACCGATCCGTTTCCAAGAGCCGGGTTCGTGAGGAGCTTCAGTCGTTAGCCGAACCTGGCGACTCGCGCAGTCGCCGCGCCAAGTCCCGACGCCCAGACATCAGGCGTTCGGCTGACAATTCCTCGTCCGTATACCGGTAGAAAATGAGATGCACCTCGAACGGCGGTCGCACGCGGAATGAATGCAGGCCCTCAAGAGAGGGATGTCGAAAACGTCGACGCCGTCCCAGCCCGGGTTGGGCGGCAAGTTCTTCCAGAGTCCGCCAGACGGCATCAAGGTATCGCCGCGCTACAGTTTCACCCGCTTGGATGGCATACCAACGGTATTGGAGGTCGAAGTCGGCCAGAAAGCCGTCCGCTCGACGAAGCGTAAGACTCATGCACTCCGGCGTGCTTGAATCTCGCCGAGCGCCTTCTTCGCCACGGCCTCAAGCTCGGCTTTCGCCAGTGGTGAGTGCGGTCCCAGCACGGCCTTGAGCAGTTCCACTTCCAATTCCGGGCTGTCCTCCTCCAAGTCGAGCGGCGCCTCGTACATCCAAATCCGCAGCTTTTGCTGCTCGTCGGCATCAAGCTGCTGGATGGCCTCCTGGATTTCGACAAGCTTTGTCATCACATCCAAATTAGCCCAAAAATCCGGGCCGGCAACCGGAAAATTTGGTTCAGCGACCCCTGGTAAATTGACTCTTTCCCAGCTTTATCTGGACAATTTTCTTTCTACAGGTGTTTTCTACACCTCAGCCCGATTTTGGGGCATTTTTGAGGAAAATTGGGAGACGGCGAAACCCGCTCGCGAGGCCTTTTTCACTCTGAAAACACACATGGGGCGAAGTGGGGGAAATTCCGAAAAAGAGCCTCCTCGTAGTGACAGGCAGACGCTCTAACCAGCTGAGCTACCACCCCGTTGTGTGGGGAACGGTCAAACGTAAAATCCGCGCGGGGCAAGTCAAGAGTGGTGTTGCGCCTCGAGTTGGAGCAGCTCGGCGGCCGGGGCACGATGATCTTGACCTGCGGCGCAACGCCGGGGATTCCTGGCTTGATGGATGTTTCCGAAATCGCGGCCGAGGTCGACAGGCTCGGTCCATGGATCACCGGGTTTACCGCCGGCGGCCGGGATTTTGGCGGACAGTATTTCGCCGAGTATGACACGAGGGTTCGCGCATTCCTGAACTGGCTCGGACCCCGGCGGAACGATATCCGGCGGCTGCTGGAGTGCGGCTGCCTGGAAGGCGGCCACACCGCCGCCCTGGCGGCCGCTTTGCCCGACGCGCAGATTTTCGCGACCGAAATCAGGGCGGAGAACCTGGCCCGCGCGGCATTGCTGGCCCGGGTGCGAAACCTGGCCAATGCCCATTTCCGCCTCGATGACCTTGAAGAGCCGGCGGCCAGCCTGACGGAGGCCTACGATGCGGTGGTTTGCATCGGCCTGCTCTATCATCTTCGCCATCCGGAAAAGTTCCTCGCCCGTTGCGCGCGAAGCGCGCCGATCCTCTGGCTTTGGACGATTTATTGCTCCGAATCCGAGGCGACTTTCATCGAGAACGGCTACCGCGGGAGAATATACACCGAGCCGACGGCGCACCCCCTGAGCGGGGTGCGGGCCGAGTCCTTCTTTCCCTCCCTCGGAAGCCTGTTGGAAATGGCTTTGGCCGGAGGATACCAGCGGATTGAAATCATCGAGCGCGAGATCACGAAGAACGGCAACGGCCCGGCGGTATTGCTGTGCGCGACGCGACCCTGAAGCGGATACCGGGCCCGCCAAAGTGCTTCAAAGGGTGGCGGCCAAGCATCCGGAGACGATTCTCGAAGCCGTGGCGTGGCCGCCCTCGGAGGAACGCTCGGGGATTCTAGTCATCAGGGACGGTCGAAGAATGTCCGAAGCTGATCCGAAGTCTCGTAGAGCAGTTTGGCCCCGTCCACTTCCCCGAGCATGAGGACGCTCTTGGGAATCGGAAAGCGAGACGGCAGGATGCCCGCATCCGAGAAATTCATGTGCTTGGCCCCAGGGAATTCGTGGAATCTTGATCCCGGCGCGCCTTGCTCGCACAGAGCGCTTTCCCTTGACCCAAGATCGCCCGCTCCGGCAAGGATTAGGATGGGTTTGGTCAAATGCCCAAGCGTCTGGCCGAAGAATGTTCCATCAATGTCCGCCGCCCTTGTGAATCGTCGATCGGACGCAAGCAAATGAAGGGCCACATTCCCCCCAAATGAGTGCCCAAACACGCCGATCTGTGTTGGAAGAGTATGACTGGCGAATCTCGGATCTGCCGTCAGTTGGTCCAAGGCAAAGGACGCGTCTTCGCTCCATTGGTCGACGTAATGCTGTGCAGTTTGGACATCATCAATCCGAGGGTTGAACTCCTGGACTGGACTTATGACGCCGTCCGAGAAAACCACTGGCGTACTGCCAGTCGGAGTGACGCCCACAATCAAATTGCCAAAACTCGCCAGATCCTCGGCCAGTGTCGTGTAGTTCGCCGGATTGCGGCCCATGCCCGGAAGCATGATTAGGACCGGCATTCGATCGGGTACTATCGGTAGATTCTCGCTGGCATTCACCATGATCTCGCGCAAGCGCCTCGCCGGAATCGGCAACATACCCTGTGCATTCATTTCGCCCCATTTGCCGGGAATGTACTCGCAGCGCACACCTGCCTCACCGGCGACTGCCGGATACCATATGAAAACCATGAGGTCCCGATCGCGGGCTCCATCGTGCCATTGAACTAAGATTCGACCGACGGGATAGGTTCCCCGTGGCGGCGGCAGTGAAATGACGCGGTCATCGAGCCGATACATCACGGGAACGGTCAAGGCAACGGCCGCAGCCAAGACCAGCGCGAGCCCGCCCATGGCCAACGCCGAAAGCAGAAAAAATTGGCGCAATTGGCGAATCATACCCGTTCCATCCGACCCCGGGATCAGCGTGTCGATTGGTCATCGTTGCCGGAGGCACCGGACAGGCTGTATGTGACCTTGCCATGCTCGTCGAGAAATTGCAGGGACGGGGCGTTGGACCCATCCACTTCCATTCGGATGCGCGGCCGTGATTCCGTATCCATCAAGACCACTGCGGCTGCGTTGTTTTCAGGCAGGTGCCCCACAAACAGCCGCGGCGCATATTTCAGTTCGGCTGCGTGCTCACTGCCGAATTCCTTCATGGCTGCATCCTTTGCCGGACCGTCTTTCATAAGGAGAATGGCATTCATTTGTCGTACTCCGTCCGCGGTAAGCGGGTCACCGGTGTCGACTACCTCCAATCCTGAGCGGCTCATCCCGTGCTCCTCGCCTTGCGCAATGTCAATCGCCTCATTTTGACGGTAATGGTCGAAAGAAAGACGGACAACTGCCTTCGGCTTCCCATCCACCAACTTGCTTCCATAGACGAGGCCGCCACATTCGTCGCCGTCATCATTGAAGAATACAAGCCCGGCGGTTGCGGGGCCATTGTTCGACATCACGCGATTTCCATAACGGGCGGTCAGGTCGACTCCCGCCATCTGCCCCCCGGGCATTCGCTCGTGGTTGGCCATGGTGAGGCGGACTTTTCCGTCCGGTTCGACGATGTTGATCCGTTTGGCATCGATCTCGTCAAACTCGACCTTCCTGCCGGGGCTCCTGGCCACCAGGAAAAACAAAGCTACAAACAAAACGGCGGAAAAAACGGCATAGATTTTGAGAATGCGCAATTGCTTCTGAATCTTGTCCACGGTGCCCTCCTGTTAGTTTAGATGGAGAGCAGCCGCTTGATCTCGGCTTCCAGCTTCTCGCCCCGGGCATTGGTCGAAACGACGATGCCGTTCTGGTCGAGCAGGAACATCGCCGGGATCGCCTGGATGGCATAGCGGGTGGAGATCTCGTTGTTCCACCACTTGCCGTCAAAGTACTGCGGCCACGGCATCCCGTGCGACTTCGTAAAGTCGATCAGCTTTTGCCGGTCCCCCTCCTGATCGAGCGAGATGCCGACGACCTCGAATCCCTTGTCGTGATACGTCTCGTAGGCCTTTACCACGTTGGGCAGCTCATTGACGCACGGCTGGCACCAGGTGGCCCAGAAATCCACGAGCACGACCTTGCCACGAAGCTTGGCAAGGTCCACTTCGCGTCCGTCGACCGCCGTGAACTTGATGTCGATCGGCTTCTTGATGAGGCCGTAATAGCGCACTTCGGCGAGCGCCTGTTCCCGCACGCTCGCGCTGGGACTGTCTGCAAGGGACTGCCATTCGTCCTCGATCTTGTCGGGATGCACCTTCTCAAAGATCTTCGCGTATTCATACACGAGCGTGCCCGCCCACTTGCTGTCCGGCGCGGCGGCGAGATCGCTGGCGAGTGTCGCGCGCAAGGCGGCGAGGTCGACCGGCTGGCCCTTGCTTTGCGCCTGCAGCGCATCCCCGAAGGGCTTGATTGCTTCCTGACCCGCATACTGTTCCCGGACATCCTCCGGAACATCGGAGGCCTTTGCGAGCGCGGTCCGCAGCGCCTCGATTTTCGCCTTCCAGGCGGCGGCTGCGTCTTCATCCACGACCGGCTTGGAGGGCGCGCCCTTTTCGTCAAGCGGCCCCCACTCCTTCACGAAGCGCGGATTATCCGCGCTGAATGCGATAACGGCCTTCCATCGGCGCGGGTCCGAGGGATATTTCTCGATGAACGCGAGCCCGGCCTCGCGCTGCCGGGCGTAGTACGATTCGACAAACTGCGCCTGCTCGAGCGGCGACATCTCCTGGACCGGCTTCGGTGTCTCGACCTTCAGGGTCTTCTCGTAGGCCTGCCAGTCGACTTCGGCGGAACTGGCGGTGACCGAGGGCGCCGGACCGGCGGCTTCCTCGGCCGGCAATGCAAGGCGGGACGCGATAAGCAATCCGGCCGCAAAAGCCAGGCTGCGAGCAAGGAGGAGTGACGTCTTCATTGGAGTGACATAAAGGGGGCCGGATTCGCCAGCGAGGTGGATTCAGGAGTTCTTTCGGATCTAGCTGGCTTGAGAACACAGCAGCCCGGAAAAAGTTGCAGAGAATCTTTCCAGTTCTGAGCGACCGTCCCCGGGGTCGCCTTTCGATCCGCGCCGGTCCAATCGGCAAAGTGATGGCAAAGTCGTTCCAGAAATTGCTGTTTGTTCTCGTCTTCTTTCGGCCAGAGCTGGCGCCGTGGGGATCGCAGACCTTTCTTGGCGCTTGCGAATCCCGCGATTTCTTGCCAGAGAACGAGTTCTTCCAACACCGCTGGTTTTGGGGCGGATACGCGACGGTAGCTCAGCCGGACAGAGCATCGGTTTTCTAAACCGACGGTCGGGAGTTCGAGTCTCCCCCGTCGCGCCAAATAAGCAGCAATCCGTTACGAATCAATGCCGCAATTGATTCAGCACCGCAAGGCCCCATCGGTGTCGGATGAGGATCTTGCCGTTCAGTTCGCGGCTCGATCGGTCCGTCAGGAAACCCGGCGGCCAACCAGGACGAGGCTCGCCAGACCCAGTCCCAACAGCAGCCAGGTGGCGCTTGCGTCGGGCACTCCGCCGCTGACACCGGCCGGGTTGATGGTGCCCTCGATCGTCAGATCGTACGGCTTTAGATCCATGGCGCCCTGGGCGGCGTTGTAGCTGTCCTCGTCGATCACCAGCGTCTCGGAGAAGAATCCAGTGGGCGAATAATCGGTGTTGAACGAGATATCAAAGTCCGATGCCTGCATGTCGCCCAAGCTGAAGGTGGCGCCGTTGCCGGGGGTGTAGCTGAAGGGCCCTACGAGGGCCGGCGAATAGCCGCCGGTGAGCATATCGGCGTCCCCGGTTACGTCGTTCAACAGCTCCAGCGCGTCGTCGACGGTGCCGCTGCCCTGCGTGATCGCCCCGAAATTGAGCGTGCCCGAGTTGGCTGCGCCGCTGAAGCTGTAGGTGCCGCCGTTCTGCTGGACAACTCCGTCGGCGAGCGCGTTGACGATGGCGTCGACGTCCACGATCTGGGATCCGATCCCCGCGTTGCTCAGTCCGCTGTTATTGATTGCCTGGGTCTGAAAATTGACGACCGCCGAGCCGTTGTAGGTTCCGGCCGCTCCGGCCGTGAAAGTGAGCGCCATCGCGTTGCTGGTGTTCCCGACGGCCAGACCGGTGATGGGGCTGCCCGAACCGGCCAAGCCGGAGCTCACCGCTCCAAAGGAGGCTCCGAGATTCTCGGTGTATCCGCCAGTGGTCGGCGCCACGTTTTGGATCGACAGGCCGAGGGCCGGAACCGTGGTGGAATTGACCACCGTGCCCGTGCGCACCGTTCCCAGATTGATCGTCGTCGGGAGCGTGTTCGCCTCGGCGGCCTGATAGACTGCGCCGGTCAGGTTGACTGTCTGCGAGCCGATGCTTGCCGTGCCGAGTCCGCTGCCATTAATCGCTTCGGTCTCGAAGCCCAGGGTCGCGCTGCCGTTGACCGCTCCGGCGGTGCCGGTGGCAAGGCCCACGCTGATGGCCGTGCTGTTCAATCCCTGGGCCACTCCGGTGAACGAGCCAGAGGCGCTGGCCGCCCCGGTCGTGCCCGTCACGGAACCGCCCAGATTCTCGGTGTAACCGCCCGTGTTCGGCGCCGAATTGGTGATCGTCAGAGCCTGGCCCAATGTTCCGCCGATGCGGGCGCTGCCCAGGTTGACCGGATTGCTGGACGGCGTGAT
>JBEKAO010000064.1:0-13721 GCA_050015855.1 Opitutaceae bacterium | reverse complement strand
TTACTGGCGGATGGACTACATCGAGGCACCGAGATATCCTCCGGAAATGAAGCGCCCGTTCACCGAGCTGCCGTTGCTGGGGGACGACCGGGCGGCCCTGATCGTCCATCGCTCCCGGTTGAGCTACCTCGTCCTGAACCGCTTTCCGTACAATCCTGGCCATCTCCTGGTCGTTCCGTTCCGCGAGGTGGCCGATATCGAGGAGCTGACGGCGGAGGAACGCGCGGATTTGATCGAGGAGACCGTCGTCGGAAAGCGAATGCTGGCGGCGGCCCTCAAGCCCGACGGGTTCAATGTGGGATTCAACCTGGGCCGCGTTTCGGGGGGAAGCATCGAGCATCTTCACGCCCACATCGTCCCCCGCTGGGGCGGGGACAACAATTTCATGCCCGTCATCGGCCAGACCCGCGTCCTTCCGCAGTCCCTGGAAGCCACCTGG
The DNA here is from genome assembly GCA_050015855.1 of Opitutaceae bacterium. Taxonomy (GTDB): domain Bacteria; phylum Verrucomicrobiota; class Verrucomicrobiia; order Opitutales; family Opitutaceae; genus Palsa-1447. Next base: position 13,282 of record JBEKAO010000064.1, on the reverse strand, counting down.
AGCCGCCTGACGGAGGCCGCAAAGAATGCCCCAGGCAGCCGATAGCCCGCCTCCGGCCGTGAGCAAGGAAATGCATTCGAAAACCATCCATTTTCCGAGTCCCAGGCACTTGAGCCAGCTCTATGCGGACAGGCAGGAGAACCTCGCCCATGCCGAGCGGGTCCTCGGCGTTCGAATCGTCACCCGGGAGGACTGGCTGAAGATCGAGGCCCCCGCCACGTCCCTTGCGCTCGCGGAGGATTTTTTCGGGTTTCTGCACGCGGCCCGGGGCCAGGGAATGACGATCCGCACGCCCGACTTCGCGCGCCTGGCCGATTCGTTCGCGCGCGGGGAAGGCGGCCAGTTGAAGGCGCTTCTGAAGGAGCCGCTCGTCATCCCGACGCCGCGCCGGAGCATCGTCCCGAAGACCCTCAGCCAGAAACTCTACCTGCAGTCGATGCTCAAGCACCCGATCGTGTTTGCCATCGGCCCGGCCGGCACCGGAAAGACCTACCTCGCCGTGGCGGCCGCGGTGTCGGCGCTCCAGCGGGACGAGGTCCAGCGGATCGTCCTCACCCGTCCGGCCGTGGAGGCGGGCGAGGCGCTCGGGTTTCTCCCGGGCGACCTGCGCGAGAAGATTCTCCCCTACCTGCGTCCGCTGTACGACGCATTGAACGAGCTCCTGGGGACCGAGGACACGGCCCGGCTGACGGAAAAGGGCGTGATCGAGATAGCCCCCCTCGCGTACATGCGCGGCCGCACGCTTTCCAACGCATTCATCGTCCTGGATGAGGCCCAGAACACGACGCCCGAGCAGATGATGATGTTCCTCACGCGCCTGGGCGACGATGCGCGCATGGTGATCACCGGCGATGTGACCCAGATCGACCTGCCGAGGTCGAAGGAATCGGGCCTGCTGGAGGCGCGCGAGGTCCTCCGGGACGTGCCCGGGATCGATTTTCACACCCTGAGCGCCTCCGACGTCGTGCGCCCTCCCCTCGTCCAGCGCATCATCGAGGCCTACGGGCAGTACCGCAACCCGATGGACGAGTCCCCGGAATGAGCGTCCGCAACCAGCTCCGGCTCCTCGTCGGCGGCCTCGGCGGCCGCCGCTCGGGGCCCGCGTCCCAGGGGGCGTCGGCCTTCAGGGATTTCCTCGACCGGAGCCGGCTCGTTTCGGTCTGCATCTTCTTTCTGACCGTCGCCGCGATCCTGATCATCAGTTCGATCGGAATGACGGCGATCAACCTGCCGGTCGTGCCCAACGAGGTAGCCACGGTCCGCGTCGTCGCGGGCGCGCCGTTCAGCTACGAGAGCCGGGAGAAGACGCAGCTGGCGCGCGACCAGATGGTCGAGCGCATTCCGCCGGTCTACCGGCTCAATTTCGAGCCCCTGCGCCAATTCGAGCAGGCCGCCCGCGACCTGCTCGCCCGGCTTGCGGCGCTCGGATCCGGCCAGCCGGGGAATGCCGCGGGCCGCGAGGCGGCGATCGCCGCGGCGGCCGACCAATTCAACGCAGCCTCGCCGTACCGGGTGAGCGCCAGCGACCTGGCGGCCCTGCTCGCCGCGGGCGACGCCGCGACCCGGCAGGAGCTGTTCGAGAACGGCCTGGCGGCCCTTCGGGAAATCTACAACGAGGGGGTTCGGGACGCATCGCTCGGGGCGGGCAACGGCGAAAGCGCCGTGGTCTTCCAGGTTGCGCGCCCCACCGGAGAAATCGCGCTTCATCCGGTCGAGACGATGGAGGACGCCCTCACGTTTCTGCAGGTCAGCCTCGCGACGCAGGGCGTTCAAAGGCCGGCGGCGCAGGCCCTTTTCCGGTTTTTCAGGAACGGGGTGACCCCGAACCTCGTGTACGACCGGGCCGCGAGCCAGGAGCGCATCGCGGCCGCGGTCAAATCCATCAAGCCGGTGACCGTCAGCGTGGCGCGCGGACAGGTGATCATCGAGGCAGGGGAGATCGTGACGCCGGACCAGTACGAGATGTTCAAGGCCCAGCAGGATTTTCAGCGCCGCAGCGGCGGCACGGGCCGGGTCGAGGTGCTGATGCTCTTCGGCCACGTGCTCCTCGTCCTTGCCATGGTGCTCGCCTCCGTCCTCTACATCCAGCTGGAGGACCCCGAGACGCTGCGAAGCAACGTGAGGCTCGGTTTGCTGGCCTTGGTCGTGATCGTGAACCTGGCGCTGGTCCGCATGGTCTATTCGCTCGGGGGGGCCGATTTCTTCATCCGGGACGGAACCTGGGCGTCCACCCTGCCCTACGTCGCGCCGACCGCCCTTGCGCCGCTGATCGTGGCCATCCTGATCGACGCGGGATCCGGGATATTCATGGCCCTGCTGATCTCGATCTTCACCGGCGTCATCTACGGCAACCGGGTCGACCTGCTCGTCCTGACTTTTCTCGCCTCGATGGTGGCGATCTTCGTCTGCCGCGACGCGCGGCGGCGGGGGCGCGTGGTGCACGCCGGAGGCACCGGAGGGCTGACGGTCGCCGCATTCGCAGGCCTGATCGGATTCGCCCATCAGACGCCCGTCGGGACGATCCTGCGGGAGATGGGCGCCGGCCTGGTGACCGGCATCATCACCGGAATCGCCGTGGTCGGGCTGCTTCCGATCCTCGAGTCGCTCTTCAACCGCACGACCGACATCACGCTTCTCGAACTGACCGACTACAACCACCCCCTGCTCCGGCGGATGCAGCTGGAGGCGCCCGGCACCTACCACCATTCCCTCATGGTGGCCCAGCTCTCGGAGAACGCATGCAATGCGATCGGCGCCAATCCGCTGCTGGCGCGCGTCTGCGCCCTGTTTCATGACGCCGGGAAGGTGGCCAATCCCGCCTATTTCACCGAAAACCAGCGGGACCGCGGAAACCCGCACGACGCGATGGATCCCGTCGCCTCGGCGAACCTCATCAAGCTGCACGTGGTCCACGGGGTGGAGCTCGGCCTCAAGCACCGCCTTCCCAGGACCGTCATCGATGTCATCCGCCAGCACCATGGCACCACGCACGTCCGCTATTTTTACGAGCGGGCCCTTGCTTACCGCGCCCGTCATGCGGCCGGATCCCGAGCGGGCGAGCCGGGGAGCGCCGCTCGAAGGAGCGAGGGTCCGGCCCAGGAGCTGCCGCCGTTCGACGAGAGCCAGTTTCGCTATGACGGGCCCCTGCCCCAGTTCCGGGAGAGCGCAATCATCTCGCTGGCCGACGGGGCGGAGGCGGCTTCGCGCACGATGCGCTCGGCCACCGCGGAGCAGCTCGGGCAGTTGATCGAGAAGATCGTCAACGACCGTATCGCCCAGGGGCAGCTCAACGAGGCGCCCCTCACCCTGGAAGACATCGCAAAGGTCAAGAACAGCTTCACCTTCACCCTGCTCAACGTTTTCCATTCGCGGGTGGGGTACGCCGATCCCGCCGCGGGAGGCCCCGGCGCGCTCAAGCCCTCCTAGGCCCGTGGATCCCCGCCCAATCGCCATTCGCACCCTCGACGCGGGCCTGCGAATCGATCGCCGCGCGATCACCCGGGCATTGAGGCTTCTGGATGGCGGGGCCCCCGGGCGTCCGGAGGCGCGCGAATGGGCCCTGGCCAGCCGCGGGGAACTCTCGGTCGTTTTTCTCCCCCCAGCCGCCCTCGCGCGCCTCCACGCCCGTTTTCTCTCGGATCCCTCCGAGACCGATGTGATCACCTTTCCCGGCGATCCCGCGCTGGGAACCGCGGGCGAAATCTGCATATCGGCGCGTGCCGCGGCGCGGTTTGCGAAGAAGAGGAAGGGGGATTTCTCCGGGGAGCTGACCCTCTACCTCGTCCACGGCTGGCTGCACCTGGCCGGTTACGACGATCGGAAGCCAAAGGACAGGAGGGCGATGCGGCGGGCCGAGGCCAGGGCCATGCGGTTCCTGCGGGCGGCCGGCGCCATCCCGAAGTTTCGCGAGCGGTTCAGCTTAACTCAAGAGAGTCCACTGCCTCTTTGACCTCGGCGCCTGGCACCGCCATAAGCAAGGGATGACAGCTCCCCCTTCATCGCGGTTGGTCAGGATCCGGAACGCGTTCATTTCAGGCGTCATCCTCCTCGCGCCCCTGGCCGTCACCCTGTGGGCCTTCAGCAAGGTCATCGACCTGGTCGGCGGCCCGTTTCGCCCGCTCTTCTTCTTCTACCTGCCGGAGTCCCTGCGCGACCATCCCAGCCTCGGGATCGTCTGGGAAATCCTCGCGACCCTCATCGTCATCGTCCTCGTCACCCTTTTCGGCTACGTGTCGAGGGCCGTCTTCGGCAGGGTCTTTGTCAAAGCGGCCGAGCGCTTCATCCAAAGCATCCCCGGTGTCAGCGCCGTCTATAACTCCGTCAAGCAGGTCATCGACACCTTCGGCACCCACGGACGGGGAATGTACAACAAGGTCGTCCTAGTCGAGTTTCCGCGCAAGGGCGCATGGACCCTCGCATTCCTGACGACCAAGAGCCAGGGCGAGGCGCAATTGAAGACGGGCCAGACGGTGTGGACCGTGTACGTTCCTACGACCCCAAACCCCACCGGCGGATACATGATCCTGTTTCCGGCGAGCGAGGTGATCGAGCTGGAAATGTCGGTCGGCGAGGGAATGAAAATGCTCATTTCCGGCGGCGCTTTCATTCCGCCCTGGTCGGGCGCTCCGCCGTCACTCGAGGGCCCCGGCGAAGGCGTATAGCCGATGCCGGCAGCCACGCTTCAGACGGAAGCCTTCGTCCTGGCGAGGCGTCCCACCGCCGCGGACGGCTGGCAGGCCCTGACCCTGTTCGCGCCGGAGCACGGGCTCCTCCTCGGAATGCAGCGGGTTCCGAGGAAGGCCTCGAAATCCCAGGTTCAACTGGACCTCTTCGACGAGGCTGCGCTCTCCCTGGAAAGCTCGAATCAGGGCCGCACCTGGTTCGTGCGCGAAGCGCGCATCTCCAGGCGCCACGTCGCAATCGGGCGCAGCTACGCCGCCCTACAGGGGGCGTCGATTCTTGCGGGCCTGATCGCCCGGAATCCCGTCTCCCCGGAGAGCCGCGGGCCGGTGGCGGCCCTCCTGCGGGCCGGATTCTCGGCCTACGACGAGTCGGACAGGCCGGAAGCCGTCACGTTCAAATGCCTGTACTGCTTCGCCCGGGACGAGGGCTATCCCGTCAGGCAGGAATGGTTCCCCTCCCTGACCCCGGCCGACCGGGAGATCGCCGCCGGGCTGCTCAACCTGCCGCTCGCGGAGCAGAAGGCGTCCGCGGAGGAAACCCTGCGGATTCGGCGGCTGCTCGAGGGCTATCTGCGCGAGCGCACGGAGATCCTGCTGGACAAATGAATTTCGACCTGGATACGCGCCGAGTCCGGATGGGAGTCGGCGAACTCGCCGAATTCTCCCTGGGGCCGCGCGACGCGGGCGAGGGCGCCTCGGGCCTCTGGAGGGCGCAGATCGGCACCCAGTGGCATCAGAGCCTTCGCGCGGAGACCCTCGGGCGCCACCCCGACGCCGAGTTCGAGCGGCCGGTGGAGGGGGAAATCGCCGAGCGGGGCTGGGTGATCGCACTGACCGGCCGGATCGATCAGTTGATCCGCGCCCCCGAAGGGCTCGTGATCCGGGAAATCAAGACGGTCTCCCACCCCTTGCCGTGCGAGGAGGCGCGGCTGCGGGACGAGTACCCCGGCTATTTCATACAGCTTGCGGCCTACGCCCTGCTGTTCGCCATGCGCGGCGGGGGCGCGCCCGGGGCCCCTTCGCGCCCGCTCGGCGAACTCGTCTTCGTCGAGATCGCCAGCGGAGCCACCCAAACGCTCCGGCTCCTCCCCGGCGACGAGGCCGCGCTCCGCGCCCAGCTCGGGCGCATCGCCGAATTTCTAGACCTGAGGCTGCAAGCCCGGCAGCGGCGGCTCACCCTGCGCTTCCAGCCGCCGTTTTCCCTTCCGAGGGAGGGCCAGGATGGCGTCACCGATGAGCTCCGCTCCGCCCTTCACACCTGCGCCTCCGCCCTCCTTTTCGAGGCTCCGACGGGCTTCGGAAAAACGGGCGTTCTCCTTGAACTGGCGCTCGGAGAGCTCCGGACGGGACATTTCGAGCGCATAGTTTATCTGACGGGGAAATCGACCGGACAGCTGCAAATCGCCCGGACCCTGGAGTCGATGACCGGCACCAATCCCGGCCGGGACAGGGCCGAGGGGTCGACGCCGGTCGCGGCATGGAACGTCCGGAACAAGGCGGAGCACTGCGTCAACTCGGTCTTTCATTGCGTGCGGGACGCCTGTTCCTTTCTTTCCGGGGCGGCCGCGCGCTGGCCTGGAAGCGGACTGGCCCGGTTTTATCTCTTCGACAACCAGGCGCGGGACATCGAGTCCCTCCGGCTGGCGGGCCAGGCTGCGCAAATCTGCCCCTATGAGATCACCCGCTCGGCGCTCGCGTTCCAGGACGTCTGGGTCGGCGACTACAACTACGTCTTTTCCCCGTCGAGCCGCGGGCTTTTCTATGAGCAGCCGGGGTTCCAGCCCGAACGGACCCTTCTTCTCATCGACGAGGCGCACAATCTTCCGGGCCGGGTCGCCGGGGTTTACTCGCACGACTTTGCGGCCGGGGACGCCATCAGCCTGCGGGACGCGCTCGATTCGGCCGGCGCGCCGGCGCCGCTCGTCGCCGCGGCCGGGGAATGGGCCGGGTTTCTCGGGGAGCTCGAATCCTGCCCGGCGCTCCCGCCGGAGCTCGAGGAGGAAGCGCGGGATCATCTGTATCGCCTCGCGGATGCGGCGGCCGTCCAGCCGCTCGATTACGCGGCACTCGGCCCGCGGGAAGCCGGGCGCCTCTGGGATTTCCCCCATATCGCCCAGCAGCTCGACCAAACGCGCCTGCCCCTTCTTTGGTGGAGCCCGCGGCGGGGACAACTGATGCTCACCTGCCTGGACGCGGCCGAGGCGATCGGGACGAGCCTCCGGGAGTTCGGCGGGGTCGTCCTCGCAACCGCGACCCCGGGACCCTGGGACTCCTTCGGGGCGGCCTGCGGCACGCCCCTTTTCGGCATCCGCGCGGCCACGCCCTGGCGGGCGGGCGCCTATGAGGTCGCCTGCGACGTCCGGGTCGACACCACTTTCCAGCATCGCGCCCGGTACTTCGCCGTCACCGCCGCGACGGTGGCCGCGCTGTGCGGGAGCGCCCCATCGGCCGCCGCGGTCTTTTTTCCGAGCTACGCCTACGCCGAGGCGGTCGGCCGGGAGATCGCGACCTCCTTTCCTTCGATTCGCGCCGCCCTCCAGCCGAGGCTCGCCTCCCTTTCCGCCCAGGCCGCCTGGGTCGAGGCATCCCTCGGCGATTCGGACGCCCTCTTCCTCGTCCTCGGCTCCGGATTCGCCGAGAGCATCGACCTCCTCGGAGGACGCGTCACGCGCGCGATGGTCGTGGGGCCGGCCCTGCCGGAAGTGAACCCGGTGCAGCGCGCGCGGCTCCAGGAGCTGGCCGGCCTCGGGCGCGAGGCTGCGGTCGAGCGCGTCTACCGGATTCCGGGGATGCAAAAGGTCAACCAGGCGCTCGGCCGCCTCGTCCGCGCCCCCGGCCAGCGCGCGCGGGTTCTTCTGCATTGCCGCCGGTTTGCGGAGCCGGCCTACGAGGCCCTCCTGGCCGCCGATTACCGGGGCGGGCGGCGCCTGGAAGCCGACGCGGATTTGCAGGAGTGGCTCCGAACGTCATGTTAGGATTGTTGCTTTCGATCCCATGCCCCGCCGCCTGCTGATCCTCCTCGCGATCGCCGCCCTGCCGATCGCCGCGCACGCCCAAACGGCCAACGGACATCAATTCACGGCAAAGGAAATCGCCCAGGGCTGGTGCGATGGGACCGTGCTGGCCAAGCCGCGCCAGGAGCGGCTCGCAACGGTCGACAATGAGGAGGCCAACGAAGGATGGACGGTCGAGCGCAAGTTCGAGCGGTTCGGCGGGCTGCGCGTATTCGCCCTGAAGTCCGGAGACACTTCCGATGCGGCGATCGCCCGGTTGCGCGCGACCGGGCGCTACGAGTTTGTGGATCGCGATTACCTCAAGCGCACGCATGCGACGGCAAGCGGCCCGCCAAACGACCCGGATTTCTCAATGCAATGGGGATTGAACAACACCGGCTCCAATCCCGGCATCAGCGGGCCCGGCATCGCGGGCGCCGACATTCACGCGGTTTCTTCCTGGACGAACACCCGCACCGACGCCTCCGGCGTGGTCGTCGCGATCGTCGATTCCGGCGCCCGGCTCACGCACCAGGACCTCGCCGGCAATCTTTGGACGAATCCCACGCCAAACGGGACGACGAGCGGCGGATTCAGGTACGTGAATGCCCTCCACGGAATCAACGCGGCCGTCCAGTCCGGAAGCTCGAACAGCGGCAATCCGACCGATGACTCCGGCCACGGCACGCATGTCGCGGGCATCGTCGGGGCGGTTGGCAACAACGGTGTGGACGGCAGCGGCGTCGCCTGGTCCGTGCAGCTCATGCCGCTGAAATTCATAGAAACGGACACTGGGTCGACGACCGATGAAATCATCTGCCTGGATTTCGCGCTCGCCAACGGCGCCCAGATCCTGAACGGCAGTTTTGGAAGCTCCGCCTACGATCCGAGCGAGTACGCCGCCCTTAAGGCGCTGGATGGGGCGGGTGTCATTCTTGTGTTCGCCGCGGGCAACAAGGCCGAGGACAACGGCCTGTCTCCCTCCTATCCGGCCAGCTACAACCTGAGCAACATCGTCGCCGTGGCCGCCTCCGACAATCGCGACGACGTCATTTTCTTCAGCAGCTACGGCTCCGGAAACGTCGATCTCGGCTCTCCGGGATACGAGATCCTGTCCACCTACAATACGGGCGACACCGCGACGGCGATCCTGTCGGGCACCTCGATGGCGACGCCGTTCGTCACCGGGTCGCTCGCGCTCCTGAAGGCCCAGTTTCCGGGCGACACCCCGCGCCAGCTCATCAACCGCCTTTTGCGCCACGTCGATCCGGATTTCAACTTCAACGGCCGCGTGCAGACGGGAGGGCGGCTCGATCTGGCGGCGGCGCTCGCCTCGGCGCCCGCCGACAATACCCCATTCAACGATGATTTCGCATCCCGGGCCCAGTTGTCCGGATCGTCCCTCTCGGTGCGCTCATCCAATGTCGGCGCAACGCGGGAAGCGGGCGAGCCCTTGATCGGCGGCAACCCGGGAGGGGCCTCCCTCTGGTGGCAGTGGACGGCGCCCGCGAGCGGTTCGGTGACCCTGTCCACCGCGGGCAGCGGCTACCCGACCCTGGTCGGAGTTTACACGGGCGCCTCGCTCGGCTCGCTCACGCCGGTCGCGGCCAATGCCACGGCCGGGACAGGGGCATCCAGCGTGACATTCGTGGCCCAGGCCGGGACGACCTACGAGCTGACCGTGGATGGCCAGAACGGCGCGAGCGGACTGACGGCATTCCTGCTGAACTACAACAACGACGCATTCGAACTTCCGACAACCCTGGCCGGAGCAAGCACGGGGATCACCTCGACCACGCGCTATGCCACGCGGGAGAGCGGCGAGCCGCAGATCCTCCCGCAGTATGCCGGGGGCCACTCAGTCTGGTATGCGTGGACCGCGCCAAAGTCGGGCCAGTTTCAGGTCTCCGCATTCAGCTACGACTTCGACCCCCTTCTGGCTGTCTATACCGGGTCGAGCCTGACCGCGCTGACCCAATTGCCCGGGGCCGCCGTGGGCGGCCCGATCGTTTCCGCGGACAATATTCCCGCGAGCATCTGCCTCTGCACGATCCAGGCGACGGCGGGGACGACCTATATGATCACCGTCGACGGTGCCGGGGATTCGACCACCGGACTTTCCGACGGCCAGTTCACGCTTTCGATCGCCGACTCGCTCTGGCAGGGAGTCACCCAGGACAGCATCACGTGCGCTCCGGCGGTCGGTCCGAACGGCACGGTGTATGTCGGCAGCGACGACGACGTCTTTTACGCCTTCAACCCGGACGGCTCGAGCCTGTGGACCTCGTTCGTGGGCGAGCCCTTCGACACCACAGCCGCCGCCATAGCGGGCGATGGCACCGTCTACGCCGCCTCGTCCATCGGGGGGCCGATCTACGCCTTCACGGCGGGAGGCGTGCTCAAATGGACCATGAGCCTTCCGGGAAGCGCGATCGTCAACGGTGCGGCCGCCCTGGCAACGGTGTCCGCTGCCGACGACACGCTCTATGTCAAGGCGCAGGACGGAAACCTGTATGCCATCAACACGGGCAATGGCTCCGTGAAATGGACCTATGCCGTTCCCGGTGTCTCCTACGCGCCACCTTCCGTCGGATCGGACGGCACGGTTTACATAGGCGCCGACAACAGCGTGCTTTATGCAATAAGCCCATACGGAACCAAGGAGTGGACCTACACCGCGGATGCCGCGATTTTCACCGCCCCTGCGTTGGACGGGAGCGGCAACCTGTATTTCGGAACCCTGGGAGGCACTTTCTATTCCCTGGGAAGGTCCGGAGCCCTCCGGTGGAGCTTTAAGGCCAATAACAGCATAAGCTCATCGCCAGCCCTGGGCCCCAACGGGGTCGTTTACTTCGGCAGCTACGATCACCACCTGTACGCGCTCGCCACCGGGAATGGAGCGCTTCAATGGAGCTATCTCCTCGGAAGCGAAGTTCGGGCGAGCTCCCCCGCGATCGACTCCAACGGCGTCGTCTATGTCGGGTGTTACGACGACAATGTCTACGCGATCAATCCCGACGGCTCGCTCAACCGCACGTTCGCAACGGCGGGCTGGGTGCGCTCCTCGCCCGTCATTTCCGGGACCAACCTCTATTTTGGGAGCTACGACCACAAGCTCTACGCCTTCAACATAGGAGCCGCCGCCGCCAGTTCGCCATGGCCCATGTTGCTGAACAACGCGCAGCGCCAGGGCCGCGCCGCGGGAGCCCCCCCATCGATCACGACCCAGCCGGCCTCCCAAACCGTAGACGCCGGATCCAGCCCGACCCTGAGCGTCGCGGCCGCGGGCGCCATCAACTACCAGTGGCAATTGAACGGAACCAGTATTGCGGGTGCGACGAACTCCTCGCTCACGCTGGCAAACATCGGCACAGCGCAGGCTGGCAGCTACACGGTCGTCGCCACCAACCCGGCCGGTTCGACGACCTCCTCTCCCGCGTCGGTGACGGTCAACGCAAACTCGTACCTGTACAATATTTCCTCCCGGGCCTATCTGGGATCCGGCCCCTTCCAAAACATCGTTGCAGGATTTTATACCGAGGGATCGGGCACCAAGAACGTGGTCGTCTGCGGAATGGGCCCGGATTTGGCGGCAATCGACCCGGCGCTTGGCGGCCTCAATCTCACCAGCCCGAAATTGACTTTGATCAACGGGAGCAGCGCCACTCTCGTCACGAATTCCGCCTGGGGCGGCGCCCCGGCATTGACAAGCGAACTTGCGAGCGTTTACGCCACTCCCCCTGTTTTGCCGGCCAACTCGAGCGATGCGGCGGCGTTCATGGGCATTCCCGCCGGCTCCGGAATCGGTTACACGGCGGAAGTGGACGGATTGAACAACAACACCGGGATCGCGCTCGTCGAGGTCTACGACTACGACTCCTACACCACCGTCGCGCCTTCATCACACCTGATCAACATTTCGACGCGCGCATTCGTTGGACCTGGGAACGACGCCCTGGTCGCCGGATTCTATATTTTCGGAAGCACCTCCCAGACGCTGCTCGTCCGGGCGGTCGGTCCCGGGCTGGCGGCGGCCAATCCGGCGTTGAGCGGCCTGACTCTGGCCACGCCCACGCTGACCCTGTTTGACCTAACCGGAGCCATAATCGCCACCAATACCGGATGGGGCAACGCCCCGGCCCGCGGCAATTCGACCGTCTCCGCAGGGCTCCAGCCTGCGACCACCGCGATCATGGGCGGAGTCTACGCTTCCCCCATTGCCGCGGGCTCCACCGACTGCGCCATGGTCGTCACCCTTCCCGCCAACACCGGCTACACGGTCCAGGTCAACGGCGTCGGCTCCACGACCGGCATCGCCCTGGTCGAGGTCTATAACATTCCGTAGGCGAAAGACCTCGCAGGCAAACGACCTCAGACCTCCAGAATTGAAATCCAGTTTGAAGACTGGATTTCAATTCTGGAGGTCTGGGTCGTTTGCCCCTCAAGTTTGCTATTATCGCGGCGATGAGAACACGAAGTTTGGAGATCCTTGAGAAATCCCAGTTGCCGACGGCGCAGGCCCATGCCATTTTGAAGGTCATGGAAATGGAGATCGCCGCCGGGCATGATGCGCTCGCCACGAAGCTGGATGTTCTGGAGCTGAAATCAGAGCTTAACAAGGTGGAAGGGTCGCTCACACGTTGGGTTCTGACTTGCGTCCTGACCTGTGTCCTTGGCCAGACGGCGGTCCTCGCCGGATTGGGGTATTTCGTTCTCGAGCATCTCAGGCGGTAGGGTTCCTTTTTTCTTTCTTATTTCCCAAACAAGTTGTTTCCTCGAATCGTGGGATTATCGAGGACGATCGCCGCCAGGAAGGTGCACGCCGCCATCGAGCGACTCGCCTCGGCAATTGGCGAGGGCCACCCCGGGGGATCGCCCCTGTGGCTGCTCGGGATCGCCAACGGCGGAATTCCCCTCGCCTACCGGCTGGCCGAGGCGATAAACGCGAGCCCCTCGTCGAACCGGCGAGCCGTGGCGGGGGTCCTGGACATATCCTTCCACCGGGACGACCTCGGGCAGCACCCGATCCCGAAGGAATTCACGCCCACGGCGCTCCCGGGCGACGTGACCGGGGCCTCCGTGATCCTCGTCGACGACGTTCTTTTCACGGGCAGGACCGTCAAGGCCTCCCTCGACGAGCTGTTCGACCACGGAAGGCCCGGCCGGGTCCAGCTCGCCGTCCTCGTCGATCGCGGCGGCCGCCGCCTTCCGGTGGCGCCCGATTTCGTGGGAATGACGGTCGAAGCGGGCGAACAGGAGACGGTCGTTGTCAATCTCGGCGAGGATCCGGCGCGCGACCGAGTCGCGATCCGCCCCGGCTGAATTTCATTATGTCCTGGAATCGCAAGCATCTACTGACGATCGAGGAGATCAGCCTCGAGGAGATCGATCAGGTACACACGACGGCCACGGCGTTCAAAAAGATCCTCGGCCGGAGCGTGAAGAAGGTTCCCGCCCTGCGCGGAAAGACGATCGTGAATCTCTTTCTCGAGCCGAGCACGCGCACGCGCATGGCCTTCGACATGGCCGCCAAGCGCCTGAGCGCGGATGTCATTTCATTCGATTCGGCCACCTCCTCGACGACCAAGGGCGAAACGCTTCGCGACA
>JBEKAO010000063.1:0-13830 GCA_050015855.1 Opitutaceae bacterium | reverse complement strand
GCCGACTTTCCGAAGCTGGCCTCCTCCTCCACCCACCTGAACGGCCACCCGCAGGCCATGAGCGAGTCGTTCGCGGCCATGGGGGCTCCGTATCCGACCCCTAACCTGGATGAGGTGGGATGGATCCTCAATCATCAGATGGCGCTCGGAATCAACCACTTTGAATTCATGTTCTTCACCTCATCGGCTCCCCGTCCGGCCGGAGAGCCGGTCAGGGTCGGCGGACCCCCGGGAGGACGCCGGAAGGAGGGAGGCCCGGCGGATATGGCCCAACCGGCCGGACCGCTCGCGCGGGGGGTGGCCCCCGCCGGCTATCGGTACATCAACGATCCGAAGTTCCCGGAAGTGGCGCTTTATACGAACCGGACGACCTATGTCCTCCAGCAGGGCCGGCCGACCGCGAGGATCGGGGTCTACATTCCCTCGTCGAGCTTCTGGTTCGGCGACAATGGGACGAACGCAGGATTTGTGGGGGTCGTTCATTCCCTGCTCCAGCACCAGCGGGATGTCGACTTCGTGGATGAGTACGCTTTGTCCACCTCGCTCAAGCTCCAGGGCGCAGAGCTCGTCAACCTAAGCGGCGATGGCTACCGGGCGATCGTCATTCCGCCGGTTGTGGCGATTTCCCAGGCGGCGCTCGACCGCCTGCAGGCGTTTGCAGGCGCCGGGGGAAAGGTCATATTCATCGGCGGAGCGCCGAAGCTTGTCATGGGCAAGAACTTCCTGACCGGAAGCCCGGCCGGGGATTTGAGCTGGGCCGTGGTGGAGCCGGCGAGGGAGGTGACGGACGCCGTTCTTGCGGCGCTGCCCGAATCCGACGTCGTCCTGGACCAAACCGCCCCCGGTTTGAAATACACCCACCGGAAGTTAAAGGACGGCGAGGTTTACTTCTTCTTCAACGAGGGCGATGGGGCGCTCAATCTGAACGCGAGTGTGGCGACGGATGGAACGGGGACTCAGGCGCAGAGCTGGGATGCGCATTCCGGCCAGATCCAGACCTTGAGCGGAGTAACGTTTGCCGCGGGCAAGGCGACTTTGCCGCTGAGCCTGGAGTCCTGGGCGACGGAGCTTGTGGTCATCAGCGACTCCCCGGCGGCCGCCGCCGGGATGGCGCCGGGGATTTCGAGCGGAAGCCTGGCGTCCGCCCGGTAATTCGAAGGCGCGATTCGGCCAAAATTCTCCCAACAGACTTCACGCCGTGCCTTCCGTCCCCGGCTTGCGTTCACCGTACGCCAAAGTGGGCCGCTTGGTCTACTTTGGCCGGATGCTCGACAAGATCCGGCTCAATTCCGCCGGGAAGCTGCCGGCGGAGTATGTGGCCAATCTCGGAGATGGGCACCCGAAGTTTTTGGACGGCCGATGCTGTCATTTCCTGCGTGTGCCTTTTGGCGAGTTGGTCGAGCGGACCCTCCTCGGAGGGTCCGACGATGAGATTCTGGACTGGGCCTTCAAGAAGGGCGGGCCGCGTAGCGACGAGGAGTGCCTGATCTGGAATGGTTTCGTGACCCGTCTCGGCTGGCGGGATGAGTCCAGTATGCGGCTTCAACAGCGGGTCCGGGAATTCGGGCTCGAGGGGCGGGCGATCGAGACTTTCTTTGATTTGTTCGACGCCGACGAAGGTCGGACTCCGGGCGGCCATTTGTCCTAATGTTATGCATGGGCTCACTTATGAGCGTATTTTTCGCCCTTGGTTATCTGACGGCCACTTTCGACTTCAAGGTCCAGATAAGTCGCCGCATCAAGGAGTAATTTTAAAACGGTCGTGACTACTATGCCTTGAAAGATCGGCCGGTCGTCGTCTTACCGCACCAGGAGAATGCTCGTCCGGCCCGCGAATTTCTGGAGTGGCACGACGGCATACATAAGGGCTGATGCCCTCTCGGAAGTCACACGTATCCCGGGCGTTCACTCTTGTGCGATCGGGAACCGTGGCGCGGCGCCCCAGCGAAGCACGCGACGGGTTCGCAGGACGCGACATTCAAAGCCGCACATCTCGGCATCGCTGTTCCAAGAGCACGGCTATCCGGTTGACCTCTTCCGGTTCGAGCGGCGTCCGGACCCACTGGTTCTCCATGAATTTTACAAGGGCGGGCGTTTGGACAGGACGCGCACGCCGGCACGGAGCACCAGGCAATTTCGCTTGCTCATCATCGACGTACCAGCCGGGAACGGTCACATAGGAAATCACGTCCACCGTGACTCCAGCTTCTTTTTCGATGAGGTTGCCCAGCCAACCCGCGTTCCTCTCGGCTTGCACAAGCGGCCCATTAACGATTCCCCATCGGGGCCAAATCAAATTGCTCCCGTCGAACCTCACCGTATTACCGTTTGGCTCATCTTTGATGATTTGACGCGTCTTCGTCTCGATCACAAACACGCCCTTGGGCCCAACGGCCACGTGATCAATATTTCCGAACGCGGATGGCATATCGTGATAAACGTGCCAAAGGCCGACATCCAAGGCTCGCAGGGCATCGGCCACAAAACGTTCGCCTAGATAACCGAGCTCGTAGTCCCACGAATCGGTGACTGTCTTCGCAACGTAGGGCACGGCAATCGCGAAGCCGAGTCCTCCCCCGATGATCGCGGTAATGTACCAATGTTTTGCCGCCAGTGGCAGAGTAAGAGCCACCACGACCAAGTAGAGGGCCGAAAGCGCGCAACTAGCGCCGGCGACTATTGCCAGCCCTTTGAAAAACACGCAGGGAAGCTCTTCATTGAGCCGCTCGAATTGCCCGCGAGTTGATTCGCCGGGGGTGCGAAGCAGCCTTGTCTCGGGCTTGAATGGCCAGCGCCGGTTACGACGCCTTTTCTTGCGTGCTAAGATGATAATTCCGGTGCCGAAGGCCACCCCGAGAATGCCAAAAAAAACGAGCTGCCGAGCCACTAGCGTAACGCTCGAAGCAGTCGCTCGCCATAGAATCGGGAGATTTTCGGGATGCATGGTATCCAAGCATAGCAGCAATTCGGCGACGCTGTCGCCATGAAGCCTGGCCTTCGCTATGGGGCCCCGCGATTGCCTAGCCCGCAGGAGGCGTGGCGGGCGGTGACGAGGTTGGATGTGTCGGCCACCTATTCATTTTAGGATGCCCTTTCCGACAAGCCGCTTCGAATACAGAATTACGCCAATACTTATGCAAAAGGTTATCACGGAGATGGCAAGGTTCGGTCCTTCATTCGCGTCAAGCCAGTGCTTGGCGATTATCTGATAGATCACGGTTGCTGTATCTATTCCAAATGCGGCCAAAAATAACCAAAAAGCTGGTTTTTTTAGAAGGAGCAGAAAAACGGCACCAAGGAGATTCAACGCAACAGCGACGAAGGCCACCGCGTGATCAAGAACCGTCAGCGATTGGAAGTATTGCGATTGCGCATCAATAGATGCCGCGCCGGAGAATATCAGAGCAAGGGACAGAAAATAGGTGCCCGCTGAAATAAAATAAAGGATCGAAATGACCCAAACGAGCGGTGGTCTTTTTACCGGGGTGCTGCGCGGAGGTTCTTCTTGTAATGTGTTCATTGATATAGAACCGAACATGTCATTGATCCGCTCTTAAGGCTGGCTCGGCAACATGGCCGGTGTCGGCGGGAAGGATCATGGCATTGGAAACTTGCTGCTTTTGCCCCCTTAAGCAGCCAGCCAAAGCAAAAGCGAACAACCAGTCGAACCGGATCACCAATCGCCGTCCTTCAGAAAATCCGCCGCCCTCCAGAGATACAGGGCCGCAGTGGTCCTGAATGGAGACCATCGCTGTCCGAACGCGCGTAGTTTCTCCGGGTCCGGGAGGGACCGCTTGCGGTACGCAATTTGATACCCGCGCCTTACGCCCAGATCACCGACGGGCAGAACGTCGGGCCTTCCGAGATTGAAGATCAGAAACATCTCCGCCGTCCACTGGCCGACTCCCTTGACCGCGGTGAGCACCTCGACGATCTGATCGTCCGGCATGCGATCAAACTCCTTGAGAGAGGGAATCTTCCCATCCGCTGTCATTCTTGCGAGACCTTGGAGGTAGCTGGCCTTTCCTCGGGAAAGCCCGGCTTCCCTTAGCTTCTGAGGGTCGAGGCCGGCGACCAGCGCAGGCTCGGGAAACTTCCCGCCCCCCGAAATGCCCTTGAAGCGGCGAAGAATCGTTGCAGCAGCCTTCCCGTTTAGCTGCTGGTGGATAATCGCATGGGCAATCGATTGATACGGGGACTGCCGGCGGGGAGGACTGAAAGTCAGCGGACCGATACGGCTTATCACCTCTGCCATCCTGGCGTCAGCCTTCAGGTGCAAAAGGGCTTGATCGTTCATCCGCGGGCGAGATTGGGGTGATTCGCTGTCGGACCTCGACCTCAATCGTTCAGTTTCCGCCGGCCGGCGGAAGCTGTCGGGTCGGGTCCGATGGAGCCTTGTCGGTTGCCTCGTGAATATCCGTCATCCTGAAATAGACCGGCACCTGCATGTGCGTATTGACGATCCGCCCGGATCTGCACCCCGGCATGAAACGCCAGGTGCTGACGGCCAGGACCGCCGGCTCCGAAAACCCGGGATGGGTCGACTTGACCGCATGGGCGTTGCGCACGCGACCGGTCGTATCCACGATGAAGTCAACCACGACATTTCCTTCCGTCCGGGTCATTCTGAACGCCATGGGATAGACGGGCAGGACCATCTTGATTACATAGGGTATGTGGGTCGCCGAGGGATTGCGCTCGGCCTCGGCCCGCTTTTCCTCGAAGCGCTGCACATAGCGCTCTTCCATCGGGACGGATAGGACGTAGTTCCACGCGTCGGCAAGCGTGCGGTTTGACGATGCGAGTTCCAGGACCTCGCCGGCGAGAAACAGGCCGGTCCGGAATGACTGCCTCAGGAGGGAGCGGGCCTTTTCTTCGGCGCCGGGCTGCGAGGAGTAGGTCGGAATTTCGAGATAGAACCCGGCCAGATAGAATTCGGCGGATCCATCATTGTTTTCAGCAGCCAGCTCCAGCCATTTCCGCCCAAGCTCCGCCTGGTCGAGGGAAGTGCCCGGCCGGAGGAAGGTCGAAGCCATCGCCAGCATCCCGCGGGTGTAATCTTCCTCCGCCGAAAGCTGGTACCACTCCCTGGCGATCCGGGCGTCCTCGGCGTGAAGGCGGGAAAGAATCGCCCCGACCCTGGTTTCGGCTTCCGGATCGTCGGTTTTTGCAGCCTCGCCGGCCCAGAAAAGCGCCTGGTGCAGGTCCGCCTTCACTCCGACTCCTGCGAAATACATATCGGCCAGGACCTTCTGCGCTGGGTGGTCGCCCGCTTCGGCGGCTTGGCTGATCAGTGAAAAAGCGGCGCCCGCATCCCGGGGACCGCCCCAACCCTCCAGGTTCATCAACCCCAGTTTCAGTTTCGCGGCCGGCACTCCCAGGGCTATTGCCCTTTGATAGTGGGCGCGGGCCACTTGATAGTCCTGCGGCAGGCGATCGCCGGTCTCGGCGAATGCCCCGAGTTGCAGCTCGGCCACGCCGTCGCCCCGGTCGGCCGCCGCCTGCAATTGCGCCAAATCGGCCTTTGGATCGATCGCCTCGGCTCCCAGGACGCGGCCCGGAATCATTCCGCATCCGATAAAAAGGAGGGCGAGGAGGGCAGGAACATTCCGGCGCATCGGGGTATCCAAAATTGCCTAGCGATTGACTCAAACTTCGCAATGAAAACGATTCGCCTTCTTTCTAACTCCGGGAGCCTGTTGCCTTGATGCGATTTCGCGGGATATTTCCCAGGATTTTACGGTCAAAGTTTCCTAGCCACAAATGCCCTCCGGGAAGAGCATAGCATTAATCGGGGATTACAACCCGCAGGTCACTGCACACCAGGCCATTCCGGGAGCGCTTCGACTCGCTAGGGAAGCTGTTGGGACTCGCTTCACCTGGGATTGGATTGGCACCAATAGGATTTCCGATGCGAGTGCCGCCCTGGCCGGTTTCAGCGGAGTCTGGGTCGTTCCCGCGAGCCCTTACCGGAACGCGGAAGGGGTGCTGGCGGTTATCCGCTATGCCCGGGAGAACAAGATTCCATTCCTCGGCACATGCGGCGGATTTCAACACGCCTTGATCGAGTTTGCACGGAATGTCGTCGGAATTCCGGCTGCCGACCATGCGGAGACAAATGCACACGGAACGGAGCTGGTCGTCACGCGCCTGGCATGCTCTTTGGCCGAAAAGACCGGCACGGTAAAATTCATGCCAGGTTCACGGATGTACGATATTTTCGGCGGCCAGCCGGCCAGCGAAGGGTACCATTGCAGCTACGGTCTCAACGAAGCGTATCGAAGCCGCATGGAGGCCGCGGGGCTCATCTTCACCGGATTTGACGAAGCCGGTGAAGTCCGCGCTGCGGAGCTGCCGACCCATCCATTCTATTTCGGCACGCTATTTCAGCCGGAGCGTTCGAGTCTCCGCGAAGTGCCCCATCCACTGATCGAGGCGTTCGTGGAATCGGTTATTTGAGCCTCGAAGAGGTGATTTCTACTGCGAAAGCAGTTCCGCAGGGCCGCCTGGGGCCGGCGCGCGGTTCGAAGCGGGGAGGTCGGAGGCCGAATAGTCGACCAAAGTCTGCCGGATGCTGAGGCCGGTGATTTTTAGGGAATAGACGTAATCGCAGGGCCTGTCCCGCGGCATCCTGACCTTCAAGCCCCCGGAATCCTGCGTGAATTCCAAGGGGCCCGGGTGGCCGAGAAGCTCGATCTTTTCGATCCTGCCATCCGGAAGGTCCTTCGAACCCGAGGCGAGGGAAGTGATGACGGCCGTGTCGCCCGGCCAGTCCATGATCAGGGCATAGAGGATGCCGGGCTTCGTCGTGAATCGGATCTCCCGGCCAGTGTAGCTTTCCGCCGGCGGATCGTCGTTTCCGCGGGGATTGTCGGGCGGGGCGCCGTAGTAGGGCCCCTCGCCGTAGCGGGTCCAGGCGCGGGTCCCGTAGACGGCCTCGCCGTTGACCGAAAGCCACTTTCCGATCTCGAGGAGGCGGTCCTGCTGCTCCTGCGGGATCGTGCCGTCGGGAAGCGGCGAGAGATTGAGCATGTAGACGCCGTTCATGCTGGTCGTGTCCACGATCCGGCGGATCAGAAGGGCGGAGGATTTGTAGACGATCCCCTGCACGTAGCCGAACTTGCTTCCGATCGGGTCGTCGACCTCCCAGGCGAAGGACTTGATTTCGCGGGGAAGGATCCGGCCCTGGCGCTCGTAGTCCTTGATTGTTCCGGCCAGATAGGCCGAACGGTTCCCGGAGCCCTTGGTGCTGAGCGACGCGGATTTGCCCCACTCCAGGGCCCGGTTGTAATAGTACGCGGCGACCTTGAGCTTGATCGGGTCCCATTGGCGGGCGTTGACGCCGTTGTCGAACCAGAGGAGGTCGGGCTGATATCTGTCGATCAGCTCCATGTTCTTCACGACCCAGAGGTCGTTGAACGCCTGGCGGTCTGCGGCGCTCCGGTTGTAAACGTGGTAGAAGTCCCGCCAGACCGGGTCGTTCTGGTCGCTGTTCGGGACGGCCCGGATGAAATCGAAATGCTCGAAGCTGTGGTTATTGACGCCGAACTTCAGCCCCTCCTTGCGGACGGCGGCGGAAATCTCCCCCAGGATGTCGCGGTGGGGCCCGAAGTTCACCGAATTGAACCTGTTGTAGGCGCTGTCCCAAAGGGAGAATCCGTCGTGGTGCTCTCCGGTGGGCGAGAAAAACCTGGCGCCGGATTTTCGGAAGAGAGCGGCCCAGGCGGCGGGATCCCAATTCTTCGCGGTGAATAGGGGGATGAAATCCTTGTACCCGAATTGGTCCAGCGGGCCCCATTTGGCGATGTGGTCGCGCATGATCCCCGGGTTGCCGCCGTACATGTACCGCACGTACCACTCGCTCTGCCGGGCCGGAACGGAGAACAGGCCCCAATGCATGCAAAGCCCGAACTTGGAGTCCACAAACCATTCCGGAGCGCGGTAGTTGGCCTTTATGGATGCCCACGTCTCCTGATAGGGCCCGGGCGGCATGGGCGGAAAGGCTACGGGCTTGGGCGCGGGTGCCGCGGCCAGATCGGAAGCGAGCTTCGCGCGCTCGGCCGCCCCTTGTTCCGTCGAGGAAAAGGGGAGGGCCAGCGCCGCGGCGGCGGCGAGGAGGGCTATGGACGATGGCACGCGGGGGCCTAAGTCACTTCCCGACTACGAGAATCGTGAATGAGCCGGGGACCATCTGCGCCCTTCCGCGGCGCCGGCCCTGATCCTTGGCGCCCTCGGGTGGGGGATTCGCGGGAGCGGCGGCCGGGGGCGGGGTGGCCACGCGGTCGGCGGTGACAAGGAGGATATGGCCGGTCTTGGCATCCAAGGTGGAGGTGCGGGCACCGGACTTCGTCGAGACCGTCTGCTCGACGTGGAACTGGGTCGGGCTGTCCTCCTTGATGACCGTCAGCGTGCCGTCGCCCTGGGAACTGAAGGCTTCGCCCGTGGCCGGGTTGAATTCGGCGGCGTCCACGCCCTGACCGATCGGAAGGGTTTTCAGGATATGTCCGTCGTTCGCGTTGAGGATCACGGCCGAGGCGGCCTCGTGGCAGAATGCGAATAGAATGTGGTTTTGCGCGTCGATCGCGAGGCCGCCCGGGCCGCCGCCCTTGCCGCCCAGGTCGTAGCGGCCCGTGAGCTTGAGCGTCCGGGCGTCGACGACGGCCACGCTGTCCCGGTCCTCCAGATCGATGTACACATGGCCCGCGCCGTCGCTCGCCGCCTGCTCCGGAGAGCCATTGAGGTCGATCGTCCCGACGATGTCGCCGGTCTTGGCGTCGACCACGGTGACGTTGGGATCGCGGTGGCTAAGGACGTAGACCCGCTCCGTCGCAGGTTCGAAGAGGATTCCGTCGGGGCCGCCCTGGACGTCGATCGTCTTGATGACTGCCATGGTCTGGGTGTCCCACATGACGAGCGGGTTGCTGCTGCAAAATCCGTGGTGCGATGCCGTGTCCACCACCACTCCATGGACGGATTTCGTGCCGGGAATCGTCGTGACCGGGGCCAGGGTATCGAGGTCATACACGGTGACCCGGTCGCCCCGGGGAATGTACAGGCGCCTGGAATCGGAGTCCGCATAGACGTAGTCCCAGCCTCCATCGCCGCCGACCTTGACGGACTGGATCAGCTTGTAGGGCTGGTCGGATCCGGCCATCTGGGCGAAGCCGGAATTGGCGGAATGGAAAGCGGCAATTGCGAGGAATGCCGAGGATGCTGTTGTGAGCAGGGAGCGCGGGTGGGTGAGCTTCATTTCGGTTTTGAGGTTGGGTTAAATTGGCGGGGTGTCCCTTTGGGAGTGGACCGGGGAGTCCGGCAGGGTACCAACGGGGAGGGGAACGGCAAATCCGCAGTTTGACGCCGCGGCCCAGGCGAGGTTTCAGATTCCCTGCAAGCCTGTGATTTTTAGGACGTAAGCGTGCTCGCAGGGCTTGATCGGACCCGGCATGACGACTTTCAGGCCCTCCGCGTCCTGCGTGAAGCGAAGCGGCTTGTCGACGCCCAGCATCGAGACCGACTCGATCTTTCCGGCCATGGGCTTGCCGGCGGCGAGAGAGGTAATGACGGCGGGGTCGCTGCCGGAAGGCCAGCCGAAGAGGATCGCGTAAAGGGAGCCGTCCTTGACCGTGAAGCGCATGTCGCGGGCGGTGTAGACCTTGAGCATTGCGTCGGTGAGGCCGCGGGGGCCGTTTCCTGGCCCCTGCGGAGTCGGGCCCTCGCCATAGACCGACCACGGATGGGTGCCGTAGATCGCCTCCCCGTTGACATTGAGCCATTCGCCGATCTCCAGGAGGCGCAGCTGCTGGGGATCCGGAATCGTGCCGTCGGACTTGGGGCCGATGTTCAGGAGGTAGTTTCCGTTCTTGCTCACGCAGTCGGCCATTTCCCGGATCATCTCGCCGGCATTGCGGTACTGGAGCTCGTTGTTGTAGCCCCAGGAATTGTGCGCGATCGAGGTGTCCTCCTGCCAGTACTCCTGGGTGATGTCCAACGCCCGGCCCCGTTCGTAGTCGTGGACGGCGCCGGCGAGGTACGCGGCCACGCCTCCGGCGCCCTTGCTGAACAGGGTCACGTCCTTTCCCCATTCCCTGGCGCGGTTGTAATAGTAGGCTGCGACCTTGAGCTTGATCGGGTCGAGGTTGCGGCCGTTGATCCCGTTGTCGAAGTACAGGACGTCGGGACGGTATTTGTCGATCAGCTCCACGTTGCGGGCGACCCAGTCCTCAAGGAACTTTTGGTAGAGGGCGTCGGTGTGGTTCATCGTCCAGTAAAAGTCCTGGTAGGCGGGATCGGTGAGATCGCTCGGCACGTTCGGAACGCGGATGAAGGAGTAGTGCTCGACGCGGTGGAACGACACCCCGTAGCGCAGCCCCTCCTGGCGGACCGCCTTGGCAAGGTCGCCGATGAGGTCGCGCTTGGGCCCCATCTTCGCCGCCGTCCACCGGGTCAGGGCGCTGTCCCACATTGCAAACCCGTCATGATGCTCGGCCACGGAGACGACGTAGCGGGCGCCCGCGCGCCTGAACAGGGAGGCCCAAGCCGCCGGATCGTAGTGCTCGGCCTTGAATAGCGGGATGAAATCCTTGTAGCCGAACTTGTCCAGGGGGCCCCAATGCTGGACGTGCCATTCCATGCCGCCGCCCGGGCTGTACATGTGCTGGACGTACCACTCGTTGCCGTGGGCGGGCACGGAATAGAGGCCCCAGTGGATGAAGATCCCGAACTTCCCGTCCTTCAGCCATTCCGGAACCGAGTAATTGGCCCTGAGCGAATCCCAATTGGGCTGATACGGCCCCGGAGGAATCGCCGTGCCGGCGGCCGCGGCCGCGATCGCTATCTCGGGCGAGGTGGGACTGCCTCCGCGCCGGCCGCCGCGGGCCGGGGCATTGGGATCGGGTGGAGGCTGGGCCCAAAGGGAACAGGGAGCGGCCGGGAGGAAGATTACGGAACAAGCGCACAAAAGGGCGCACCTGAACCGGGACGGGCGGGGAAAGTTCGTCATTGGGGAGGGTATTGCCGGAGCATGACAATCCCGGATTCTCCGGTAAGACAAATCGCATGGATTCGGACCCCAAAGCCTTGGATGAATCACAGGCGGCGGGTCTTCCAACCGACTGGGAAGCCCGAATGACCGCGAAATTGCCATTCGGTTTGCTTATTCGGCCCATCTATAAATCTTACCGGCACGGTCGAAAATGCGCGATCCCCCGCGCATGCCGCCCCAACCCTGGCCAAATTACAGAATGAATTACGCGACGAAGAGTTACCGAACCGCAGTCATTGTCCTTGCCTGCCTTTTCCCGGCGCTGGCGCAGGCCCAGATAATCGTGCCGAAGAACCGCCTGAGCAACGGCGGACTCCGGCCTCCGGCGGAGAAGGAGCTGATCTACGTGGCGCTGCCCGGGACCCTCGAGGGGTCCTGGGACCAGAATGGCAACGGGATCGTCGTCCTGGACGCCTCGAACAACTACAGCTTCGTCAAGCGGATCACGACCTGGGATGTGCCGGCCAGCGGGTATCCCGAGCAGGTGTCCGGGGTCACGGCGAGCCCGGTCACCCAGATGATTTACATTGCGGCCCGGGGCCGGCTCGCGGCCTGGGATCTGACCACCGAGAAAAAGGTGTGGGAGAACCCCTACGACGGGAATTGCTGCGAACGGCCGCAAATCTCGCCCGACGGAACGTTCATGTACGTCGGATCGGACCTCAAGGACTACTGGTATGTCGTCAATCCGAAGACCGGGGATCTGATGACGAAGGTCGAGTCGCCCAAAAGCCCGGGCGCGCACAACCTGAACCTGAGCCAGGACGGCAAGCTGGCATTCATGTCTCCCAACGGGAAGGTCATGGGGATCGCCGACACGACGAAGCACCAGCTCCTGAAGACGATCGCCTTTCCGGACAACATCCGGGTCTTTGTGCTCAATCACGATTCATCGCTCATCTACGCGAACCTCAACAACCTGCTGGGCTTCGTAATCGCCGATGTGAAGACCGGGCAGATTATCGAGAAGGTGGAGGTCCAGGGCTACGGCTGGCCGGACAATTGGAATGTCAAGCCGCGCCCGAGGATCCCGCACAACTGCCCGAGCCACGGCATCGCGCTGACGAACGACGAGAAGGAGCTTTGGCTCGATGACGGGCTCAACAACTGCATCCACATTTTCGACAACACCCAGATGCCCCCCAAGGAGATCGCGAGCATCAAGACGACGGCCGGCCCGTACTGGATCACGGTCGGGCTGGACGGGAAGCTGGCCTACATCTCATCGGGGGACGTGATCGACATGAAGACGCGGAATATCGTCGGAACCTTGAAGGATGAATACGGCCGGAGAATGTACAGCGAGAAGCTCCTGGACATGGTTTTTGCGAACGGGAAACTGACCCGGGTCGCGAATCAGTTCGGCAACGGGCTGACTTGCGACGACTGCAGCGATACGCCAGCGGCCGCCCCGGCGGCCAAGATGTAGGTGGAAGGGGGGCCTAGCCCCGGATGGCGACGGCCTTGTCGCGCTCCGGATGGGCGGCTTCGCCCGCGAATCCGGGGTACGACAGGCCGGTCACATCGTCGGCCTCCAATGCGTTCGTGAAGTAATCCGGACGGTTGTCGCCCCAGGCGACCCGGCAGTTCTTCAAGGTGACGTTGTCTGCGTGGCGGATCGAGAAGCCGGGGTTTCCGTGCTCCTCGATGCCCGCGATCGCGGTCGTCGGCCGGTTGTCCCAGAGGCCGCCCTTGTACTTGGTCGAGCGGTTGAGGGTCACGGCGACATTGTCAAAGGTGATGTCGCGGGCGCGGCTCTGGGCCGAGCCGCTGACACGGGCGCTGTTCTCGGCCGTGCCCGTGACGTTGGTCACCCGGATGTCGTGCATCGTGCCGACCTTGGCCGCGGGGGTCCGCGGAATAGCCGTCAGGGAGATCGCCTCGCCCCGCCCCCACCAGGGATCCGAAAAGTAGCGGGAGACAAACCTGATGTCCCGGAAATCGACGTTGAAGACATTTCCCTCGTCGCGGAGCTGGATGCAGATCCCGCGGCAGCTTTGGCGGACCTCGCAGCGCTCGAACCGGACGTCGCTGATGTCCTGGGTCGTCTCCGTCCCGATTTTGACGCCGGAATCCTGGGTCTCGAGGATGCAGTCGCTCACCCGGATGTTGGAGGAGGGGCCGTAGTCCGCCCCCTGCCGGGTCGTCTTCACGACGATCGCGTCGTCGCCGCAGATGATGTGGCAGTTGCGGATCACAAGGTCGCGGCAATGGTCGGGGTCGATTCCGTCGCAATTGGGAACCTCGAGCTGGTTGCGGATCTTGATCCCGTCCACGAGCGTGTGCTCGCAGCCGAGAAGGTGCAGGGTCCAGCTCGGGGCCTGGCTCAGGGTCACGTCGCGGATTTCCAGGTCCTTGCAGCCCGTCAGAACGACGAGACGCGGGCGGAAGGCCTTCGGCCGCCACCATTCGTCCACGGTGTCGTAGTGGTCCATGAATTCGGGCGAGCGGCCGTTGATCGTGCCGGTGCCGGTGATTCGCAGGCCCTCCGCGTTCGTGGCGGTGATTGCGTTGAGCCCCTTGAAATCCTTTTCGTCGGTGCTGATGAGGATTTCCGCGTCGTCGGCCAGGTGGAAATCGATCCCGGACTTGAGCGTAAGGGCGCCGATCAGGTAGCGCTTCCCGCCACGGAGAAGCACCCGGGCCCCGCCGCCGGAGGCGGAGGCCTCGTCAATCGCCCGCTGGATCGCCGCGGTGTCGAGCCTGGTCCCGTCGCCGGAGGCGCCGTAGTCGGCGACGTCGAACACCCGGGGGCCGGCGAGGGCGGCGCGCAGGCGCGGGGCGAGGGA
>JBEKAO010000062.1:0-14245 GCA_050015855.1 Opitutaceae bacterium | reverse complement strand
TCAACCGGGAGCGATGGACGATCAGGGCCGCCCGGTCGTCCCCCAGCAACGGCAGCTCGGTGAACGGGCGCTTCATTTCCGGAGGATATCTCGGTGCCTCGATGTAGTCCATCCGCCAGTAAGCGTGGAGCTGCTGCATGTTCAAGGGTGCGCAACACAACAGGGCATGCCCGGCAAAGTCAAAGGTGGACTGGACAAGGGGGGAGCACCGGGTAGATGGCCTACATATCCACCGAAATATTAATTCCTTAGGTAAAGCCCCGAGCGATTCGGAACGGAGCCCGGCCCCGCCGCTTATTTGACCTTGCGGGGCTCTTGCCGCCTCTCCATCCAAGTGCGACAGTGAAATCACCATCTGCCCTTTCACGGCGCCGCACGGTCATCACGGGTTTGGGGGCCGTGACGCCGGTCGGACTGACGGCTCCCGCCACTTGGGCGGCCCTGCTTGCCGGAAAAAGCGGCATCGGGCGGATCACCCGGTTCGACGCATCGAAATGCACGGCGCAAATCGCGGGCGAGGTGAAGGATTTCAATCCGACGGCGCCGCTCCCAACGCCGCTGCATCCCCTGGGAGGGGAGTCCGAACCCCTCACGGCTGCGGTGAGCCCCAAGGATCAGAAGAAGCTCGGGCGGTTTTCCCACCTCGGCCTGGCGGCGGGAGTCGAGGCGTACGCCGACTCCGGATTGGACGGGCTGCGAAGCACCCTCCCGCCGGAGCGGCTTGGCATCGAGATGGGCGTCGGACTCGGAGGGCTTCCCGAAATCGTGGCCATGCACGACATCTGGCGCGAGGGCGGATTCCGGAAGATCTCCCCCTTCTTCATCCTCCAGACGGCGCCGAACATCCTTTCGGGGCAGCTCGCGATCCTCTTGAATTTTCGCGGTCCGAATCTTTGCGTCTCATCCGCATGCGCGACGAGCGGCCATTCGCTGGGCGAGTCGCTGTCCGCGATCCGCAGGGGGGACGCCGACGTCATGATCGCCGGCGGCGCCGAGGCCGTCATCACCCCGATCGCGGTCGGGGCTTTCGCCCAGATGCGGGCGCTCTCGACCCGGAACGACGCTCCGGAGAAAGCATCCCGCCCGTTTGACTCGGACCGGGACGGGTTCGTCCTGGCCGAGGGCGCCGTGGCCTTTGTCCTTGAGGAAAGGGAACATGCAAAGCGCCGGGGGGCCCGCATCTACGCGGAGCTCCTGGGGTACGGAGCCACGGCCGACGCCCACCACCTGTCCATGCTGGCGCCCGAGGCGGAGGGCTCCCGGCGCGCCATGCAAAACGCGCTTCGCGACGGGGGCGTCGAACCGGAACAGATCGGCTATGTGGCCGCCCACGCGACTTCGACGCCCGGGGGCGATGCGGAGGAGGCGGCTGCGATCGGGGCCATATTCGGCTCGATCCGCGACCGGCTCCACGTGA
Source organism: Opitutaceae bacterium (assembly GCA_050015855.1). Taxonomy (GTDB): domain Bacteria; phylum Verrucomicrobiota; class Verrucomicrobiia; order Opitutales; family Opitutaceae; genus Palsa-1447. Next base: position 12,828 of record JBEKAO010000062.1, on the reverse strand, counting down.
GCGCCGTGAAATCGATGACGGGGCATCTCCTTGGGGCAGCGGGGGCGCTCGGCGCATTCGCCGCCACCCTGTCCATCGCGAAAGGGGCCATTCCTCCGACCGCCAATCTCGACAATGTCGAACCGGCCTGCGCGGCCTCGGGGCTCAATTTCACCCCGCGTATATCGGTCGCGAAGCAGGTCGATTACGCAATCGTCAACAGCTTCGGCTTCGGCGGAACCAACGCCTCGCTCGTGGTCGGCCGGGACAGCTAACGGGTGGCCGGCGCTGCCGCCGGCTCCTGCTTGGGAGCCAGCTGCACGTCCTGCTCGGGCTTTACGATCACCTGAAACGCCCGTTCGGGCGCCAGGTAGAGCTTCGCAAGGGCGTCCACCTCGGCCTTGGTGATCGCCTGCACGTCCGTCATGCGCGTCCGCGCCCAATCGAGCCTCTGCGGAAACTCCTGGCAGCTTCCCAGGACGGCGCCCAGCCAATAGGGGTTGGTCCGCGCCGATTCCCGCAGGGCCGTAAGAAGGGGAGCCCGGGCGCGCTCAAGTTCGTCGGGCGTGACGCCATTGGCATGCAGGTCCGCGGCGATTTCGCGGATCGATTGCGCGATATCCTTGGCCCGATCGGGCGCAACCACGCACTCGGCGGCCATGACCCCGTAGTCCCTGAAGGTTTCGCTGGAGTCGTTGGCGGCCTCCGGACTGTAGGCGTCGCCCATCTGTTCCCGGATCTTCACGCGCAGCCGGTCGTCCAGAATCCTGCCGAGGACGGACAGCCGGCGGGTGCGGTGGACATCGCGCGCGTCGGCGGTCGGCCAGTACAGGGCGACCACCGCCTTTGGGATCTCGGTCTGGACGGCCAGATCCCAGGACAAGGGCTTTGCGGGAAAGCTTACCATGCGTTCGGCCGCGTAGTCCGGCTTCGCGGCCCTTTTGGGAAGCGCCCCGAAAGTCCGCGCCAGGGCATCCAGGGTCGCATTCAGGTCGATGTCCCCGGCGATTCCAATCTCCAATGGGCCCCGGGCCAATTGCGGCCCGACCCAGGCCTTCACATCCTCGAGCGTGCGCGAGAGGAGGACCGAGCGGTCCGGCAGCCCGAATCGGGGGTCGCCGCCGGCGAGCAGGCGCGGGACCCTGCTCTGCAGGGGGCCCTCCGGCGTGTGCGCGATCTCGTTGTAAATCTCGTCGATGTCCTTTTTGGCCGTGCGAAGCGCCTCGGGCCGGTATCCCGGATCGGTCAGGTATGCGGCCAGCAGCTGCAGCTCGAGCAGAAGGTCGTCCCGGTTCGTCGAGCCGCTCAGTTCAAAGGCGTCGTCGCTCGTCGAGAATCCGACGTCGACCGTTTTTCCCGCCAAAATCCTCTGCAAGTCGTCGGTGCTGTGGCGGCCGAGGCCCCCGGCCTTGAAAGTGAGGTCGGTGAGGAACGAAAGCCCGGGCTTGTCCTTCGGCTCGGTCAATCGCCCCGCCCCCGCCCGGATTCGAATCAGGATCCTGTTCTCCTCGAAGGGCGTCTTCTTCAGGTTGACGCGCACGCCGTTTGCGAATCGGACAAGCGTCAGGTCGAGATCGTCGACCGGATGGCGCTCGGCGACGGCGCCCGGGGCGCCGAAGTCCGTATAGGCGAAGGCCACTTCGGCCTGGCCCGCCGGGGGCTCGACCGGCTTGGAGTCGGCCACCTTGTAGGCGTTTGAAATCGCGGCGGCAGCGTCGCCGGGGATCACGGCATTGCCGGAGACCATCACGAAACGGCCCGGCCCGGCGAAGGAGGACCGGAGGGCGTCCGCGCAATCCTCCGGGGTCACCTTGGCCAGTTCGGGCTCGAACAGAGCGAGGTCCTCGGCCGGCGAGGTGAACACCATCCGGGAGGCGAGGGTCTCGACGAGCTCGTCGGCGAGGTCGAATGAGCGGCGCGTCGCCGCCCCGGCCTCGGCCTGCTTGAGGTCGTTCGTGAAATTGGCCGTGGCCTCCTTGAGTTCGGCGGCCGTGAATCCGAACCGCAGGGCCTTGCGAAGCTCCTGCTCGCCGACGCCGAGGGCCGCCGGCCACTGCTCGGGAGCGCAGGTGATGTTGATCCCGGCATCCCTGAAGAACTGGAAACTCTCCTGCACGTCCGCCTCCGCCCGGGTGAAGGGCGCCCCCTCCTTCTTGGCCAGGATGGCGAGCCGGCGGTTGAGCATGGCCAGGGCGAGGTCCCGCTTGAGGTGCCGGTATCGGACGGCCGCCGTGTCGACCTGGTAGGTATAGGGGGCCATCACATCGATGCTCACGGTCGTCGCCGGCGCGTCGGGCTCGGGATCGTAGGCCGCCTTGACGCCCAAAGCCGCCGTCACCAGGCCCAGGTTGGGATCCGGCCTTGCCGGAGCGCGGTCCGCGACGCTTCCGAATGCGTTGGCGATCTGTTTGGCGACTGCGGCGGCGTCCACCTGGCCGACGACGATCACGACCATTCGCTCGGGCCGGTACCAGGTGTCGTAAAGATCGGCGAAATCCGCGCGGGTGGCCCGGTTGATGACATCCTCAAGGCCGATCGGCATCCGGCTCGATAGGAGCGAATCGGGAAGCAAAAATCGGAACGAGGCCACAAACTGGCGGTAGTCGGCCGAGTCGCGGGTCCTCTTTTCGCTGAGGATGATCGGGCGCTCCTTCGCGACCATGTCGGGGCGCAGCAGAAGCCCGCCGGCCATGTCGGAAAAGACGCCGAGCCCCTCGGCCACGGTCGCGGGCTTGACGTCCGGAAGCTCGATCTTGAAGACGGTCCTGTCGAACGAGGTGTAGGCGTTTGTGTCCCCCCCAAAGCTCATGCCCAGGCGCTGAAAGTATTCGACCAGGGTGCCCGGGGGATGATGCGTGCTGCCGTTGAACGCCATGTGCTCCAGGTAGTGCGCAAGCCCCCGCTGGCCCTCGGTCTCCTCCAGCGATCCGCTCAGGACCAGGAGGCGAAGCGAGGCCCGGTCCTTCGGCTCCAGGTTTGGAAGGATGACGTAGCGCACGCCATTGGTCAGGGCGCCGAAGCTCGCCGCGGGATCGGGCTTCAGGTCGCTTTTTTCCTGCGGAAACGGCGGCGCCGGGACGGCAAATGCCGCGGAGGCAAAAAGGGCTCCCAGCAGAAAGAGGCTGCGTTTGAATGCCATGGCCTCCGACTATCAGGACCGCAGCGCGGCTGTAAACACTTTCGAATAACAGGCCAGGGACAGGATTGCGGCGCCAAGGAGAAGAATGGAATTCGCGGCGTCGGGCAGGCCGACGTACTGTTCGCTGAAAGTGATATCGTCGATGCCGATGTCCCAGGACGGCCCAAAGACGATATTGAGCGTGCCGGTCGAGGTGATGTCCGGAGCGAACATCGTATCCCCCGTGTTCCCGATCGTGTAGGGAGAGTAGTCGGCACCCGGGTAGGGCTGAAGCAAACCGTTGTCCACGCTGATGGTCTGGCCGGGTTCGGATCCGCCGCCGGCGGGATAGCCCGCCATGAGAAACGATTCCAGCGTGACTTCATATCCCGGGTTTGGGGTGAGTGAGATGATGGCGTAGTGCCCGTCGAGCATCGGATACGCAACCGCCGGAAGATCTCCATACTGCCCCTGCCAGAACGAAACAAAGGTGACCATCACCGACGAGCTGCACGTTCCATCCATCCCGTAGTTCGTCGAATAGGAGACGGCGATATCGGGAGTATTGGCGGCGAATGAATCGTAGCCGTTTGGGATGGGGTAGTAGTCGGAGAGTGTGCCTATCAGGTCGGAGAAATCGATGGTCGTTGAAGCGGCCGCCGCGATTGAAGCAGCCATCAATGCGGCCAGGATGGCGGCTGTGTGCCTCATCGATGATCGCATACAGGCTCAAAAGCAGCTTAGTCCGAGCCACGCAAATCCGCGCTCCAAGGAAGTTTATTAACAATCTATTTTTGAGATACTTGTGGAATTCTTGCTTTTGCCTTCGGATCGAGCCCCTCGAAGGAATGTAAAGATCGCCGACAGGCGATCCATTTCCTGGATTATATTAACATAATGAACAGCATCTGGCGTAATACCTTATGGCAAAAACGGATGAATTCGGAGGAATTGACACCCGATGCCGATGGACGCCCAAATGAGCGCGGGAAAAAGATAGCTCGGAGCGATGCGATTTCCCATGATGGAGAAGCGCTTGCGCCCGCCCGTGAGGATCTGGCTCTACCGAATCAGCTTTTTTCCAATCTTTCTTTTCATGCTGCCCTTTTATTTGCGGCGCATGAGACGGCGGGGAGGCTATTGGAATCACCTGGGCCAGCGCTTTGGCGCCCACCCCCGTCTCCCGGCAAAGGCCCCCGGCGTGCGCCGCATCTGGCTCCAGGCCGTGAGCGTGGGCGAGGTGCTGGCCGTCGGCCCCATCCTGGAGGCGCTGCGCCGGGACGGGGTCGAGGTGTACCTCACCGCGACGACGAGCACGGGATTCCGGCTGGCGGATGACCGGTACCGGGGCCTCACTCTTGGAGTCGGCTATTTTCCGATCGACTGGCTGCTTTTCTCCGCGCTCGCGTGGCGGCGGATCGCCCCGGATCTGGCGATCCTCACCGAAGGCGAGCGCTGGCCGGAGCACGTCAGGCAGGCGCGCCGCCGCGGCGTGCCGGTCATCAACATCAACGCCCGGATCTCCGACCGCAGCTTTGCGCGCCTTCGGTTCTGCCGGCGATGGGCCCCGCCGGTCACGCGCCTGCTGCTGGCCGACATCACGCGCGTCCTCGCCTGCTCGAAACGGGATGGCGAGCGATTCCGGCGGCTCGGATTTCCCGAGGATCGCCTGCAGATTACAGGCAACATCAAGCTGGATGTCGCCATACCTGTCCTAGGCGAATCCGAACTGGAGGCCCTTCGCCGCGAACTGGGACTGCCCGAAGGGGAAGCGGTTCTCCTCGGATCGTCCACCTGGCCCGGCGAAGAGGAGGCCTTGGTCGCGGCATTGCGGGCGGCCAGGGCCGCGGGCTTGTCCTGCTCGCTGCTCCTGGTTCCCCGTCACGCCGAGCGAAGGTTCGAGATCGAGCGCTTTTTGAAGGAGAGCGGGCTGCGCTATCATTTTCGCTCCCGCGGTTCCGCCGGGGGCCCGGTGGACGTCGCGGTGGGGGACACGACCGGCGAATTGCAGCGCCTGACCCAGATCGCCGACCTGGTCTTCGTCGGCAAGAGCCTTCCCCCCCACACGGAGGGCCAGACGCCCGTCGAGGCGGCCGCGTTGGAACGCCCGCTCATTTTCGGCCCGGGGATGGGCAACTTCTCGGCCATCGCGCGGGATCTTGTCGCCTGCGGCGCCGCCTGCCGAATCGCCGACGCCCCCTCTCTTTCCGCGGAGGTGCGGGAGCTTTTGCGCGACAGCGGCCGCCGGGCCGCGATCGCGGCCGCCGCGGCCGCCTGGCACCGCGAAAACGGCGGCGCGCTCGAGCGGACCCTTGCAGTGATCCGCGAAGAACTGAAAACCTAACCCTGCTTTGCCTCAAAAACCGCGTTCTCGGGCACGGCATCCTCGTCCACAACCGCCTCCTCGGCGGCCTCCTCCGCCGGCAGCGGATATTCCCGGAGAAAGCCCGCGTAATCGATCAGTTCGTAGCGGCCGTCCCAGTGCTCAACGATCGCCGTCAGCGACTCGATCCAGTCGCCGGAATTCAGGTAATGAATGTCGCCGAGCATCTTGTCCGCCGGGGTGTGGATGTGGCCGCACATGACTCCGACGCAGCCGCGCTGCCGCGCAAGGTCGGCGATGTGCATCTCGAAATTCGACACGTGATTCACCGCGCCCTTGACCCTGGCCTTGATTGCCCTGCTCAGGGACCAGTACTCGAGGCCGCGCCAGGAACGCCAGAGGTTGTATGCGCGGTTGATTTTCAAAAGCACATTGTAGCCCCAGTCCCCGAGATGGGAGAGGAAGACGAAGTTTCGCGTGATCGAATCGAACACATCGCCGTGGAGGACGAGGTAGCGCCCGCCCGGGCCCTCGTGGATGTAGTCCTCCACGATGAAGAGCTTCTCGAATTCGAGGGGAAGGAAGCGGGAGAGGATGTCGTCGTGGTTCCCCCGGAGGTAGATGATCTGGGTGTCCCGCTTCTCCAGTTTCTTCAGGACCAGGCGGATGAAGCGCGTGTGCGCCTTGGTCCACTGCCCGCGCCTCCGGAGCTGCCATCCGTCGATGATGTCTCCATTCAGGATCAATTTGGCGCAGCGGACGTGCCTCAGAAAATGGTTCACTTCATCGACTTTGCTTTCGGCGGTGCCCAGGTGCACGTCCGAGAGGATGACGGTGCGTACGTGGAGCTTTTTCATGTTCCGTGGGTTTCAGATCTTGAGGGCGAAGGTGGATCGCTCGGCCCGGGCGCCCGCCGGAATTGCACGGGAGTTCCCGCGCGCCCGGGAAGTGCGCGGCGCCGCGGGGCAGACGATCCGGAGGCTTCCGGGCACGACCGCCACATCGATCTTCACGCCGGCTGCATGGCACTCCCCGTCGGTGTGGATCAGGCCGCCGGCGGGGCGCTCGATTTCGAACCTGGCCCCCCGCATCCGCCGGACCCGGCCGCTTCCGTCCGCGTTCCCGAGAAAAAGCCGGCAGGCCAGGAACGCCGCGGCGACGATCCCGAGCGGACGCACGGCGATGAGGTCGAGGAGTCCGTCGTCGACCCGGGCGCCGGGCGCGATGACGGCGCCGTTCCCGTATTGCTCGGAATTCGCGACCGATATCAGGAGGATTTCGAGAGTTTCGGTCCTGTTGCCGGTGCGGATGGTGCAAAGCTGGTTCCGGCGCCCGGCGAATGCGGCGAAGGCCGTCCGCGCATACGCGGGAAGGCCCCGGCGGACGATCTTGTTGAAGCGCCGGCTCACGTCGGCATCCAGGCCCATGCCCGCAACGTTGAAAAACGGCCGGCCCGCGGCCGTTCCGGTGTCCAGGACTCGCACCTCGGCGGATTCGTCGACGGCGAGTTCGAGGGCGCGTCGGGGCGAGGTCGGGAGGCCCATGTGCCGCGCGAGGCCGTTCCCGGAGCCGCAGGGGACCAGGGCCAGCGCCACCGGGCGGTGGATCAGGGCCTGGGCGACTTCGTTCATCGTTCCGTCGCCGCCGACGGCGACGATCCGCTCGCAGCCCCCATCGGCCGCCTCCCGCGCAAGCGCCGTGGCGTGCCCGGGGCCCTCGGTGAGGACGAGGTCCGCGTCCAGGCCGTGTGCGGCGATGAATTGCCGGAGGATCGGCTGCAGCCGGGCATTGCGCCGGTGGCGCCCCGAGCGGGGATTGACGATGAAGCGCAGTCTCATTCGCATGCCGCGACTCGCGCGGGACCGGCTGCGGCCGGGAGATGGAGAAGGTAGGACGCGATTTCGAGCGCGGCTTCCGGGCGCGACAGCGGAGCGAGCCCCAGGCGCCAGTTGTTCCAGACTGCGCCCCGGTCGGCGAACGCCCGGGTCAGCTCGCGCATCACCGCTTCCGGCGTTTCGGCGAGGGCCCCGATCCCATGCCGGCGCAATAGCTCGTAGTTGCCCTCCTCCTGGCCGGGCACGACCTGGCTGACAATCATCGGGCAGCGGGCGGCGATCGCCTCCTGCGTGGTGGCTCCGCCGGCCTTGCTGACCACGATGTGGTGGGTCATGAGCAGGCGCGGGATCAGGTCGGTCCATCCGAGGATTTGCGCCGGGCGGCGGCGCCCGGCGGCCATCTTTTCGAGCCTGCGGCGAAGGCCCTCGTCCTGGCCGACAGCGCAGGTGACGTCCCAATCCTGCCTCTCAAAGAGGGCCCCGGCCGTGGCGGTCGCCATGCGGGTGCCGGAATTGATGATCTGGAGGACGCGCGGGGCGGCTCCCGCCGCCAGGTCCGGGGGCCGGAATTCGGCGGCGTGCTTGCTGAAGTAGAGGGTCACCGGAAACCCGAGCGTGTGCAGGCGCCTCGGATCCAAGCCCGCCTTTCGGAGGATCCCGGCCGTATCCTCGTTCGGGACGAACCATCCGGCGCAGCCGGCGCGCCACCAGAGGGAATTGATGCTGATCGAGTCGGTCACCACGTTGAAATTCGGCGCTTCGACCATGCCGCGCCGCCTCAGCCGCTCGATGAGGAACGCGTAGACGGGATACGTGCTGCAGATGGCGGTGGGCTGCTCGCTCGCGATCACCTGGGAGAGCAGGCGGAGATCCCTCCGGAGAAACGCGAGGGTGTGCGGCAGGAGGTTCGAGTGGTCCATCCACGAGTAGGCCCGGCTCCACAGCCGGGGGGCGCTGTTGATCGCTCGGAGATAGCCGCGGCGCACGACCGCATTCAGCCGGGGGGAGGCGAGGGCGAAGAGGTCGACGATCCGGGCCGATCCCGGTCCGCGGAGGTCCTCGCACGCGGCCGCGATCGCCCGTGCGGCCGCGTTGTGCCCCTCGCCATAACCGGCCGTCAGAATAAGCACGCGCGCCTGCGCGGGGGGCGAACAGCCCACGTCGAATATCGGGCGCCCGATGCTCACGTCGCCTGCGCCCATGGTTCGCGCAGCAGGCAGGACGGCGTTCCGGCGTCGGCTGCGACCTTCGCAAGCTCCGCTTCAAATCCGGAAATCACGTTCTCCCAGGATTGGATCGCCATCCGGGCCGCAGCGGCCGTCCGCAGGCGCCGCCGCAGCTCCGGGTCCGCGACGAGCCGCACGCCCGCGGCGACGAGCGCCTCGGAGTCCCCGGTGTTGACGACGAGTCCGGTTTCGCCGCCTTGCACGAATTCCCTCGCGGCGGCGTAGTTGAACGCGGCGACGGCGAGGCCGCTCGCCATGGCCTCGGTTAGGACATTTCCGAAGGTCTCCGTCAGGCTCGCATGGACGTAGATGTCCGACGAGGCGTAGTGGACGGCCAGATCGTCCCGGGGCACGAAGCCCGGGAACACCGCGCCGGGCAGATCCCTTTGCAGCCGCGTCCGTTGCGGGCCGTCGCCCACGAGGACGAAGTGCACCCGGGGTTCGGCCGCCTTCATCGCGGCGAAGACCCGGAGGATCAGGGGATAGTTTTTCTCCGGAGCCATCCGGCCGACGTGCAAAACCACGGGATCGTTGGGCCCTGCGCCCCAGGAAGCCCGCATCTCCCCGGAACGGCGATTCGGCCGGAACCGGGCGTCGACCCCGCGGGAAAGAACGGTCACTCCGCGAAAGCCCGCCGCCGCCAGCTGGTCCCGCAGTTCGGAGGTGGGCGCGAAGGTCAGACAGGTGCGATTGTGCACCCGCCGCAGCCAGGCGAACGCCAGATGCCGCAGGGGGGCAACCCCGTAGTGGCTCGTGTAGGTGTGGAAATTGGTGTGAAAACTCGATGTCACGGGGATCCTCATCGCCCGGGCGGCAGCGATCGCCGAGGCGCCGAGGGGCCCCTCCGTCGCCACATGGACAACGTCCGGCCGCGAAGCCTTCCAGTCCCGCCGGAAGACCCGGCCGGCCGGCAGGCCGAGCCTCAGCTCCGGATAGCGGGGAATCGGCAATCCCGGCAGCGCCACCTCGCGGTACTCCGCCGGCACCTTGCGCTCGCTGAGGCCGGGCCGGTTCGGCCTATACACCGTGACCGTGTGCCGGCGACCCATCTCCCTTGCGATGATCGAGAAGGTCATCGCCACCCCGTTGATTTCGGGAGGGAAGGTTTCGGTTACGAAAACAATCTTCACATGGTGCGGAGCGAGCGTGTCTTAGCTCCCCACCTGTTACCCCTCTATTATGTCGATTTCATGGCGTATCCGTTACAAATCACCGACAATTCCCAATTCAGCCCGCCGGAACGACCGCCGCGCACTGGTAAAGGGTGCGCCCGCCGGGATACGCCGTGGATCCCGTCACAAACACCTGCCGCCCCGCAGCGGCAAACGGCGCGCCCCCGGAAAGCCGGGGGCTTAGATTGTTCTCCTTTTCCAACGACGCATTCCAGGCGGCGTCCTGCGAAAGCACAATTGCGCCTGCGGGCGTCACCAGGACGCTAAAGAGCGCAATGCTGGCGGCTTGCTTCAGGGGAGGCGTCGCCGCGGCCGGCGCCGGGGATGGCTCCACGGTCTGGGCCGTCCTGACCTCGAGCCTGATCATCCGCGCCACCGCCTCCGGTCCGGAGTCCCCAAGGACGGAACCGACCCAGTCCAACAGCTGGTTTCGGACCGCGTTGAGATCGGTGGCGTGGGCGATCGGCTCGATCCCGCCGCTCTTGCGGATCGCCTTCACCAGGGTCGAGATCTCCTTCAGGTAGACATTCTTTTGCGCCCCCGGGATGTAGTACATCACGACCAGGTGCACCGGCATGCCGTCCGCCGCCTGGTAATCCACTCCCTGGGAGGACCAGCCGATCGCGCAGAAGAGCTCGCCCTCCTCGCGCCGGCCGCGGACGTGCGGCACGGCGACTCCCAGCCCGATCGCCGTGTTGCCCTCCTTTTCCCGGCGCAGGACTTCCTCTCCCGCGTCGATTCCGGCCTCGATGCTCGGATTGGCGTCCAGGATGCGGGCGAGGAAGGCGAGAACGCGCTCCTTGCCCGCGGCTTCGGGCAATTCGAAAAGGCGACCCTCCTGAAGTGCGGTCAGTATGCTTAGCATGGGCAGTTACGCATTGAGCCCGAATTCACCGATCAGTCCATGCCGAAACGGTTGTAGAACCATGTCTTCACGAGATGGGTGAGGACGCTGTAGGCGACGATGAAGAAAAGCAGCCAGAGGAAGAATGCCCCGGGAAGCGGGACAAGGTGGATATACGATGCCACGGGGGAGAACGGCAGCCACGCGCCGATGGCCATGATCGCCACTGTGGTGGTGATCATGGTCTTGCTCGCCCGGCTTTGGATGAAGGGGATTCGCCGGGTGCGGATGATGTGCACGATCATGGTCTGGGTGATGATGGACTCGACGAACCAGGCTGTGTGGAACAGATCCTCCATGTGACCCTTTGCGGCTTCGGAAACTCCCGGAAGGCTGTACGCCGAGCAGCCGAAAACGTAAAGCATGAGGAAAAACGTGGCGTAGTCGAAGATCGAGCTGATGGGCCCGATGTAGACCATGAAGTTCTGGATGCTCCGGATGTTCCATCGGCGGGGCTTTTCGAGGTACTCCTGGTCGACGTTGTCGAGCGGAATTCCGACCTGGGACATGTCGTAAAGCAGGTTGTTTACGAGGATCTGAAGCGGAAGCATCGGAAGGAAGGGAAGGATGAGATTGCTGCCGACCATGCTGAACATGTTCCCGAAGTTGGAGCTGGCCCCCATCTTGATGTACTTGATGATATTCCCGAAGACCTTCCGGCCCTCCAGGATCCCGTCCTCGAGGACGAGCAGGCTCTTTTCCAGCAGGATCAGGTCGGCGGACTCCTTCGCCACGTCGACCGCCGTGTCCACGGATATCCCGACGTCGGCCGCCTTCATCGCAAGGACGTCGTTGATCCCGTCCCCCATGAATCCGACCACGTGCCCCGCGGCCCGGAGGGTCTTGATGACGTTTTCCTTCTGGTCGGGCGTCAGCCGGGCGAACACGTTGGCCTCGCCCACCTCGCGAGCGAATCCGGCCTCGTCGAGGGCGGCAAGCTGCGGCCCGGTGATGAGCTTGGCGATCTTCATTCCGACATCGTCGCAGACCTTTCGGGTCACCAGTTCGTTGTCGCCGGTCAGGATTTTCACCGCGACTCCGGAGCGCTGGAGGGCCTCGATCGCCCGGGCCGAGGTCTCCTTGGGCGGATCGAAAAAAGCGACATAGCCGAGCAGGATCAATTCGGACTCGTCGGCCACGGTGAACGTCGGCTTTGAACGGTCGAACTCGCGGTAGGCGATGGCCAGGACCCGGTAGCCCTGCGCGCTCAGGCTGCGGTACTCGTCCAGGAGGTCGTCGCGGATCAGCTGGATCAGCGGATTGATGTCCTCGTCCACCTGGTAGTTCTCGCAGGCGGAGACGACCTCCTCGACGGCACCCTTGCAAATGAGCACGTGGCGGTCCTCATGGTCGATCACGACCGACATTCGCCGCCGCTTGAAATCGAAGGGGATTTCGTCGACCTTCCGGCAGTTGCGCTCCACGTCGAGGTCGGTGTGCGAGAGGATCGCCCGGTCGAGGAGGTTGCGCAGCCCGGTCTGGTAGAAGCTGTTCATGTACGCGTAGCGCAGCACGTCCTCGCTGACCCGGTTGGTCACGTCGACGTAGCGCTCGAGCACGACATGGTCCTGGGTCAGGGTCCCGGTCTTGTCCGTGCACAGGACGTCCATCGCCCCGAAGTTCTGGATCGCGTGCAGGTGCTTCACGATGACCTTCTTCCTCGACATCATGAGCGCCCCCTTGGACAGGCACACGGTCATGATCATCGGAAGCATTTCCGGGGTGAGGCCCACCGCCACCGACAGGGCGAAGAGCAGCGCCTCAACCCAGTTGTGGCTCTTCAGGCCGACGATCAGGAAGACGATCGAGACCATGATGATCATGAACCGGATCATCAGCCACGTGAAGCTCTTGATCCCCTTGTCGAAGTTCGTGGGATCCCGCTTCGCGAGCATTTTTTCGGCCAGCGAACCGAAGAAGGTCTTCTTGCCCGTGACCAAAACCACGGCCCGCGCGGAGCCGCTCAGGACGTTGCTCCCCATGAAGCACGCGTTCGTGTATTCGAAGGGGGTGCGGCCTGCCGTCTGGTTCGAGTCGGCGTTCTTCTCGACGGGCATGGATTCGCCGGTCAGGGCCGACTGGGTTACGAAGAAATCCTTGGCCGAAAGGACCCGCAAATCCGCCGGGATCAGGCTTCCCGCGGCGAGGACCACGACGTCGCCGGGGACGATCTCCTCCAGCAGGACCTCGGCCTCCTTTCCGTCGCGAAGGACGGTCACGGTGGTCTTCACCATCTTCTGCAGCTTCTCGACCGCGCGCGAGGATCGGGTT
>JBEKAO010000061.1:0-15155 GCA_050015855.1 Opitutaceae bacterium | reverse complement strand
TGGGAGATGGAATTGGACGCCTCGAGAAGCCGCTCATAGCGCATGAGCTTCGTCAGGTAGTTGCGCGGATTGTCGAACTCGTCGAAGGGTATCCTCAGGCGCCAGATGAACACGCCGGGGCGCCCGGCCAGCACTTCCTCGCCGAGCGCCTTCGTCCCGCTATAGAAGGAGCAGGGGCCCGCGCGGAAGCAGAAATTCGGCGCGTCCTCCTCGGTGAAGCCCTTTCCGCCGGCGCGGCTTCCATTGTAGATGCACCCGGACGAAACGTGGCCCCAGGGCACGCCGGCTTCCTCGCACGCCTGGGCGACCAGGCCGGGCAGGACGGCGTTGCCGGACAGGCACTCGGCCTTGTGGATCTCGCAGGCGTCGACGTTTGGCTTTCCGGTGTATCCCGCGGCGTTTATCAGGAATTCCGGCTTGTCCCGCAGGAGAGCGTCGCGAAGCACGGCCGGATCTGCGTAGTCGAGCTCGGCGCGGCGCAGATTCCGGAACTGGATGCCCTTCTTTGTCAGGTGCTTTTGATAGGCGTGGCCCACGTAGCCCGATCCGCCGAGAAGATATATCATGTTATGCGGTCAGACTAGGAAAAGGGACTCAACAAAGGGAAGCGCAAACGTCACATCTCCCCGCGGCGGTAGTCCCCGCGGCTGAAGTACTTCTCAAGCCATACGTACATGCAGATGAAGAAGTAACGGCTTCCCATTTCCTTGATTTTCAGCTTGGCGACGCCGGCCTTGCGGTTCTTCCAGGAGATCGGGGTCACCGTCCATCGGTAGCCGCGAACGATGGCCTTCAGGGGAATCTCGATCGTCAGGTTGAATTGGGGGGCGATGAATGGCCGGCAACCGTCGATCACGTTGCGGCGGTATGCCTTGAACGCATTCGTTGTGTCGTTGAGCGGGATATGGAACAGGACCTTGACAAAAAGATTGGCGATCCGGTTGACCAGCAGCTTCAGGCGCGGATAATCGATGACCCGCCCGCCGCTGACGAAACGGCTGCCGAATACCGCCTCGTAGCCTTCGTTGAGGAGGCGCCAGTACCGGACGGCATCGGCCGGCGAGTCCGAGGCGTCGGCCATCATGACGACGGCGGCGTCCCCGCGCATATGGTCGAATCCGCAGACAACGGCGCGGCCGAATCCGTTCGGCCCCGGGTTCCTGATGGGGACGACAGCAGGAATGGCCGCCTGGAGGGATTGGAGCACATTCCAGGTCGAATCCCGGCTGCCGTCGTCCACCACGACGATTTCGTGCGGCACGCCCTCGCGCTTCAGTTCCTCATGGATATCGCGCACGGTCGAGCCCACGCAGGCCTCCTCGTCGCGGGCCGGAATCACGACGGACAGGAGTTGGAGGGCGGGAAGGGTCAATGGGGCCTTTCTCAAGGCTGGGGCGGCCAAGCCCTATTGGGGGCTTGAGATTTCAAGCCAGTCGGGGTGGGCCTCGGCATGGACGGCGATTTCCTCCAGAATTGCCGGGGCTGGAGTCTGGGGCCGCCATTTCCACAGTCGCGCCGCCTTTGCGGAGTCGAGGACGACCCACGGAAGGTCAAATGGCCGCGGGCTGGGATCGGACGCGACGGCGTGGCCGCCCCATCGCTTTGCGCACCAGTCGCTGAGCTGCCGAAGCGACATTGCCGAGGCGCCGCCACCGGAGAGGTTGATGGTCCTGTCGCCGACGGCTGTCTTTGGAGCCTCCATTTGCCTTCGGATCAGCGGCAGCAGGTCGCGCGGATGCAGGCAGTCGCGCACTTGATGGCCGTGACCGCCGAATCCGAGGTAGGCGAGGGGCTGCCGCCTGAGCCAGCGGTTGAGCCAGTAGGCGAAGATCCCCTGATCGGCGCGGCCAAACTGGCCTGCCCCGGCAAGAACGCCGCAGCGGTTGACAAAGACCGGCACTCCAAAGGCTTCGCCGTATTCAAGGGCCAGGGCCTCGCTCGCGAGCTTGGTCGCTCCATAGAGCGAAACCGGCGCCTCTGTGGGGAAGTCTTCCGCGATCCCCTCCCGGGTCAGGCCCTGCGGAAAGGGCTTGAACCCTTTCGCGGATGAATCCGCCAAACGAAAGGCATCGCCGGCGACCTCGAGCGGCAGCGAAGCAAGCGATGCGATCGAGTACACGCGGCTCGTGCTCAGGAGGATGAGCCCGCACCGGTGCTCCTTGCAGTATTCCAGCAGGTTAAGGGTCCCGAGGAGATTGTGCTCCAGCACCTGGCGGGAGCTGGTCCGGCCGTCCACGCCGGCCAGAACGCTCGGATTGGCCGCCGCGTCGATCACCCAATCGCAGGGCGGCAGCCCGTCCAGGTCGCTTGGCGCCCGCAGGTCGGCGTGCAAGAGTTTGACTCCCAGCCGCCTGAGCTCCGTGCGGTTGGTCTCGCTCCCGGGCCGGACGAAGCTGTCGAAACCGTGCAGCTTTGCGCCGGTGCCCTCGTGCACAAGGGCGCGCGCAAGCGTCGTTCCGACGAAGCCGCATACGCCCGATATCAGGATGCGCATCCGGGTACGGTCAGGGAAAAATGCCCGCCCGGAAAGCTTTTTTCGAGCCGATCCGCCCCGGCCTCCCGGGCTGCAAGGGTTCGGCTCAGTTGGGCTTCGCCGCCTGCTGAGCCTCCTGCTCCCTCTTCTTCGCCTCCTCGGCGGCCTTGCGCTGCTGCATTCCGATATCCAGAAGGTCGCTGACGAGCATGCGCGCCTCGCGCTCCTGTTTTGCAGTCTCGGCGGACTGGGGCTGGACGGGCTGCGCGGGCCGCCCGGCGGGCTTGGAAAGGACCTGGGCCGAGGCGGGGGCGGGGATCGGAGCCGAGGCGAGGAGAGGCTGCTCCGAGACGACCGCCTTGCGCATGCCAAGCGACATTCGCGAGCCATGAACGTCGATGACCGCAAGATCGCTCGCCGGATCGTAGCTTACCACGCGGATATCGCCGAATTCGCCCCCGATCGCGATCCAATGGCTGCTCTTTGCCTTCGCGTCGAATATGCAAACCTTCGTCTCCCGGCTGGTCGTGCTCGAGCCGGTGAGTTCGTACGGGTTTGAGGCCGGCTTGGCCCCGCCCGCCGACAACCCCGCCGGCGGCAGAAAAGGCGAGCCGGCCTCCCCCCCGGGCTGGGCCCGAACGCACGCTCCCGCCCCGGCCATGAGGGCGGCAAGACACGGCGCTGCAAGGTGTCTGGCGGAAATCATGTCAGGCACCAAGCTAGGCCCGGGCCGGGATTTCGTCAATTGGCAACGGGCGCCGGGCTCCCGCGTCCCCGCCACGCCGCGACGATCTGCCGGACGGTTTCCTCGAGCCCGATCGTGATGTCCCACATCGGATAGTGGGCGCGCATCTTGCGCAGGTCCGAGTAGTAGCAGATGTGGTCGCCGATCCGGTTTTGCTCCACATAGGTGTGGACCTGCCTGCGTCCCGAGAACTTCTCCGCCAGCGCAAAGGCCTCCAGGACCGAGGCGCTGTTCGCCTTTCCGCCGCCCAAATTGTACACCTCGCCGGCGCGCGGCGCGGCGATGAACGCCGCGATGAAACGGGCGACGTCGAGCGAATGAATATTGTCCCGCACCTGCTTGCCCTTGTACCCGAATACGCGGTATTCGCGCCCTTCGAGGTTGCATTTTACGAGATAGCTCAGGAATCCGTGGAGCTCGACCCCCGAATGGTTAGGGCCGGTGAGGCACCCGCCGCGAAGGCAGCAGGAAGGCAGGTTGAAGTACCGCCCGTACTCCTGCACCATGACGTCGGAGGCGAGCTTCGAGGCGCCAAAAAGCGAATGCTTCGACTGGTCTACCGTGAAGGTCTCGGGGATCCCGTGCTCGAAGGCGGGATCGGCGTAGTCCCATCGGGTCGCCAATTCCCGCAGCGCGATCTTGTTCGGGGCGTCGCCGTAGACCTTGTTCGTGCTCATGTGCACGAACGGAGACTCCGGGCAAGAGCGCCGCGCGGCCTCGAGAAGGTTGAGGGTTCCGACCGCATTCGTGTCGAAATCATCGAATGGAATCGCCGCCGCCCGGTCATGGCTCGGCTGCGCCGCCGTGTGGACGATCGCGTCGGGCTTCAGCTCGGCGACCTTGGCCAGGACGCCGGCCCGGTCGCGGACGTCCAGTTCGTGATGGACGAATCCCGGCAGCTCGCGCCGCAGGCGCTCCTGGTTCCAGCGCGTGTCGCCCTGGGGGCCGAAAAAGACGGCCCGCTGGTTGTTGTCGAGCCCGTGAACCGCGTAACCGAGCTCCCGCGCAAAATACGCGCAGACCTCGGAGCCGATGAGCCCCGACGAGCCTGTAACAAGCAGGACCTTGGACATGCCGCCCATGGTCGAAAATCACCGAGGGATTGGCAATCGGCATTTTCCAAGCCGGGCCCGGTGGGGAAGCTCGAGCGCCCCGGGGAAAGCCGCTCAGGAAGCCGCCCGGGACGACTTTTCCGACGAGTGCCGCTCGGCCTGGCGGAGCAGGGTGTCGACCGTTGGCAGCGGACGGGCGACCATGAAAATCTGATAGGCGAAGAGGCCCCGCGAGATCCCGATCAGGATTGCCTGGAGTCTCATGAGCGCATTGCGAACGAAGCCCGGATTCATGACAAGCGGCAGGGGAGCCGGGATTCCCTTGATCCGCTCGACCGTGAAACCGGATTCCCCGAGCAGGCGCCTGAACGACGAGAAGGTGAACAGGCGCGTATGCGTCCGGTCGAGGATCCCGCTCGTATTGTAGTTGAACTGCCCCAGGAAAAGCATGAGGCGCGTCACGCAAAAGCCGACGTTGCCGGTGGACAGCACGATCTTGACGCCCAGGTTGTCCTGGGCCAGCAGCCTCAGCTTCTCGCAGAATCTCTCGGGCGAGCGAAGATGCTCGATCACATCGAGAAGCAGTACGACGTTCACGTCGCCGATCCCCCTGGGAAAACCCTCGCCGTCGAGATCGGCCGAAAGGTACTCATCAAAGGCCGACAGGCCGGCCCCGGGGTGGTTGTCGATTCCGATGACACGGCAGCCCATCGCCCGCATTTTCTCGGCCAGAATTCCCGGCCCGCAGCCCACGTCCATGACGACCGATCCCGGCGGCACCTCCTTCAAGGCCTCCGAATGGGTGCTCGGAAAATCAAGCTTCGAGCGGTACCGGCCGGCCAGATCGGCTTCGGAAGCGACGTCAAAATTGCGGCGATAAACGAGCCTGTAGTCCTGGAGCATCGCCGTCGTTGAGGCGACGACGACGTCCCTTGCATATCGAAACCCGTTCACGCGGCACACCTCCCCTCCATAATGGGTTGGTATGGCCACCTCGGCGATCCGGCATCGCGCCCTTAGAAGCTGGATGATGATCTCCGTGTCGAAGTGGAACCCGTTCGAATTGAGTTCAAACGGAATGCGCTTCAGCGCGGCGGTCGCATACACCCTGTACCCGGTGTGAAACTCGCTCAGGCGGGACCCGAGGACCCGGTTCTCATACCAGGTGAGAATCCGGTTCCCGATGAACTTGTAAACCGGCATTCCCCCGCGCAGCGCGTCCATCGGAACGAGCATCCGCGAACCGAGGACGGCGTCGGCCCCCTTGCCGGCGATCGGCTCGAGAAGCCCGGGCAGCGCTTCCGGGGCGTACTGGGCGTCCCCGTGCAGCAGCGCCACGAGATCAAAGCCGTTTTCGATCGCGAAATGATAGCCGAGCTTCTGGTTCCCGCCGTATCCCTGGTTCGCGGGATTGGCGAGGACGGTCATCGGGCACTTGAACCCGCCCGCCTGCCGGGCCCGGTCGGACAGGTCGAAGGTCATGTCCTTCGAGCCGTCATCGATCAGGAGGACATGGGTCTCGTATCCCTCCAAATCGGGTATCCTGCGCAGCACCTCCAGGATTGTGGCCTCCGCATAATAGGCCACGACGAATATGAGCAGCCGGGGTCTTTTGGCGGGAAGTGCCATGCTGGTGGGAATACATGATGGGGTCCACGCAGGAGCGCAAGCGCCGGAATCGCCGCCGGAACGCCCCCGCGAGACGCTTTATAAGCCGCTAATGGTAAACCGGCAATGTCATCCCATGTGACGAGTCGGAAACATCCGCCCGGTCCGGTTGTCAGTGTCGCGTGAATGCAGGATTGTCGGTGGACGCGGCCCGCGTATGAACATCGTCTATGCACTTTCGGGAGAAGGACGGGGCCATGCATCCACCGCCCGGTCGGTCCTGCCCGTGATCGAGGGCGCCGGGCATCGGTTGAAGGTGGTGACCTATGGCCGGTCGGTAGGCCTCCTTGAAGGATATGACCTGTTGGAGATCCGCGGAATCCACCATCATTACAATCGGTCCGGCCGCCTCTCGCTCGCCAGGTCATTCGCCGGGAACGCCGGCGTGCTCGTGTACTACCTGAGGAATTGGAGATCACTGCGCCAAAAGCTGCGCGCCTTCTCCCCCGATCTATTCATCGTCAATTTTGAGCCCCTCTCGCCGCTCCTCGCCCGCTCGCTCGGCGTGCCGTTCATATCCTTTGATAACCAGCATGCCTTGGTATTCCTGGAGCAGCGGGTGCCGCCGGGTTTTCGTTTCTCGTCCGCGATCACAAGAACGGCGGCGAGGATTGTCGCAGCGGGCGCCGACGCCTATGTTGTTATGTCGCTCGCCCCCCCGGGGCGGTGCCCGGGGAACGTGCGCGTCGTGCCGCCGCCGGTGCAGGATGAATTCCGGCGGCTCCGGCCGGAATCGGGCGATTACGTCCTGGTCTACTTGAAGGAGCCCAATCCGTCGTTCCTTCGGGTCCTGCGCCAGGTTGACCAACGGTTCGTCGTTTATGGCTATAATCTCGATGCCACGGACGGGAACCTGACCTTCAGGGCTTTCAACGACGGCATGCCGCGCGAGCTGGCCGGCTGCAAGGCGGCCATGGGGACGAGCGGACTTTCATTCATTGCCGAAACCATCTGGCTGCGGAAGCCGTTCTTCGGCGTGCCCTTGAAGAACGAGTTCGAGCAGACGGCGAACTCGCTCTTCATCAGGGAGACCGGATTGGGGGATTTCTCGGAGAGTCCCGTGCGGGAAGAGGTCGAGCGCTTCTTCCTGGGGCTGGAGGCTTATCGCGCGCCATTGGCGGAATTCCGATTTGATCCCGATGCCGCCGGACATGCGCTGCTCGAGCTGGCTGAAAACATTCCGGCACCGACGGGAAATCCGGCGCCCGCCGAACTGCACGCCTGAGGATTTTGGCCGGCCCGAATTCGGCCTCAGAGATGCCTCACGCCGGTTCTTGCGAGGAGCAGCCGGTACGCGTTCATGCTCGCCAGAAAGAGCGAGAATGCGGTGATCTGGCCGCCGGCGACCGATAGGATCACGCCTGCGCCGCGCTCGAGCAGAAAGCGCGAGGTGAAGAAAATCGCGGGGTCGTAGACTGCGAGTCCCAATACGGCCGCAACCGGCGTGAAGTAGCTGATGTCGCGCGCCAGGACGCCGACCGACCAGTTTCGCCGCTCGCGCATGTGCGAAATCCGGGCCGTCAGCCAGAATACCGTTCCTCCCAGCAGGGTCCCGGGTATCAGCGCGGCGGAGATCAGGGCCGAGCTTCGGGTCAAATGCGATGTTGTCCAGGCCGCCACGTAGGCGCCGAGCAATGAACCGATTTCGCCGAGGATGATCTCCTTGTTGAAATTCCAGGTCGTGGGCGCGCTTCGGGGCGAATGCTCCAGAGACATCTTGCGCGCATGAGGCCCTAGCCCAGCGACCGGAGCAGCGGCTGGCCCTGGGTTCGAAGCCTTTCCTCGAGATCGCGCGTGCAATCGCACTCGCAGCAGGCCCATCGTTCAGTGCCGTTTTCGTGCCGGCAATTGCGGCGCGAATGGGCGTCGGTCACCGCCAGCAGCTCGAAATACTCTTCCCAATAAGGCCGCTCCTCTTCCAGCGGCTCCACGCAAAAACAGACCTCCACCCAGCGCGCGACTCCGTCCGCCCCGATCCGGGCCGCCAGCATGTCCGCCAGGTACTCTTCCCCTGCGATCGACCCGCGGCCGATCGAGCCGTCCTTTACTGCCTCAAGCAGGGCGCCTTCGCGCCCCGGCTTCACGCGTGCTTTGACCAGGTACCTCACCCCAAAACCGTACGATCATTGCCGGCGTCGGCAAGCGGCCCACCAAGTTTGAACTACAAGTTTGAACTAGAACTTTAGCGGCGGGCCCACCATTTCCATGCCGTGCTGCTCAAAGAGTTCCTTCTGGGAAGCCTCCTGGTTTGCCGGGATATCCTTACCCAACTTTCCCATTTGCCTGAAGAAATCCTCCATGCTGCCGGCCGGCTGGAATAGGACGAGCATCTGTCCCTCGCCGTCGCTGGTCATGGCGAACGCATGGGGAACCCTGCGCGGGGCAAACGCCGAATCGCCGGGACGCAGTCTCATGGTGTCGCCGCCCACGCGCACAATGAACTCCCCGCGGATTATATAGAACCATTCATCCTGAAAATGGTGAAGGTGAAGCGCCGGCCCGCCTTTGGCATCTCGAATCGTGTCGTAGATGCAGAGGTCGCCGCCCGTGTCCCGGCCCGAGACCTTCAGATCGAAGCGTCCGCCCATGATCTGCAGCTCCTCCTCATAGCGGTCCCGTCCGGCTCCCACCCGAAGCCCCTTCCCGGATCGATCCGGGCCATCCGCCTTGGTTTCGGCGGCGCCTGCCGCCATCGTGAGGGCCGCCGCCGCAAGGGGAAACTTAAGAAAGTCTCGACGGTTCATGGTCGTTCGTCAGAGTTTGTGGCTGGTCCCGGCCGCTGGGCAATTGCCATTTTTGATCGATGCCAAAGATCACCCCCTTCCTCTGGTTCGACACTCAAGCCGAAGAGGCCGCGAAATTCTACGTCTCCGTCTTCAGGAAGAATTCGAAGATCAAGGCGATCAGCCGCTACGGCGATTCCGGTCCGGGCCCCAAGGGCTCCGTGATGACCGTCGCCTTCCGACTCGACGGGCAGGATTTCGTCGCCCTGAATGGCGGCCCCGCCTTCAAGTTTACGGAGGCCGTTTCGTTCTGGGTCGCGTGCGACTCGCAGAAGGAAATCGACACGTTCTGGAGAAAACTATCGAAGGGCGGCAAGGAGATCCAATGCGGCTGGCTGAAGGACAAGTACGGCCTTTGCTGGCAGATCGTGCCCTCCATGCTCCCGGATCTGCTGGATGCCAGATATCCCGACAGATCGGAGCGCGTGATGAAGGCAGTGATGGGCATGGTAAAACTCGATGTTGCCGCCCTGAAACGCGCGTACATGGGCGCCTCGTCGACCTCCAAACGCCGGAAGTAACTTGCCTTTTGACCTTCCAGCGGCGAGGGCCGGGTCAGCCCCGCCGGCTTCTCCTGCGTAGTCTGAGCCCCAATTCGCTCGCTTCTCAGCTTTGCTCCAAACAATCTTGAACAAGGCGAGCTGGTGGCAGATAGGAGATGAATATGCAAATGAAGCCGACATTCCGGGTCTTGGTGCTGCTTGGCGCAGGGGCGTTGTCAGGCGCATTTGGTGGGTTTGCGTCCGCCCAGACGATCCCGACCATCAGCAGCCAGCCCCAAAGTCAGTCGGTCGTGTTAGGGGGAAGCGTTACATTCACCGTGGTTGCAACTGGCGCGACCGAATATCAGTGGCTTTTCAATGGCGTCGTCGCAATCAGCGGCGCCACAAATTCGACGCTGACGCTCTCAAACGTGGCAGCGTCGCAGGTGGGTCTCTATTCCGTCTACGTCGGGAACGCCTTTGGATCGGTGACTTCGAACCAGGCAGAATTGGTTGTCCTATCACCCCCTTCAATTACGAGTGCCGCGTCCGCTTCCGCCTATGTCGGGCTTCCGTTTGAATACATGATTACGGCGAGCAATGCGCCGGTTAGTTTCGGGGCTGAAGGTTTGCCTCCGGGCTTCACAGTAAACACCGCCACCGGATTGATCTCGGGCGTCGCAACGTCAACCGGCGCGTATTCGGTGACAATTTCAGCAACGAACGCAAATCGGACTGCGACCGCTTCGCTTTCACTGACGATCGCCGCCGCGCATTCCTACGTCATTGTCAATGCTCCGGCCACATTCGCCATGGGATTTGATTCCGTTGGAGGGATTGTCACAGGCGCATCGGGGAACTTGTACGTGACCGACTCCGGAAGAAACACGATTTCCGAAGTCAGTCAGAATGGAACCGTTAGAACGACGTTGGCCGGCACAGCGGGAAAGAGCGGCGGGGTCGATGGAGCAGGCACCTCCGCACTTTTTAATTCGCCGACGGGTATCGCCATCGATTCCGCCGGCAACCTCTACGTCGCCGATACTGGAAACTCGACGATTCGGAAAATAACCCCAACCGGAGTTGTTTCAACCCTGGCGGGAATTGCCGGCTTGACCGGCAGCGCTGACGGGACCATGGGCGATGCGCGATTCAACGGGCCGACTGGTGTTGCCGTTGATGCCGCGGGAAACCTCTATGTCGCGGATACGGGAAATTCGACGGTCCGCAAGATTACGCCAACCGGGGTCGTCACAACATTGGTCGGCGCTGCCGGGCAAACCGGCTCCGCAGATGGATTGGGAAGCGCCGCCAGATTCAACGCCCCGCATGGGATCGGAATAGATGCGTCCAATAACCTCTACATAATGGATACGGGCAATGCGTCGGAGAGGCGGGTCACGCCCGCGGGAATTGTCTCAACAGTGGCCGTATCCGGGCTTAGTTTCAGCTCCTACCCAACTTTGGCTGCAGATAAGCCGCAAACTGTGCCGGTGACCTGCCTCGCCGTTGATTCCTCCGGAAATGCTTATGTGGCGGTTGGCCCGTTCAATTACGCAGGCGCACGCGCAACGTATGAAGTTTATCTATTAATGATTTCGCCGACTGGCGGAATTACGACCCTCTATAATTACAGAGGATTGTACCCAGGGGATGTTGGGCCACTTGGCACAAATGTAATAACGGCCATCGCCGATGATAAGAACGGAAACATTTTCCTTGGCGCGGCATCAATCTGCACTGCGACCGTGGCGGCGCAGGGACCCGTCTATTTGACGGCCGAAGCGAAACAGCACATTGGGGAATATGCCTCCGTTGTTGGCGTCGTTGAACAGGTGTCGTCGTCGAGAAGCGGGGCGCAGTTCCTTAATTTCGACGGGAAGTTCCCGAATTCCCCCTTTACGGCAGTCGTATTGGCCCCGGATGCTGCGAGGGTGGGCGACTTGCAGCAATACGAGGGGAAGAAGGTGATTGTGACAGGGATAATAACGCTCTACCGTGGCGCACCGGAAATAGTCGTTCGAAAGCCAGAGGCTTTAAAGGAGGACAGATGAAGGGAGTCTTGCTCATCGCCGCATGCTTTGTTCCCAGGTCCCCCTCCCGCGCTCTGATCGCCGTGCTCGCGGCGTTTGCGATTCTGCCGACTGTCTCGGTGTTCTCCGCGGTTCCCGACTATAGGCTCGGGGATGTCGCCGCCGAGGATGTGGCGACCCCCGTGAGGCTGGTCGCGATCGATCCGGATGCGACCGATGCCTTGAGACAAAAGGCGGCCCACCAGGCCCCCTTCATAGTCCTCCACTCACTCCAGGCCGGCCGGGACGCTGAAAACGAATTGCGGGACAGCGTCGCCGATGCGCGAAGGCAATTCATGGAGCGGATGCAGCGGACGTTAAACGGACGGGCGCCGACGGAAGCCGACCTGGGTTCACCGACCTATGCGCGAACCCTGGTCGATGTCGCGCCGGACTGCAGACAGGGCCTGCCGATCGGATTTTTCGCGCCGGTATGGGTACGCGGGCAGCCGGATTCGGCCGCGATCGAGATCTTGCTCGGACCAGTTCGTGAGGTGATGGCGCAGCCGATCCTGAGCATCCAGGCCAAGAATTCCCTGCCGGCCGATGAACCCGTCAGGTTGATTCAGGTGTCCAGTCCCACCGACCGGCCGACATTGAAGCAGCTCGAAAACTCCGGCCAGAGTCTGACGGCGGGCAAGATGCTTGGCGCCTGGCGCGCCGCCCGCATGGTCGAAACGTCGTTTCCTGCCGGACAGGAAAGTCTGGGCAAATTTGCCGCCACCTTTGTCCGGCCCAACGCCTTCCTTGATACGGAGCTGACCGATTTGCTGCGAAACTCGCGCATGCAGGGCTTGGCGGTCAACGACACCTATGAGGCAGCTCAAATCATCGTCCGGAAAGGTCAGACGATCGATCGGAAGGTGCTCAGCGCCCTGGCTGAAATGCGGGAAAAGAGCCTGATCGGCGCCCTGCAAACCAAGTTGGAACAGCAGGAATCAGTCGCTGGCCAGATCAAGATTCAGACCAAATGGTTCGTCGCCAGCCTGGCCGTCATCGCGATGGCGCTCGTTCTTGTCCTGTGGCGCATGCGCGCCCGGCCGTCAGCCGCCCTTGTGCCGGTCCAATCCGGCCTCGCAATTGATGGAGCGGGCGAGTCTTACTGGCGCAGTCGCGCCTTCCTGGCGGAGGCCAAAGCCGAACGCGCCCATGCCGCCATCCGCTCGGGAGCCCTGAGTTGGATGCGGGAAAAGCTCTTTCAAATGTTGTTTCGGCATCGGATGGAACTGCTTGCGGCGCAGGAAATGGCGGGCCGGGAAATGCACGAATTGGAACAAAGGCTCGAACGTCTGCAACTTCCCTTTCAGGAGCGGATCAGCGCGTATGAGCGCCGAATAGTAGAATTGGAGCGCAACTTGGAAAGAATGGGCGACGAAAACCGCGAGCTGACCAAAGTCAGGATCGAGGTGGCCAAGGAGCGGCTCACCGTTGCGCGCGGGGAGTTTCAGAGCAATTAGAGCCCTGTTTCGCCGGTTCCGGGATGCCCGCAAGGCGAGGCCGTTCAGCCATTTCCCTCATCTACGACCCGCATGGCCTGTTCGTAACATTCCACCGCTGCGCCGATGCGATTGAGGCGGTTGCATAGCCCCGCCTTGCAAAGGTATGCCAGGGTCATTTTGGGATCCGCTTGGATCGCCCGGTCGTAGTACCGGATCGCCTCGTCGTTCTGTTTCAGCAGTTCCATGGTCCCCCCCTTCTTGACCAAGGCCTCGGCGTGATTCGGGTCGGCCTTTAGAATCTCATCGAAGCAATCCATGGCTTCCATCACGCTGTTGGCCTTGAGCAACGTGCGGCCTTTGCGAAGCAGAAAGGCGAAGCGCGCGTTTTGTTCGGCAACCGGATCCGAATTGAACGCCGATGCCGTTTGATTCAGGTGTCTGCCCGGCTTGGTTGGCTCCGATTGCACGGTTGTGTGTTCGAGCTGGAGGATGCGCTGTTCCATGCGACCGATCGTCGCCAACAGGCCCTGGTTCGCCGCTGCCACGGTTTGGTCGGCCTGGGCATAGCGTTCGGGGACAGCCAACCCCGCGTAACCTTGCGGCAACCGGGCAGGAAGAAAAGCGGCCGCCGGCAGTCGATTCAGCGCGCGCCATTGGAAGAGCGCGGTTAAAAGCATCGCCAGCAGCCCGAATCCCCCGAAGCCCGACGCCAGCCATAGGATTGTGCGACCGGAGCGTTCGGCTTCCGCCTGTTCCCGCTCGCGTTCCGCTTCCATCTTTTGGGTCGAGGCTTGATTGCGTTCGCGCTCGGCCTCCATCGCGCCCTTGATCGACTCGATCTCCTCAACGATCGCGGCGGATTGGGCCCTCGCCGCAGCCTCGGCCTCCAGTCGGTTGTTCACGTTCGCCTGTTGCACGGCGCGCAGTTGCTCCTGAATATCCTGGTACGATCGCAATAGCTCATCCGGGTTCAGGCTTTCCGAAGGGGACAATTTGGCCGGCGCGGCGCCAGCGGCCGGCGGTGGGGCTTCAGCGCTCGCGGCGCTGCTGATTGCAACAAGACCAACGGCTAGGAGGACAAGAACGCCGACACGGCAAAGCTCGGCAGGAGTAGGCATCGCGATTGCTGCCTCGAGGGTCATTTTGCCGCGACTGCAGTGTCAAGGGGGAAGATAAAAGACGCGGTTCGCATCATGCTGACTGATGCCGGGAATGCGAGGCATCTGACTAAACTGCGACTTCCGCCTGTTCGATGCGTTTCAATCCCCTGCCCGAGACACGTCTGGACCCACTTCTCGATTTATCCTTGCCGTTGACTTCGGGCGGCGGGTATTACCTTGAGCTCTGTCCTCAAGAACGAGGGCGCGGTAGCCAAGTGGTAAGGCCGAGGTCTGCAAATTCTATAAGGCGTTTTTATCCAGAGTCTTCCGGGTTCATCTAGAGTCATCATTTGACGATACTGAGCGGATTATGAGCGGGTCGCGGTTATCCTGAGTCGTCCCGAAGCATCTCATTTTTCTGGGTCGGGTGACAACAAGGGTGACAACAAAACCCGCCCAGTCATGCCTTCGCCCCGGTGCCGACCAGGTGGAGTTCCAGCCCAGGGTTTTCACGGGTGATCGGTCGCGACCGCTTGCTACTGATCGATATTGCCATCACTTCCCTTGAACCCCGCCAAGTGCCTGTGCGGAGGTCGTCGAAGTCACCAATCAAACGCAAAGAAGAAGATCATCACTATGCCGAAGTACGTCATTGAACGCGAAATCCCGGGAGCGGGGAAACTCAGTTCCGCCGACCTGCAGGGGATCTCCCAAAAATCCTGCGGTGTCCTGCAGAAGCTCGGGCCGAGCATTCAGTGGGTAGAAAGCTACGTTACGGACGACAAGATCTACTGCGTCTATATTGCCCCGAACGAGCAACTTGTGCGCGAACATGCAAGGCAGGGCGGATTTCCCGCCAATCGCATTTCCGAAGTCAAGCGAGTCATCAATCCAACCACGGCCGAAGCCTAGCCGTTCGCCGGATCCGCGGTCTGTAGCGTATTTTTGGGCGGGCGCGCAGGCGGGGCGGTCCAAGCGGACTGCGCGTCCCCTGATTGCTGGCAGGGCAAAGCGTTCCTGTGAGCTGCGGCTCGTAGGGGGCGACTCGCCCCATCTTCTCCACAGTCAATTCGCATATGCGTCCTTGACGACGCAATCCATGATTTATCCTTGCCGTTGACTTTGCGCGGCGGGTATTAAGTTGAGTTCTGTCCTCAAGAGCGAGGGCGCGGTAGCCAAGTGGTAAGGCCGAGGTCTGCAAAACCTCTATGCGCCGGTTCGATTCCGGCCCGCGCCTCCAATTTTCGGACTTGGGCGGAAAAGAGATATTCGTTTCGGAAGGGCCACTGTTGGTGGAGATGACAGTGAAATCGGGCGCTGCAAGACAACGCCACAAGGATT
>JBEKAO010000060.1:0-15169 GCA_050015855.1 Opitutaceae bacterium | reverse complement strand
CCTTCGCCCCATCTACGCCGACCTCCGCCGGACTATGACTCAACCTTGCGATCATGATCCGGAAAAGGTCTCCGTAAACCCCTCGAATGCAACTGCGGCGGGGGCCCGGTCAGACAGCGGGTCTATTGAGAAGGAGGTCGGCCCACTCACCCATTGTTCGGGAATCCGAGGGCCAGCCGGGCGCGACGGAGGCAAAGGCCCCGCGCACTGCGTCGCGCTCGGCGGCGAGGATTCCGCTCAGGATGAGCGCCCCCCCGGGAGCGACGGCGGATGTCAAAATCCGGGCATTGCTGACGAGGATGTCGGCCTGGATGTTCGCCAGTACTATCCCGGCCGGCGGGCCGCCGAGGCCCGTGGCGAGATCCGCGGCAAAGAACTCCACGCGGCCCGCGAGGCCGTTGAGCGCGGCGTTTTCCAGGCTCACGCGCACCGCCTCGGGATCGAGGTCGAATCCCGCGACATTCCCGAATCCAAGCAGGGCCGCGGAAAGGGCGAGAATCCCGGATCCGCAGCCGGCATCGACGACCCTGGCCTCAGCCACGCCCGGCTGCCTGCCGGCCTTTGTCTCCAGCTCCACCAGGCGCTCGATGCACAGGCGGGTCGTCTCATGGTTGCCCGTGCCGAAGGCGAGGCCGGGGTCCAGCCAAAGCACGGCGTGGCCGGCCGGCAGCTCGTATTTGCCGCGCTCCCACACGGGCACCCAATGGAGGCGGCCAAACTGCCAGGGCTTGAAATGGATCCTGTAGCTGTCCCGCCAATCGGAATCGGCAAGCGGCGCAACCGAGGCCTCCCCGAGCGGCGCCGCCGGGAGCAGAGGCTGCAATTCGGCGAAGCGGGCGCGGGCCTCGCCCTCCGCTGGATAAATTCCGATTATCCATGCCCGCCGGGCGATTGCATCCTCGAGGATGCTCCAGCTTTGCACGCCGATCTCCGACAATAGCTCCCCGGCCGCCTCCGCGGAGGCGGCGGGTATCTCGGCTTTGATCTCGAACAGGGTCACCGCCGGAAAAACGGTCCCTATCCGGCGAGGCGCGCGATCACGGCCGGCAGGAGGGCGTGCTCCGCCGCGTGGACCTTGGCCTCGAGCGTCTCGAGCGTCTCCCCTTTTTCAATCCTGACCGCGGCCTGGTCTATGATCGGGCCGCCGTCGACCTCCTGGGTCACGTAGTGGACCGTGCATCCGGTCACCTTCACGCCGCGGCGCCACGCCTGGCCGATGCCGTCGAGCCCGGGAAAGCTCGGAAGGAGGCTGGGATGCAAGTTGATGATCCGGCCGGCGAATGCGGTCAAGAAGCCGGCCTTCAGTACGCGCATGAAACCGGCCAGGACCACGAGATCGGCCCTGGCCTCGTTCACGGCGGCGATGAAACGGGCCTCGCCCTCGCCTTCGAGCTTGGACTTGAAGGGCGCGGGATCGACAAACCGCGCCGGCACGCCGAAACGGGGGCCCAGGCCGAGGATGCCGGCGCCGGGGTTGTCGGACAAAAGCGCCGCGACTTGCGCCTTTCCGAGGCGCCCGGCCGCCTGGGCCTTCAGGATCGCCTCGGCGTTGCTGCCGCGACCGGAACCGAGGATGACGATGCGCATGGTGCTGGGGGCCGGAATTCCCGTCGGGCCGCCGCCGCGGGCTAGGTTGTCGCCGACGCCCGGATACGGGCGATCATCCTTGTCGTGCTGAACCCGGGCAGAAACGGCAGGAACCGGATCCGCGCCCCGGCCTTTTCAAGCTCGCCGCGCTCGCCCGGGTCGAGGCTGCCCAGCGAGTAGTCGCCCGCCTTGACGTAGATGTCCGGCTTCAATGCGCGGATCTCGCGGGCGAGGCGCTCGCGTCGGAAAATGACGATGCCCTTCACGGCCGGGAGCTGCGCGAGGGCGTAGGCCCGCTCCCGCTCGCCCAGGATGGGCCGGCCCCGCCCCTTGACGGCCCTGACGCTGCGGTCGGAATTCAGGGCTACCACCAGCTCGCCGAGCTTGCCGGCCCGCTGAAGGAAGTGGATGTGGCCCGTGTGCAACAGGTCGAAGGCTCCGTTGGTCAGGACCAGTTTGCGGCCCCGGCGCCGGATCCTGGAGCGGAGCCTGACCGCCTGCGCCAGGCTCAGGAGCTTCGGATTGTGGAGTTTCATCGGGCGGGTGGCGGGGAGACCGGCATCGCGTGGATCGGCGCCCCGTCTAGAAAAACTTCTTGGCCTTCTCGAAGAAGCTGCGCGAGGTGGGCTCGTTCGCGTCGCCGCTCACGCGCCCAAACTCCTCGAGGAGCCTCCGTTGCTCGGCCGTGAGCGAGCCGGGGACCTCAACGTGCACGCGCACGAGCTGGTCGCCCTGGCGGCCGCCGCGGAGGTTTGGCATGCCCTTGTCGCGCAGCCGGAAGGTCGTGCCGCTTTGGGTGCCCGCGGGGATCTTGAGGGCTCCCTTCCCGAACAGGGTGGGAACCTCGATCGAACCGCCGAGCGTCGCGAGCGTGAACTTGATCGGAATCTCGCAGAAAAGATCGTCTCCCTGGCGCTCGAACAGCTCGTGCTCCCTGACCGTCAGGACGACGTACAGGTCCCCCGATGTTCCGCCGGCGGCGCCGGCCTCGCCGTTGCCCGCCGAACGCAGCCGGGATCCCGTCTCGACCCCGGCGGGGATGCGCAGGTTGAGCTTGGCCGTCTTGGGCGCCCGCCCGTCCCCACGGCAGGCGGTGCAGACTTTTTCGATCTTCCTGCCGGTGCCGCCGCAGCTCGGACAGGTCTGGGTGAAGACGATGATTCCCCCGGAGCGGCGGATCTGCCCGCTCCCGCGGCAGGCGGGGCAGGTGATCCGCTTCGTGCCCGGCTCGGCGCCGGAACCCCCGCAGCGCTCGCACGCGATCAGTCTCCTGAAGGAGATCTCCTTTTCGACTCCGCGCGCAGCCTCCTCGAGGGTGATCTCCAGGTCATAACGCAGGTCGGCACCGTCCCTTCCCTGGTCGCGGCCTCCCCCGCCTCCCCCTCCGAACATTTCCTCGAATATCCCGCCTCCGCCCTGGCCGAACACCTCGCGGAATATGTCGAACGGGTCGTGAAATCCGCCGGGCCCGGACTGACCCCCGGCTCCGGGTCCGGGGCCCTGGAACGCGGCATGGCCAAAACGGTCGTAGGCCGCGCGCTTTTCGCCGTCCTGCAGCACCTCGTAGGCTTCGGAAATCTTCTTGAACATCTCCTCCGCCTGCTTGTTGCCCGGGTTCTTGTCCGGGTGGTATTGCACGGCCTTTTTGCGGTAGGCCTTCTTCAGCTCCTCCGCGGTGGCGTTGCGCCCGACTCCCAGCAGTTCGTAATAGTCTTCTTTGGCCATTTTCGTCAGGTCCCGTCCGCGCTCCTTGCGGCGCGGACGATCGCGGTCCGTCGGGAGGGATCAGCCTTTCTTCTCCTTCGCGGCGGGGCCGCTCGAGACGACCACGGCCGCCGGCCTGAGCAGCCGTCCGTTGAGCGAGAAGCCGCTCCGAACGACGGATAGCACATGCTCGGCGGGGGTCTCGGCGCTGGGCTGGTGTGAAATCGCCTCGTGCTCGTGCGGATTGAACGGGCTGCCGAGGGGGTCGATCTCGACAAGCCCGTGCTTCGCGAGTGCCGACTTTAGCTGCTGAAGGACCAGTTCCACGCCGCCGACCAGCGTTTTCACGTCGGCGTTCGGCTGGCGGGCCGCGTTCAGGCCGAGCGCCAGATTGTCCAGCACCGGAAGCACGTCCTCGGCGATCCGGGCACCCGCGCTCACCCGCAGCTCCTCCTTTTCGCGCAGCGCCCGGCGGCGGTAATTCTCAAGGTCGGCGACGGCGCGCAGAAAGCGATCCTGGGCGTGCGCCGCCTCCTTCTTCGAGGCGGCGAGCTCCGCGGCCAGATCCGCGGGCCCGCCCTCAGGGGATTCCGTCCCCGTCCCGGCGCCGGACGCCGGCGGAGCCGCCGGCGCAGGCGCCTTGCCCGCGGCCTCCCCCTTGTGGTCATGGCGCGCCTGGGCCGCCCCCCCGGCCTGGGGTTTGTCGCTCGGTTTGGGCTCGGTATGTGTCATGGCAAAGAGGGGGATTAAACCATCGCTTTTCCCGGACTTCAAGCGCTCGCCGCGCCGCGCCCGGCGAATTCTTCGGTGACGAGCAGGATCGACGGTGAATCCGCGATGAAGGTAAATTCGCCCGAATAGGGCAAAAGGGCGTTTGTGCCGCGCCCGAGCGCGCGCTCGCCGGAATCGCCCTTGCCTCCGCCCCGCCGGGGCGCGGAAGCGGCGACGGATCCGCTGACGACGCTCAGCAGGCGCGGCTGCTCCCCTGCGGCGATCTGCAGACGCTCGCCCCGATCCAGCAGCACGCGGCGGATCAGGAATGCGTCGCACTCCGCGATCACCCCGGAAGTCGGCGCGGCGCGAACCGGCACCGGCTCGAAATTGTCCCACTGGATCGATTCGAGAGATTCGGCGATGTGGAGCTTGCGCGGCTTTCCGTCCAGGCCCACGCGGCCCCAGTCGTACACGCGGTACGTCGTGTCCGAATTCTGCTGGATTTCAAGGATCAGGTTTCCCTTGTCTATCGCGTGGACCTGGCCGCTCGGGACGAGGATCGAATCCCCGACGGCCGCATTAAAGTGATGCACGCACGGTTCCAGGTTGTTTTCGGCGATGGCCCGCTCGAACTGAGCCCGGGTCGTGCCCCGCCTGAGGCCGACGATCAGTTGCGCGCCCTGCTCGGTGTGCGCGACGTACCAGTTTTCCGTCTTCGGCTCGCCCCCCAGCCGCCGCGCGGCATCCGCGGGCGGATGAACCTGAAGGCTCAGGCGTTCATGGCAGTCGAGCCATTTGACAAGGATCGGAAAGGGGCTCGACGGCCGCCAGTCGGGCCCCATCACCCTGGCGCATTCGCGTTCCAGCAAGGCGCGCAGGGTCAGGCCCGCACGGGATCCGCCGACGATGACCGACTCGGCCTCCGGACGGTCCACGATCTCCCAGCTTTCGCCGATCGGCACCCCCGGGGGGATCTGGCGGCCCATCAAAGTCTCCAGCACCCGCCCCCCCCATACCCGTTTCTGATAAAGAGGCTTAAACAGCAGGATTTCTTGCATCAGCGTTATTGGGTTTTCGGACCTTGATTCAGTGACGGTACAGGCTGGCTAAAGAGAGTCCTTGAGGGGAGTTGCTGCCTCATTCGCCGCCTCTGGGCCGCCATCCGGCCTGCAATTATTGCAGGCGGTCATTGGCGGCCGGCCTTGGCGGCGATCCGGGCCTTGGCAGCTCCGACCCGAAAGGACTCTCTTTAGCCAGCCTGTACCGCTCATTTTCGCGGGGTGTTTACAATTGACCGGTCCGGGTGTTAGCATGACTTCTGATCGGCCCACAAAAATGCCCAAGACGGAGAGTTCAAACTCAAACGGATCTTCCTATGCGTCCCGGCCCAGGCCGAATTGGGCTGTGGCCGCCGTTTGCTTCCTGTGCGGCACGTTTCTCTCCGTGGCCCTCCTGGACTACGATGTTACGCAAAGCAGGATCCATCAGACCGTCCCAAGCTCGACAAACCTGATGGGCTGGGTGGGATCCGACCTTGTGGCGGGCCTTTTGTACGTGATCGGGATCAGCATCTGGCTTTTGCCCGTTTTCCTGTACTGGACCTTTTACCTGGCGCTTCGAAACGTCCGGCGCCTGGTCGCGACCCGGGCGGCGGCGATGCTGGTCTGCATCGTCTCGCTTTCGGGGCTGGCCCCCATCCTTGAGGGAGTCTTCGGCGTAAACCACGACTATTTTCCGCAGGGCC
This sequence comes from Opitutaceae bacterium, assembly GCA_050015855.1. GTDB lineage: Bacteria > Verrucomicrobiota > Verrucomicrobiia > Opitutales > Opitutaceae > Palsa-1447. The sequence goes on along the minus strand of JBEKAO010000060.1, from coordinate 9,420 downwards.
TTGGCGGAGGCGTGGGCGTCATCCTGTACAAGCACCTGCTCGGCGACGCCCTGGGCGGCTTCGGCATATGTCTCGTTCTGGGCACGACCTATGCCTTGGGCCTCCTGTTCATTTTCACGAAGGACATCGGCGCCGAGTTCGAGCGGGCCCTTGCGGGATTTTCGGCCTGGCGGGAGAACCGGGCCAGGCGGAAGACCTCCCTCGCGGCCCTGGCGGCCGACCGGGCGGGGAGGCTGGATGAGCCGAAAAGCGCCCCGCGGCCGCTCGTCCTGGAGCCGATCGGTCCGGCAAACAAGAACGTGCTCGTTCCAAAGGGCGGCGATTCCTCGTCGGTCGTGGGGCCGAGGGGCGCGGCCGGGCGCGCCGCGGCCCAGCAACGGGGCGATGAGGCCGAGGGCGGCCTGTTCCGCTCACCGCCGCCCCTGGACAAGGCCCGGCCGGTCTCCGACGCCGTGGGCAAAAAGATCGAGCTGAACATCGTCAAGCCCGAGGAGCTCAGGAAGGCGCGGGCAACCGTGCCGTCGAGCCCCGACGACAATTACAAGTTTCCGCCCCTCAGGCTGCTCAAGGAGCAGGTTCGCGCCTCGGCGGCCAGCAGCGAGGAGGAGCATCGGCGGAACGCGGAGAACCTGCTGCGGATTCTCGGCGAATTCGGGGTCGAGGTCTCCCTCGGTGAAATCCACGTCGGGCCGGTCATCACCCGCTACGAGGTCGTGCCGGCGGCGGGCGTCCGCGTCGAAAAGATCTCCGGGCTCGACAAGAACATCGCCCTGGGAATGCGCGCGCAGTCCGTGCGCATCCTGGCGCCCATTCCCGGCAAGGCCGCGGTCGGCGTCGAGGTGCCCAACCAGCACCCGACACAGGTCGGGCTGCGGGAGATCCTCGAAAGCGAGGACTGGGCCTCCGCGAGGGCCGAGCTGCCGATCGCGCTCGGCAAGGACGTCTCGGGAAGGCCCCTCATCTCCGACCTGGCCAAGATGCCCCACCTCCTGATCGCCGGCGCCACCGGATCGGGCAAGTCGGTCTGCATCAATGCAATTGTCGCCGCGATCCTTTACTCGAAGAGCCCGCGGGACGTGCGCATGCTCATGATCGACCCGAAGGTCGTCGAGCTGAAGATTTTCAACCAGCTTCCCCACATGCTGATCCCGGTCGTCACCGAGTCCAAGAAGGTGCCCGGCGCCCTCAAGTGGCTCCTGAGCGAGATGGAGCAGCGCTACCAGATCTTCGCGAAGTCCAATGTCCGCAACATCGTGGCCTTCAACCACCGCAGGAAGCTTTCCGCCGCGGAGGAGCCCCCTCCGCCCGCGCAGGGGTCGCTCGCGGGCGTCGATCCGCTCGAGACGGACGACGGGATCGAGATCCCGGAGCGCCTCCCCTACATCATCGTGATCATCGACGAACTCGCCGACTTCATGATGATCGCCCCCGCGGAGATCGAGACCAACATCGCCCGGCTGGCCCAGCTTGCCCGCGCGGCCGGCATCCATCTCATCATCGCGACGCAGCGGCCCTCCGTCGACGTGATCACCGGCGTCATCAAGGCGAATCTCCCCTCCCGCATCGCCTTCCAGGTCGCCTCCCAGGTCGATTCGAGGACCATCATCGACCACAAGGGCGCCGAGACCCTGATCGGGCGCGGAGACATGCTCTTCACTCCTCCGGGAACCTCCCGCCTCGTCCGGGCCCAGGGCGCCTTCGTGGCCGACGACGAGGTCCAGGCCCTGGTCGACTTTCTCAAGGAGAACAACGATCCCCCCGTCTACGCCCACGAAGTCCAGGCCCGGATCGACCGGGCGGCCCGCGAGGACGACGAGGAGGAGGGCGCGGAGGAGGACGACGAGCTCGGGGACGACGAGGCCCTCTACCAGCAGGCGCTCGACGTCCTCCGGTCGACCCGCCGCGCCAGCACCTCCATGCTCCAGCGCCGGCTGCGGATCGGCTACAACCGGGCGGCGCGGATCATGGAAATCATGGAGGAGAAGGGCATCGTCGGTCCGGAGAACGGGTCGAGCCCGCGCGAGATTTTGGTCGATTTGGAGAATCTCTGAGGCAATCCTCGGCAGTCCCCGCCGCAGCCCCGCGTTTTCGTGCTGACTTAACCCGTTTTCGCAACTTTACTGGATCCCAAAATGCAGACCATCGGCGAACGCCTTGAGGAAGGGCGCAAGAAGAAGGGCATCTCCATCCGGGAGGCGGCGGAGGCGACGAAGATCCGCGGGGATTACCTGCAGAAGCTGGAGAGCAACCAGTTCGACGTCGGCCTGACGGACATTTATGTGCGCGGATTCCTGAGGAATTACGCCACGTTTCTCCGGCTCCCCGTGGACCGCCTGATCAGCGACTTTGAAAATCTTGGGCACGGGGAGGCCCGCCCGCGCCAGCCGAGCCGCGAGGTGTACGGCCGCATGGAGCTTTCCGTCGCCTCGGCGGACGACCACGCGGAGCGCGGGGCGGCGCCCGCGGCCGAGTCTCCCGCGCCCGAGGCGCCCCGCCACGCCTCCCACGCGCCGCAGGTGCCCCACGTCCTGCGAAGCCATGCGACCGGGCTGCCTCCCACGCCCAGCATCAGCCCGAACACCATTTTCAAGGGCGGGATCCTGCTTCTTAGCGTGGTGGCGTTTTTCCTCGTCATCTGGGCCGTCGTTTCGATTTTCGGCGGCTCCAGCAGCGTTCGCTCCGAGGGGCGCGCCCCCGCGATGGCTCCGGTCGTGGCGCCGCCCGCCGAGGCGACGTTCAACCTGATCGCCATGGACTCCGTCGGGGTCAGGGTCAGTTCGCTCTCGGACGACCGCAAGCGCGTCCTCTCCGTCCTCTTCGAAAGCTCGATGAACCGCGGCCAGGTCCAGTCCGTCTCGTGGCCCGGCAAGGTCTGGATCCAGGCCAACCCCGGCGCAAACCTGAACATCGAATACTACGGACACAGGATCGGGATGCCGGTGGATCCGAAAACACACGCCGTCTCGAACGAGGTCGTCCTCGACGGGCCGGCCGAGATGAAATAGCTCCGTTATCGGCGCAGTCCGACCGGGGGCCCCAGCACTTCGCGGAAGACGATCGCCCTGCGCGCGCCCTGCGGCTCCCGCAACTGGGAAAGCCAGGCGTAGGCGGGGTTCAGCGGCGCGGCCGTCCCCGTTTGCGATGACAATGGGGCGGGATTATGCCCGGAAGTCCCGCCCGCCTCCGCGGATGCGGCCAGGGACGCGGATTCGAGCTGGATCATCCTCTTTTCAATGTCGCTTTGCCGGTCGGGAGGGGCCTCGGGCGGCACGGGAATCTCCGCCATTCTGGGCCGGAAGATTTCGTCCCACCTGCCGCCCGCCGGGTAGGCCACCGGCCGCGGGGCGACGATCGGAGGCGCGGGTTCCCCCGCGGAACGCGAAGCCGGCGGAACCGGGGCAGCCCCGGCCCGCCTTTCGGATATCTTGCGGCGGACCTCCTCCTGCACCCTGCGGGTCCGCTCCGCCTCGTCGTCCGCGGCGGGCGCCTCCTCCCGGCCTGCGCCGGTCGCGGCCCCCTTGTTCTTCGCCAGGCCCAGCCTTTGCGCGAGCCAGGCGAAGGCGACAAAAAGGAGCGCCATGATCTCCCGGTTGCCCAGGAGCCAGGTGACGGGATTTTCGCGGTTTGCCATTTTTGCTTCCGGGGGTCCGAAGGCGTCACTTCTTCACGTCGGGCTGCGAGATGCTCGTTCGCATCGCCGTGTCGGACTGGATGTTCTCCATCCGGTAATAGTCCATGACGCCCAGCCGGCCGCTGCGGAAGGCCTCCGCCATCGCAAGGGGCACCTGGGCCTGGCTTTCCACGACCTTCGCCTGCATCTCCTGGACGCGGGCCTTCATTTCCTGCTCGAGGGCCACGGCGGCGGCGCGGCGGATCTCGGCCTGCGCCTGGGCCATGTTCTTGTTGGCCTCGGCCTGCGCGACCTGGAGCTTGGCGCCCACGTTCTCGCCGACGTCGACGTCGGCGATGTCGATCGAGAGGATTTCAAATGCTGAACCGACGTCGAGGCCGCGCGCCAGGACGGTCTTCGAGATGCTGTCGGGCGACTCGAGGACGTGCTTGTAGCTTTCGGCGATGCCGATCGTCGTCACGATGCCCTCGCCCACCCGGGCGATGATCGTCTCCTCCTTCGCCCCGCCGACGAAGCGGTCGAGATGGGTCCGCACGGTGACGCGCGCCTTCACCTTCACCTGGATGCCGTCCTTGGCGACGCCGTCGATCGTCGTGCGCCCGCTCTCGGGATTGGGGCAGTCGATCACCTTGGGGTCGACCGAGGTGCGGACCGCCTCGAGGACCGACTTGCCGGACCCCTTGGTCGCCAGGTCGATCGCGCAGGCGCGGTCCCAGTCCAGCGTTATGCCGGCCTTCTGGGCGGCGATGAGCGCCTGGACGGTCGCCAGGACGTTTCCGCCGGCCAGAAAGTGCGCAGCGATCTTGTCGGTCGAAACCGCGATCCCGGCCTTCACCGCGGTGATCCGCACCGAGACGACGAGCCCGTAGGGAACGCCGCCGAGGCGCATGCCGACCAGGTTGACGATGCGCACGGGGGCCCCGTTGAGCCGGGCCTTGAGCCAGGTGCCGAAGTACGAGAGGAATATGCCCACGAGGACGAGGGCGATGACTCCGAGGGGGATGAGGAAGAGGAGAGGGAGGTCGAACATGGCAGTTGTAGTTATACTTTGGTTACTATCACGCGGAAATTGTCGAGGCCGACGACCCGCAGCGCGGCGCCGCGCTGCACGTGGCCGGATTGCGAGAAGGCCTCGTATCTTTTGCCCTCCACGAGCACGTACCCGCTCGGGGCGAGGGTCGTCAGGGCCTCGGCGGCCTTTCCGACGACGTCGGCGGAGGCGACGACCGGGCTTGCGCCGCCCGAGGTCGACTCGACGACGAGCCCGCGCCCGAATCGGGTGCGCGGCAGGACGACCAGCTCGAAGTAGATCGTGCCGCCGAGGAGGACCAGGGCGGCCGCCCCCGCGCCCGCGGCGGCGAAGACGCCGAAGCGGCTGTAGGCCAGGGCGCAGCCGCCGAGCATGGCCGCGCCGCCGCAGATCGCCAGGATGAAGCTGGAGACGAAGACGTCCGCCGCCAGCAGCGCGACGCCGAGGATGAAGAGAAGCAGGATGGCGGTCATGGGTTCAATTGATTTTCCCGGACCTTTCGACGATCAGGCCGAAATCCGTCCGGCCGCGCACGACGACCGCGGCCCCGGCCTCGACGGTTCCCACCTCGACCGCGGCCCCGTACCGCCTGCCGTCCACCTCGACCTGCCCGGCGGGCCGCAGGGTCGTCACAACGACGCCCTCCCGGCCGATCAGGGCGTCGAGGCCCGCTCCCGCGCCCGGAATCGACCCGGCCTCCTGGGCCGAGCCTCCGATCGTCGCCTCCACGACGAGCCGGTCCCAGATCCATCCGCGGGGGAGGTAGCGCAGGAGCGCCGCGCCAAACGCCGCCGCAATGACAAGGCCCAGGCCCAGGTTGACGGCGGGCTTTTCGAAGGCGTCCGCGGACCAGGCGATCGTCAGGGGCTCGTTTGGCCACAGGTCGGACATCGACCAGAACAGGGCGGCCAGCATGAGCGCCCCGCCCACGATCCCCAAAAATCCGGCGGAGTGAAAAAACACAAGCTCGAGGAGAAGCAGGATGATGCCCAGGACAAACAGGACCGCGGGCTCGTGCCCGGAGAGCCCCGCCACCGAGCTGCCGAGAAAGACAAGCGCGAGAAAAAAGACCCCCGCGACGCCAAACACACCGAAGCTGCCCGTCTTGTAGCCGATGAAAAGGGCGAGGAGCCCCAGCCCCAGAAGCACGGGCGCGGCCAGGTTGAGCCAGACGGCGAGGCGCTCGGACCACGTGATCTCGAGGCTGCGGACCGCGTAGCCGTGCTCCCCGAATTTCTTCGCAAGAAGGGCGTCTATGTCGGGGGCGATGCCGGACCCCAAAAGCGGCTTCGGCGGGTCGCCGTAGGCCTTCATCGCCTCGGCGGCCGTGAGCGAGAGGAGTTCGCCCTTCTCCTTGACCGACTGCCCGTCGATCTTGAGTTCGAGGTCCGAATCGATCATCGCCGAGATCACCTGGCCCCGGTACCCCTTGCCCTCCGAGGTCGCCCGCATCCGCGCCTTCAGGTAGCTGACGAGCTTCTGCTTCATCGTGGCGTCCACGTCCTGGCCGGTCGAGGTGACGGGGGCCGCGGCGCCGATGATCCCGTCGGGGGCGAACCAGATTTCGCCGGTCACCGCGGAAATGAAGGCCCCCGCGGACATGGCCTCGTTGTCGACGTAGGCGATCGTGAGTCCCGGGTATTTCTCCAGCGCCTCCATCATGTCCATCGTCACGTCGAGGGCGCCGCCCGGCGTCTTAAGGTCGAGGACGACCACGTCCGCCTTCTCGGCCATGGCCTCCTTGAGGCCCCGGCGAAGGATGTACAATTCCGGCTCCGCGATCTCGTCGCGGATCGGAATCACGATCGCATGCTTCAGCGGCAGGGCCGCCGCCGCGGGCGCGCCCGTGGGAAGGGCCGGAGCGAGGGACGCGGCCAGGAGGAACGGAAACCAAGTCCGCAGCATGAGGGGCCATCCTGACAGGCTTTCACCCCAGTGCAAGCGCAGCGGGGCGCCGTTCCGAATTGCCCAACGCGGTCCGGCGCGCTTGGCTGTCGTTCCCGCATGGAGAAGATTCCCTACCTCGGTCGCACGCTGCTGCGCTGTCGCGTCGGCAGTTCCGTCTTTCTTGCGCTGCCCGAACTCGGGGCGCGCCTCATGAACTGGAACATCACGCTCGGGGACGGAACCGTGCGCGACGTCCTGTACTGGCCGGAGATCGCGACGCTCGACGGCTTCGAAAAGGTGCGCGGCGGCAACCCGGTCCTCTTCCCGTTCGCGGGCAGGTCGTTCGACCGCGGCGACATCAATTTCTGGCGCGACGCCGCCGGAGTACGCCGGCCGATGCCGATGCACGGGCTGGCGCGCCAGGGAAACTTCGAGATCGACCAGACCGACGACCACGGATTCATCGCGCGTTTCGTTCCGGGCGCGGAGGCGCGGGCCTGCTATCCATTCGAGTACGGCTTCACGGTCGCCTACCGCTTCGAGCCGCTCGGACTCGCCTGCGAGTTCACGCTCGAGAACCTCGGCAGCGAGCCGCTGCCCTGGTGCGCGGGCCACCATTTTTACTTCACCGTCCCGTGGAGCGAAGGCTCGAGGCGCGAGGACTATGTCATCCGCATCCCCGCGGGGCGGCGCCTGCGGTGGGACGCCGCCGGAAAGCTCGTGCCGGGCCCCGTCCTCGAGGAGGAGGAAAACCTCGGCCAGCCGGGCCTGATCGACACCTTCCACACGGCGCTGCGCTCGAACCAGGTCGTCTTCGGCGAGAAGGGCCGGCACGGGGACGTGGTTGTCCGGCTGGGGACGGCGGACGTGCCGCCTCCCGGCGCGACGGTCGTGACATGGACCGCGGCGGACGATTCCCCGTTCTTTTGCGTCGAGCCATGGATGGGGCCCGCGAATTCGATGGAAAACAAGGTGGGCCTGCAATTCGTCCCGCCGGGAAATTCGGGAAAATTCTCGGTGAGCGTCCACCTGAGGTGACCCTTCGCCCCTTTCCGCCAGGGCCCGGACACGTCCTGTTTACAATTCCTGGGAAATCGCCAAACTTTTATCGATGGAAATGATCCTGCCTCCCTTGGCCTTCTTCGGCGTCGGCGACCAGGAGATGATTGTGATCATGGTGGTCGTCCTGATCCTTTTCGGCGGGAAAAAGATGCCCGATTTCGCACGCGGCCTCGGCAAGACCCTGAAGGAGCTTCGAAAGGCGACGGGGGAGGTCGAACGCGAATTCAAGAGAGTGATGGACGAGGCGGAAAACCTGCCGCCCAAGATGCCATTCACGATGCCGTCCGTGCTTCCGCCGGCGGTTCCCGCGGCTCCTGTGACCCCTGCCACTCCAGCGACCCCGGCCGTACCGGCCGCTCCGGCTGCTCCAACCGCTTCGGAGCCCCCGCATGAAGAAGACCGGGCTCCCAAGTCCAGGGAGGAACCGCCGCCCGATTTGCCGCAGGAATATGGCGGTGAATTCCATTCGGACATCTGACAATGGCGTTGTTCGGCGGGTCGGCTGGGAATGACCCGCCTCCGCCCGTTGGGCTTCGACGGGTTCGCGTTCGAATCGAACGCGAAAAAGGGCCCGGAGCTTGAAGCTCCGGGCCCCGTTGATTTCTGGCTAACTATTCAAGGGTCAGCTTAGCGGCCGCTAAGCCATTTGAAGCTGATCCTGTACTCCAAAGCCAGGATGCCGATCAGCGCCAGTACAGCGCCGAAGCCGACAAGATGGTCTGCCCGGTCTTCGTTGATGGGTATACCAATCGAAAGCAAGAAGGCGGTCAGGGCAATTAAGCCGGGGATGACCGCATTTCTCATTATGTTTACCTTTGCCATGTTTGTTTTCCTTTCGTTTCGGTTTACCGTCCCCCCACTAGCGGGTTCGTAGGAAGTATACGGCACATCTACGATAGATGAAGTTGTGTTTTACTATAAATATGATAGTTTCCATCTATGGAACTGCAGCAACTTCGGTATTTCACAGCCGTCTCCGACCTCGGGAATTTCACCCGGGCCTCAGCCCGGTGCAATGTAACTCAACCTACTTTAAGTCAGCAGATTATAAATCTTGAAAAGGAGCTGGGGCACAAGCTTTTCCACCGTCTCGGGCGCCGCGCCGTCCTGACCGAAGCGGGGACAGCCTTTCTCGAGCGAACACGGCGAATCCTGCTTGAAGTGGAGAACGCCACGAAGGAATTGAGCGATTCGCCGTCCCTCGAGCGCCAGATTTCCGTGGGCGCGATACAAACTCTTGCTCCGTATATACTTCCAGCATTGATCGAAAGGTGCAGGAAACGCTATCCATATCTGCAAGTTCATGTACACGAAGATTTTAGAACAACCCTGACCGCCGAGATACTCGAGGGGGAACTGGACCTGGCGCTTTTGTCGCTCCCGGTCAGGGACGACCCGAGGCTTCACGTGGAATCGCTCCTTCATGAGCCCCTGCTCCTGGCTGTCGCAAAGAATCACCCCTTGGCAGCCCGGCCGAAGGTGACCGCCGCAGATCTCGCCAACGAGAGTTTCATCATGACGGGGACCGCGAGTTCGCTGACCCAGCAGGTCAAGAGCTTCTTTGGGGACAACCACTTCGAACCAAAAATCGGGCACAGGTGCTCCCAGGTGCAGACCGTCAAGGCCCTGGTCGCCATCGGGGCGGGCGTCTCGATCCTGCCCCGGATAGCCCGGTCGCCCGAGGACGACGAATCGCTTGTCTACATCAATCTCGCCGACGCCAAGCCGTCCCGGGAGATCGCCGTCGTGCGGCATATGCAGCGGTTCCAGAGCCGGGGCGCGGAGCAGTTCCTGAGCGTCGTGCGCGAGC
>JBEKAO010000059.1:0-15737 GCA_050015855.1 Opitutaceae bacterium | reverse complement strand
TATCTCCCGCTGGGCCTTCGGGTCGTCCGGCGCCTGTCGCAGATCTGCCGGGAGGAGATGGAGCGGGCGGGGGCGATCGAGCTGCAGATGCCCCACCTGCATCCGGTGGAGTTCTGGCAGCAGGGGCCGCGGTGGGCGGCCGCCCGCCAGATCATGTTCCGGGCGGACCACGCGGGCACCGGGCGCACGGGCGCGGCCGAGCCGGAGTTTGTGCTCGGGCCCACCCACGAGGAGATCATCACCCCGCTCGTCCATTCGGAGATCACGAGCTACCGGGATCTGCCGAAGAATTTCTTCCAGATCGCGACCAAGTTCCGCAACGAGATCCGTCCGAGGTTCGGGCTCATGCGCGCAAGGGAATTCATCATGAAGGACGCCTACTCCTTCGATGCGGACGATGCGGGGGCCCTCCGCAGCTACCAGGCGATGAAGGGCGCCTACGAGCGGTTCTTTGCCCGGACCGGTTTGAAGACGATCATCGTCGAGGCGGACACGGGCGTCATGGGCGGCAGCGCCTCGCATGAATTCATGGTGCCGGCCGAGGTCGGCGACGACGACATCGTCTACGGCGAAAGGAGCGGCTATGCGGCCAACCGGGAGAAGGCGACCAGCGGAATCGTGCCGGGCGATCTCAATGACGCGGCCCCCGACGGGGCCCTTGAGGAGTTTCCGACCCCGGGAGTCACGACGATCGCGGCTTTGGAGGCGCCCCCGTACGGGGTGCAGGCGGAGCGCCAGTTCAAGACCCTCGTCTATGTCGGCGACGGCAAGCCGTTCGCCGTCATCCTGAGGGGGTGCGATGATCTCGAGGAGGCGAAGCTCGGCTCCCTGGGCTTCACGCTATTCAGGCCGGCCAATCCCGAGGAGATCGCGCCTTTGATGGGCGCAAGGCCCGGCAGCCTCGGGGTCATCAAGGGCACGATCAAAAACCGGAGCGGGCTCGCGGGAATTTTCGCGGACAATGCCATCCGCCTGATCGGGAACGGGACGACGGGGGCGAACCGGGACGGCTTTCACGTGAGGCACGTCAACGTGGCCCGCGACCTCGACATCACGAGCTTCGGCGATTTCCGGCGGGTAAAGGCGGGGGAGCCCGATCCCCGCAGCGGAGAGCCGCTCAAGATCGCCCGGGCGATCGAGGTCGGACATGTCTTCAAGCTGGGGACCAAGTACTCGGAGAAATTCGGGGCGGCGTACACCGACGACCAGAAGCAAAGCCATTTGATGGTCATGGGCTGCTATGGAATCGGGATCAGCCGGACCCTCCAGGCCTGCATCGAGCAATCCCACGATGCCGACGGGATCCTCTGGCCATGGCCGATCGCCCCTTTCCAGGTCCTCGTGTGCCTGCTGGACCCCGGATCGCCCGAGGCCGCCGATTGGGCGAAAAAGCTCGGGGCCGCGGCGGAGCGCGCAGGGGCCGACGTCCTGATCGATGACCGCAACGAGCGCCCCGGCGTGAAATTCAAGGATGCCGACCTGATCGGGATCCCGTTGCGGATCACGGTGGGCGGACGGGGGCTCAAGGAGGGCGTTATCGAGCTGAAATGGCGCTCGCAAAAGGAGGCCTCCAGGATTCCCTTGGGCGAGGCCGAGGCCCGCATCGCCTCCGCGGTCGCGGAGGCGGGGCGGCCTTCGATCGAATGAGTTCAACGGCGGGCAAATCCAACCCCTTTTCACAGCCGCAACCGGAGAGCGCGGTGCAGCTGGCCCCGGTCTGGCGGGTCGTGGTCCTCAACGATCCGGTGAACCTCATGTCGTACGTCGTCCTCGTCTTCAGGAAAGTCTTCGGGTTTGACGAGGCGAAGGCGCGCAAGCACATGCTCGAAGTCCACGAGCAGGGGCGGTCCGTCCTTTGGAGCGGAGCCCGGGAGCCGGGCGAAGCCTATGTCTTCACCTTGCAGCAATGGCACCTGACGGCTATCCTGGAGCCCGATGAAGCGCATTGAAGTCCGGCTCAGCCTGCCCGTGGTCAGGCCGCTATTGGATGTGATCAGGAGCCTGGTCGACGACCTGCATAGCAAGCCGGCCGCGCATGTTTCGTCGCCCGACCCGGATGCCGAATTCGCCGATGGGTGGACCCGCGATCTGGTCGCGACCCAGGCCGGCGACGTGGAGACCCTGATCGCCGTCTTTGGCGAGGAATTCCTGTCCGGCGGGCTCGTTCACTTCGACCAAAGCAATGCGGAGGCGATCGCCCGGTCCTGCTCCGCCGTGCGGCTCCGGGTGCGGGAGAAGTTTCTGAAGGGGATTTCCGACGAATCGCTGGAGGCCGGGGAGGTGGAGATGGCGACGCTTGATGAGGGCGTTCGCAAGGCGTTCACCTGCTACCTGTTCCTGGCGACGATCCAGGAGTTGATCGTCCAGCACTTGGACGAGAGCATCATCGGCTCCTGAGGCGGATTGGCTACGCAGTCACCGTCCTTGACGCGCAGGCCGGGTTGGATAGTGTCATGCCCGACACCCTGCAGTGTTCGAGGTGCCTTTAACAACGCTCTTTGCCTTGAATCCTTACCGGGAGCCAGAACGCTGCGGATGCTGCTAGGCCGTAAATCGGAAAGCAAAAGACGCGGCCGGGGCGCCCACTTAGATATAAAAAGGTCTCGAGCCTTTGGGCACACGGCACAGGCGGGGTGTCAATAATTTACCGCAGACAGTCCCCGCCAAAAATCATGAGTTCGGCCGAATTCAACTTCCTTCACATCTTCCATGTCTCGTCGGTTCTGCTGCTGATCGGAGCGACGTTTTACGCGTTTGCCGCCCCTCCGGAGACAAAGACAAAGGTGGCGATGTATTCGGGAATTGCGGCCCTTCTGGTTCTTTTGAGCGGATTCAGGATGTGGCAGGTGCAGTTTGGAATGGCGATGGCGGGCTGGATCGCCGTGAAGTTCGTCTGCTGGCTGGCGATCGCGAGCTTCAGCGCCCTCGCTTACCGGCGCCGGGACAAGGCCGCCCTTTGGATCACCCTGACCGCCGTCCTGGCCATCATCGCCATTACGATGGCGTACGTGAAGCCGTTCTGATGTCCGTGGCCGGTTCGCTCTGCGGCGTCTGGATAGACGGCGAAGGCCGGGTCCACACGACCGTGGCGACGGCCGAAGGGGGGCGGGAGGACCGGATCGAGTCGTTCCGGCCGTTTGCGTGGCTTGCCGGGTCCGAGGTCGATCCCGGACTGCCCGGGCTCAAGGTCGAGGCGCTTCGGGGGGAGGGCGCATTCGGATGGCTCGTCCACGCGGACACCCTGGAGGACTATGACGCGTTTCTTCAACGGGCGCGCGATTCGGGCGGAACGGACGCGGTGCGGCCAATTGAAAGCCAGTACCTGATCCAGGCCCGGGCCCGGCTTTATCGGGGTCTCGGATTCGGGCATCTGCGGCGCTGCCAGCTCGATATCGAGACCTCTTCGGCGGACGGCAGCTTCTCCAACGCCGCGCGGCCCGGAGACCGGGTGATCGCGATCGGCCTTCGCTGCGGGGGCAAAAGCCGGCTTTTGATGATCGAGGCCCCGACGGACGCGGCCGAACGGCGGCTTTTGACCGATTTCAACGAGGCCCTGGCGGAACTCGATCCGGATATGATCGAGGGGCACAATTTGTTCCGATTCGACCTCGACTACCTCCGGCAGCGCTGCCGAAGGTTTCGGATTCCCTGCGCCTGGGGCCGCTACGGCGGGACGGCATCGTTTCGGAACAGCCGCCTGAAGGCCGCCGAGCGCTGGATCGATTTCCCGCGCTGCGACCTGCCGGGACGGGCGGTCATCGACACCTACCTGCTCGTGCAATTGTACGATATCACCGTCCGGGAGCTCACCTCGTACGGGCTCAAGGAGGCGGCGGTCTATTTCGGGATAACCCCGGAGGAGGGATCCAGCCGGACGTACATCGAGGGGGGTGAAATCGCCTCGGTCTTCGAGAAGGACAGGCCGAGGTTCTGCGCCTATCTCGAGGACGATCTGAGGGAAACCCAGGGGCTGGCCGACATCCTCCTGCCGACGTATTTCGAGCAGGCGCGGGCCTTTCCCATTCTTTTGCAGGAGGCGACCCTGCGCGGGACGACGGCGAAGATCGACCTGCTTCTTCTGGAGGAGTACTACCACGCCAGACAGGCCTGCCCCCTGCCTCCGGAGATCCGGCCCTTCGAGGGCGGGTATACGCGCAGCTTCCACGCCGGGGTCTTCCGCGATGTCCTGCATTTCGACGTCGCCTCGCTCTATCCGAGCCTGCTTCTGCACATCGGGCGGAACCCGGTTAACGACTCGCTCGGGGTTTTCATCCCGCTTTTGAAGTCGCTTCGGGAATACCGGCTGAAGTTCAAGATCCTCGCGCGCGACGCCCCCACCGAGGAGGAGCGGGCGGAGGCGCAGGCGCGGCAGGCGGCTTTCAAGATCCTGATCAATTCATTCTACGGCTACCTCGGGTTTTCCGGGGCCCGGTTTGGCGACGGGGAGCTCGCGGCGGAAGTCACCCGGCGGGGGCGCGAGCTGCTGCAAGCCCTGATCGAGGAATTCACGCGGCACGGGTGCACGATCCTCGAGGCGGACACGGATGGAATCTACCTTGCATCGGAGCAGTACTTCCGGGAGCCCGATGCGCTGCTATCCCTGGTTGAGAAGATCCTCCCGAGCGGGATCGAGCTCGAGTTCGACGGCCGCTATTCCGCCATGTTCTGCTACAAGGCCAAGAACTACGCCCTTTTCGACGGCCGGAAGATCATCCTGCGCGGGAGCGCCCTGCGCTCGCGGGGAATCGAGCCCTATCTCCAGCGGCTGTCGGACAGGCTGATCCATTTCCTTGTGGGGGAGACTCCCGAATCGCCGCTGGCGCTCGTCGAGGACTACCGGAAGAGGATTGCCGCCCGGCAGGTCCCGGTGGAGGAACTGGCCAAGGGCGAGAGCCTGAGCCAGAGCCCCGAGGCCTACGAGCGGCTGATCGCCTCCGGCGGGAAGCCGCGGCGGGCGGCGGCTGAAGCCGCCCTGCAGATGAACCCCCGGCCGCGGATGGGCGAGCGCATCAGCTATTACATCACGGCGCGCTCCAAGGGCCGCACGAACGACTGGCAGCGCGCAAGGCCGCTGGCGCAGTACGATGCGGAAGCGGCGCCGTACGACCCGGATTATTACATCGCGAAGCTCGACGACTGGATCAAGCGCTACGGGGCCTTTCTCGGAATTGCGCCGGGAGAGGCTGGGTCGGACGCGGTCCAGGGGGAACTGCTCTGATCCGAACTACGTCCAGCGGAGATCGGTGAGGGCGAAGGGAAGCTGGCGGATGCGGACTCCCGTGGCCGCAAAGACCGCATTTGCAACGGCCGGGGCGAGGGGAGGCAGGCAGGGTTCGCCCAGGCCGGTCGGAGGATAATCGGTCTTGTTGAAATGAATCTCGATCTTGCGGGGCGCGTCGGGGATCCGAAGCATCGTGTATTCGTTAAAATTGCTTTGGACGACCTTCCCTTTCTGGATGTCGAGCTGCTGGCGCCAGGCGGCGTTCAGGCCGTCGATGATCGAGCCCTGGATCTGGTTCTCGGCGCCGCTCAGGTTCACGATCTGCGAACCGACGTCGACCGCGGCCACCACCCGGTCGACCTTGAGCTGGCCGGTCTGGCTGACCGTCACTTCCGCCACTTCGGCAATGTAGCCGGCGTGGCTGAAGTAGTATCCCAGGCCCATTCCGCGGCCGCGGGGCAGCTTCTGACCCCAGCCGGACTTGTCGGCGACCAGTTTCACGACGCCGCGCATGCGCTCGGCGTTGTAGCGCTGGCCGCGCTGCCCTGTCCCTTCGACCATGTTGCGGTCGCCCAATAGCTCGAGGGCGAACTCGACCGGGTCGCGCCCGCCCGCGTGGGCCATCTCGTCCAGGAAGCTGCAGATGACAAAGGCGTACGTGTTGCTTCCGGGGGCGCGCCAGGGGCCCATCGGAACCCCGTTTTCTATCTTTCCGACCTCGAGGAGGTAGTTGGGAACGAACCGGCCAGGGTAGTGATCGGCGCCGATGCCGCTGTCGAAAAACATGTGCTTGCTCGTCATCGCCACCAGGCGCCCCTTCTCGTCGACGCCTCCCTGGAAGGAATGGAATCCGCCGGGCCGGTAATGGTCGTGCTGCATGTCGTCCTCGCGGCTCCAGACGAGCTTGATCGGCACACCCGCCTTTTGGGCGATCGCCGCGGCCTCCATGGCCGGATCGGGCTGCAGGCGGCGGCCGAACCCGCCGCCGATCCGCGTGATGTTGACGCGGACATTGTCCGGGGGAATTCCGAGCACCTCCGCAGCGTACCGGCGGGTGTCGCCGGGACTCTGGGTCGGCGACCACACCTCGGCGTGATCGCCCTGGATGCTGATCGTCGTATTCTGGGGCTCCAGGTCGGTGTGCGAAAGAAACGCGTAGCGGTAGTCCGCCTGCACGGTCTTCGCGGCGCCCTTGAGCGCGGCCGCCGCGTCCCCGTCGTGGCGCACGGTTTGCATTCCCGTTCCATTCCGGGCCATGTCCTTCGCCGCTTCCATGAATCCGGCCCAGCTCTTCCCGGCGTTGGGACCCTCCTCCCATTTCACGTCGAGCTTCTCCCTGGCGCTGAATGCGGCCCAGGTCGATTCCGCCACGATTGCGACCCCGGGGACCAGGCCCGTGAGATTGTCGCGGTGGGGAACGGTGCGATCGAGGACGAATGCGTCGCGGACGCCGGGCAGGGACTTGATTGCATCGACATTGGCCTCGATGACCTTGCCGCCCCAGACCGGGCACTTGACGTACACGGCGTACAGCATCCCGGGAATCTTCTGGTCGATGCCGAAAAGCGGCTGGCCCGTGACGACCTTCGGATTGTCCACGCCCCCGATCCTCGAACCGAGAAGCTTGAATTCGTTCGGGTCCTTGAGGCGGACGGACTGCTCATCGGGGACGGGCAGCTTTGAGGCGGCCTCGACCAGGTCCCCGTAGCTGAGGGTCCTGCCGGTGTCGCGGTGGTGGACGACCCCGTTTTCCGCATAGCACTCGCTTTCGGGCACGCCCCAGGTCTTGGCCGCAGCCTGGACCAGCATCGTGCGGGCGGTGGCGCCCACTCTGCGGAGATTGGTGTAGGACTGGGGGGTCGAGGTGCTCCCGCCGGCGCCCTGGTTGCCGAACGCGGGATCGAGGGGAGCCGAGACGATCTTCACGTTCTTCCAATCCACGTCCAGTTCCTCCGCGACGATCATCGGAAGGGAGGTCTTGATCCCCTGGCCGATCTCCGGCCGCGCCGAATAGATGGTGACGGTCCCGTCGGGCGCGATCCTGACGAAGGCATTCGGGGCGAACGTCTCCTCCATTGACTCGCCCGACGGCTTCGCGACCTGGCCGCGGACCGAGCCCGCGGATCTGAGGTAGTAGGCGAGGACAAGGCCTCCGCCCGCAAGGGCTGAAAGCTTCAGGAACGATCGCCGGCTGGTCGGCTGGGTTTGAAGAAGGCTCATGACGACGCCTTTCCGGATGCGAGCTCGGCCGCCCGATGTATTCCCGCGCGGATCCTGTAATACGTCGCACAGCGGCAGATGTTTCCCGACATCGCGTCGTCGATGTCCTGGTCCGACGGGCTGGGGTTTCTGGAAAGAAGGGCTGCGGCCGACATGATCTGGCCGCCCTGGCAGTAGCCGCACTGGGGCACGTCCAGCTCCATCCAGGCCCGCTGGAGGGGGTGGGAGCCGTCCGCGGACAGCCCCTCGATCGTCGTCACCTTCACTCCAGCCGCCACGGACACGGGCGTCAGGCAGGCGCGGGAGGCGACGCCGTTGATGTGGATCGTGCAGGCGCCGCATTGGCCGATCCCGCACCCAAACTTGGTTCCGACGAGGCCGAGTGTGTCGCGGAGCACCCACAGCAGGGGCGTATCCGGCGCCACGTCCACATTATGGGACTGGCCGTTGATGTTTAACGAGTAATTGCTCATGAGGGCTAATCGTCCGTTGAATAGGAACCGTTAGGGGTCCTTATGGAACGGAAAATTAACCACCTATCGCAGTCCGTCAACGATCTACCGGCAATTTCCTGGCTCAGCGCGCGGCGGCCCTTCGGCGAGCCACCCAATTCACGACCGCGCCGTCCTTTTTCTCGAACTTCCAGACAACGGCGAGGAACTCGGAAGGAAGGATGTCGTTTGCCTTGAAAAACCGCCGGTCACCCCCGCAGCAGTACATCAGGTTCTGGGGCAATTCGCCGCGAAGCTTCGCCCGGGCCTTTGGAATGATCCTGGGAAGCCAGTCGATCCCCTTCACCGAGGCGGTTTTCGGGGGAAGCGTGGATTCGTCCAGGACCTTCCTGGAGCGCTTTCCGCCCTGTTCCAGAAGGAAGTAGTCGCGGCGGATCAGCTCGATGCCGAGTGCGCGGTCATAGCCCGGCTCCCCGTAGTTCTTCTCGTCCTCGGCGTAGTCGTAGAGGTTCTGGGCCGTCAGCCCGTTTGCCGCGAGCCACGCCTTTTCCCTGCGGGTGAAGAACTTTCCGGCGCCGCGCCGGCCCTTCGCGTAAAGGCGGACCGCCTTGTCGTAAAGCGAACGAAAGCCCTGTGCGAATTCATAGTTTTTCATAGGCGTGAAATATACACGGAACCGGGCCCGGGGCAAAATCAGGCCGGGCGGAAATCCATCATCCGGCGGTACCGGTCGACCTTGTCCACGACGACGTCCAGGCGGGCGCCCACCGCATAGACCTTGCGCTTGCGCCGTCCGATGAGGGCCGTGCCGGCCGTGTTCAGGACGTAGCTGTCGTCGGCGAGCTTGGAGGCCGCGACAAAGCCGAACGTCATCGACTCGACAAGCTCGATGAAGAATCCGCGCGGGCGCACATCCGTGACGACCGCCACGAACGAGGTGCGCTTCTTCTTCGTGAGTTCGCGCTCGAAGAATTCCAGAAGCTTGATCTTGACGCTCTCGCGCTCCGCCTCGGCGGAGTTGATCTCCATGAGGCTCAGGTGCTCCGCCAGGCCTTCCACCCCGCGAATATCGTATCCGGCGTGCCCGCCGGCGGCGATGTGCCCATGCTTTACGAGGTAGGTGTGAAGCACCCGGTGGACGACCAGGTCGGAGTACCGGCGGATCGGGGAGGTGAAATGGGTGTAGTCTTTCTTGTGCAGCCCGTAATGCCCGTCCGGAGTCGCCCGGTAGCACGCTTTCCTGAGGCTTCGCAGAAACTGGGTCCGCAGGGCGTAGCTCTGGGGGTGCTTCGCGATCGCGCCCAGGAGCTTCGTCACCTCCTCCCGGCGGGTCAGGTCGCCCGCCTGGATCCCGAAGGTCGCCGCGAACTGGCGGAATTCCTCCAGCTTTTCCTCATCGGGGTCGTCGTGCACCCGGTAGAGCGAGGGCAGGTGCTGTGTGCGCGTCAGCCGGGCGACGGCCTCGTTCGCGGCGAGCATGAACTCCTCGATCAACTGATGGCTTTCGTCCTGCTCGATCCGCTCGAGCCGGTCGGCAAAGCCGCGCTCGTCGACGAAGATCTTCGTCTCGGGCATGTCCAGATCGAGGCTCCCGTGGGCCATGCGCTCGTGCCGCAGACGGCCGGCGATCCGCCAAAGGGCCCGAAGCCAGGACTGCAAATCGACCATCTCGGCGTCGCTCAAGTCCCGCATCGGCCGGCCGGTCGAGCCGGTCTGGTGCTTTGGCGGGACGGGGAGGGCCCGGATCACGTCGAAATCGTTCTCGAAAAGGAGCGCATGGGCCTGCCGGTAGGTGAGGCGCTTGCGGCTGCGGATGACCGTGTTGGCAAACGAGGTGTCCTCCAGCCGCCCGGTCTTGCCAAAAGTCAGGAAGACCGCCTTGCAGAGGCGGTTCTCGCCCTCGACCAGCGAGCAAAGCCCGTTGGACAGCTTCTCCGGAAGCATCGGGATGACGGCGCCCACGAGGTACGTCGAATTGCCCCGCCGCTGCGCCTCGGTGTCGATGGCCGTCCCGGAGCGCACGTAATGGGACACATCGGCGATGTGAACGCCCACCCGGACGGCGCCCCCGGCGAGGGGCTCGAGGGAAAGGGCGTCGTCAAAATCCTTGGCGTCGTCGGGATCGATCGTGAAGACCGGAACATTCCGGTAATCGGCCCGCCCGGCCAGGTCCCGGTCGGGCACCCGTTGGGGCAGGGAGGCGGCCTCCCGCTCGACGGTCGGGGGAAAGCGGGGATCCAGGCCGAACTTTTCGAAGACGCCCAGCAGTTCGGTCCGGGGCTCGTGGGTGCGTCCGAGCCGGTTTATGATTTCGCCGTTCAGGGCCTGGCGCCTGTGCTTCCACTCCGCCAGCCGCACGACCACCTTGTCCCCCGGGCGCGGAGCCGGTTTCAGGCTGGAACGCGCCGGATCGGCGATATGGACCGCGTGGACGAACCGCGGGTCGTCGGGCACGACGATGAACGAGCGCGCCTCCTGCCTCAGGTCGCCGACCACGGTGTCCCGCCCCCGCTCGATGACGCGCAGGACCTTTCCGACCGGCTCTCCGGCCCGCCTGCCCTGCACCCCTTCCAGTATGCGGACGGCGACCCGGTCCCCGGGAAGGGCGACATCGGTCTCCTCCGCGGGTATCTGGATCGCGGGCAGTTTCGCCGAGGAAGTGACCGGGGCATCCGGGTTCACGAAGGCCGAACCGCCCGCCCGAAATTGGATGCACCCGAGGATCTCCCCCTCGGCGCCCCTTACCTGGAGGCGGCCTCCGGCGCC
Source organism: Opitutaceae bacterium (assembly GCA_050015855.1). GTDB lineage: Bacteria > Verrucomicrobiota > Verrucomicrobiia > Opitutales > Opitutaceae > Palsa-1447. The sequence goes on along the minus strand of JBEKAO010000059.1, from coordinate 5,078 downwards.
GCGAACGACAATTCCTTCGGAAAGGAATTGCCGAATCTCGTGGGAAAGGGAAAAGCCCTGTTTCTTGTTCAAACCCAACCGCCGGCAAAGTTCTGACTCATCGGCCGGCGTGTAGGCCGGCTCGCGCAAGTGGGCGAGCAGCCGTTCGCGTAGCATCATAGACAAAGTATGGGCCAATAAACGGCATCCTGTCGCGTGGGGCAATGAAGATCGGCGGTAGCCCCATCGGGCGGCGGACCCAAACCCCTGCGCTGGGCGGGTTTCTCAAGGCTGGGAGGCCTGAATTTCGGCCAGGATCCGGCGGGCGGTGTCGTTCCCCGGCTGGAGGCGCAGGACCGTCTCCAGGTGCGCCCTGGCCTCGTCCCTGCGGCCGGGCGAGTTGAGGAGCACGATGGCGATTCGCAGGTGGAGTTCGGCGACATCCGGTCGCAGGCGCAGCGCCTCCTCCAGCTGGGCGATCGCGTCGTTCAATCGCCCGGGCGTCTTCGCCAGGGTGACGCCGAGGTTGCTATGCGCCTCGGCCATATCCGGGTTCAGGCGAAGCGCCGCTTCATACTGGGCGATCGCCTCCGCGGTCCGGCCCCTGGCGTTCAGGGCGTTGCCGAGATTGTTATGCACCTCGGCATTGTTTGGGTCCAGGCGAAGCGCCGCTTCATACTGGGCGATCACCTCAACGGTCCGGCCTTCCGCGCTCAGGGCCCTGCCGAGATTGGCATGCGCCTCGGCCATGTTCGGATTCAAGCGCAGCGCCTCTTCATACTGGGCGATCGCCTCATCCAACCGCCCCGGCACCTGCTCCAGGGCGGCACCCAGATTGTTGTGCGCGTCGGCATAATCCGGTTTCAGGCGAAGCGCCTCCCTGCACTGGGCGATGGAGTCGTTCAATCGGCCCGGAATCTTCTCCAGGGCGCCGCCAAGATTGCTGTGCGCATCGGCGTAATCCGGCTTCAGGCGAATCGCCTCCTCATACTGGGCGATCGCGTCATTCAACCGGCCCGGGGTTTCTTCAAGGGCGACGCCCAGATTGGTGTGCGCCCAGGGATTGGCGGGGCTGGCTGCGACCGTGTCGGTCCATAGCGCGAGGGCGCTTCGATACTGCTCGTTGCGCTGATAGGTGAGCGCGAACAGAAAGGCCCCAAGCGCCAGGCTGACCGGCAGCGCGGCGCGGCCGAGCCGCCGGTAAACCCCGACCGCGAATAGCGCGACTATGGGAATCAGCGCCAAGTACATCCGGTATTCGGCCGCCGTTTGCCGCAAATTGGGGATGAGGCTAGACGGAGCGAGAATCGCGAAGAACCAGGCTCCCGCGAAACCAAGGGATCTTTCGCGAAAATCGGGGCGGGAAAGGGCCCACACGGAAGCCGCCGCCAATACGATCACGACCGCGACCGGCATCAGAGCCGCCCATGAAGCGGCCCCCCATTCCGTCCCGTAGTCAAAAACCAACGGGTGCGGCCATGCCGAAAGCTTCAGGTAGCGCAGGATGGTTGGAGCCTGGGTCAGCTCGTAGCCCCACCAGGAGACGCCCCCGCCGAAACCGACGGTGCCGTTCCTGCCGCGGGTAAAGGGAACCAGGATGGCGAGGATCAACCAAGTGGCCGCAAGGCCCATGTGCACCCTCCGGCGCCGCCGCCAGGCCTCCCCAAAGGTCCCGGCGAGGAAGGTCCGGTCATAGAGCAGGACGATCAACGGCGCGGTGGCCATCACCTCCTTGGTCGCCATGCCGAGGAGGCAGGCAAGGATCGACAGCGCCGCCCAGGGGTTGCGCCGCGTCCCGCGAATCGGACCCGAGGAGGCCTGCGCACAGCGGATGAAACAGTAAACGGTGAGCAGGTAAAACAGCCCCATGAGCGACTCCGCGCGCTGGGAGATGTAGGTGACTGCTCCGGTGTGCAGGGGATGCAGGGTCCAAAGAAGAGCGGCCGAGAAAGCGATCCAGTTCGCCCTGGGAATCGCCCGGGGCAAAAGGGTTCGGCGGAGGACTCCGAAAAGAGCGAGCCCGGCCAGAACGTGAATCGCCAGGTTCGCCGCATGATAGCTCCAGACCGAGGCGCCGCCGATGGCCCAGTTGAGCGCAAAGGAAAGGTTCAGGACCGGCCGGCCGCAGGCGACCGTGTCGATCGGGGGCCAAATCGCGGTGGCCCAGTGACGGATGGACGGGTTGTCCGCGATCGATGGAATGTCGTCGAAGACGAGCGGAAAGGAAAAGATCCGGCCATAGGCCGCGATTGCCCCGGCCGCAAGGATGGCTCCGCCGACAATGGCGGGCCAATCCGGGCGCCGGAATGAACCCTGTTTTGGCGCCGAGTGTCCGTCGGGAGTATTCCGGGCTGGATGCCCAGTGGCTGGCGGCATGGCCGGAATACTCCACAACGCCAAATCCGAACATCAAACCATTTTGTTTCTCCGGCCCACCCAGTCCATCCTTGACCATTGCGCCATTCGATGAAGCCTAGGAGGGGCCATACGATGAAAATCGTCCACGCCGCCAGCGAAGTTTTTCCGTATCTGAAGACCGGCGGCCTGGCCGATGTCGTGGGGGCGCTGAGCGGAATCCAGGCGGATGACGGCCACGAGGTGGCCGTCTTCATGCCGGGTTACCGGGCCGCCATGGACCGCGCCGATGCCGCGGGTGCCGAGCGCAAGCTCCGCCTGAAGATAGAGATGGGCGACGGGTACCTGGCGGGCGACGTCCTGGCGTTTTCGCCGCGCGCGAACCTCACCGTCTATTTCATCTGCCGGGAGGAGTTCTTCGACCGGCGCAATCCCTACGGCACGGGCGAGAGGGATTATGAGGACAACGGGCCGCGCTTCATCTTCTTCTGCAAGGGGGTCGTCGAGACGCTCCGGCTCCTCGATATGCAGGCGGACATCGTCCACGGCCACGACTGGCAGGCGGCGCTCCTGCCTCTGCTCTTGAGGGACGCCGAGCGAAAGCTCGCGATCACCCTCGCCGACAAGACCGTATTCACGATCCACAACATCGCCTACCAGGGGCTCTTCCCGGCATCCACGTTCGCTCTCACAAACCTGCCCGACGCCCTCAACACGATCGACGGACTCGAATTCTACGGCCAGATCAACCTCATGAAGGCGGGAATCGTCTTCGCCGACCGGGTGACGACGGTGAGCCCGAACTACGCCAAGGAAATCCAGACCCCGGAGTACGGATGCGGGCTAGACGGGGTCGTCCAGACCCGCGCCGAGGACATCGTGGGGCTGCTCAACGGGGTCGACACCTCGATCTGGAATCCAGCGATCGACTCCCTCATTCCCGCGAAATACTCGGCGACCGACCTGACCGGCAAATCCCTATGCCGGGCGGCCTTGCTGGCCAAATGCGGATTCCCGCCGGACTTCGCGGGGCCGGTCTTCGGAATCGTCTGCCGGCTCGTGGAGCAGAAGGGCGTGGAGCTGATCCTCGCGAACGAGGAGTTTTTCCGGCGGGAGAACTGCCGGTTCATCATTCTGGGGGCGGGCGAGAGGAAGTACGAGGTCGCGTTCCGCGCAATGCGGGACAGGGCGCCGGACAAGGTGTTCCTGAACAGCCAGCTGGATGAGGCCATGAGCCACCTGATCGAGGCGGGGAGCGATTTCTTCGTCATGCCGTCCCTCTTCGAGCCCAGCGGCCTGAACCAGATGTATTCGCAGGTCTATGGAACCGTGCCGATTGTGAGCCGCGTCGGCGGATTCGTGGACACGGTCGTCGATGCCGACGCCAACCCGAAGACCGGCACCGGGATCATGTGCGCGCCGACCGCGAAGGGCCTCGGCGAGGCGCTCCGGCGGGCGCTCAGGCTCTACGCGAACAAGGCCCGCTACGCCGCCATCCAGTCCAGGGGAATGGCCCGCGATTTCGGGTGGCGCAGGGCTGCGGCGGCATACGAGGAGCTCTACCGGGAGGCCCTTTGAGGTTCCGGCGGATCGCCGTCGTTTCACGATCTTCACAGTAGGGCGGTTGAAATCGCGCGGGAGGAGGGCACCTTTTCTGCGAAGGGCGGTCGTATCGGCAACAATCCCCTTTTGTCGGAACCTCAAATGTACTACAATATGAATACCGCGCATGACGACCAGGAGGTGCCGGCCGCCCCGATGGAGGACGACCTGTCGCAATTGCAGCTGGAAGTCGCGCATCGCGCCGACGAGATCTGGCGGAGCGAGGGCAACGGAAGGGGCAGCGACATCGAGTTCTGGCTCAGGGCCGAGCGGGAGGTGATGGAGCACCGGCTGTTTGCGGGGAGCACGGGGTTGCACGGATTCACTTGACGGGCAACGGGTTCGGAACCGCCGTCTAAAAACGGGCTCGAAGGGCGGGGCAGGGGCGGGCAGAGTGGCCGGGATCCACCTTCCCAAGGCCATGCCATTCCGCATCTGCAAAAGCTTCGAATTCGAGAGCGGCCACATCCTGTCGAAGCATCCCGGAAAATGCCGGTTTCCCCACGGCCACAGCCGCACCGTCGAGGTGGTCGTGGCGTCGGACCGGCTCGACGGGAACGACATGGTCTGCGACTTCAAGCGGATCCGGGAGGCTTTGAAGGATTTTCTCGACCGCTGGGACCATGCGCTGTGCCTGAACACCGACGATCCGAATTTCGGATTCCTCCAAAAGGCCTATGGAGGGCGGATTGTGCCGTTCGACGGCGCCGACCCCACGAGCGAGATCATGGCAAAGGCCGTCTTCGACGAACTGAAGCGAAAGTTCGCCGAAGGCGGGAATGCCCCCGGGCAACTCCCGGGGCACGTGAGAATCGAGCGTGTGCGGCTCTCCGAAACGCGCTCAAGCTGGGCCGAGTACTCCGAGTAGCCATGCGGTTCTCTCCCAGGGGGCTTCTGTCGCCGGATGCGTGGCGTTCGCCGGGTTTCATCGGCGTTCCCTGCCTCGCGGCGGCGATCCTGGCGCTATTCGCCCTTCTTTGCTTCGACTCCGCGCGGGACAAATCCCCGGTTTTCGACGAACCGGGCTTCATGCTGGCCGGATACTCCTATCTCGCCCGGGACTGCCCGGAGGTCCCCACGGACAACCTGAGGCTCGCCGAGATGTGGATCGGGCTGCCGCTCCTGGCCATGAAGCCCAGGAT